>JARFXO010000003.1:0-600000 GCA_029194665.1 Nitrospira sp. | reverse complement strand
GATAAGACTCCTTCATTTCCATACATGGGCTGGCCCTCCTCGTGATAAAAAAATCAGGCCGATTTCCATCAGAACTAACTGATCCTTGTCCTAGCCAACGACTATAAGTACAGGTCGAAAACCCCAGAGTTCTTATTAAGCCATCCGTTATAATTGGCCTTGTATAGCTTTCCATTCTCCGGGCAGAGGACTTCGATCTTCTTAAGCTGCCAAGAAGACCCTCGGCTCTCGCCGCGGCCATCATGGATGACCTTGATCTTGGTTAGCTCTCCCACATCAAGCAATCCACCGAACTCGATGGAATCGACTGCATTCTTGTTGTGGTTATCGCGCGAGTCGTCATGCTTAAGTTGACGTGTTTCGTGGGCATTTCCCAGGCGATCGACCCCATACAGGACGACCCAGATTCCAGCGTCTGTGCCAGCACCATCTGCGGACCCCGTGTAGGTCTTGACCACGTATGTAACGGTCTTTCGGCTAGGATCAATGGCATGCTCACCCATAAACTGACGGGTGATATAGTTTTCGTATTCCGATGCCCTTGCTTCGAGTTCAGCGCGTCTTGTACCGGTTGCCAAAGTCCAGATTGGTGTGAGAGGCTTCTTGGTGGACGGTATGGTGAAATCGAGAAAACCTGGGTTGTTCGCTATGGAGTCCTTCCAGCGCTGGTAGGAAGATTGATCGACGATAGAGCGGCCTCCTATAGTCGGGTCACCGCCCAAGGTTGCTGTTTCGGATACCGAATGCTTTTGGTATGTTGCAAAACTCGAACTGGATTGCACGCCGGTCTGTCCCCCGACGATATCGCGAAAGTCCGCTTCAGCCATGGCTCGAAGGTCAGTATTTGACGCTAGATAAAAAGTGTCCACATAGCTCCAGTGGTTCAACCGTCCACCCATGACAGCCCCGGTCAAGAAGTAAAGCCCAAACTCATCAAACAGACGATCCGGCAGCCATTGCCCATCGGGGTTGTCAATTGCATTCAGTGCTTCGTCTGTCAGATAGGTACGCAGATCGTTGCGATCTTCCAAGTGCAAAGCAAACACCTGCGTGGTATCCATCACGTTAGTGAACGCATGGTACATATTTCTGGTTGTCGACGTGTTGAAATCCATTTCTGTCTGAGCGTGGAAGCCAAGGAAACCAGCCTCCAACCCTGTGGAAATGGAGAGGCTTTCGGCGTATTTGGTTGCCGTCTCTCCAACGATGGTCTGCCTCTTCGATGACGAGAGTCCGTGCACTGTAACAATCGGCCAGTGGTTGTATGAGGTATTTCCAATGCGGGTCTGCTCTAAGCCCGGCATCTTGTCCACGTCGAATAGACGGCGCTTCAACGACGATGCCTCCGCGTATAGACCAAAGATGTTATAGCCGCAGCCGATTACCTCAAGGCCCGGAACAGGGCGAACGCTTGCGTATCGGGCTGCAAACCGTGATGGGAATTCTCGATAGTCCTGCAAACCTCTCGTGTCGCTTATAATCATCGTTCTTGCGCCGGCATGAAGGGCGGTGCGAAAGATAGGCTTTCCCACCTTTCCGACTGCTACCTGAGGACTTACGGTTGTCGAAATCCCAGGAGCAAGAGTGATAGTTCCTGTGGGACGCAACACATCAATGCGAGTCGCATCCCAATCCAGATCTGTTACTGGTATGTCAGAAGAAATTGCGACCGGCTGGCGGGCAACAGGGACGCCCGGACGTGGCGTATAAGTCACGTCCGGCTGATTGATATGGAATTTTTGCTTAAGCATAGTAGCCTCCTTTCAGAATGGCGATTTGTATGGCAAATTTCAGCTTCTAGTTTCGTAACAATGCAGCAATGCTTGCATTACTCACATCCTTTCCACGACAAATCGGCCGAACAGTCCCGCAGTTCAGTGGCGGGCCTGTAAGGACTGTACCGCTGCAATTGTTAGACGGCTCGCCTTGTCCCCAGACCAACGATCGTGGCTTGTCCGAAAGGATATTGCGGACATGTCTTCCTTCAATTTTGGGAGCGATTAAGTACAACCTGTTTATGATTCGAGGACTTCTGGATGGAACCAACCTCGCCATGGTTCTTCAACCAGTCACCGAAGATCTTCGGCAACAATGACTTACCCAATTCCACCTGGCGTGCGGCGGGAAGGCCCTTTTTCTTTATCTTGAACCAGCCCAGATCGAGGTCGAGGTCGGAGACCACGGCGATGTAAAAGAAGCCGGCGGCGATCGGTATGGAGAGTAGCCCCAGATCCTGATCTTCCGACGGGAACTCGTCGAGTGCTGCAGCGACAAACTCGGCCCCATTTCCCGGCGTGGCGAGGGCATGTAACAGTTCGCGCGCTACCTCACCCGCCTGCTGACTGTCCACCGTCGCCTCGACCCAATTTGTCGGCAGATCCTGCAGCGATGTACCTGTCTCCCGTGCCACCGAGTCGAGTACCTGGGGTAGGTCGTCAGCCGTCTCGACGCCTGGCATCTTCCTCAGGATGCTCGAAGTGAGCTGATTCACGACATAGAGGGCGTCTTTGTCATCAACGGAGTCAATACGTTCGTGGATTGTCTTCATCTTATTATTCTCCTTTCTAGTTCCAGTGACCAAAGAGCACGAAGGGAGCCCAGAAATACGGGTGCGAACGCCGGCTGTCCGCCTTTAGCTCGCATATCGCCTGTCGCAATGCTTTCCACTTGGGTATTCCGTCCAACCAAAGCTCGTAGAAACGCACCATCAAATCCGTGGTCGCTTCTCTGTTCGCGTTCCAGCATGCGCCGAGCACCGATCGAGCGCGACCCCGCAAGAGTCCCCAGATCATGCCGAGCGCCTCGCCCGGCGCGATCTGTGCGCTGCGACCGCACACGCAGGCGGAGAGCGTGACATGAGAGCCCGCGATTTCTAACTCCGCTGCATCGTCTGCGGTAAAGAGGAAACGCTGCTGCTCTTTGGCGGACGGAAGCGTTCCGCGATCCGCGATAAAAATACCGGATCGCTTCAGCGGCGCAGTGGGTTCAAAATGACCGTGTGAGGAAAAATGTACGAGCCGATGCGTTAGGGTTGACTCGGTAAGCAGTTGTCGATCGATACGCTGCGCCTCGATTATCATCCGATCAGGAATACGGTGTTCAATCGCCGCAGCGATGCGAGCAAAGGCTGTCGCCTCTTCCTCACTGCGAGGACCGTCACGCGGAATGCTGAAGATGCTCGCGTCTTCAAGCGGTCCGTACAAGGCGGCATCACGAGCGCCGGCGCTCAGCAATTCCGCGCCGGGCGCATGCACCACTCCGACGCGATCGATCAGCGGCTTCCCATGCCAGTGCAGCATGTGGGCGGGGATTGTGCTGACCTCGTGCGGAAGATTGACGCAGAGTAACCCAATCCCGTCCAGTTCCAGCCAGTCAACCAAAGGCGACAGCGCCTGAATCACTGGTTCATATGGGCTCTCCTCAAGCCGCTTCGGATCGATCTTAGGTCGGAATGAACGGACATTTCCGTCATTGATACGCTGCAATTCCAGCGCCGCCTCCGTAAGGTGCGCTGCGCCAAGCTCGATCCGTTTGATCGAAACCTTCCCGTCGCCTCCAACCGTGACCGCGTAAGTGCAATCGTCGTCTGCAAGATAGTTAATGTACAGGGCTTCCGCTCCTATGGCCGGCAGTGTTTGTCGTAGATCGTTGAGCGTCCTGCCCTCCAGAATCGCCAGATCTGTGCAGGTGTCTTGGCGGGTCGCGACGAAGGGATGTGCGCGAGTACTCTCAGTGAGGATCTTCCACTTGGCACTCTCGATGACGTGGAAGATTTCTTCCTCTTGTCCGGTATTGAGTGCGAATAACACCTCTGCGTTGCTTCGGTAGAGATAGTTAAAGTAACCGGCCAGGCGCCCCCTCATCAGAGGATTCTCGATATGAGTGCGGCGGTCCTCGATGTTTAGTCGTAGGTCACGGTGCGCTACAGCAGAGGCCTCAAAGTCTTCTAGGCGTTTTAAGACAATGCACTGCATCCACTTGGCGGTGGCGTAGTCATCCCATTGATCGAGCGCCTCAGAGTAGGCGATTATCTCGGTGAGAGTCGCCAGCAGCCGTCGAAGGATTACTTTGTCGTGCCCGTGCCCAGAAGTCAGCACTTCTCCGGCAAGGTCCATGCACTGGATGAGGCTTGGCAGGGGGCTGCGTTGGCTCCACAGGTCGGAGGTGAGCTGCTCAAGCCTTTCGATAACACTCAGGCCCTGCGCCGTCACTGCCGCGCCTATCAGCGTCGCCAAATGTCCACTGCCCGCGAGCGTCCCTGTTTGATCTCGAACGAGAGCTTCAGCTGCCTGCATCATCCGAGCCGACTCGGCACCTTGCACACCGAGAAGTGCTCCTAAAGCATCGAAGATTTGTCGCTGCATGTCGTCTACCGTCAGCGACTTGGGCTTGACCTCGTCTACGCGGCCGTAGAAATCCTGCAACTTGCGTCCAAGTCTCTCCGCCTCGATAATCTGACTGGACTCAATCCCACGAGAACGTGCCTCTTCCAGCATCCCGATCGCACGTTCGTACTCTCCGGCGTGGAATAGCGCTTCCACTAGTGCTAGGCGCAAACCGGAGGCGAAAGACGGATCAATCTGAGTGCGCTCCGCCACGGCCAGCCAACGCGGGTACTCGAGGATCAATTCCCGATAACGGCCAGAATGTGACAGCGCGAACTTCAGGAGATCCAACACGTTGTTCACCATGTGGCGTTCTGCCTGCTGCCCATGAACGAATGTGAGGTCGTGTTCCAGCGCGCGGAAGAGTGCACCGGCGACCTCCGCGCTTGTGATCATGTCTCCTTGGCCACGCAGGCTGTTCGCAAGAACCTGGACACCGAGAAAGCGCGTCTGCAGGTCAACGCCTTCGAGTAGGAAGTAGCGAGCCTGGGCTGCCGTGTCGCCGAGAGGCTCAAGCAAAGTCTTGAGGTGCGGTTGGTCATTCACCCGAACGGATTTCAGCAAATCCCAAACGTCGATTCTTGGCTGTGGTAATTTACGGATCATAGTGACTCCCATCCACGGTTACCGGGCAGCATCTGCACGACAGCTTCTCTAAAGACCTCTTACCCAAGCCGTTGAACCATTCGACAGGTTTATCCTTCGGCCAGCCGACCAATGGGCAACGTTCGTTCACTATCTTGGGTCATGCCCTCATCAATACTGCTCCGTATTCACGTAACCACGAACGCACCCGTCAACAAGTTCAGCACCAAGGCTCCTCGAAGCCGCCGGACGGCTACTGCTCCAACTGAATGCTGACCACGATCGCACCCATGACGTCATTGAGCTTGAAGTCCCGCTTCGGACTGTCGGGATGGGCATTGTGGCAACCGGCACAAGACTGAGCGACGGCCAGATCGGCATACACCGCTTCAAAATACCGGGTGTCGCCCACCTTCGTAACGCCCTTGTAGGGACGATCGGGATGATTCGCGACGGCGCCGAGCCCGATCCTTTCAAGCGCGTTCGTCGCCACATTGCGTTTGTTGATCGGCCAGAAACTGATCAGCCGGTACTGCATCCCAAGGCCCTGCTTGTCGGCGTAGCGTCCGGATTCCAGCAGGAATTGAGCCGGGAGGGGCAAGGTGTTCCTTTCTTCCCATTTTTCTGACGTCGCAACGACCCCTTTCGTTTGCATGCGTTCGACGGCATGCTTGGTATACACCGCGCGGTCAGCCTCGATGACGGCGTGGATGTAATCGACCACCGCCTCGATCGGGAGGTTTATCGATGTGGCTTCAGGCAACGCCCGAGCGGGCCACAGCACCGTCGCGCCTCCTACTACCCATACCACTAGGGCTTCCCACAGCAATTTCCTAGAGGGTGTCATAGAGACCTCCTTGTGTGCGGGCGGATGGATCGCCTGACCGGCCGCACCTCGCGATCCTGTCCGGCATCAATCCGAGCTTGCCTTGGTTGCATACGATGGATCATTGCTTCGTCTCTAAGTGTCTTTTCCGCCGACCATCTGACTGACGGATGCACCTTCATACCATGCGAACTCGGACACATAGGGGGACACATTGCCGTTCCAGCCCTTCTTTTTTTGTTTTAGGGAACGCGGCATGAGATATGAACGCCAATTTTTTGACAGCGAGTACTGCCAGGGCAGAGTCAGGTGCACTTTTTCCAACAGCAAACAGGATGGTCGCAAGCTGAAGAGGATGAGCAGATTAAGATGCTGAAAGGTTCTTGGCAAGGCGTTGCATTTCTACAGAAGGTTCTCTCCCAGCCATAATCACTGCCTTATGATAGCGAACCAAGACCTTTTTAGCCTCGCTCTGGCGATCTAAGTCAAAAAGAAATCTGATCAAACGTGGGTAAAGCGGCTCAGCCAACGGATCGGCTTCCACTCCGTTTTCCAAACAGGTCAACGCGGCTTCATTCGTGCCATCCGCCTTCTTCCACTCGCTCAGTTGTTGCACTGCTTGGACAAACTCCTGTCTGAGACCCTCCCTATAGCGATCGGCCCATCCACAAGCACCATCTGCTTCAAGGAATGGCCCCCGGTACAAGGCAATCGCCTGCTCATAGCGCTGGACCCTGACATCCGGCTCAGCTTGTCGAGGCTTGGAATTGTCCGTGCTGTTGAGCAGGGTCTGAAATGCCATGGCATCGACCCAACAGTGCTGTCGGTTCAATGACACCTTACTCTCTTTCATCTGAATGAGGCCCTCATGACAGACCAGATGCCGCAAACGCTGGAGCGTCTTATGGAAGGTCTCCTCACCTACATCACCTTCCGCGTCCGGCCATAGCGCATCGATCAGCCGTGACGTTGGAATCTCACGACCACCCAACGCAATCATCGCCTTCAGCAACGTCAGCACACGATAGGGCGCTTTCCGTCGCGGCGGCAGCGGCTTGCCATCCACATGAATCTCAAAGCGACCCAGGGTGTAAATCTTGACTGGCCAGGGCCAGGTTTCGTTTGCCGACGTGTCGGCGTCCGGGACCAGCCGGGTTTTACGAATCAGATCTCGCACGTAGTCGACTTCAATATCAGCTTCCAAGGCCCTGACACAGAGGCGGGCCATCATCTGCGGAATCCACCAGGGAAAGTAACTGAAGCGCTTTTCTCTGCCTATGGCTAAAGCCTCCCGTAAGACCGCCAAGCCAGCCTCCTCCCGTCCCTCGTCCAGGGCAAAATGAGCTTCGAGTAAAGAACTCATGAACTGTAGCAGGCCACTTCCCATCTGCTCGCCAATCAGTTTGACCTGATCGAGATACTGATGCGCGCGTGGATCACCGCGTGGGTGAAGCAGGATCGCTGCCGCGTAAATGTGGTGCGCTTCCGCTGCAGAGGTTCCCTTCACCCACCGCAACTCGGAGCATTGTTGAACTAGATCCCAGGCTCTAGTCGTATCGCCTTTCAGTCTTGCGAGCCACGCGTGGCACATCAACCAATTCCCGTGCATCACATGACTGGGATTCGCCACCAGTGGAGCGGTTTGGGCCAGATAGTGCTCCGCTCGAATGAGATCATTCTGGAGCAATGAACCATAGATGGCCGATGCCAAGAGGGCGGCGTCGAAGAGATGCACACCGGTCGTCTGTGAAACGGCAAGCGCTTCATCTGCCACCCGGCAGGCAACCTCGGCATCCCCTCGATTCCAAGCCAACACCGCGTGATTCTCATAAAAGAGCATTCTGGTCAGAGGAGGAGCCGCTTGGGATGCAGCGGCAACTCCCAGCATGTCGTTATATTTCTCTGCCGATGCAAAATCTCCGATCCAGACGAAGAGATGAGTCATGACCGCACTCAAGGCCATGCCCTTTGACAGGTCCGGTGATTTCGCGATGAGCGTTTTCGCCCGATCGATCCAGGGATTCATGAGCGCGCGTTGAGGGCGCCTCCACATCAGCGCGGTGAAGATACAAAACGTCATTTGAGTCTCAATCTCGACGGAAGGAAACGATACATCCGGTGGCATGAACTCGGGCAAAAGATCGATCCATCGATCGAGTCTATCGATATCGAGCCAGGAATATTGAATGGCTGATACAGCCCCGGACCAGGCCATGCACATGCCTGTCGTGTCGTTCAGAGCTTTGAAGTGCTCGAATGCTGCCGCAAAGATGCCTTCACTTTCCAACGGATTAAAGGGCAGCCGGCACGAGCCCAACCAAAAGAGGAGCCATGGCTCCTGGTCGCGTAGCTCTGTCGGTACCTGACGAATCCATTCCTCCAGCGTGTGGGCTCGTCCCTGCGCCAGAAGCTCAGGTCCTTTTGACAGAATCATGCGGACAATCTGATCTGTTTCGCCGGCTTCTTGATACAAGAGGACCGCATCCTCGATCCTGCCCGCTTCCTCCAAGAGTGTGGCAGCAGTCTGCTGGGTCGCCTGGACATCCAAGGCCGGCAGGGTGGCTTTCGCATGGGATCGCAAAAACTCCTTGAATAATGGATGGTACTGATACACCGATCCGGCACCCATGCGTCGTTCGGTGAAATAGCGAGATTGATAGAGACCCTCTAGTATGTCACCTGCCGTCGCCTCTCCCGTGAGCCTGGCAGCCGTCGCAGCCGTCATGTCCGGCAAGAAGGCTGTGTGCAACAAAAAACTCTGCTTGTTCAAACTAAGCTTCTGTAGGACCTCCCGTGCCAAGTAGTCGAACACGACTTGCGGCGTTGCGACGTGTGGGATTTCCTGGGTTTTGGCTTGTTCGAGTTGCAGTACCAAACCGGCTACCCAACCTTGGAACTTGTCATGCACCTTCCCTATCGATTCGTGGGATTTTCGCCTCTGGGATTTCTTATGTAAGCGCACGATGGAGCGTGATTCCTGCTCCGTCAGCCGCAGAGACTCTTCTCCAATGAAGTTCATTTGCTGTCTAGCTTGGGCTTGTGCCCACGCCGCCGGAGGGAGAGTTCGGCTGATCACCAAGATATTCACTCCCGGCGGCACCGACGAGATGCCAAGGGCGAGCATCTCGTGCAAGGCAGCATCTACCGGCACTTCTTGATAGTTATCGAACACCAGCACGACAGGCGACCTGAGCCGCCGGTAGAGTTCCTCGAAGAAGCGGCGCGTGAAGGTGGACAATCCTTTCAAGTATTCGGGGGTCAAATGGGCCAATGGTTTCTTGAGGCGCGGCGTCCCCTTCTGAACCGCGAGCCCGAGATAATGGAAGAAGGTGGCCAGGTCGTCGTCGCCTTCATCCAGCTGATACCACAGCGACCGCAGCTTGTGAGTTCGCAGGTAGCCGGCGACGAGGGTCGTTTTGCCGAATCCCGGTGGAGCGTTAATCCAGACAGTCTGTCGCCGCCGAGCCCGATCGAGTAATCGATACAATCGGGGACGTTCGACGATGGCAGGAAGGCGCGGTGGCGTGAGCTTCGCGAGGTGAGCGTGACGGTTCATGGCTGCTTTGACTCAACGAGCACCGTCGAATCACAGAGGTCGGGCTACATCTCTACTCCACCTCCGCAGGTTCAACGTCATAGGTCCTTGTCATGTTTGCAGTTCTTGTAGAATCACCCAACTCTGTCCAATGCACGCGCAGCCGTTCGGTCGCATCCAGGAATTTCTGACGCAGGCGATTCTGTTGCGCCTGCGCCCAGGTCGCCTCATCGCCATTCAGAAAATGCCCGCGATAGAGCGCGACGGCTTGTTCGTAGGCATTCACACAGGTAGCCGTTTCGTCCTGCGCCCTCTTGTTCGATCCGTCACGATGACTGAGCAAGCCTTCAAACGCCAGGGTATCCACCCAACAGACTTGTCGGTTCAGGGACACTTTGTTGCCCCTGACTTGGATGACGGCGTCCTGGTTCAGCAACCGCCGAAGGCGCTGGAGCGTCTTATGGAAGGTCTCCTCACCTACATCACCTTCCGCGTCCGGCCATAGCGCATCGATCAGCCGTGACGTTGGAATCTCACGACCACCCAATGCAATCATCGCCTTCAGCAACGTCAGCACACGATAGGGCGCTTTCCGGCGCGGCGGCAGCGGTTTGCCATCCAGATGAATCTCAAAGCGACCGAGCGTGTAAATTTTGACGGGCCAAGGCCAGGCTTCGCTGTCCGACGCATGGTCATCTGGAATAAGGCGGGTCTTACGAATGAGGTCCTGCACGTACTCGACCTCAATATCGGCTTCCAACGCCTTGGCGCAGAGACTGGCCATCGTTTTTGGCAAGAACCAATGGAGAAAGCTGAATCCCCTTTCCCGGCCTATGGCAAGGGCTCGTCGCAATGCAACCAAACCAGCTTCTTCTCGTCCTTGGTCAAACGCGAACTGCGATTCCAGCAGGTAGGCCCTGAACTGCAGGTTAAAACTTCCCATTTCGTTTCCAGCGAGCTTGACGTGGTTGAGGTATCGCCTTGCCTGTTGATCGTCACCGAGTCCGTGAAGCACTTCCGCAGCCGCGCAATTTATTATCGCTTCTGGATGCAAACTTCCTTTCAATCCTTTTACCGCTAATGCTTCCTGGATGAACTCCCAAGCCGTTGTCAGATCTCCCTTAACTCTCATAACCCATGCGTACAAATAAAGGTAATTGGCACGCATCACATGCGCAGGGTGTGTCACTAGGGGAGCACTTTGTTTGAGGTACTGCTCAGCGGAAGCCACATCATTTCGATACAGCGACGCGTAGGCCCCTGCTGCGAAAAGAGCCACATCAAACACATGCACCCCAGCTTTCCTGGAGATTGCAAGCCCCTGTTCGACGAGACGCATAGACTTCTCCTGATCTCCGAGGTTCATTTCTACGACCACTCTGTTTGCATAAGAGACCAGGCGCATCAATGGCGGGCTGGCTTCTGATTCAGCGGCAGATTTCAAGGTCCTCGAATATTTGTCGGCAGACTCTATGTCACCAAGCCACGTGAAGAAGTTGCCTAAAACGGCTACGAAAAAAGAATATTTCTCAACGTCCGGCACTTCCTCAAGAATATGCTTGGCGCGATCAATCCACGGCGTGATGGATGAGCGTTGTGGCCGCCTCCACATCAATGCCGTCAGCAAGGAAAATACGACTTGAATCTCGATCTCCTTTGAAGGGAAGGAGGTATCAGGAGGGACTGTCTCAAGCATGATCTCGATCCACCGATCAAACCGGCTGATATCGATCCAAGAGAATTGTATCGACGAGATGCTGCCGACTAACGTCAGCAGCACACCCGCCATATTCCCCTGTTCCTTGAACAACTCGAACGCGCGAGCGTAAATGTCCTCGCTTTTGAGCGGAGAAGTCGCCAATCGGCAGGATCCCAGCCAATACAAGAGCCACGGTTCTTGCTCATAGCAAACATCCGGGATGTGGGCGAGCCATCGTTCTAACGTTTGATAGCGTCCCTGTTGGAGTAATTCCGCCGCGCGTGTGAGGATAATCCGGATGATCTCTCCGACCTGGCCGGCTTCGGCATACAAGGCCACGGCGTCTTCGACGCGATCCGAGTTTTCCAACAGTGCCGCCGCAGTGTTCTGGATCTCCGTCACCTCGTCGTGATGGAGGATCGCGTGTGCGCGATCGCGCAAGAATCCTCGAAACAACGGATGATATTGGTAAATATATTCCGTCCCTGCGCGCCGCTCCGTGAAGTGTCGCGACTGATACAAACCCACCAATATGTCAGCGGCCGACGCATTTCCCGTCAGTTTCGCAGCCATGGCCGTCGTCATGTCGGGTAGAAAGGCCGTGCACATCAAAAATTCCTGCGTCTCTGGACTGAGACGTTGCATGACCTCACGCGCCAAGTAATCGAATATGACCTGCGGTGTTTCTCCAGAAAGAATCGCGTCCCGCTGCTTGTCCATTTTGGCCTGCTCCAGCTGGAGCACCAGGCCTGCGACCCATCCTTGCAGTTTGTCATGCAGTGCTGCGAACTTAGGTATGGGTACCTTCAGTGATTTCATATGTAAGCACACGATGGCTCGGGTCTCGGACTCGACAAGCCGAAGGGCCTCTTCATCAAGAAACTGGATATGCTGGGCTGCTTGCAGGCGCGCGAATGCCGGGGGCGGCAAGGCGCGGCTCATGACGATCACGTTCATCCGTTCCGGTAGTGCCTCGACGCTCAGCGCCACGGTCTGATGGAAGAGCGAATCCAGAGGTGCTTCCTGATAATTGTCGAGAATCAAGAGCGTGGGCGGCTTGAGTCGCGTATACAGTTGTTCGAAAAACCGGCGGGTGAACGTGGGCAGTCCTTGTAAGTATTCCGGCGTCAAGTGAGGAAGAGGCGTTCGACACCGTGGCGCCGCTTGCTGAACCGCAAGGCCGAGATAGTGAAAGAAGGTGGCGAGGTCGCTGTCGCCTTCATCCACTTGGTACCACAAAGGGAGGATCTTACGAACTCGTAGATAGCTCGCGACGAGCGTAGTTTTGCCGAATCCCGGCGGGGCGTTGATCCAGATGACAGGCCGTTTGCGGGCTCGATCGAGCAGCCGATACAATCGTGGCCGTTCAACGATGGCAGGAAGACGCGGCGGATGTAGTTTGGCCAGAGATGTGGAAGGATTGCGGGACCGAAGCACTCGTGCCATTCGGCATCCTCGCACTGATCGGCCACAAAGCTCACCCATCATGGCACGACTGTCTCGGCAACTCAATATGCAATTTGTGAAATATTGATTCCCTATACGTAGTTATGATACCGAGTCACACCAAGTGCCTGAGCGCTAGCATTGAGACTTCTGTGCGAGCAGGCCGAGATGCCGGGAAAGTATTGTGAAATACGGTTCCTGCTTCTGCCGAGCATCGTTCTTTTTATTCTGCTTGGGTGGTCCTCTTCTTCCCGTGCCGACGGTATCCGCAATCCCTTCCAAGGCGCAGCCGCTATCGCACAGGGAAATGCTTTTGCCGCTCAAGCGGACGACCCTACGGCCGTTTTTTATAATCCCGCCGGGATGACACAGCTGCATGGCGTTCAGCAGACGGCCGGCGTGCAATTCGTCAGCGTCAATACACACTTCACGAGTCCTACCGGTGTGACCACCAGAAATGAGCAGCCGTTCCCGATTGGTCTTCCGCCGCCGGGGCAGCTGTTCATCACGGCCAATCTCAAGGATCTTGGGATTCATGCGTTGGGAAATTTGTCGGTCGGTCTCGGGTTGCAGAACCTGTTTGGTTTCGCGGCGAAGTATCCGCAGAATGGCCCATTTTCCAGCGCCGTCACGTTCGCGCAGTTTCCTCTGATCGATATCAAACCGACGTTTGCCTACAAAGTGACAGACAGACTTTCTGTCGGCCTCGGCGCCGATATCTTTATATTTGTCCCTTTTCTTGGCGAGGGACATTTGGAACAGCAGTCTGTCCAAGGGGGCAGCACCGTTGAATTGAATGGGAAGGGTGCCACGGCCGGGCTCAATGCCAGCATCTTGTATACGCTGCTTCAAACCGATGCAGGTAAGCCTCGCCTCAATCTGGCCTTTATTTGGCGCAGCCAAGCGGTGCTCCCTATCGAAGGGGTATTCCTGGTGAATGGCGCCCTCGTGGCGAACGCTTCCTCGTCCATTCGTCTTCCTGAAATCTATACCTGGGGCGCGGCCTTCTGGCCTATCCGAAACGCTGCGCGTGAATGGAAGATTGAGGTCGATGTCGATTATGCACGATGGGCGTCGATTCGAGATTTCGATGTTCATCTCTCGAACGGCGTGACCCTGGCAAACCCCCAACAGTGGAGCAACGCCGTCAGCATCGGCGTCGGCACAGAATACCGATGGCTGTCATTCCCCAGCCATCCCGCTTGGAACGTCGCCTTGCGCACCGGCTATCTCCATTCTCAACAAGCGATCCCGGATGTGAATTATAATCCTGCTGCGCCGGACGCCCAGTCCCATACCCTGTCTGTCGGTGTCGGCCTCCTTTGCAAGGAGAATGGAAGATTTTTAGGTCTTTTGACCTGCGGCTCAGAGGCAGGCTTCTTCGGTCGGAATGCCTTGGGAATTGATCTGGCGTACCAGGCGCTTCTGTTCGAGTCTCGAACCGTCACCGGCAATCTGAATCCCGCGGTGAATGGCACCTACCAGACCACCACGCACGCCGGATCGATTACCATGCGGGTCAACTTCTAGCTGAAGAAGCCTTGCATTCATTTACAAAGAGCGCCGCAGTGTTGTATGGTCCCATATAATTATATGGTATTGTGAAGTGCCAAAGGCAAGTTTTGAATGGGATGAGGGAAAAGACCTCCTCAATCAAAGAAAGCACGGTGTTTCTTTTGAAGAAGCTCAAAACGCCTTTGACGACCCCAAGCGCATCATTATTCGAGATCTTGATCATGAAAAAGGCGAAAAGCGATTCTTCTGCCTCGGATTGGTCAAGGGAAATGTTCTAACGGTACGATTTTCTTATAGGAGAAATCGCGTGCGAATTTATAGAGCAGGATACTGGAGGCAAGGGAGAAAACGCTATGAGCAAGAAAATCAGATACACCAGTGAGCGATTGACTATGGGGGAACGTGTCGCAGATTTTCTGCCGCCACCTTCGGCCTTAGTTAAGCGTGAGCCAACCACGAAAGTCACGCTCGAACTGACGCAGAGTAGTCTTGCGTTTTTCAAGAAACAGGCCAAGCGTGCACATGTACCCTATCAACGCATGTTACGTGGTCTCATCGATGCATATGCAAAGCAATACGATGTGGCGGTGTGAGAGGCCTACCGCCTCTCGTAGAACAGCTCCAGCGCCGAGGCGATACCATGCACGCGGCCGTTACGAAACGCCGTGTCGAGACGATTTCGCAGTGCTCGAATCCCGCTCTCATCCCCACGCTTCGTCACTCCCTGTGACACCATCATCTCCACCGCCACTTCAACCAGACGTTGTTTTCGTCCGTCCATATCACTTGTCACAAAGTCACCCACAATTGCCGCCGCGCGCGCGGTGACTACGTGTTCCAGAAATGAATCGTAGCCCTGCTCAGCCACAACCTGTTCTCGGACGAGAGCCAGCTCCGCCTTCACTCGCTTCACATCTTTCATCAAGATCGCGAACAATTCTTTCCTGCCTTCGTCGAAGAGCTTCCGCTCCATTGCATCGAGAATAACGCTGGGATCGACTGTTTCAGCCCGTGGCTCAGGTCCCCAAGACAATCGATCGTAGGTTTTGCGCTTTTCAGGATCTCCGACGATCTCATAGGCAACATTGATCGCTCTGATCCGTTCGTCCGCATCCTTCCTATGAGGATTCCTGTCCGGATGATGCTCAAATGCCAGCTTTCGATAAGCCTTCTTGATGTCCTCGTCGGACGCCTCACGTGGGACGCCGAGTACTTCGTAGTAATTCATCCGTGGCATGCGAAGGACTATAGCACGCGCCTTTAGCGGCCTTCACCTTGACTCCTGCATTGAACAACTCTAGCCTGACGCAACTCCTTGGGACATGAGGTGTGGAGCGACGATGGTGTGATGAAAACATCCTGGCGATCCGGTGTCACACCCTACCAGTGGTTAGTCTTGTTCGTGGCCTGGCTGGGCTGGGTCTTCGATGCGATGGACGCGACGATCTATGCGATCGTCCTCCATCCAGCGCTCCACGATCTGTTGCATTCTGCAAGCGGCGATCCTCCGACCACGGAAGAAATCGGCTGGTACGGCGGGATCATCTTTTCGATTTTTCTTATCGGCTGGGCCATCGGTGGCATCACGTTCGGGGTTATGGCCGATCGATTCGGACGCACAAAAATCCTGATCGCTACGATCATCATTTATGCCGTCTTCACCGGCGCCGCTGCACTGGCAGAAACCTGGTGGCATCTCGCGATAGCCAGGTTTCTGACCGCCCTCGGCATCGGCGGTGAGTGGGCGGCAGGCGCTTCAATCGTGGCTGAAACATGGCCGGAAGAGAAGCGTGCCAAAGCGGCAGGCATTCTCCAATCGGCTTGGGCCATGGGGTTCTTTTTGGCCGCCACGATGAATTTGACGTTGAGAGATGCCTATGGCTGGCGAGGATTGTTCGTCATCGGTATTCTTCCGGCGTTCGTCGCCCTTCTTGTCCGCTGGTGGGTCAAGGAGCCGGACCGCTGGACCCATGCACATGAGCAGAAAGCCATCCCCCTGACAGCCATCTTCCAAGGTGACTTACGACAAGCCACGTTGGTGGGTTCCGCGCTCGCGTTCGTCGCCGTGTTCGGTCTCTGGGGAGCGACGAATTGGGCCCCGACCCTTATTCGTGAATTGCCGGACCTAAAGGGACAAGAGCCGGCAACCCTCACCAAGTATGTGAGCTACGCCATCATGGCGTTGAACGCCGGGGCGATCTTCGGCTATCTCGGCTTCGGCCCCCTCGCCGACCGGTTCGGCAGACGACCGGTCTTCGCCTTCATGTGCCTCGGCAGCCTCATCATGTTGCCGGTCACCTATTTGATGCCTTCGAGTTACACGGGAGTTCTGATGCTGCTGCCGATCCTTGGGTTTTTTAATAATGGAATTTTCAGTGGATTTCCGATCTATCTCCCAGAGCTATATCCTACACAGTTACGCGCAACTGGAGCAGGCTTTTGCTTCAACGCGGGTCGCGTGATGGCCTCAGCCTCTCCATTTTTAACCGGCTGGCTCGTCACGACACTTGGCTCCTTTGGGCGGGCAGCAAGCACCGTCGCGATGATCTATTTACTCGGACTTATTGTGCTTTTGTTCGCTCCAGAAACGAAGGGCCGTCGCCTGCCCGACTAGCCCTTGACTTGTGGATGTCCGAGCTTATCTCGTGGCTATGGATACAACAAATACCCCACGAGTGCTCACTCACGATGAACAAAAAGCCGCAGAAGCGGCTTTTTCACGTCGGCCTCTTAATCCCGCCTGGTCTGAATCCGCGAAAAGAGTGTATGAAGGCCTTATCCAGGCGCTTCCCGCTCTGCCGGATGAGCCCGTTGTCCCACCAGATCAGAACGTTGCAAACAATGAATCGTCTACCGAAGTGGCTCCACCGTTACCGACAACAGAGGAACCGAAACTCGAAAGCCCGATTGATCCGGGCAAAACGCTCGAAGCACGGACCGACATTCCAGCCAACCAGTTGATCACGAACCGCCACCAAGCGATTCTAGCCGGATTCCTGATCGATGTGTCCACGGATGCCCAAAAACTCGGCCTAACCTTCCCTGTCACTATAACGAAGCCTCTCTGGGAAATCGGGATCGCGCCTGGTGAGTCGATGTCGGATCAGGAGAAGGCTGAACGGTTGCGGGATGTGTTGATGGCGTTTCGACTTCGCATTGCCAGCCAGGCTACGCTCTCGCCGCTGATTGATTTTCCGGCTATTCTGGCCCTGCCGCCCGGCGGCGTGCCGCAGGCGGTGCCGCTGTTCGCGTTGATTCAACCGGACGAAGAACATCGCGCGGCGGTGACCCTCCTCCTACCTAATGAAGTCTCCGCGACGATCATTCCGATGAACTGATCCATCTCAGGCTCTCCTCAACTTCACCCGCCTACGCAGGAAGCCACGGTGGTCAAACTGTGAAGCTCAGCCTCGTACTCCCGAGCCGCCGCACAATGGATGCAGCATGGGACCTCGTCCCTCTGGAAAACCTGCCTGTTCCCGTTTCTGTCGCTCATTGGACAACCTCTCACGTCGTGCTTGAATGATATTCTCAAATATGTGAACATACAAGTCACGAGAAAGAGGAGACATTGCCGAGGACGCGAGTCGTTTTCTATCAGGAACGAGACGGTCATGTGCCGGTATTGGAATGGCTGGACACGTTGCCTGCAAAGATCCAGGACAAATGTGTCGTGAAAATCGAACGGCTGCGAGAACTCGGTCATGAGCTGCGGCGTCCTGAAGCGGATCTTTTGCGAAACGGCATCTATGAACTGCGTATTGGGCGGGAGGGGATGGACTATCGGATCTTGTATTTCTTTCATGGCCGTATGGCCGCCGTCCTGGCCCACGGCCTCGTCAAGGAGCGTGAGGTTCCGGCAAAGGACATTCAAGCGGCACTGGAGAGGAAACGGCTCTTTGAGCAAGATCCGCACAGGCATACCTATCGGGAGGAATAACCATGGCAAAACGAAAACACGCAACCACGGCGGATGCCGTGCAGATTCTTTATCGCCGATACTACGAAGGGAGGCCGGACCGTATACGAGGGTTGGAGGAAGCGCGGGCACACGACAATGTGGCACGGAAGCTCACCGCATTACGGCTTCGGGCGGGATTCACGCAACGGCAATTGGCCGACTTGGTCGGTACGACGGCCTCAGCCATCTGTCGGCTGGAAAATGCGGACTATGAGGGACATTCCCTTGCCATGCTGAATCGGATCGCAGCCGCCTTAAAGCAGCGCGTCGAAATTCGCTTTGTTCCGGTCGCGCAAGGCAGAGCGTTGAAATCGGCCTGATGCATTGGCGCTTGGTGCAAGAGCGAAAGCCGTTGAAGAAAATCCAACCGTTGGAGTAGCCCGATGCCCTTTCGTCTGATCGATGCACGGTAGGTCCAGGGTTTTATGCTGTGGCTCAAGTTCAGCGACGGCGTCGAAGGGGAAATCGATCTCCGAGACGAACTGACGGTCCCATCTTTGAGTATTAAGGAATGCCGACGTGTTCAAGCAGTTCCGCATCGATCTCGATCTCCATACTCTGGTGTGGTCCAACGGAGCCGATTTTGCGCCGGAGTTTCTGCATGACAACGTCCTGGGCACCGCCTAACCGGCCCCCCTACGCTCGCTCAAGCAAGTAATCTCATCTTCCATGCCCAGTCCTCGCAGCCCACAGGGAACTTCGTCCCTCTGGAAAAGCTGCCTGTCCCCGTTTCTGTCGCTTGAGCTGAGCTGAGAAAGTTGGGCTAAAGAGCATACGATAGAGATGCGTTTTCTTCTGATTTTCGGTAGGATGATCATCGAGAACGTGCCGACATCTGGAGGAGGTACAATGCGCCAGACCATCAAAGCACGGTATCATGATGGGGTTTTGCAGCCACTGGAGCCATTAATTCTTGAAGACGAGGCGGAAGTGCAGCTCACGTTGGAAACGGAGAGTACAGCGAGTGTTGATGATATTCTGCAACGGGCGGCGCGCGTCTATCAGGGCCTCACCCCTGACGAAGTCGCGCAAGCGGAAGCCATCGCGCTCAACCGGCAAGCGTTCTTCCGTGAGCCTGCCGCCTGATGCCTCAACCGCTCGCCCTCCTCGACACCGATATTCTGTCCGAACTCTTGAAGCAACATCCGTTGGTCGTCCAGAGAGCCCGAAGCTATTTGCTCGAGCACGCACAGCTCGCTTTTTCGATCATCACGCGGTATGAACTCTTGCGTGGACTGAAGGCAAAAGATGCCCATGCCCAAGAAGCGGCGTTTCACCTCTTATGCCAAGGCAGCCTTATACTACCCCTCACCGACCGGATCATCGAGCGAGCCGCCACACTTTATGGAGAACTGTATCGCCAAGGGACGCTGCTCCCTGACGCCGACCTACTCATCGCAACCACCGCGCTCGATGCGGAACGCACCCTCGTCACAAACAACCTCGGGCACTTTCAGCGCATTCCACAACTGACGATTGAAACCTGGAAACGGTAAGCGCAGATCACGTCCGAATCGGGCAAGTCAGTCAATGGTCGTACCAGACCCCATTTGAGGCTTCGCCGCGACCATCGGTGGCAAGGACGCTTCTTCCCATGCGTGCGATCCCCACATCACGCCCCTCAATTCAAACAATAGTTCCTGACACCTGTTTCTTTCCGCCGAAAGGTCACGTGCCGCCGGTTTCCTCGGACCACGACATGATAGAGCACCTGCGGAGCGAACACCTGGGCCCGGTGCGCCAGGTGCACGAACCCTAGCGGAAGAGAAACAGATAGTCACGGTATCAAAGCCTGCCCCCTCTTGTCTTGTCCACAGAGAAACTCCAGCACGAGATTCATGGGCATTACGTCTGTCTAACGTTCCAAACGGTGGGCGCCGGGCTTTTTGCGATGTCCCTTTCCAGCGCCGAGTTAAGTTCCGGTGGGTTTTAGCCGTAACCTTGGTTGTCTCGACACAACAGGATGACCGGATTCTTCTTCCTTCTTTTTTAGGTCACTACAGATCGCCAACAGGTCATAATTAAATTTTGCCGCATGCGCTTCTCGTGTTTTGCGCACTTCGTCCACAATTGGATCTGGTTTCATGACTCGATACCTCCAAGTTCTTCCGGTGAGCAGATGATGGGGCACTCGTAGCCTAGCACCTCAATTGCAGCTCCAATCCGCACTTTCGCCTCGGCGTTGTTGATATGTCGGAAATTCCATGTCAACAGGAAATCCATTGCATGGACAGTCGCTAACGCGATATGCAACGCATCTTCAGCGCTGGTTTCGGAAATCAGTCCCATTTCGATCAAACGCCTGGCCAAGGATTCAGCGGCATCGTTGATCTCCAGAATCGGCAGTCCAGATATAGCGTCCAACCGCCTTTGCGCTGCAACGACATCACCCGCTTTGGCTTCCTCCACTACCAGGACGGAAATGTAGATCTCATAGCGCCCTCTCGTCTCATTCCACCACTCCTGAGTGATGGCTTGTCGAGCCGCAGTAACAATATCCCGGCTCGGTCTTCCCGCGTAGTAGCTGATCACAGACGTTTCTACGTAAACTGAAGATGCCATGACATGTCCAGTCTAGCAGCAAGCGGTTGCTGGAAGCTAACGGCCCGCGGCTCACCGGTAGGTGCTGAGCAACGGGAAGTTGTGCGGCGGCACACCGCAACGTATCGCTGCCGATCCTTAACGCAGTAGACTCAGGTTTTTATCTCGTGATGATCCTGGACAGCCGATTCAGATCCCGTTGAGTCATAGGCTCTTTTCGCAGGCGGGCGGCGAAGCGCGTCAGCAAGGCACTCACCGTCGCCGGATCTCGGTCGAGCACTGCTGCAACATCGCGCGCACGATAGCCCCCTCGCCGGATCAGCAGATACGCGGTCAGCGTACGCTGCTTCGAGATGACCCAACTCCGATCGGCACTCTGGAGCTGCACCACGTCCACCCCCATCCCTGCCGCTACAGAAAGGTGACGTCCCGCTGGTTCTCTCGGACCATGACATGATAGAGCACCTGCGGAGCGAACACCCGGGGACGGCGCGCCATGATGCAAGACCTCCGCTATAGATACAAGACTTTTATCTCTTAACCATCATGAAGGTACCAGTCGCCATCAGTCGCAACGCAACCAAACAGGTGTGTTGACAGGCGAAAGGCGATCAAGTGGTTGGCCAGCCTGTGCCAGGCCGACCTACTCGACCCATGCGGCTCAGTTGTTGGTCTGAAAGCTCGGGTATATCCGAGAAGTCAATCCATGAATCGGGACTATGCTTGATGTTCATTGCCACTGACTTACGTCTTGCCTTCCGCTTTCGTTTCATGGTGAGAGACTCACCCAGCGGACTTGGCCTTTGACGAGCATCGGCAACACGGTTTGTAGTTTCGGTGCCAACAGTCGAAGGTCCTGTAAACGGTTGGTTGGAGCCTGGAGCACGACCACGGCTATGGTGAACTGCGAAAGGTTCTGCTGGAAGGAGAGATGCTGGTCGACGGTCACGAACACATCAAACTGTTCCTGAGCGAGTGTCAGCAGTTCACCGTTCTTGATACCCGTCCATCCCGCTTGCGAGACGGTCACAACCTCATGCCTCGTGATCTCCTTGGCAAACCGGCGGTCAACGCACTCGTCCAGTAGAATTCTCACGAGGCGACGGGGAGCATCCGCGCTTTTGCTTCTTCCAGAAAGGCGATCACTTGCTCCCGCGTGACAGTGGGAAAACCTTCTAAGAAGTCGTCGATCGTCTCGCCGCCTTCCAGGTATTCAATCAGCGTTTGTACCGGCACACGTGTTCCCGCGAATACTGGAGTCCCGCCGAGCACTTCGGGTGATGTAGTGATGAGCGGGCGCTTGGGAGCCGACATCGCTGTCTCCTTCATTGTGTCTCGTGATTCTATGCCAGCCCTCTGAACAAAGCAATTTCAAGGAGACCTTGGAGCAACAACGGGCACTGTCCTCGCGCATCAGTTATATTATTCATGGTCTCTGCACAACCACCATGACCAGATTGCTGACAGAATCTCGGATGAACTCCATCAGTGGTCCTGGATAGACTCCTAGCAACAGAATGATCGAGGCGACAAGCCCCAGAGAGAAGACGGCCGTCCAGCCTGCCGCCTGTGGCGATTGCACAGCCTGCCCTTGAGGGATGGTTGCCGGTGCCGGCTCGTCGGCGAACAAGGTCACGATCAATCGAAGATAATAATACAGGCTGATGACGCTGTTCCCAATCAGCGCCAACACGAGCCACCAAAGGCCGGCGTCAACACCAGCCGCAATCGCATAAAACTTCCCGATGAATCCCGCCGTTACCGGGATACCGGCCAGCGACAACAGGCTCAGCGTTAACATGGCGGCCAGCCAGGGACGAGCCCAAAACAATCCGCGATAGTCCTCGAAACGTTCTGCATCCCCTCGTTCGCTTGAGTAAACGATCACCACACCGAAGGCACCTAAGGTCATGACACAATAGACGACCACGTAGAAGGTGACGGCTTCAGCGGCTGCAGAGCCACCGGCCAGCAGAGCCACGAGCAGGTACCCGAAGTGTGCGATCGATGAATAGGCCAAGAGCCGCTTGACATTCTGTTGGAATAGCGCGAGCACGTTCCCCGTGACCATCGAAGAAACAGCGAGAAGAGCGAACAGATGTGCAAGGGCGTCGATTTTCAATGCCTCGACATCGGTCGCGAAGCGGAGCAGCAGCGCCATGACCGCTCCCTTGGACACCGTCGCAATGTACGCCGTAATGGGAGTTGGGGCTCCCTGGTAGACATCTGGAATCCACATATGAAACGGTGCCAAGCCGAGCTTTAATGCGATGCCGACAAGGACCAGGACAAAACCTCCCAGCCAGAGGCCTGGAACTGTTTGCGCCATTTCCACCACCCTACCCACCCCGCGAAACGTCATGGAGCCGCTTTCGAAATAGAGAAGGGCCATGCCGAACAGCAGAAAGGTTGAAGCGGATATGGAGATCAGCAGGTATTTCACGGCTGCTTCCAACGGATGGCGTCTGGTCCGTAAATACCCGATCAAACTGCACAGGGACACACCGAGCACTTCGAGTCCGAGGAAAAAAGACACGAAGTGTGCAGAAGCGGTAAGAACCAGTCCGCCGAAGGTGGCGAGTAAGAGGAGCAGGTAGTATTCTTCCACTCCTTCCTGCTCAATAAAATGAAGCTTCAAATATCGGTACGACAGTGAGATGACGACCATCGTCGCGCTTAGCAAGAGTCCCATGTACAACAAGGCATACTTATCCACGATCAGCAACGCCGTCACGGATCGCGGTGTCGACGTCGCCGCCCAGGGCAAAGTGGCAAGGGTGAGCAGGCACGACAGGAACGATAAGAGGGCGATGGTCGCATGGTGTCGCCTGACGGCGAGTACGAGCATCGTCACAATGGAGAGCGCACCGAGATCGAGAATGGGGGAAAGGGCAATGAAATCTTGTAGCGTCACGGTGCACTCACGTGAGAGGTGAAACTGTTGGACGACGGCAAGAATTTCGATGGCGGGTGAGTCAGATTGGAGGATGGCGGCGTTTGCTGTACGAGCGTTGCCATGACCGGCATCGTGGTGCTCAACACAGGCCTCGGATAGAGCCCAAGCCAGACTTGTAGTACTGCCATGAGGAGCAATGTTCCAAACGCGATATTCGATAAGTCCGGTTCAATGCGGGTTTCACGCTGCCGGCCAAAGAATGCGCGTTGCATCATGGCAAGAGAATAAATTGCGGCCATGACCATGCCGGTCGATGCCAAGATGGTCAAGAACGGCTGAACGGAAAAGGATCCAAAGAGAACGAGAAATTCGCCGATGAAATTTGCCAAGCCCGGCAGACCGAGAGAAGCCAACGCAAAGAACAGAGTCATCGACGCCACACGTGGAATCACTCCCCACAATCCTCCCATCTGTCGCATGTCCCTCGTATGGAGACGCTCTTGCAGCGCGCCTGCCAACATGAAGAGGGCGCCGATGCTCAGCCCATGCGCCACCAGTTGCATCACCGCTCCTTGCAGCGCCAATTCCGTCCCAGCAAAGGCGCCGAGTAGGAAAAAACCCATGTGGCTGATGCTGCTATAGGCCACCAGTCGTTTCATATCCGTTTGGGCACAGGCTAAGACAGCCCCGTAGAGGATGCCCATCACGCCGAGTCCCATTGCGATGGGAGCGAACTCACTGATCGCGTCGGGAAACAACGGAATCGTGAAACGGATCAATCCATAGGCACCAGTTTTTGCTAACAGCCCGGCGAGGATGACAGTCGCGCCGGTTGGAGCTGCTGTGTATGTGTCGGGCAGCCACGGATGAAAAGGCGGAGCCGGCAGCTTCACCGCGAAGCCGATGAAGAAAGCCAGCATCAGCCACCAGCCCATCTCGTTTTTCTGCGCCAGTCCCATCAGATCGGCATAGTCGAAACTGGGTCTTCCAAACGCATGTTGATGAAGTAGTGCCAGAGCGATGATCGCCACGAGGAGGAGTAGGCTACCAGCCTGAGTAAACAAGAAGAACTTGAACGAGGCGTGCCGACGTTGCTCATGTCCCCACATGGCGATCAGGAGATACATGGGTACCAGCATGACTTCCCAGAAGAAAAAAAACAGAAACAGATCGATCGCCAGGAACACCCCGATGACCCCGCCCAGGGCCAGCAGTACGTTACAGTGGAAGAATCCGACCCGAACTTGGATTTCTGTCCAGGATGCGACGATGGCGATGAGACCGAGGAAGGTCGTCAAGAGGATGAGCACCAAACTGAGACCATCGAGACCGAGATGCAGACTGATGCCCCACAGGGGAATCCAGCTGGTTTGACTTTCTAAGAGCCATGCCCCCTGGCCTGGGTCCTGGAACCACTGGTCTTGGCTCCATAGCAGAAGGGCCAGGAGAAGATCGATGAACAAAGCACCGATCGCGATCCAGCGAGCGGCGTGGCGGGACCACTGCTCCCCCATCCACGCGAGGGGCGCGGCAAGCAGGGGGATGAGTATGAGCAGCCACAGGACCATACGATTTAGATCGCAAACAGACCGAGTAACACAAGAGCGCCGACAGCAACGGTCGCCGCATACCAGCGGACGTGACCCGTTTGAGTTCGACTCAACCACACATGGAAGGATTCAGCTGCAACACCGAGTGATTCGTAACCCCGGTCGATGAGCTCACCTGATTCCCTGGTAAGATGGAGCCAGGGCTGTACGATCAGTCCGTCATACATTCGATCAAAGCCCCACCCTCCTTGCCACAATGTCACCAGGGTATGACCCAATAATGTTCCTGCAAGTCGATCAACTACGCTGGCTCGTGGAAGGAACAGGACTGCGGCCAGCCCGATTCCCAACAGTCCCGAGGATGTGACGGCGATCTGTACAAGGGCCTCAACCGACTCATCCATCTCTGGCATTGTCTCGATCGGCGGCAGGACATGCGACAGGTACTGACTAAACAGAGACAGGTCGCCAAGCGTGCGGGGCACTTCAAGAAAGCCGACTGTGACAGCGAAGAGAGCCAACACCACCAGAGGAACGCGCATCGCAAAACCTGGTGCTCCGCTCGGTGGCGTGCGGACCTCTCCAAAAAAGACCCGAAAGATCAAACGGAAACTGTAGAGTCCGGTGAGCAGCGTCCCGAGTAACGCGCCGAACCAGATCCAACGATGGCTCAACGGTGACGACCAGGCAGACCACAAGATCCAGTCCTTGCTGTAAAACCCGGAGGTGATGAACGGGACACCGGACATCGCGGCGGCGCCGATAAGGAATGTCCAAAACGTCAGCGGCAGTTGACGCCGGAGGCCGCCCATCCGGAAAATGTCCTGCTCATGGTGGAGGCTGTGGATGACGGATCCAGCCGCTAAAAAGAGCAATGCCTTGAAGCAGGAATGGGTCAGAAAGTGAAAGAGAGCGGCAGACCAGGCTCCGACGCCAAGCGCAAGAAACATATATCCGATCTGGCTCATCGTCGAATAGGCGAGCACCCTCTTGATGTCGCGTTGAACCAAGGCGCTGCAGGCAGCGAGGAGCAAAGTCAGAAGGCCGATCACCGCGACGACCTCCAGTACCGATGGCGCGAGCTCAAAGAGTCGATGCATGCGAGCGATGAGGTAGACACCCGCCGTCACCATCGTTGCCGCATGGATGAGGGCGCTGACCGGAGTGGGACCGGCCATCGCGTCCGGCAACCAAACTTGAAGCGGCAGCTGGGCCGACTTTCCGACCGCCCCGACCAAAAATAGAATGGTCACGATCACGGCAATGTCCGAACCCACCGGCCAAGCCTCAGCGGCAAGCGTCTGGACCTGTTGTATCGACAAGGTCTTCAGTTGAGTAAAGAGGATGAATAAGCCGATGGCAAAAGCCGTGTCTCCGATACGAGTCACAATGAAAGCCTTCTGCGCGGCGGCGCCGTACTCCGGTTCGCGATACCAAAAACCGATCAAGAGGTAGCTGCACAGCCCCACACCTTCCCAGCCGAGGTAGAGCAGAAGCAGATTGTCTGCCAGCACCAGCGTCAGCATGGCTGCCACGAACAGATTCATGTAGGCAAAGAACCGCGCATACCCATCGTCATCGACCATGTACTCGACTGAGTACAGATGGATCAAAAAACCAATAGCAGTGATAACCGCCACCATAAGGAGTGAGAGAGCGTCCAGGTACCAGGAGACCCCGACGGTCATCCCCGAAGTGTCGATCCAATTCCACAGCGTTTGATGGTAGGAAGTGCGATCGGGAAAGACTCGGAGAAAATCTGCACCGACGAGCGCAGTGACGAGGGCCGTCGTGCCCACCGAACCGCAGCCGACCCACGCGACCTGTCGCCGAGAGAAACGCCCTCCGAACAGGGCTAACCACAGAAAGCCGGCGAGCGGTAGGGCTGGGATAAGCCAAAGAAGGCGAAGCATAATGTGTAGTGTTGTCAGCCTTTCATCTCGCTGAATGCATCCGCGTCCAATGTTTGGAACCGGTAGGACAGCTGGAGTACGATACCAAGCGCCACGGAGACCTCAGCCGCCGCCAGCGTGAGGATGAACAAAAACATGATCTCTCCATCTACCTGTCCCCAGCGAGCTCCGCCGGCAATGAACGCCAGACTTGCCGCGTTGAGCATGATTTCGAGCGACAGCAACATGTAGAGAATGTTCCGTCGACTCAAGAGACCGACCAATCCGATGCAGAACAGCATGATGGCCAGCACCAGCGCATGCGTCGTGAGCATCAACGCGACTCCTTCGACACACGACGGCCCAAGTGATAGGCACCGATCAGGCCGGGAAGCAACAACATCGACGCTAATTCCACCCCAATGACATAGGGGCCATAGAGGACGATGGATATGGCTTTCCGGCGGGCTTCCGTAACCTCGATCGGCAGACGGTCCCCGGCAACAATGAGATATCCCACCTCACCAAGCAGCACCAGGGCCAGCACACTTGGCCCCACCCATGTTCCCGGCGTGAGCCAACTCTTTTCCTGCTCGACAGCGAGCGGCCCTAAGAGCATCACCACAAAAATGAAGAGCACCATAATGGCGCCGCCGTAAATAATGATCTCCAGCGCTGCGGCAAACTGAGCGCCGAGCAAATAGAAGATCAGAGCCAGCGCGATGAGCGCCACGACCAGATAGAGCAGCGCGTGGACGGCATGCACATGGGTGATGACACGCACAGTCGCCAGGAGAGTTACGGCAGCGGCGATGTAGAAAAGAATTTCCATAGTCTCACATCAGTGCCGAGTCCTGAGTGCTGAGTAAAACAAGGCTTCTTGCTCACCACTCAGCACTTCTTTATGGCATCAAACTCCTCACATCCACCGGCGGGAGTTCGTTTTCAGCTTGACCCTTGTCTTTATCGCGAATTTTCACACCGGCGACTCGATAAAAGTTATAGCCGTGATACTTGCCGGTACCGCTGATTAGGAGATCTTCCTTTTCGTAGACCATGTTTCGACGCGCATATTCGCTCTGTTCAAAATCCGGGACGAGCTGGATTGCATAGGTGGGACAGGCATCTTCACAATATCCACAATAGATGCAACGCGAGAAATTGATCCGAAAGAATTCCGGATAGCGGCGCTCATGAGCGGTCGGGTCTTCAGTGGCCTGCAGGGCGATGCAATCAACGGGACAAGCCACTGCGCAGAGATAACAGGAGACGCAACGTTCTTCTCCGTCGGGATCTCGGGTGAGTACGATTCGCCCTCGCCAGCGTGGAGGCAAATAGGGCCGCTCTTCCGGATACTGAACCGTGACAGGTTTTGTAAATGTTCGTTTGAAGACGATCCATAGCCCCAGGATCAGATCGCGCGGATATGCCCACGTTTTCATCATGCTAAGACTGTTCCGAGCGTTTGACGCCGCGCCCACACCCCATACGGTCCATGCTCACTGGTACACCGTGATACCCTTTCATCCTGCTTTCCACAGAACCACGCCTCCTGTAACCAGGAGATTAATCAATGCCAACGGCATCACCACTTTCCAGCCGAACGACAAGAGTTGGTCAAAGCGAAGCCTGGGCCAGGTCGCTCGAATGAGTATGATCAGGACAATGAAGACGGACATCTTCAAGACAAACCACACCACCGGCGGCAGCCAGGGTCCGTGCCAGCCGCCGAAGAAGAGGATCACGGTCATCGCCGAGAGTAAGATGACGCTGAGATATTCGCCGACAAAAAACATCCCGAATTTCATCCCGCTGTACTCCGCGTGATAGCCGGCGACCAGCTCCGCTTCCGCTTCCGGCATGTCGAACGGCGTGCGATGCGCTTCAGCCAGTCCGGCCATGAAGAAACCGAGAAAACCAAGAAATTGGGGGACGACGAACCACAGATGCCGTTGCGCTTCCACAATGTCGCTGAGGTTGAACGATCCTGCCAGGAGCACGGCTCCCATCAATGACAGCCCCATGAACACTTCATAGCTCAATAGCTGCGCGATGGCTCGAAGGCTGCCGAGAAACGCGAACTTGCTGTTGGATGCCCACCCTCCGATGATCACGCTGTAGGCGGCGAGGCTCGCCATGGCCAAAAAAAACAGGATCCCCATGTTGAGATCTGCGACAACGAAGCCGGGAACGATCGGCACGACAGCGAACGACATGAGCGCGGTGATGACGACGATGGCCGGTGTGAGGACGAAGACCGCCTTATCCGCGAAGGGCGGAATCCAGTCTTCTTTCGTGAACATTTTGATCATATCCGCCAATGATTGCAGGAGACCGCCGGGTCCTACCCGGTTGGGTCCATGCCGTTCCTGCCAGATTCCCAGCAGTCGACGTTCAACCCAGATCAGCAATCCGGCCAGCGTGAGAACGCCGCCGAGGATGACGACGATCGTCAGCGCGGTGCGGCTCCAATCGATCACGCGACCCTCCGCTTCCGTCCGGTCTTGATCGTCTTGCACAGATCGACCCACGCCGGCAATCTCACCCCGGATACATCAGGTCCAAGAGATATGCCTGCAGTGCCGACCGGCATCGAAGGGTCGAAGTGCAGGGCAAGGCGATAGGTCGTTCCCTGCAACGCCAATTCAATTGTGGTTCTGTCTTCTAGGCTGAACCGCGCTCCATCTGATGGGTGCAAAGCCATGAACGGTTCAGAAATCCGTTCAGCAATCGCCGGAGATCGATTGCTGAGCTCCTCGCCCCCAAATACAGCGGACAGCGGCAAGAGCAACCATCGATGAGGGGTAGAGTGAAAAGGACGTGGAATGGCGGTGAACCAAAATGGCGCTTCCGTCGCGACCGGCTCGATCAGCCTCAGACCAGGCATTTCATCACGCAGCGGTCCGCCGACTTCGTCCTGGTATTTGTTCAAAGCTTGGATGGAATTCCATCCAGGACTCCAGAATTGTGGAATCAGCAGTGAAGGAACCGGTCCTCGGTACCCCTCCATAGAGAAAGCCAGCGGAGTATCGGGGTCGCGCGGAGGCGGAGGCTCGTGGACGGTGAGGTGGGACAACATAGACGTGCGCCCGCTATACCGATCCGGTTGCCGAGGGATTTTTTGTCCGACCATGCGAAGGCCGGCTGGTGGGGCAACCTCTCCGACCTTCGCGAGCTCTGGAACAGCGGAGGCCGTGGCGGCGATAGCATCCTCAAAGGTGTGCCAGGCGGCTACGCCGGACAGACCCTCCGTCTGATCTGCTTTTCTGTGGGCAAGATCCCTCAGCCAACGCCAGCTTTCCGTGATATCACCATCAGGTACGAAGACTTGGTAAAACCGCTGCGCCCGCCCTTCTTGATTCACGAGGGTCCCATCGGATTCTGGAAACGTGGCAGCCGGCAGCAGCACGTCGGCACGTTCTGTCGTACGATGCTCGAGCGAGTCGATCACGATCACTGTTTTTGCGGCATCCAAGAAGGCATCGACTTCTGCCTGCTCCGCGCGTCGGTACAGGTCGTTCTCCAGCACGATGACAGTATCGACCTTTCCCTGACTGATCGAGTCGAAGGCCTCATTCAGAGTTCCGCCGCCCAACAACGCGAGACCGACGCTATTACAATCCGGAACAACGAAACTGAGACGGGGCTGCATCCCTCTCTGGTGCAAAGCCCACGCGACATTGGCAGCAGCTTCGATCGTCGCGCGAGAGCCGCTTCTCGTGCCGGCAATAATCAACGGGCGCTTAGCTTGGGTCAGTGCGTCGGCGATGCGTTGAGCGAGGGGACGCACGTCGTCGATGAGATTCGGAACGGACGGCGCATCATTTCCGATTATTCCAGCGACGGCGAATCCGAGCCGTGCAATGTCGTCTGGCGCGGCGAAATAGCTGTCCGTCGCATAGTCATGGAACCAGGTACGTCGATAGCCGGTCACAAACAATGGGCCTCGCTTGTCCTGCATGGCGTTGCGCACCGCAGTCTCATCCCATCGGGGAATCTTCAACTCATCGACTCGTTCCATCGGCTGTTGTCGGACTGATTGCAGAATGGCGAGCGCCAATCGGGGCGCGTCGTTCAAGAGGTCTTCGCCAAGGACGAGGACGGCGTCCGATTGTTCTGCGTCCTGAATCGAAGCGGAGGGTACCGGTCCCGACCTAAGAATATTGAGGATCGTGGAAAGGAGCTGGTGTTCGCGCTCGTCAAGCCCATGAAAAAACTGATGCGGTCCGACCAATGAACGAAGCGCCACATTGGCCTCTAGCGAGGCACGAGGCGAACCGATTCCAACGATCCCGCGAGCGCGTCGCAAGCGGTCCGCTGCGAACGCGAGGATCTGCGGCACTCCTTCCGGCTTTGCCGCCTTGGCGCGGTCGGGCTCTGACCGCATGAGAGCCCGTTTGATCCGGTTGTCGCTGTTGACATACTCATAGCCGAACCGCCCTCGATCGCAAAGAAAATACCCGTTTACTCGGCTGTTGAACCGATTCGTGATCCGACGCAAAATGCCGTAGCGCTCTCCTGGCGTCGTGTTGCAGCCAACGCTGCAATGGGGGCAGATCGATTGGGCTGATTGGAGGTCCCATTTCCTTGTATAGTGATGGAACAAGGTTTTGTCGGTGAAGACTCCGGTAGGACAGACTTCCACAAGATTTCCGCTGAATTCATTCTCCAACGTGCCGTCCTGCTCCCTGCCGAAATAGAGCGCGTCATGCGCGCCGAAGACGTTGAGGTCTCGCCCGCCCGCATAGTCTCGGTAGAATCGCACACAGCGGTAGCATTGGATGCACCGGTTCATCTCGTGCCTGATGAAAGGACCGAGATCCTGATTCCGATGAGTCCGTTTAGGAAACCGGTAGCGACGGTAGGCATGACCAGTCATGACCGTCATATCTTGCAAATGACACTCCCCTCCTTCGTCACAGACCGGACAGTCGTGCGGATGATTCACCATCAGCCATTCGATCACCGAGGCCCGAAACGCTCTGGCCTCGGGATCTTCGATGGAAATGCGAGTGCCGTCGGAAACCGGTGTCATGCAGGCCATCACCAGCCGACCGGAACGATCATGCCCGTCTTTGAACTGTTTGACGGCGCACTGGCGGCAGGCACCGACCGATCCCATCGCCGGGTGCCAGCAAAAGTACGGCACGTTCAGCCCGATTCCGAGACAGGCGGCGAGCAAATTGTGCCGTTCATCGACCGCGTAAGTTCGGTTATCGACGATGATGGTCGCCATACAATTAAACCAGGACCCTCAGCTGCGCGGGCTTGTTACTCCAGGGACATCGCCCCAAGCTGATATGCCGTACGAAATCGTCGCGAAAGTATTTCAATGCCGATTGCAACGGGGCCATCGCACCGGGCGCGAGAGAACAGAATGTATGACCAGGGGCGAGCAACTTGGCCTGCATCTCCAGCAGCGCCAGATCATCGTGGGTGGCGAGTCCTTCCTCGAAGGACTCAAGTATCCGCGCCACCCACGGCAACCCTTCCCGGCAAGGCGTACACCACCCGCAGGATTCGCGGGCAAAAAACTTCTCTAAATTCAGCACAAACCCCACCGGACAGGTGTGGTCGTCGAGCACGATCATGGTACCGGTTCCGAAACGGCCGACCTGGGGCGGGATCGAAGAAAAGTCCATGGGGAGATCGAGGTGTTCCTCGGTCAGAAATGCCGTGGAAGCGCCGCCGGGCAACAAGCCTCGGAAGCTCACGCTGCTGCGCATCCCGCCGGCGTGCTGTTCCAATAACTCACGCGCCGTCGTGCCGAGCGGCAGTTCCCACCATCCAGGATGCGTGACGCGACCGCTTATCCCGTAGATTTTCGTGCCGGCGTCCTTACTCCGGCTCAAACTGCGATACCAAGCGGCACCATGGTTCACGATATGAGGAAGGTTGTATAACGTCTCGACGTTCTGCACGATCGTCGGTTGCCCCCACAAGCCGACTGTCTGTGGGAATGGAGGTTTCGCTCGAGGAACCGCTCGTTTGCCTTCCAGTGCATTGATCAGCGCTGTTTCCTCTCCACAGATGTACCGGCCCGCGCTGGCATGGAGATGGAGGTCAAAACGAAAGGCTGTCCCGGGAAGAGGCTTGCCGAGATACCCTGCTGCATAGGTCTCGGCAATGGCTTGGGTCAGTCGCTCTACAGCCAGATGATATTCCCCGCGCAGAAAGATGAAGCCGACCTCTGCTTCCAAGGCATATCCGGCGATGATCATGCTTTCCACGAGGCCGTGAGGCTCACCTTCCAAAAGGACCCGATCCTTAAACGTACCCGGTTCCATTTCATCGGCATTCGCGACGATGTACTTTGGCTTCGGTGCCTCTGACCCCATCGGCACAAAACTCCACTTACTGGCTGTCGGAAACCCAGCCCCACCTCTGCCCCGCAGTCCTGCTTCGGCGACCAAACGTTGCACATCTTGAGGCGCCATCCCGGCGGCAATCGTTTGGAGACTTCGATACCCGCCGTCTTTAACGTATTCCCGCAGCAATCGCGGGGTGCCATCTGGATGGATGTACTGGGTGAGTGGACGTTCCATCTTCAATAATCTAAGTGGTGAATTGTTTGGGTTGAATTTCCGAGAACCAAACAGTAAGAACTCAAAACTGATCTATTCGTACTTCTCCACGATGTTTTCCAGTTGTTCGGGCATGACACCGCCGTACAGGTCCTGATCGATCATCATTGCCGGCGCCCTTTCGCAATGTCCCAAGCAGGCGATCGGCAAGAACGTCAGGCGCCCGTCGCGCGTCGTCTGCCCCAGTTCGATGTCAAAGCTTTTCCGGATCTGAGCGCGAACCTGTTCGTACCCCATGATCCAACAACTGATACTGTCGCAAAGGAAAGCCACATGCCGACCGACGGGTTTGCGAAAAATGAGGTTGTAGAACGTCGCGATGCTATCAACATCCTCGCCCGTCATACCGAGGAATTGTGCAATGTCGAGGAGCGAGTCATCCGAGATCCACCCACGTCGTCGCTGTAGAATGAGCAGGGCGTCGATGGCGCCCGCCCGTTTGTCGGGGTAATGTTTCAGCGCACCTTCAAGCTCGCGGCGTTCAATGTCTGTCAGCATAAGTACTCGGCGAGACGAGCGAGAGGCGCGAGACAAGCCGCCTGGTCTCTTTCCATTTCTCGCCTTTCTCGCAATCCTCGTCTCGCCCCTCCCGCCATTCGCGCTCCTCTCGCTCACCGGTCCACATCCGACAGCACATAGTCCACGCTGCCGAGCACGGCTAACAGATCCGACAACAGTTCGCCACGCGCGAGGAGCGGCACCATCTGAATGTGTGCAAACGAGGGGGTGCGAATTCTCGTTCGGTACGAGACCTGAGCCCCATCACTCGTCAAGTAATAACTGGTCTGACCTTTTGATGACTCCGTGGGAACTTCCGCCTCACCGGGTGGAAGCACCGGCCCCCAGCTCACCCCTACAAAATGATGGATGAGCGTTTCGATATCGTGCATCGTGCGTTCCTTAAGCGGTGGAGTCGCGAGCGGATCGAGTGACTTATAGGAACCGGAGGGCATGGAGTCGAGGCACTGGCGAATAATCCGCAGCGACTGGCGCATCTCCAAGACGTGTACCACCGCTCGATCATAACAATCCCCGTTTGAAGCGACCGGAACTTCAAAGTCAAACTGATCATAGCCGGAATAAGGACGAACCTTGCGCAAATCCCAGGGCAAGCCGCAGGCGCGCAACATCGGACCGGTGGCGCCCCAGGCGATGGCCTCTTCACGTGAAAACGCACCGATCCCGACGGTCCGTTCTTTGAAAATCGGGTTGTCCATCACGAGCCGTTCGTACTCATCGAGCCGGCTTGGAAACCATTCAACGAACTGATGAACCAGTTTATCCCACCCAATCGGGAGGTCCTGCGCGACTCCGCCGATGCGAAACCAGTTCGGATGCATACGGCCGCCACAGATCGCTTCTGTGATCGCATGGATTCGCTCCCGATCGTTGAACATATAAAAGACCGGAGACAAGGCGCCGATGTCCTGCGCAAAGGTGCCGTACCAGACGAGATGGCTGGCGAGCCGATAGAATTCGGACATCATGACGCGGAGGACTTGTGCTCGTTTTGGGACCTCAATGCCGGCCAGCCGTTCGACCGCGAGACAGTACGGCATCTCGTTCAGCACGCCCTGAAGGTAGTCCACACGATCCGTATAGGGAATGAACGTATGCCATGTCTGCCGTTCGGCGATTTTTTCCTGCGCTCGGTGGTGGAATCCGATATCAGGCACGATGTTGATGATTTCTTCACCCGCGAGCTGCGTCACGAGCCGGAGGACACCGTGGGTGCCGGTATGGGCAGGACCGAGATTGATGAACATATAGTCGAAGTCCGGATCGTGATGTGTGCGGGACAAGCCCCACTCCTCGGGCTTGAATTGCAGCGCCTCCTGCGTCATGACAAGCTTCTCTGGTGGGAGTTGGAACCGCCCCATCTCTGTCCCGCGCGCGGGATGATCCTTCCGAAGCGGATGCCCCTCCCACCAGGGAGGCATGAGGAGACGCCGGAGACATGGATGACCGTCGAATGAAATGCCGAACATGTCATAGATTTCTCGCTCGTACCAATCGGCGTTGGGCCAGAGATCGACGATCGACGGCAGTGAAAGAGCCTCACTGTTGAGCGGCACTTTGATGCGGATCGATTGGTTCCGATCAAATGAATAGAGGTGATAGAAGACGGTAAAGACACCGATCGGCAAGCCTTCATGGTGCCGGCGTAGCCGTTCATCCGTCGCACTCAAGTCGAACAGCATGGAAAAAGGACGAGGAATCTCAGATTTTAGATAGCGGAGCGTCTCAGGCAGACGGTTCTTCTCGATCCAAATCGTCGGAATCTCGTCCTTTGTTGGTTGCACTGCTGTCACAAAGCCTTCCGAACCGAATCGACCTTCGATCTCTGCCACCACTCCGGTCCATTCACCCATCGAAGTATCGTTCATGGTCGATGATCGTATGGTCATGGTTTCCGATTCGAAGGACTGACTGGTTGTCCTGCGAAGTGGGGTGAGAGCAGATCGGTCCGAGGTAACACATCGATGGCGGGATATTCGCGCTGACGAGTCCGCTCCTCTCGCTTCGCATCCCGCATTGATGGCATCATGGGTTTTTGGACCTCTTGCGGACCGAACCACCAACTCAACGGTCGGCGCTCCGATGCGACCTTGTTCTGTAGGAGCAGAAGGCATTCCATGAAGGCATGCGGTGGCGGAGGGCACCCTGGCATATAGACGTCTACCGGTAGGAATTTATCGACACCCTGTACGACAGAGTAGGCGTCGAACATGCCTCCTGAATTCGCGCAGGAGCCCATCGAGATCACCCAACGCGGCTCCATCATCTGCTCGTAGAGCTGCTTGATGACGGGAGCGACCTTCATGAAAACCGTTCCAGACACGACTAGCACGTCGGCCTGGCGTGGCGATCCTCGTACAACTTCTGCGCCGAACCGGGCAACGTCGTAGACGCTGGTCAGACTCGTGGCCATTTCGACGAAACAGCAAGACAGGCCGAAGTTCAGCGGCCAGAGTGAATTCGTTCGTCCCCATGCCAGTAAATCTTGAAGTCTGGCGAAGAGTACGGATTGACCGACAACAGAGGTCAACGAGCCGTCACCGCCCTCCTGAATGCGCACTCCTTCAAGCCTTCCCTTACGCCACCCTGTCATCGCGCCGCTCCTTGATCCTTGCTGTACGGAGGTGATGGACAGGCGACCGTTGACGCTGCGTATTCCAGTCCAGCGCTCCGGTCAGCCATAAATAGATGAGGGCCGACAAGAGCAGAGCAACAAAGATGGTCACTTCAATGAAACCAAGCCAGCCTGTTTCCGGCACAGCTACCGCCCAGGCATACAGAAAAGCCGCCTCAACATCGAAAATGACGAAGAACATGGCGACCAAGTAATATTGCACCGGCGGGCGAACTTGAGCGCTGCCGGTCGGCCTGATACCAGATTCATAGGGAATGACCGTTGCGCTTTCGGATCGACGTTCGGATTTCTTCCAGTGACGCTCCCCTAGCAACGCTGGGAATCCCAACATGACGACAATTACGAGGCCGACAGCCAACCCATAGACGCAGACCTGCCAAATAGGGTCCTGTAAAATGGTAGAATTACTTATAGACACTTTCGCCTTTCTGAGGTATGGACCAAGAGGTCCTGAAAGTGCAGTTGCACGATAATCTCCTCGCTGCGTCGCAACAATGCTGTCGACGCGAGGGGTAGGAGGTACAAGAGGGAGAGAGGCAGGCCTATCGGCGTGAGGACAGCTGACAAACAGACAACGGTGAAAAGAACAGCGATTACACCGCTCATCATTGTCGCGCTGTGGATCGACATACGCCTGTTACCCCTCTTGCTGCTCAATTGTGGGGGAGGATTGTTGGTAAGAAATATGCTGAAAAACAGGAGGAAAAGTCAGATGCGTTCAGCCTTGATTAATGGCCCTACCGGGTAGGCGCTTTCAGCCGTTCTCCAGGCAAGACGATCGCACGTAGTCGGATGACCAGACTCAGCGAACTGCAAGAAACTCCCGCTGCCTCCCAGCGATGAAATACCTACGTAACTTATCCCTGTGGTTCACCCTCACATCCCGTTACCATCCGTTTTCAACCCGATAAGCTTCATTGCCAGATCCCGCTCTTCCGATTCTGTCTTGATCTCCCCGTTCAGCCGCACGTCAAGCAGTTGGTCAAGGATCTTTTTGAACTGCGGACCTGGTTTCAATCCCATCATCCTGAGATCGGTGCCTGTCAGAATCGGCTTCACCTGCTGATAGGTCGTCAGGAAGGCCGAGACCTGCCGTTTGACTGTTTCTCCCTTGCTCTTCGCCATGATGAGTAACAGTGTCTCATCGGATAATCCCAACAACAGACGGTACACTTCTGCCGGTTTGAGCGATCGCTTCGTCGCAAGCTTTCGAATCACCTTGTGACAGCCCACGTGGGCCATTTTGAGCCCGGCTGCTTCCTGCTCGGAAAAGGGAAATCGTTTGAGCACGTCCTTCACGGCACGTTCCGGCAACAGCTCTAGAAGCCCCATCATGTAGACTAACCAGGGTTCCATCTTCCGATCTAAGTAGAGTAACCGGTACCAATCGACGGTTTCCGCGAGTGCGGCCAGCAACCTGTTCAACCGGTCTGACCAACTCAGCTTCGGATGGATGAACTTCAAGAGATTGAGCTCCGCCAATCGTTTGATCGCCTGTTTCGGCTCCCGCTCACCCAGCAGCAGTTTCAGTTCTTCCAGCAAACGATGGCCGGATAATCGTTCAAACAGATTCATCTTGACGGCGCCGGCGATCAACGCCGCTGTGTCCTTTCCCAAACGAAACCCGAACCGGGATTCAAATCGGATAGCGCGAAAGACTCGGGTCGGATCTTCAACGAAACTCAGCCCGTGCAAGACTCGGATGACCTTGTCATTCAGATCCCGTTGCCCACCGTAGAAGTCGAGCACATCCCCGAACCCCTTTCCGTTCAACTGGACGGCAAGCGCGTTCATGGTGAAATCTCGACGATAGAGATCCTTCTTGATGGAACTTTGCTCCACTGTCGGGAGGGCGGTCGGATATTCGTAGTATTCCGTTCTTGCGGTGGCCACATCAAGCCTGAAGCCATCCGCCGACAGCAAGATGGCCGTGCCGAATCGCTCATGTACCTTGACCCGCGCCTGCAGCACTTCACCGAGCTTGTGGGCGAAGGCGATTCCGTCGCCTTCGACCACAAGATCCAAATCCAGGTTCTCGATGCCGAGTAATAGGTCTCGCACGCAGCCGCCGACGACAAAGAGCGGGACCTCGCAGCGGTCAGCCAATTGACCAGCCTCCTCCAGCACCGTCACTAGGCGCTGCGGCAAGCGGCTCCGCAACAGCCTCTTGACGTTGCGGCGCGACCCTCCACTCTCAGCTTCCGTTTCGCTTGGGCGTATCGTCCGCATTCGAGCCATCTTCAGTACATCGTCGTGCAAGGTCCGCAACAGATCCGTCCTCGTAATGACGCCGACGATTTTCGCCTCTGTGATGATCGGCACAAACCGCTGGTTCCGCTCGATCATGGCCGTTTCGATCTCATGAAACGGAGTGCCCGTCCGCGCCGTATACGCATCGGTCTGCATGATGTCACGCACGGCCAGCTTGCCGAGCCGATGAAACAAGGCTTTCTGAATCGACTCCCGACTGACGAGCCCGGTGTAATGATCTTTTTCATCCAGGATGGGAAAAACATTCAGCCCATAGGCCGTCATCCGCTCTCCCGCTTCAGTCACGCTGGTATCGACCTCGATCGCTTTTACCGGGTGGGTCATGACATCCTGGGCCAGCAGAGTCGGGCGATAGTGTGTGGTCAGCAGGTGAACGATCTTCTCCTTGACCTCCGCAAGCGTCCGTCCTTTGACCGCGGCGGCTGCCGCCACGGCGTGGCCTCCTCCTCCGAATTCCCGTGCGACCCAGCCGACGTCGATCTCAGGCCTGCGGCTTCTCCCGATCACTTCCACTCGATCTGCCATCATCACCGCCACAAGGACGGCATCGACACCCTGTAATTCGGCCAGTCTATGCACGACGTCAGCTGCTTCTCCGCGACAGCGATCCACCGTGCTCGTGGCCACCAGGACCTTGCGACCTTCCAGGTAATGCTCTTCGCTGTGTTCCAACAAATCGTTCAGTAGCGCGACAGCATCAGGATTCAGAGGACGGTGTAGGGTCTCCGCCACCATGGTCAGATCCGCGCCGGCTGCGAGGAGAAACGCCCCAGCTTCGAGGTCTCTGGCGGTGGTGGAAACAAAACTAAATGACCCGGTTTCTTCATACAGGCCCAGGGCCATCACGGTTGCCTCAAACGGCGTCACGGGGATATGCCCTCGCCGGAGTTGCTCGATAAGAATTGTCGTCGTCGCCCCGACCGACGCAATGATCGATTGCTTCGAGCAACCAGCGCAGGATGAGTCCGGTTCGACATGATGATCAAATACGACCACTTCGACTGCGGGATTCCCGATGCACGATCTGAGTGCTCCGATTCGGTTCGAGTCCTGTGTATCAACCAGCACCAGCCTGGTGATCTGCGAAAGATCGATATCCTTGAGCTTCGTGATGTCGAGCTCGTGCACGGCAAGAAAATTACGGACAGCCTCCTGGCCCCCAGCCGGCAAGACCAACTTGGCATCCGGAAACAGCTTGCGCGCGGCGACCATGGAGCCAAGCCCATCGAAATCCGCGTTGGCATGCGTGGCAATGACATCCATGCGCGCATTCTAACAGGGTCCTATTGCATGCGACATGCTGGATTGTGCGTCTATGACACAAGGTGGACATCAAGGCCTTTCACGTCTTTCCATAAGTTCGTCGATCTGCCAGCCATGCGGTGCTGCGGCCATTCAATATGTATCAGCATGTCCGGCGGTCGCCGTGCAATTTTGCCCAACCATGTGCCGTTTTTTCTCCGGTCTCATCGAAACGCAATGTTTTCCAGCAGCAATTTTCTGTAACTGACCAAGAGTCATCATTTCCATATCTCTCGCAATCGGCACGTACTTTGCTGCCCACTCGTACAATTCACATCGTTTGTACCAGGAGGTGCTCAATGAAGATTCAACTCAGAATGATCCCTCCAAGTGTCCTGCGAGGTCTAGCCGTTCTTTCTCTGCTTGTACCGTCCCTGACAGCCGCAAGCTCAAAGGACGTGAACCAGTCGGTTGTCTATTCGTCAGCTGCGACGGAGGTGGGGGCTTCAACAGGGAAATCTCCCTCCCTCCCCTCAGCTGATCGATCGGACCGTAAACCTGGACCGGCATGGAAAACAATCGGTGGCACCGTAAAATATATTAACGGGAATGTCTATACGGTCGAAGACTTCGAAGGGAATCAAATTCAGGTTTATGTAAGTCGCGAAACCACGCAATTGCGCGGCAGCAAGAAGGTCGGCGACCGCGTACGCGCCGAAATCACCCGCAACGGTTTTGCCAACTCGATTCAGTAATACCCGTCTCAAGTAAGCGGGCCGACTGGAATTCACACCGGCCCGCTTGGCTAGGACTCAACCATTCCCTAGTTCACCCGGCCTTTGACGAAGGTAATATCGCCGTAATAGGCGGTGGCTCGTTCTTTCGTATTGTCCGTATCGCTCATGATCGCCACGCCGTTAATCATGGGTGGCTCTTCGCTAAAGGCTTTTTTATAATCCTCATAGATGTTTCGTTCTTCGTCCGTCCAGGTGCCGACTTTTTGTGGTCCGCTTTCGACAACCACCATTTTGACGAAATCCGTATAGGCATTATCGATGATCGTGTCGACCGGCGCCTTTCTTTCCCAAACATAGTTGATCGCGCCGATGGGAATGTCTCCGAACAACACTCGACCGGCCTTATACTTGAGTTTTTTCCCCACGCTCACCTTGTCCGGGTCGTATTCGAAGGTGATGTAGAGCCGAGCCGGATAATCGTCACCGTCTTTTCGCGTGACATCGCTGGTCTTGAGCAGGTTTTCGACTTTCCATTGCCACCGCACGACAGAGAATTCCTTAGGATCTATCTTGACCTGTTTGGTTAGCCCTGAAGCTGAGGCCTCGCTCACGGCTTTTACGACCAGCCTGCCGCCATCCTTGATGACTTCGTAGTGCGTCTGTTTCGGAATCTTCGGGAAGGTAAGCGGCTTCCACCCGTCGGGCAGTGCTGCTCCCTCGGAGGCGGCTGAAAACTTACCAATCTCCAATGCCGCGGGATTTTGAGCCCAGACAAGGCTGTGGGCGCTGAGTGACATGAGCATCGTCCAAGCAAGGACACTAGTCGATGCCATCACATGTCCTGTCATCATCGCCTCAGCCACGCGAAGAGCTTCGTGAGGAGGTTCTTCGTTCCCTGCGTGAAGTGTGCCTTTCGCCAGAGATTCACCACTTTCTTATTCACCTCGATCTGGGTCGGATAAGGATGGATGGTACCGGCTATCGTTTTGGCCCCTGCCCCACCCTTCATGGCAACAGAGAATTCACTGATCATGTCGCCGGCATGGGCCGCCACTACCGTCGCGCCAAGAATCTTGTCCGTTCCTTTTTGAATGTGAATCCGCGCGAACCCGTCCTCCTCTCCATCCAGGATTGCTCGATCAACTTCATCCAATCCATATGTATAGGTTTCAACTTCGATTCTCTTATCCTTTGCGTCTCTTTCGTATATTCCGACATGGGCGAGTTCTGGTTCTGTGAACGTACACCAGGGCATGTTCAACGACTCGACACTGGCATACCCCAAGCCCAAGGGGTGAGGGAACAGGGCGTTTTGGATGATAATTTGCGCCATTGCATCAGCGGCATGTGTAAACTTATAGCGTGAGCAGACATCACCTGCCGCGAAAATCTTGGGGTTAGTCGACTGCAATCGAGCATTCACCCTGATTCCATTCTTATCGTACGAGACTCCAGCGGTCTCCAACCCGATCTTTTCTACGTTCGGAATCCGACCGACCGCGACGAGTATCTCATCGACGATGACATCGTACTGTCGGCCATGTGAGTCGACTGTCACACGTTTACCGCCTTCGATCTTTTCCACCTTCAGATATTTTCCGCAGCAGAGCAGCTTCACACCATCGCGAAGCATCTGTTGTTCAACGATACCCGCTGCATCTCGATCCTCGTTCGGCAGGATGCCATGCATCGCTTCGATCAGATAGACCTGGCTCCCAAAGCGGGCGAAGGACTGTGCCAGCTCGCATCCTATAGGTCCGGCCCCGATGACACCGAGACGCTGCGGCAGCTCAGTCAGAGAAAAGATGGTTTCGTTCGTCAGATAACCGGCTTCCTGAAGGCCGGGGATATCAGGTATGGCCGCTCGCGCACCCGTACAGACAGCGGCTTTCGCGAAGGTGAGAATCCGATTATCGGACCGACCTTCCACTTGGACCGTTTCAAAACCGAGAAAACGTCCGTTGCCGATATACACGTCGACACCCAGTTTGGCATACCGCTGGGCTGAGTCGTTCCGGCTGATGCGGGCCCGCAATTTTCTCATGCGCGTCATCACCGCGCCGAAGTCATACCTCACGCCGGCAGGAATATGGAGGCCGAACTCCGCGGCCTTCCGCAGGTCGGCCCAGACTCTGGCTGCTCGAATCACTCCTTTTGACGGCACACACCCGACATTGAGACAGTCGCCACCCATCAGATGTTTTTCGATTAAGGCGACCTTCGCTCCAAGGCTCGCGGCGATGACGGACGTGATCAATCCGGCGGTCCCGGCTCCGAGTACGACAAGGTTGTAGCGGCCGGTCGGCTCTGGATTGATCCAATCGGCAGGATGCACATTGGCGACGAGCGCTTGATTATATTCGTCGTCCGGAAGCATCAGAGAGTGGTCATGCTCGCTCATTTCGATAACTCTCGAGACGGGTTGCGTAGTCATAGCCTGACATCCTTTGGTGCAGATCGTCAATCGACGCGATATGCATCACACTGCTTTCGCTGTAATCCGTTTATAGGCATACACGAATGAACCGGGAATGATCCCAATCGCCGTGGCCGCGCCATGAGTGCGCTGCTTGCCTGGCTGCCCTCCTAGGCCGAAAAGCCTTACATGGCTGAGCGGCCAACAAGGAGTCCTCTGGAGGTTGCTGCTCGACGAAGTGTTCGGTTGCCATTCAGGTGCAAGACCGGCCGCAGGTCAGTGGGGTTGCCAGATCGGCCTCACTTCCCGTAGTCTGTCCAGAGGGAGGCCGGAATGGACGAGTCGAGCAGGCTGACAAGGACCAAAGAACAATGGGCTCGGGCTCGGCGAGGAGGTGAAGAACGAGAAGTTTTTTATGAGGGCAATGATCGTTTACCTCCAGGCCAACATCTCGTCGACAACTTTCCTGTGCTGGACCTAGGCTTCAAGCCGGAAATTCCACTAGGCGACTGGAGACTCCGCATCGGTGGATTTGTCGCCCACCCGCTTGTCTTGACGTGGGAGCAATTTCTGGCACAACCCCAACTCAAAAACCGGTCGGACTTCCATTGCGTTACTTCATGGAGCCGTTACGACAACGACTGGGAAGGCGTGAGCTTCAGACACTTCATTTCCGTCGTAAAACCGCTGTCGCTTGCGCGGTTTGTCCTCTTCAAGTCCTACGATGACTACACGACGAACCTCCCGCTTGAGGCCTGTGACGATGACGATGTGCTGCTGGCCCATAGCTGGAACGACAAACCCCTGTCCCGAGACCATGGGGGGCCGGTACGCGTGATCGTTCCGAAACGCTATGCCTGGAAAGGGGCGAAGTGGGTGAAGGAAATTACGTTTTCAGATCAGGATGAGAAAGGGTTTTGGGAAGTCCGCGGATATTCCAACCGCGCGCTCCCGTGGAAGAACGATCGTTACGGCTAGTGGCTATTTCCTGATCCATCCACTCGGACGTTCAATAAAATGTCCCTGCTTAGCATTCTGAATGAATTTATCCCCGGCGAGCGTTTCCACCGTTTGGACGTTGGTGAGGTTTCGTTTTGCGATATCTTCATAGGCCTGCCGCCGCTTCTGATTGACGCCCACTATCAACGCTTGAGCTTCAGCATTGGATGGGCCCACCGCTCCCAGATAGCCGTTGCTCTTCTCACCGACCAACCCCCTTCCTTTCGCTTCATCCAACAGTCCGTTCTCGTTCGACAGGATCTGATCCAAGTCTTTATCGACTTTCAGTCGAATCTCATGATCGATCTTCACATTGAGATTGATCGTGATCGGTTTCTCCGGCGTGGCAACTTCCGCTCGCGGAGTACAGGCCGCTAAGGTCAGAAGAAACATGAGCCACGCCGACGCGCCGACGCCTATTCGTATAGTTCCGCTCTGCACGGCTCGATTCATAATGCCCCTTGCCGTCTGTATGTGCTTTCCTCGGTCCCCTGGACATCCTCGACCATGTGAAGGCTTTTGAGGAGCGTGGGGATGTGCTCCTGCACGGTCAGGTTGAAGTGAATTGGGGGAGTATCCCTGAGATCAGGATTTCTGCCTTCCAACCGAGCATTCAGATCCAACATTCCGGTTTCGCCGTATTGCACGTCGACGCGCAGCAGCGAGTACTGAAAGTTAGTGAGCGCTTGCGCAACGAGCTGAAGTTGTCGATCTGATTCTGCAAGGATCTTTAATGATTCGGGCGTCGATGCGTACCGTATGGTACCACCGGGAGGCTGTGCCTCGATCACTCCGTCTTTCACGATGATCCCACCCGCCGTGATGGTAACGGGAAGAGTCCCGTGAAGGGTTCCGGTTCCCTGAAGTCCCTTCTGTTGTTCCAGGCTGAGAATTTGTGCGAGATCAAGATTCTGCAGAGAAAACGTCGTTGCGGCCAGTGGCTTGGTCAAGTCTACCACAGGACCTGGATTACTGATCGTTCCTCCAAATATTTTGCACTGGAAGTCGCTGACATCGATAATCGGTAAATCATCCGACAATTTCCATCTCATCTGGTAGGAAGCCGTAAGATCAGCAGCCTCCACACCGTTCTGTACTGCCGCCACAAAGATCGAGGCCGGTTGTGTCATGACAATTGACTCAAACCCTTGAATAGCTAACACCAGCGTGGTGCTCAAGCCCTTCACGGTATAATCGGAGTAGTGACCGGACAGGTCCTCGGCCACTACCTTCGCGGTCGCCGATACCGAATTCATCATATTGATCCGGTCAGGCAAGTCGCTCGACCAGGACGCATCGACGGCGGCTGTGAACATTCCATCGATGAGATCGGCAGCAGGGGGAAGACCCATGACCATCCGACTGAACCGCCGATCTGTGTCGTTGAACGTCAACGGACCGATGACCGCGTGCATGACTCCTTGCGTCTTTTGCCGAGGCTGTTCGATCCTGGCGGTGATCAACCCCGCATGCGTCGGGGTATCGACTCGGAGGTCGGCCTTGATGCCCAGCTGATCAGCCGAAAACGTGGCCGCCCAATCACTCGTTGAAGGCCACCAAGAACCCTGTTCCGGCCTCACCCCGGCGACCGACAAGGTTCCCTGCGCAGCCCATGCAGCCTTGGTCGTTTCTGCCTGCTGAAGTCTCAAGACGCCTTGTGCGAGGTGAAAGTTTCGACCACTGAGTCTCACAGTCGGAGCTCGAACCGTCGCGATCATCGCTCCCCCACTGCAGTGGATCGTCGTCAGATCGCATTCAACTGCCAGCGGTTCCGACAGATTCAACGTAACATTTGAGATGAGTGTGGGGCCATGTCCGACCTGTTTCGCCGTAATTGAAGATGGCGGTAATAGCATTCCACGTATATACGTCCGAGCCAGCTTGACCGTCCCCTGAACTCTTCCTATCACCTCTTTCGCTGAAAGCCGATCGGCAATGACCTTTGGGAGGATCCCCTCCAGGTAATAGGCTCCTTCAACGGACACCAACTCAGTTCCGACGCCCTCGGCGCGGGCGGTTTCGAATTGCGCAACCAATGGCTCGGGTATCCGACCGTACGTTACATGCAACGGTCCTTGCGCCACCGTACGTATGGGGGTTTCCTTCCAATAGAAAGTCCCTTGCACGGGCTTCTTGTTCTCAATCCGCACCGGCTGATCCCCATGAGGAAGTATCGAGCGAACTGCTTCGGGAATAATGCGCGGTTGGGTGTTGATCGTCGCGGTCAGTACGACACTGGGACTCATGGCCCAGTCGACCTGAGTGGCGTTCCCTCTGAATTTGCCTGCATAAGCAACCGCAATATCCTTGGCCACGCCTTTCAGGGCCGGCAGCGTGACATTGACTCGCATAGTACCGTCCAGATGTGTGCGCTCGTCTTCCCACAACGATTTGAGCGCGGCCTCCGCATCGGCAATTCCCGCCCAGTCTATCGCCACCTCTCCCGTGACCTTCTCCAGTTCCGACCCGATCGGGACAAGGAGTGCGATGAATGGAGCGAGTTCTTGCACATTGACCTGAAAGCTCCCATTGATTTGGATTTGTGTGCCGTTTGGACGAGCTTGCGACCGCAAGGAAACAATCGGCGCCGCTTGCGATCGTTGCGACGCCAAGGTCATCGACCAGGTACTGGCGGAATGCCCTACTACGACGAGGTTGTACGATGCGGTATCGCGTCCACGAAACGCGAGGTGACCTCCCACCTCTCTGCCGATATACGTCAAATTCCCATCAATCGTCACTCTACGAAGGGGCCCCGTCGCTTGCTCACGAAAAATGGTGAGATGATCCAGCTGCAACTCATCGAACGGGAGGATCGGGAGATTGCGTAAGAGATCCCCCGCCGTCAACAGCCGCCACGGTGATTCCATGTCATCAGGCCTCTCCGTATCCTTCGCATTTTGTGCGGAGGGATCTGTGGACTGAACGTTCAACACATGGATTGCCGTGTCGCGCAAGACGATGCGACCGACACGCCCTTGAAGCAGCTGAGCCGGGTCATAGCGAATCTCCGCATCCGTCAGCGAGACCATCAGTCGTTCTTGGCCCAAATCCTGCTGAAACGAGACGACGGGAATGCGCATCTGTCCCCAGCCCGGATAGCCGAGCTGGAGGATGACGTTGCGATACCCATGGTCACGAAGTCTATTCGCCAATAGATAGGAGGCGCCCAACGGCAACAACAAATAGCAGCTCAGGACCGTCACCAGTCCAAGCAGAACGGCGATCTGGTATCGTTGGGACAACATGGATTTCCTGATCAGCCTTGAGAACCTGACGACGGTTGTCAAACAAACCCGTGCTCTCTGTCAAGAGGTCCGAAAGGCTCTGCTGTAAGCCACGGTTCGATCGGCGTGTTTTTCTTCGGGTTATGATGAAAGAAAATGGATGGGCGGAATTCATCCCGAAGTCGGAGGAGGATCAGCGGCCGGTTCCTCGCACTTCTTGCAATTCAAAAAGGTTCCCAAATACTGGTCCCGTCCGAAGGCGGTGAGCACCCAAGGGCGATTCGTGAATGGGGGTTGATGCCGTACGTGTTGTCCGTGACCACAGGCCAGATCCGCCACCCAATCTTCGTACTCATCCTGATGATACCCGACGATCGGTTGCTGCATACTGTCAACATTCCTCAATGTTAGTTGATATGGAAGAAGCTTAGCGGTTCTCGAATGGTAGCTCGGGGCGATGGGCAGCGGCAAAGTAGGCCCACCGCTGTTCTTCATCCTGATCAAAACTTCCAACGAATAGGACATTAGGATCGAGATGGCGAAATTCTGACAGGCTCGTATGACAGTCCTGTGAATCAACTATGCGCGCATCGTACTGTCCGATCACATACAGCATGCCTTTTGGCGCGTGATAAATGTTTCGTCGACCCACATGCCCGGTATCGGGAAACAATTCGGTTGTCGAAGAACACCCCCCTGGACCTCTGACGTTCAAGGTGAGATTAAATCGTGGGAGAAATGGGTCTGTTGCAGTTCTAACGATAGTCAGCCGAAGTTGCACCGAAGGAATTACTACGGAGGCGGGCTCAGGAGTCTTGCTGTTGCAACCCACAACCAACAGCATCACACTCCCCACCACAGCAGCCCACAGGCGCTCTCTCACTTGGATGCAGGCACCTTGGGCGCTGCGCCGATCGTATCGAGCCCCTCTTGGGCGCAAGCATCATCCAGATGAGCTCCCGGTGCTCCACCGACGCCGATTCCCCCGACCACTTCTCCTCCAATCTCGATGGGAAGCCCCCCACCCAGTATCAGGATCTCGGCATTCATGTCACGAAGGGCCTGCAACGTCGGAACTTTCATGATGAGATCGGCTAGCTCACTGGTAGGACGCCGCACACTTGCTGCTGTATACGCTTTCTTCCGGCTGCTATCCACTGTATGCGGCCCGGCACCGTCGGCACGTCCCATCGCGCGAAGGACGCCGGCACGATCCACTATGGAAACGCTCACTCGATATCCATCTTTCTTGCAGGCCTCTAATGCTGCGTGAACCGCCTTGTTTGCTGCTCCAAGCGGCAACACGGACTCCTTTGCCATCTCGTCAGCAAAGATTACACAAGGTATGGCCAAACCTGACAGCGACAACATCACCGTATATGCCATGACTAGCCGACCATTTCGGTCCCATGTAAAGCATGCCATCGTACTCAGTCCTCCCAACAGATCCTGCATGTTCAGACTACGGATGCCTCCGAACTCTGTCAAGAGAGCCAGAAACCAATCAGTCCCGGTTTGGGCACTGATTCGGTTTGGCCACGACTTATTGCGGTGAGATGAGCAAGCTGCTCCAGTCGGAATCGGTACCCCGCGGGGTCTCGTATTGGCACTCGAAACGGTTCCCGATACCCTCTCCCGCGACCGTTTGTCCCAGCTATTCAACGCTCAGTGCCCGACCGGCATTCCAACAATCTACTGTCGCAACTTTTATCGGCACAGTCCTACTCCCCCGACTGTTGAATCAACTTGGCGACAAGTCCGGTCCATCCTGTCTGATGACTGGCCCCGATACCGGCACCATTATCGCCATGAAAATACTCGTAGAAAAGAATGGCGTCTTGCCAGAAAAGATCTTCGTGGAGTTTGTTCCCGTCTCCGTAGACCGGACGTCGGCCGGTTTTATCTCGAAGGAAAATATGAGTCAGCCGTCGGGACAGCTCGGAAGCAACCTCGTCTAAGGTGGCCAATCGACCTGATCGTACCGGATACTCGACCTTGTACTCATTCCCAAGAAAGTAATGAAACTTCTGGAGCGACTCGATCAGCAGATAGTTGACCGGAAACCAGATGGGGCCTCGCCAGTTCGAATTCCCTCCGAATAACCCCGTGCTTGATTCGGCAGGTTCATAATCGACCCGATAGTCTCTGCCCATGATGGAAAGCACATAAGGATGGTCCTTGTGGTAGCGTGAGAGCGCTCGGATGCCGTATGGGGAGAGGAACTCTTCTTCGTCGAGCATGTACCGCAACACTGACTTGAGTCTTGTCGGGTTGACCAGAGACAAGAATCTCCGTATTCCTCCGTCATGTGAATGGGTTTCGACATGAGCGCTGAAATCGGGGCGATTTTCGATGAACCACTGCATGCGGTGCTTAAACCGTGGGAGGCGATCGACTAACTCAGAATCCAGTGTTTCTACGGCGAAAAGCGGGATCAATCCGACTAGAGATCGGACCTTGAGCGGAAGGGTTTGTCCATCCGGAAGATGCAGCACATCATAAAAAAATCCGTCTTCCCTATTCCAGAGCTCGATTTTTTCCCCGCCGATATTGTTCATGGCTCGACAGATGTAGACAAAGTGTTCAAAAAACTTGCTCGCCACATCCTCGTATGCTCGATTATCACGCGCCAACTCGAGTGCGATCGAGAGCATATTGAGGCAATACATCCCCATCCAACTTGTCGCGTCCGACTGTTCGATATGACCTCCGGTCGGCAACGGAGCGCTTCGATCAAAGACGCCGATGTTGTCGAGCCCTAAAAAACCACCTTGAAAGATGTTCTTCCCCTCGGCATCTTTTCGATTGACCCACCAGGTGAAGTTCAACAACAACTTATGGAATACTCGCTCGAGAAAAATCCGATCACCGACCCCGCTTCGCTTTCTCTCAATTTTATAGACTCGCCATGCAGCCCAGGCATGAACCGGAGGGTTGACGTCGCCAAATGCCCACTCATACGCCGGAATCTGACCGTTCGGGTGCATGTACCATTCTCTCAACATCAGAATGAGCTGTTCTTTGGCAAAGGTTGGGTCGACAAGGGAGAGGGGAATGCAATGGAATGCCAAGTCCCAGGCCGCATACCAGGGATACTCCCATTTATCCGGCATAGAGATCACGTCGGCATTGTAAAGATGTGTCCAGTCTGAGTTGCGTCCACGAAGACGTTCAAGGGGAGGTTCAGGCATTCCTGGATCACCGACCAGCCAGCGTTTCAAGTCATAATGGTAGAACTGTTTGCTCCAGAGTAAACCAGCGAACGCCTGTCTCTGCACCAGCCTTGCATCCTCGGAGAGATCAGCCGGAGCCAGTTCGTCATAAAACTCATCGGCTTCATGGATACGTTGCGCAAAGAGCTCATTGAACGCTTGAACTTCGATCCCAGACACTTCTGTTCTATTGGTCAGCCGCAGGCGAATGGTCTCCGATGCACCCTGAGAGAGTGATAGATGATAATGGGCGGCAGCTTTCGAGCCGATCTTCTCAGGATTGATTGCATCTGTTCGACCCTGGACTATGTAGTCATGAAAACTATCTTTCACATAATTGGCGCCATCTTGGTCACCGTATAATCGGCGCGTATTCGTCTCATTTTCAGTAAAGAGTAATGCGGGCCTTCCTTCACACCATAGGCGACGTGCTCCATAATGTTCGTGATCCAATTCAATCACGCTCAGCTCATCGGCAGCTTTTCCTTCGCGCATTCTCGGCCGACGGGCATCGATTCCCCACGACCACGTGTTCCGAAACCAAAGAGTGGGTAACAGCGTTAATTCGGCACGATCCGGCCCTCGGTTCGTCATTTGAATACGGATAAGAAGCTCCTCCGGCGTCGCCTTCGCATATTCCACCACCACATCGAAGTAGCGATTCTCATTGAAAACTCCGGTATCGATCAGCTCATATTCCGGCTCTTCACGTCTCCGACTTCGATTTTCATCTACGAGCTTGCCATACGGAAATTCCGCCTGAGGATACTTATAGAGATACTTCATGTATGAATGGGTTGGCGTGGAATCTAAATAGAAATAGTACTCTTTTGCATCTTCTCCGTGATTCCCTTCGTTACCGGTCAAACCGAATAGGCGTTCTTTCAGAATGGGATCGTGTCCATTCCAAAGCGAGACGGCAAAACAGATGTATTGGTGGCGATCTGAAATCCCGGCAAGCCCGTCTTCGTTCCACCGATAAGCGCGCGACCGAGCATGATCATGAGGAAAGGCATCCCAGGCCGTCCCGTGAAGGCTGTAGTCCTCACGCACCGTTCCCCAGGCACGTTCGCTCAAGTAAGGCCCCCACCGCTTCCAGTGCTGCTGGCGGATTGCATCTTCGGCAAGCCGTTGCCTCTCAGCGCGTGAAGGAGTTTGAACGCGAGCAGGTGTCCGAACTGTGTTCCCCACTGGACCTCTCACTGTACGCACGAGTTAGTAGTGCGACGGGGCTACGATGCACCGCCCTGTGGGCAATAATCAAGCCGGTGTTCGCTGGGTCCAAAGACCTGGACTTATTCCTCTTGTCGGCCTCTCGTATATTTCCTGAATGGCGTATTAGTCGGAAGCAGAGAGGAAAGCGGGGGCCTTACACACAATCTCGATAGAGAGAGGAGGAGAAGACACTGATCATTATTGGGGGGATTGCACTGAAAAAAGCCCGGGTCGAATACTTAGCTCCAGACCACTCGTTCCTGATTCAACAGATACTCAATGACTTCGATGCTGTTCCGCATCTGGATTTGAGCCTGTTCAGACATAGGGAGTACAGCCCCGACCAACTTGCCGGACTCCATATCCATGAGCGAGGGGATGCTTTCACCCGACGGCTTTTCAAGGTTACTACGGAAGCTAGCCAAGGGAGACCTCCTGGTTGAATCCTTCTCGGCGGGCTTGTGACGTTACTTTAATTGAGGAATGGACCGGAAGGATTCGTGGTACACAGACAGCATACCATACGCATTCCATCATATCAGATGCACTCTCTAACTCATTGTTTCAACGGTGGTTATTAACGATTGTGCGCGGGAATCAGAAGCGGAGGAAGTGCTCCAAGATGACGAAACTCTCCGCGGTTGAGCAACGTCGTGTCCGGTTTCAGTCGAAAGTCGTCATGCTCGGCATCCACAAAACGGGGATCGACCGTCATATCCGACTCCGCCTGGAGTTCCGGTGCCTGAATGTTCGGCGAACCGGCTCGCATGTAGTTCACCTCATTATTAAACAACGCGTTGTACGAGGTCTTGGTCTGACTCGACGCGGCGATGAGAAAGCCCACTTTGTTGAGGCTCAAAATATTCCCCGATGCCTCAATCGTGGACAAGCCTAGGAATGCCCCTCCGCCTCCATTCTTAACCAGAGTATTACCCACCAAAACCGCTTTTGCCTGGTCGCCGATCACGACAGCCTCGAACAAATTTCGGGTGATAATATTGCGCTCAAGCCGAACCGAAGACTTGCCGGTCACGTTCACACCGTGGTCGTTATCGTGGATAACATTTCCGATCAGAAGGACCTGAGAATCAGAAAAGTGCAAGCCCGTCGTCTCACTCCCCCCGATCACGGAGTCTTCGATACGAACATCTTCTACTTGTTGACCGAAGACCATTCCTTTCACATGAATCTGACGCAGCGTGATGCGGTTTCCGTTGAAAATGCCGAGGGCATGTCCTCCATGCTCTTTGATCGTGAGGCCGCTGATCTCAATATCTGTCGCCCCATACGGCCATTTACCCACATGCAGCACACCGACCAGCTCCTCTCGTCCAAGCAAGATGACTTTGTCGACTCCCGCTCCGACAATCTTGACCTTCTCCTTACTATGAACGGTCAAATCTTGAGCGTAGGTCCCTGCCTTGATCAGCACCGTGTCGCCCTTCCCGGCACTATCGACCGCCTCTTGAATTGAATAGAAATCCCCCGATCCGTCGAGTGCAACGGTGATCGTCCGTGGACGAGACAACACGGCATCGGTTTCGGCAACACCAGACTCGGAACCAATGAAACAGCAAACGGCTGCGATAAGGAGGAGTCGTCGCACACCGAAACTCTTACAAGCGGAGAACCAAGGATGTCAATCGCGGTTTCTTGGCGAACCTATCACGTGATAAGCTCCGCCGCCATGATCCTGATCGGACTCACCGGAGGCGTCGCCACTGGGAAAAGCACCGTGGCGAAGATGTTCAAGAAATGCGGTGCCATTGTGATCGATGCCGATGAATTGGCGCGTGAGGTTGTCCAGCCAGGCAAACCAGCATGGCGGGACATCGTACGTCGGTTCGGAAAATCCGTCTTGAACTCTGACAGGACGATCAATCGGCAAGTCCTCGGACAGATCGCGTTTGGTGACGGAACAGAGCGTCGAAAGCTGGAACAAATCATCCACCCTCGTGTAGCCAAGAAACAGGCCAGACTCACCAGACAAGCGGCCCAAAGCAATCCGCAGGCCGTCGTAATTTACGATGTCCCTTTGCTCTTCGAAGCCGGTATCGATAAGCGGGTAGACAAGACAGTTGTCGTGACAGCTGATCGCGAAACCCAGATCATGCGGCTGAAAAAGCGGAACGGCTTCACCCGAACCGAGGCTCTCCGACGAATCGGGAGTCAGATGCCGCTCGCGATGAAACGATTTCGTGCAGACTACGTACTCGATGGAACGAAACATCGACAAAGCCTTTCTCGGGACGTCAGTCGACTTTTTGAAAACTTTCGCTCCCTGTGACAGGCTGTTTGCTTTCCGGAGAATTCCCTCCATCTGCCTCTTGCTATGAGACCGCAATAAGGTCCTACCTTCTTCTTCCATCGCTGTGGTACAGTCACTGACCATGCATACCGTCATTATTATTGGATCCGGTCCGGCCGGACTCACCGCAGCGATTTATGCTGCTCGTGCGAACCTCTCTCCCCTGCTCGTCGAAGGCTGGCAAGCGGGTGGCCAGCTCACGACGACCACGGAAGTCGAAAACTACCCTGGTTTCGCAAAGGGCATCATGGGCCCAGAGTTAATGAAAGAGATGCGCTCCCAAGCAGAGCGGTTCGGAACGGTCCTCAAGACCGGAGACGTCACATCTGTCAATCTCAAGACTCGGCCTTTTCAAATCGTTGTGGATGGTGAGGAAACCCTTGAAACCAAGACGTTGATCATCGCGACCGGCGCCTCCCCGATCACGCTTGGTCTCTCAAACGAAAAGCGCTTGTGGGGGCACGGTGTGTCGAGTTGCGCAACCTGCGATGGGTTCTTCTTTAGAGGCAAAGAACTCGTCGTCGTAGGCGGCGGAGACAGCGCAATGGAAGAAGCGACGTTTCTCACTAAGTTCGCCAACAAAGTGTCGATTGTTCATCGTCGTGACAAGCTGCGCGCTTCCAAAATCATGCAAGACCGAGCCACGAAGAATGAAAAAATTGCCTTTGTCTGGAACAGTGTCGTCGAAGATGTTCTTGGGCAGGATGTCGTGTCCGGTGTCCGAATCAGGAACGTCGTCACCGGAACAGTCTGGGATTTGCCCTGTGCTGGATTCTTTTTGGCGATCGGCCACCGCCCGAACACAGCGCTCTTCGCAGGCCAGCTGAAGATGAACCAGGCCGGCTATCTCATAACCAATCACGGAACAGCCACCGATGTCCCTGGTGTGTTTGCGGCCGGGGATGTGCAAGACTCCCATTATCGCCAAGCCGTTACCGCGGCCGGTACGGGCTGCATGGCTGCGATCGACGCCGAGCGGTTCTTAGAAACTTCAAGACAAGGTTGAAGCTAAGGTTGAGCTTTCACGGAAAGAAAGATCTTCCACCTTAACATCGCCCCCACCCTATCCCCAGTATGCGTTGTGTCATCGCCCATTACCACGAGCTGGCTCTTAAGGGAAACAATCGGGATTACTTCGAGCGATGCCTCGTTAAGAACATTCGGACCGCGCTCAAGGATGTCGGAATTCGGCAGGTCGAGAACCTTCACAGTCGCATCCGGATCCGGCTCCCGCTAGAAGCCTCCCCCGAGGTGGTGCGAGACCGGCTCAAACTTGTATGCGGGATCGTCAATTTTTCGCTAGGCCGTGTGGTCCCGCTTGAATTACGCGATCCCAATCTGGGTGCACTCACAACGGCCGTCCTCGAAGAGATTCGATCACAATCCTTCACCACGTTCAGGGTCACAGCCAAACGGGCCGACAAGCGTTTGACTCTGACCTCAATGGATATAGAAAAAGTGCTCGGTGCAGCGGTCTGTAACAGCACCGGCAAGAAAGTCAGCTTGAAGAATCCTGACTTGACCATTTATGTCGAACTCCTCTCGAAGGAAGCGTTTTGCTCGGCGGAAAAGATCGAAGGTCCAGGCGGTATGCCGGTCGGCGTCAGCGGAAAGATCGCCTGCCTGATTTCGGGGGGGATCGACTCACCTGTAGCCGCCTATCGCATGGTGAAGCGTGGCTGCCTTGCTTCCTTCATCCATTTTTCGGGACGACCATTGGTCAGCCGGGCTTCGGAAGAAAAAGTTCACGACCTTGTACGACACCTCACCACCTTTCAATACGAATCACGTCTCTATGTGATTCCCTTTGGAGAGATCCAACGCGAAATCGTCCTCAGTACGCCCGCTCCATTTCGCGTCGTGCTCTACCGACGAATGATGGTACGGATCGCCGAGGAATTGGCCAGAAGAGAGCAGTGTTGGGCGTTAGCGACCGGCGATAGCCTGGGCCAAGTGGCTTCTCAAACGCCTCAAAATTTGTGTGCGATTGAAGAAGCAGCGGAGCTGCCGATCCTCCGTCCACTGATCGGCATGGACAAACGCGAGATCATCGACGAAGCCAGACGTCTCGGTACCTACGAGACGTCAATCGAGCCGGACCAGGACTGTTGCAAGCTATTTGTGCCTCCCCATCCGAGTACCAAAACTCGCCTTGACGATGTGCACAGGGTCGAACGCCTGATCGATGTCTCCACCTTGGTCAAACGAGGGGTGGAGAAGGCGGAGTTGACTGAGTTCTCGTTCCCCTTCTCAACTGCGTAGCTCGTAGGATTATTCTGTTTGGAGCCGAGGATCATGAAGTCACGTGACAAACCCAGTTTCTGAGAACTTGACATTCCTCGTAACTCCTCACGGGCTTGACCTCCCTTTCCGAAAATCCTTCGATTGATCAACATTTCCAGCTGATCCGAAACGTTCTATGACAAAGTCTTCCGATCGTCTGAGCCCTACTTGACAGAGAAGCGGCAGGCATGTTACCAATGGTTACATGTTAAAGCCTAGGGACCTTAAACGGGTTCGAGAAGGATTAGGGCTCACACAGCAGCAACTTGCTGATGTCTTGCACACCACGCGGGTATCAGTGGCGCGGTATGAGGCCGGCATGAGGAAGATTCCCGGTGTTGTCTCCGTTGTGCTGGATCAATTGCGACGGAAAACCGAGATTCCCATGGCCGGCCTGGTCGCAGCCGGCTCACCCATCGAGCCGGTGTCGCAATCGGAACTCGTGGATATACCACCGAGCATGCTGCGAGGCGGTGAGACTTTCGCCCTAAAGATAAAGGGCGAGTCAATGAAAGCTGACGGGATTTTGCCCGGCGATCTGGTAGTCGTGCGCAAACAGGAAACGGCTAAAAACGGACAAACCGTCGTCGCCTTGGTCAATCGCGAAGCCACAATTAAGACATATTTCAAGAAGAATGGGCGCATTGAACTTCATCCGGCCAACGACCAGATGCAGCCGATTATCGTCCGGCCATCGGACGAGTTTCATATCGAAGGCATTGTCATCGGCGTCATTCGGCATTGCGCCGTCTAGTCACACGAAAGGAGCAACGATGATCGCAACAGAGCGAACAACCCTAATAAAAGACCACTTGATGGATTTAGAAAGAACGGTGGCAGCACTGGACAATAGATTGCAGAGCATCCAGTGGGGATTGCAACTAAGCACTATAGAATTGCTCGTAGGCCATTTTCGAAGCGTCATGCGATCCAAGCCGAGAAGCCGGTTCATGTCGACAGTTTGCAATCAACATATACGTTCGAATACAAAGCTGGCGAGTCATGACGGTCCAAGAACATAGCTCACCATCAACGACGACAGGACCCTGTTCTGATTGTGGAATCGTGATCGAACGGCGGATGGAATCGATCGACGGCTTTACACATTCCACGGTCCAGCTTTGTCCAACCTGCTGGAATGCATACCGACAGCGGCAGGTATTTGCCGGCGGATGCTGCGGATAGGAGAAGGCCGTGGTATGAGAGGCACAGAAGCGAGAGGAGGAACTGCTCAGGTGCCGGTCACAGGCTGGGAAAGTCTCCGTCACCAACTCTCGTCACGGTCCAGGCCTGCGAAAGCTGAAACAGAAGGTCCCTCCATCCATGTGGTTCCACTGAATCCGTCTGATCGGCTGACTGTGTTGTATGGTCATCCGGCTGCCTCACGAATCGCCTCACAAGTTCTCGTCGACCGCGCCCTGTCCGGGCAGCCAGTCGTGTTTCTGGATGGAATCCACGCGTTCGATGCGTTCATCATCGGAAGACTGGCTCGCAGCCGCCGGCAACAGCCTCGGAAAGTGCTGGCGATGATCCATGTGGCTCGAGCCTTCAGTGCGCGGCAATTGGAACGGCTGATGTCTCAGTGTTTGGTTGGCGCCTTGGAGCGTTATCAAGCTCGCACGGCAGTGATATCCGGCCTTCTTGAAACCCTATGTGCCGGCGGCCTGACAGATCACGAGGTCAGGCGGCTTACGGACCGCATGATCGAATCGGTGGGACACTTGACGCTGCAAGGATTTTCGTTGCTCTGCCCCTGTCCCTCCGTTCCGATGCCAACGGCTCCAGCCCATCGGCTGTTTACCATATTGCGCTCGATGAGCAACCGTTGCATCCATGTGTATGAGATGCACGGGAAAGTCGTGACAGAGGAAATTCCGTTGGAAGCCATACCCGCCTATACAGAGCCTTGAGAGTGAACATGAACTACTCTACCGAAACGAAAGGCAGACTCCTCGTTGGTGTGAAATCTATGCGGTTCGTCGATTAATGCCCCAGAGGCCACCCTTCATCGTGGGTTGACCAACAAGAAGTCGTCAGCAAAATCTTTGACCAGAGGCTCGACCGCATCGGCTATAATTTGGCGCACATTCGCTTCCCCCACCGCCCCAACAACACTCGCAGACCAGGTGGCCCCCCAGGCCTGCGCTCCCCTCCTCGACAACAAGCCAACTACTTGCTTGAGATCCACGTTTACAGCATAGGCGTACAACCCTAGCTCCTCCTTCAGCATGTTGACATTGATTTAGAGATACGGCGCTGATTCCAAACGTGTTCTTTCTACGTTCGTGAGGACTCGAATGCCTTTTGAGCGGAGGATCAGCTCGACCGCTGTTCGGATCGCATCTTGCGAGAGACTATCGGCGGAGGCATCGGGACTGATATCCTCAACCACCACCCCCACTCCAGAGATCCCTCTTAAGGATTCCCGGCTCCCCGCATCAAGCGCTTGAGCTCCCTCGATATTCCCCCAGACCAAAGCCATGACTATCAGCTGCAACAGGTACCGCATAAGACCTCCAGAAGCAGCTACCTTCTTGCCTTCGTGCATCCGTCGCAAGGGCTCGAAAACTCCTTATCTCCAGGCATGCCTACGCTACCACCAGCGACAGCTCTCTTTCACCAATTTCCGATTGACGCTGATCCTATCCGTGGCTGAAACTGGAACCGAAGTGAGTAACGGGCTTGACAGGGAACCACAAACCAATGAAACTACGGCTACGCCCCCGTAGCTCAGTTGGATAGAGCAGCGGTTTCCTAAACCGCGGGTCGTACGTTCAATTCGTATCGGGGGCACCATACCAACCTTCGGTTGAACCGCGAGGCTATTTTGATGTTTATCGTAATCAAGCCCCGCGGATAGAAACCACCAGTAATCCAAACTCTATTACAGAGCGTACCATGCGCTCTTTATCGTCCTATCGTAATTATTGCACACGGATAAACCTCTTCGGCTTTCCTGTATTTTGGTACCAATCGCGCTCGCACTGGCGTCTCATCAGACGCAGCCTGCTTCTTAGCGGCGCCAGATAAACACCACAGCCCTCTTGCTGTCTCCTTCGGTTGATCCGTGCGCTATCTATTGCCTTATCGTGGCCATGGCGTGGGATAAACACCACCGGTAAAATTTTCTCTGTGGCACTTGCTCGTGCCCTGCACCTTTTTATCGGACCATTGTAATTGTCACGCCCAGATAACTGTCGCGATCGCCGGTCACACAAATCCGGCCCTGACCTTTCCCCTCACAACTACCGCATTGTGACACTTCCCTATCTTTTCCGGCTTGTGTCCGGCAATCCACACACCGTGCTGTATTCCATGACTCGAGAAAGGGTGGTATTATGAAGAAAACATTCGCTTGAAAGGAGTACTAGCTATGAAAGGCTCCCATTCTCATACGCATCTTCACAGCCATGAGCACATGCACGGATCGGCTCAGACTCACAACCACGAACATGCTCACGAGCATGCCCATGCTCACGACCATGGAACCGACGCGGGGCGTCATGATCATCAGCACACCGGCGAGCACGGCGAGCATCAGCACCAGCACCCAATGTAGTCTTCCTTGTGCATGTCTGATTTATTCTCTTCTCGTGATGGGCTAAAGGGTCGCCCAGCTCTGACGAAGAGGCGCCCGATGCAACCACAGACGTTTGCCGAGGTCATGTTTGAACAGCCTCGCACACCTACCCGCCTGGACCGGTTTCTCGACGAGATGAACCCTGTCGTGTCGTGGACGGAACTTGCTGCCGCGATGGCGTCGGTCTATCCCGAGGCTGTGGGTCATGGCGTCCGCCGCTGGGCTGCGCCTCCATTGTCTCCAAAAATGGTTCAACCTTTAGGTGTCGGAGGCGCTGCACGACTCGCGGGCCATCCGGCAGTTCGTGGGCATTAATCTGGGCATCGATCCTCAGAATCGGCGGAAGGAATGAAACCCGGAACTGCATCAGACGAAGAAGGTGATACGGCCTGCAGCGGGCAGCGCGACGTGATCCGGCGCCACGCTCTCGGTGCCCAAAACTTCCGAGTCGAACCAGCCCTCAAGTCAAGGGTTCAATCGGGAGCGTGATTATGAGATATCGCCTCCTTGTCGAACTTCCAATCTTGGTTCTTCAGACTGCACCAAAGGTTTGCGTCGAACACTTGAGACGAATGTACACCGCGTACCATCCTTCCACTGGCACATCAATCGAGCGCGGCTTCATACGCTACCAATAATAGGACCCTCCGTAGTATCCACGGTATTCCTGTGGAATGGGATCGCCGTAGCTATAGTACGGACCATACCCACCCTTCATGTGATCCCAATCCCAGACGGTGATGTGTTTAATGACTAGCTCAGGAACTTGCCGATTGACATCGCCGATTTGTATAGTGGTCGTGCCGAGCACTTCTCCGACAACAGTCACGCGTTTCTCCTTGTCATTAAGCACAGCCGAATCCGGCACCTGATCGCCACGATCGATGATGACGAACCGGCCTTTCGACTCGGTGTCAGGCCCGGAGGGAATCAACTCTTCGGACAGCGGAATCTGCAGCACCTCGATCCATATCCTGTCTTGCATCCGCTTTGCCGACAACACCTTGCCGCCCGCCAGCATAAGCTTTCCTTGATAGGTCTCAGGATGGTCCTTGATATCAACGTAACGGAGATGCCGATCGACACGTCCCTCCAACTGATCGGGGATCACATCCGACGTACGCTGACATGCGCTTGCGACAAGACAGAACACGGCAATGCTCAACGAAAGGCTTGTGCGCTTCATGGTGACCTCCTTCTTCCAAAGATTTCCCCACTTTACAACCGAGGCTCTCTCTCCGGATTGAATAATTCGACCACCTGGCATGCAAACTAACTGTGCAATACCTATTCTTCTGCCTGGACACCGCCACAGACATGTGATGAGAATTGAAAGAGCTGGACCTTGTGGAGCGGACGGCCCTCCGATAACATGATGTCTGTCGGCGCGATATCTGCAGGAAGAGACAACCTGTTCTCGATAGGAACAACTGTCTCGATTGCGCGAGCGCGGTTTGTTCATACGTTGCTCCCACGACTTCCCTGAGATCGACGCCGGATCAAAACAAGAGGGCGTATGCGTCAACCGGAATGTGCGGAATCGAATAGCGCGGGATGGGCGGGATTGACGCGAGGCAGGTATACTGATGATATACCGCTGTTCCCTCTCATCCGACCAATGCGACGGACGTTCTATCTTCATCAATCCGTAGCCTTTCTCCGGCAGATATCCGTAGGAGTAGACGAAGGCTTTCCATCCGTTGCTACCTCGATCCTCCGTCGTCATCTAAACTCGTAAACTCGATGTTTCGATAAGTCTTGCTCATGGTCCGCAGTCTGGGACGTGACAGCACACCTCGTCAAAATTTGGTGTTTTCTTGTCATGCCGTACCCCCTCGGCTAGACTTTTTTCACACAGCCATGGCACGAGCACGCACAGCAGAACATCAACGGTCACGATCGAAAACCGCTCTCATCGATGAGATCACACACGGAATCAACAAGTTTCAGGAAGTTCTGGCGGCAATCAATGACATCAGTCAAGAGGGATTCCCTTATCGTGATGCGGCGCAGAGCAAAGCCGAGCTGCAATTTCGTGAATGCCTGCGACAGACGTTTGGTGAGCGTTCTCATGAATTCCACACGTATCGGAACTTCAAGATTCGCACAGCGACCAAGCCTGAGGTGGCACAGACCCTTTCTGTCATTAAAGACCTTATGCATACCCTAGAGGACCGGAAACTGGAACTGCAAGGACTCAAGCCACCGCCAAAAGCAGAGCCTGCAAATGAGGCGATTTCCAACACCACAGCGCACCTGGTATTGGTCTCACCCGAACCACCAACCACGGCGCCACAGGTAAACTCCCCATTGACAGTCGCCGTGGCCATGACAACAAGTATGGGACCGTCTCCTTCTCCTCTGATACCTCAACCACCACCGTCCATACCTGAGTTCGTCACTGCTCCTGAGCCGTCCCCGATGCCGACATCGACAGTCCCTCCGACTCCTCCGACTCCTCCGCCATCTCCAACACCGACACCCATCGCTGTCGCATCCCAGCCACAACCTCCCCCAGTGGCCGCCGTCACCCCTTCTCTGCCTCCCCCACTCCCAGCTCAGCCAGCGTCATCAACGATTGATAGGCCAGTGGACGTTGCGCAAGCGCCCCCATCTCCAGCGGCAGCTCAGATCTCTCCCTCGACAACGCCACAACCTCCCATCAATACTCCAACCTCTGTGGTGAACGACCAGTCACTGTCCGGAGGGACGCCTTCCACTGGTGGCCGTGCTTCGCAAGACCCATCGTTCGACATGCCGGCGATCAATCTGAGCCGCCCTCTGTTGGGCGAATCCGTGCTCGATTCCGCGCCTGAGCAGGACCCCCTCCATCTCATTCGGAAAGTCTGTCATCGCTTCCACACCATAGCCCGCCAGCTCCGACTCCGGAGAGACTATCGTCCGACACTTGAGGTCGACGACGACTACGACCTACAAGACCTCTTGTGCGCGTTGTTGAAGGTGGAGTTCGACGAAGTAGCAACCGAAGAATGGATACCACCCTATACGGGAGGCTCACCAAGAACAACGCTCCTGGTGAATCGGGATCAAATCGCCGTGGTGTCGAAAAAAACCAGGCCTGGCTTGACCACGAAAGAACTTGTCGAGCAGGTCGCGGCAGACTCCGCTTATTATGGAGCTCAAGGGCGATGCTCCACCTTGTTTTGCTTTGTGTACGATCCGGAAGGCCGCATCGGGAGCCCGAAGCGGCTGGAAACAACCTTAACAAGCGTCAGCGAGCACTGTCGGATCGAAGTGCTTGTTGCGCCAAAGTGAGACCATGGCAAAACCAAATTTAAAGAGGATTCCTTCTATCACGTCGCCATCAAAGACCATGAAGACCAAGCCCGAGTTGACAGAACAAAATGACTTTGCTATAAAACAGCCCACTTCTGGGGCAATTCCTTACACGATTCATGGTCCCGCTCCGGGGGACCAGGGCACGTCGGACCGGGCATACGTGCTGATCAATGTTCTTCCCGGCCAGACAGCGACTGTAGTCAAGGCGTTGGGTGACATTAAGGAAATAAAAACGATTGATCCATGTTGGGGCAAGCCGGATATAATAGCCACAGCCGATATACCGGACCAAGATGCTTTGACTCAATTGGTGTTGAGTCGTATACATCGTATAGAAGGAGTGACGCAGACCGATACTCACCTTGTATACCGTCTGAAGGAGGCCAGAACAAAATGATCCGAAAGGACTGTCTTGCCATCGTCGCCCTCGCCGTCTTTGTCTTTGGGTGTGCCAGAGTCCCACCACCACATAACTCCCTAGCAGAAGTTGTCGAGGTCACATTGCCTGCGCCGGAAGACCGTGTAAAGGCCGCCGTGACCAAAGTATTGGAAGACGACGACTATGATGTGGAATGGACAGACGCATCCCAGTTGAAAACAGGCTACAGGGGTGAACAGCCGAGTATCTATGATAATTGGCTCGGCAAAGGCGTGTTCGGCGTGGTCAGGAGCTATTACGAAGTTTCCGTGAGCCCAGAGACAAGCGAGACCACCCGTCTCCGGCTGCAGGTATCCTCAGAAGGAAAGAGTACCCCCTGGCAAGCCTGGGGCCCTGCGGCAACCCAGGTACCTCAGAGTGCAGAAAATAAGCTGCGCCTGATCAAGAATGAACTGAAAATCGTCCAGAATACGTACACAACAGAGACCTTTTACGGGTCGAAACCTTAGACTGACTCTTTTTCCGCTCCTTCAACCTCATCTCCAAGATCAAGGCCAAAACGCTCTGCCATCCGGTAGAGCGTTCGTCTGTCGATGCCGAGGATTTTTGCGGCCTTCACCTTATTTCCCTTCGTTTCCTTGAGTACGCGAGTCAAATGACGTTTTTCCACTTCTTCTAAGGTCAGGTACGCTTCATCGAGCTGATCGACTTGCGAAAGTCGCGCATCGGCTTCAGCCGTTGCACTCTGGCGAATCACTTCGGGTAAATCCTCAGGCGTCAGAAGAGGCCCGTGGCTCAATGACACAGCGCGTTCAATGGCGTTTTCAAGCTCTCGAACGTTGCCCGGCCATCGATATTGGATCAAGAGCGCCATGGTTTCCGGCAAGACTCCCCGTACCGCATGGTCTGTGCCTGCCGCGCACTTTTGTAGGAAGTGATGTACCAGCATCGGAATATCTTCCCGCCGATCGACCAATGACGGCAACGTGATCGGAACGACTTTCAATCGGTAGAAGAGATCGTCCCGAAACTTGCCTTCCTTGACCAGCTGCTCAAGATCTCGGTTGGTCGCGGCAATGATCCGGACATCGACTCTGGTGGATGTCGTGCTCCCGACCCGGCGAACCTCCTGATCCTGCATAACCCGCAACAACTTCACCTGTAACGCCTGTCCAAGCTCACCGATCTCGTCGAGAAACAGCGTCCCTCCATTGGCCGATTCAAAGAGCCCGACTTTGGTCCCCGCTGCGCCGGTGAAGGCCCCTTTCTCGTATCCGAACATTTCCGATTCCAACAAGGTATCGGGCAACGCACCGCAATTGACTGGAATGAACGGCTTATCCCGGCGTGGGCCGTTCGTATGAATGGCCCGTGCAATGAGTTCTTTGCCGGTCCCGCTTTCTCCTTGGAGCAGGACCGTGCTCTTGCTTTCCGCCACGCGCGCGACCAACTTGTATACCTCCAACATTGCCGTGCTGCTTCCGACCAAGGGAGACCACTCGCCCTTACTCTTCAACTCTTCTCGAAACCGGGCATTCTCTTGGAGCAATCGGCAGTGATCCAGACCCCGTTTGACCACTAGCTTGATGTCCTCTTTCTTGAACGGCTTCGCCAGGTAATCGTAGGCGCCCTGCTTGATCGCTTCGATCGCCCCTTCCAGAGAGCCGAACGCGGTGAGCACCACCACGGCCGTATTCGGACTCAATCGTTTGAACTCACGCAACACTGTCAGCCCATCCACCGCACCCATACGGATGTCCGTCAACACCAAATCGACCCGCCCCTGGCGTCCACGCGCGATCACCTCTTCCCCGTCGGCAAAGGCTTCCACATGATATCCTTCTTTCCTGAGAGCCTCCGCCAACAGCTCTCGCGCAACCACATCGTCGTCGGCCACCAGAATCGTCGCTGGTTGCATTACGCCTCCTCCCTCGTATGAATAGGTTCACTTCGCATTGCCGGTAAGGTCATCGTTACGGTCGTACCACGTCCGATTTCACTCGTCATCGACAGGCTGCCGCCATGAGCCATCGCCGATTCGCGGCTCAAGAATAGCCCCAAGCCCGTTCCCTTGCCAATCGCCTTGGTCGTAAAAAATGGTTCAAAGGCTTTCTGTACGTCTCCCTCCGGCATGCCGCATCCTGTGTCTCGCACCTCGATTGTAATCACTAACGGCGACATGTCCTCTGCGACCAGCCGACCGCGGTCCAACTCGGCTGACGACGCCTCACGATTACCTACCATGATGGTCACTTTGCCCTGTGCGGTGGTTGCGGCGAGCGCATTGGTCAGGACATTCACCAATACCTGATGGATCTTTTCCTTGTCCGCCCAAACCAGCGGAAGGTCCTTTGGAATCTCGACCGTCAGAGCGATCCCCTTCTCATGGAACGCCGGTTCCATCAGGACCGCCGAGGGGCTGACTACTTCTTCCACAGGAAGCCATTGTGGCTCAGGCTGGCGCGGCCTGGTAGAAGACAATAAATCCTGAATGATTCGAACCACTCGCGCGAGCTGGTCATCGATGATGGCCACCCGCTTTCTCATTCCCGGCGTTGCACCAGGCTCCTCGGCCAGAGCCTGAACATGCCATGCGATCGAATGAAGCGGCGTGCCCACCTCATGTGCCACAGACGCCACGAGCTGTCCCACCGCAGCCAATCGCTCCGACCGGTTCAGCTGATCTTTCGCCTGGATCAGTTGCGTGTTGGCTTTGAGCAGATTCTCGGTTTCTCGGGCTAACGCCGACCTCGCCGCCTCCTCTCGCCCCTTTCGTCCTTCCCAGCTCACTCCCAGGTAAGCCACCAATAGCAAGACGCCGACGACGACGCTCCTATTGATGACCGCGGCCTGAAATCGGCCGGGCTTCGTCGGTTGGAGTAGACCTAAATAGGTGGCAACAACACAGGCCAGCACCATAATCAACATGATGGTTCTATTTCGAAGGGTGGTCACCAACAAGATGGGTAACACGTACCCATAGGCGCCGACGACGTTGACCGGGGCGAATTCTTCAATCACTAAGATGATGAGAAAGCAGGCAGTCGCAATGGCAAGCACGAGGCGGTCACGATGTGTCATGACAGTCATCGACTCGCTCCGCCTCGCCGAGCATCACACCTTCTGAATCGAGAACATCGAGAACGAAGGGGGCTCTTCTTCACCGAAGTACTTACACAAGCGGGCGGGTCAAACGCAACAGAGACGCGAGTCGTTCAAATCGTGAGTCCTCGATCAAGTCCTCCACCGTCAGACTCAACTTCCGGCACCAATTCGGGTGCTGGTCCAATGTTCCTGGTAGATTGGCCTGGCATCGGGTGCCGATGACATCATCGATGTTGGCCAAGACAATCCAGGCGGGGGTACGGGCCAGATACTGATGAATCGCCTCCATCAACTCAGTCGTCATGATCGGTACCTGAGTCGGATCCTCAGATACTCCTGAGGGCAGGAGTCCCTCCGACTTCACTGCAACGAGAATCCCTGCTTTTTCTCGATGCCGTTCCGCCCACATCTCCTTTTCAGCATTCTCCGAAGGGAAAAGACTCAGTGCGGATCGCGTTTCGATATCCACGCCTTCCCAATACCCGCGCAGCGTCGGAAGATCGTGGGTGGTCACGACGGCAAGGGATTGAGCTGGATAATGAGCCGGAGGCTTCCACCTTCCCCCATGGTCTCGCTCAAAATACAAGACTCGGTATGATAAGACGCCAGCCGCGACAAGTCGCTCACGCACCCAATCGGGAACGGTCCCCAGATCCTCGCCTATTACTACTGTCTTCGCTCGTACGCTTTCCAACGCCAAGATGGCCAACAGTTCGTCATCCTGGTAATGGACGTACGTCCCCAGCGAGGGCGGGAGACCACGAGGGATCCAAAACAGTCGGAAAAGCGCCATGACATGATCAATCCGTATGGCACCGCCGTAGCGAAGATTATTGCGGAGCAATTCGATAAAGTACCGGTAACCGCTCGTGCGCAGACGCAATGGATCGAGCGGAGAAAATCCCCAATTCTGTCCTTCGGGGGCAAAGGCGTCGGGGGGTGCACCACAGTCAGCCTTGAACGCCAGAACTTCCTGATGCAGCCACCCATCGGCGCCGTAGCGATCGCTTCCCAGAGCAAAGTCATGGTACAAGCCGATCGGCATACCAGCTTCATGTGTTTTCCTCACGGCCTCAAGCAACTGTTCGACGGCCAGCCATTGCAGATATTGAAAGAATCGTACCCGAGACATCTGTCGACGGCGAAACTCTTCCAGGGCGTCCGACTTTCGAGTTCGGTAGGGCTCCGGCCAATCGGCCCAGACGACCGGAGCTGATTGCGAGGATTGCCGTTCTTCCTCAAGGGCCTGAAACAGCGCATAGTGCGCCAAAGACTCCCCTTCCTGCTCCGTAAAGCGATGAAAGCCTCTTCCCCGATCGGTCTTTGGTGTCAAGTCGGGTTCGACACCTTCGAAGTTGTCCCGCAGAAATGTCCGATAACAGAGATCGAGGACCTGGCGTTTCGTCGACCTCACCTCGTCGTAATCCACGAACTCGCATCGCCGAGCCGCTTCAATCCGGGAGCGAAATGCGGGGTCGGCAAGGAACCGTTGTACATCAGGACTCGTCCAGCACTCTGAAACCTGGATGACATCGAGATACAAGTCGTTCAAAAACAGCCGGCTGGTAGGTGAATAGGGACTAATATGATAGGGCTTGGTATTCTTTAGAGCATGGAGCGGGTTCAGCCCGATCACCGCAGCCCCCAGATGTTTTCCAGCCCATTCGATGACAGCACCCAGATCTCGAAAATCGCCGACTCCCCAATTGTGATGGCTCCGCAATGAATAAAGCTGTAAGGCAATGCCCCACCATCGAACACCCTGGTTTAGTTCATCAGGAATGTAACAGCGCTCCGGCGCGACGATGAGGCGGAACGTGGATTCCGCATTCGTGCCGCCTCCCTTCGAATAGGCTTTGACTGTGTAATAGCCAAGCGGCAGGTCTTGTTGAAACGGTAGCGAGACGCGAACAAACCTACGTCCCTGAATCGTGCGAGTCTCTTCGACTCTGAGCCCAGGCCCCTCCGTTCTGTCAAATAGAGTGCCTCCGTTTCCCTCACACAGTGACCACCGAACCTGAAAAGCCGACTCGTCCGGGCTCTCACAAGGCCCATACCAGGACCAGGCACCTGCGTCCCGTCCTAATCGAAGCACATGGACTGGTTCACAGCCTCGCAGCCACCAACGATTATCCCACGTCTCGAGTTCCTCAATGAGTTCTTCCCGATTCCCAGCCCGCAGATTCATGGCAGCCAAGATGGCCCGTCGCGTTTCGTCCGTCGTCACATGGTGCGTTCCAGCGATGTCATAGTAATCGGCGGCAATTCCTGCTCGCTCCGCCAACATGCGTAACAAGTCACCTTCAGATTGGTCGTACATACCGCGAGTGTGAGTGAATGGCTTGGTCAAGTCAAGGTAATGTAATTCCGAGGCTTTTTGGATGAATTCGGCCAGGATGTTGGCGAGAGGAGCAGCAGAGTGCTGGAAAGACCGCATGAAACAAGTTCCTTCAAGTCAACGCACATGCATGGTGGGTATCGGACATCGAAATCAGCTGCTCAACAGCCGCATATTCTTGAAGCGACGAACCAGATGCACCACATCTTGCCGGGGTTGTTCATGTATCTGTCACGGTGCAACAGCCCGGCGCCAGCAAACAGAAGCATAAAGGATTGAACGATCCCCCGGTAGGTAAGATTTTCAAATGGCTTGATAGGGTTCTCCGCTGTTACCGCTCCCTCAGACTTTCTTTCACGGATTTCAGCAAGGGACTCAGTAGATATTCAATGATGCGGCGCTGACCGGTCTTGATTTCAACTGTCACCGCCATACCGGGCGAAAGATTGACCTGTTTACCTTCCACTTGGATTGTCGACCGATCCATGGTGACTCTCGTTGGGTACAGCAGCCCGACTTTTTCGACGGGAGCCGCATCGTTGGAAACCGTCAGCACGTGACCGCGGATCGTGCCATACAAGGTGAATTGAAATGTTTCGACCTTGATCTCAACCGGCTGTCCCTCCCGCACAAATCCCACATCCATATTTTTGACCTGCGCCTCCACTTCGACCGGATGGTCTTGAGGTACGACAATGAGCAACTGCTGCGCCGGAGTGACGACGCCACCGATGGTATGCACGGCTACCTGCTGCACGACGCCGTCGATCGGCGAGGTCAGTCGCTGCAAACCAGTCTTTTGACTAGCCTTCGTGACCTCTTGCGCGAGAGAGGCCGCTTTGGTTTCGAGAACCGACAGTTCTGCCTTTTTCGTCTGCTGAAATTCCGAGATCATAGCCCCATGTTGCGTTTCCGCCTCGGCGAGCGCGGCCTGATCTTGTTGGAGTTTCTTCTTTTGGCCGGCGAGTTCCTGCACCTTGTCGATCCGTTGCTCTTCTGCCTGTAGAAAGTCCATCTTGCTCACTGCCTCGTGTTCGAGCAGCCTTTTATAGACCTCGGCTCGTTCAACCTCCATGGGTACGGTGGCTTCCAAACGGAGAATATTTTCTCTCGTTTGCTCGATCACTGCGAGGCGCTGATCCACAAGATGCCGGGAGGCTGCAACCTTGGCGTGGTATTCGGCCAGCTGGTCCCTTAGCAACTGCTGTTGCAGTCCGACGTAGGCTCCATCTGCACCGAGAGGTGCCTCGAAAGTGACCTGCTCCTTGATCAGAGCCCGCAATCTGGCCGCATCCACCTTCGCCGCGAGGTATTCGTTGAACGCCCGGTCATAGTCGGCACGGTTAAGGGTCGAATCAAGCTCGATCAACACCTCGCCCCGCTTCACTGCCTGTCCATCCTGCACATGGATCGATGCAATGACCGCTGCTTCGTACGGCTGAATGATTTTCGAGTAGCCGCTGGGGATGATCTTGCCTTGCGCGGTAGCCACAATATCGATCCACCCGAAGACGGCCCACAACCCCGCCGTAGTGAAGACAGCCAGTATCGTCCAGACGAGCGCTCGACCGATCGGGGACGGGGGAACCTGCTGGATTTCCAACACGGCCGGTAGAAATTCCATGGTTCGTCTGTCGGAATCAGCCGAACCGACTGGTCGGCATGATTCGGCTTGCCACACCGCCCTCCACACCGTCCAATGTCTGCCGAACGCTCCGGAAGCCATCTGAGAGTCCCCTATTCCTTGCCAATCTGCTGCGCCTGTAATCGCGCATAGAAGCCATCACGACGGAGGAGTTCAGCATGCGATCCCTCCTCGACGATCTCTCCCTTGTCGACGACATAGATGCGATGGGCAGGCCGCACCGTACTCAGCCGATGTGTAATGATGAAGACCGTACGCTCCTTACAGATCTGCGCCATGTTCCGCTGGATCACCGCTTCGGATTCGTAGTCCAATGCGCTGGTCGCTTCATCGAAAATCAGAATACGAGGGTTCGCGACCAAAGCCCGCGCAATGGCGATCCGCTGACGCTGCCCACCTGAGAGCGTGCATCCGTGCTCGCCGATCAGCGTGTCGTAGCCCTCCGTCAATTCAAGGATGAACTCATGAGCCCCAGCTATTTTAGCGGCCTGGATCACCTGCTCCATCGGCAATCCGGGATCGGTCAGCGCGATGTTGCTTCGGACTGAGCCGTTGAACAAGACATTCTCCTGCAGCACGACTCCCACTTGCCTGCGCAGCCATGCAGGATCGACCTGCGCCAAATCCGTTCCATCCACCAAAATGCGTCCCCGCTCCGGCACATAGAGACGCTGCAGCAATTTGGCAATGGTGCTTTTCCCGGATCCTGAACGTCCGACGATGCCGATGACCTGTCCAGGTTCAACGGAAAAAGACATCTTTCTGGTGACTTCCTGCCCATCAGGCCGGTACCGAAACGTCACTTCATCGAATCGTACCTGCCCCATGACCCGAGGCAACGTCGTTCGATTCGGGTTATACGATGGTTCGGGCTGAGTATTGAGCACATCGCCCAACCGTTGCATCGAGATGCCCACTTGTTGAAATTCCTGCCAGAGATTCACCAATCGTAGAAGTGGCCCTGTCACCTGTGCCGACAACATATTGAATGCGATCAGCTGCCCGATACTTAGATTTCCATCGATCACACGATAGGCGCCCATCCACAGCACTGCGACGGTGGTCACCTTTTGGACACAAGTTGCGGACTGACCGGCAATCATCATCACGCTCGTCGCGCGAAAACTCGCCCGCACATAGCCTGCCAATTGCTCTTCCCATCTCCGTACCAGTGGAGGTTCGACCGCCATGGCTTTGACGGTCTGGATCCCGCTGACCGTTTCAACGAGGAACGCCTGGTTTTCGGCGCCTCGGTTGAACTTTTCATGTAAACGCGTCCGGATCGCAGGAGTTATAGCAATCGACAGCAGTGCATAGACTGGAAGCGAAGCCATGACGACGAGCGAGAGCGTGGGGCTGTATGCCCACATGACCGTTAGAAAAACGGCAGTGAACAGGACGTCCAGCACCACCGTCACGGAATGGCTGGTCAAGAATTGACGGATCTGTTCCAACTCGCGTACGCGGGCGACCGTATCGCCGACCCGTCTGGCTTCAAAATAGGACATGGGGAGCGTCAGGACATGCCGGAAGAGTTGGGCGCCCAGACTCACATCGATCCGATTCGTCGTATGCGAAAACAGGTAGATCCGGAGCCCGCCTAGAATCGCTTCGAAGATTGCCAGCGTGATCATACCGATCGCCAACACATGGAGCGTCGTGAACCCCTTGTGTACGAGTACTTTATCGATGACAACCTGTGTAAAGAGTGGCGTCAACAGGGCAAAGAGTTGAAGAAAGAACGACGCGACCAACACTTCACCGAAAAACTTGCGGTATTTGACGATGGCGGGGACGAACCAAGTGAAGTCGAACGTGAGGTCTTGGTGACGGACAGGGGCTCGTTTAGTAAAGAGTAACAGTTCCCCGGTCCATGTCGCTTCAAATTGCTCGCGAGAAAGCGCGAGCGGCCGTGCTTCGACCGGATCCTGGACTAGTGCCTTCTCTTCTTGGACCTTCGCCAGAACGACATAGCGGCCATCAGTTCGCTTTACCATGGCAGGCAGCGGTGTTTTCTGGAGTTTGCTCCATGCGGTCTTGAGTAGACCGGCCTTGAGTCCCACATGCTTTGCGGCACGGAGGATGTCCGCATCGGAAAACACCTGCCCAGACCGCGCGAACTGATGCCGCAGCTGCGAACCATCGGCGGGAAGATCGTGAAAACGAGCGATGATCAGGAGGCAGATCAAGCCGTTGTCGGCTGGCGCCCTGTTCACAGAAGCAGCGGAAGCGTTATGCGGTAGGTGCGGTCCGGAATGGTTCATGCGATCCACGGTTGTATCGGCTCAGCGCGCAAGAGAAATCGTTACCACCTTCTGTGGTTGCACATTATGGAGCACCTGACCTGGTTCAAAGTCTTTCCGAGGCGCTCGGTTCCACGGCCTCTGGATAAAATCGCTGAGGGCCGATTGTACCAACGGATCGGAACTATTCTGGCTTCTCTTAGAGGGGGGACAGTCCAACGGAAGTGGGTACGAACAAGGACGGACGAGGGGGGGAGCAAACGGACATTTCTAAAGTAGGTTGACACTTAGGGAACAGTTGCTTGATTGTTCGCACACGTCAGGCTTAGCCTAAGAGGCCTAGGCTTATAAAGACGCTTCAATGGGAACCGTTTCTCAATTTAAGATCGAGCTGCAGCAGGAGGAAGACGTCCGGTGGATCAGCGAAGTCCCGGCATTACCGGTGTGATGGCCTACGGTCAAACCCGTGCTGCCGCCCTTCCTTCAGTGCAGGCTCTTGCGCTCCGAACCATGGCCAACCGCCTCGAAAACGATGAGGCAGTCCCGAGGAATTACTCGACGTTTCCTTCATTGCGGCATGAGCCGCTAACCTTCAACACCGGCTTCTCACCTACTCTTCACACTTCTTCGAATCGGCCGGCAGATCAAGCGCTCCACGGGGTCACATCGCGTCCTCCAACGAACAGGGCGAGCGGATGTGGTCTTTTCCTTTCACGCTCGCGATGAAATCGGCCCCCGCATGTTCGCTCGCCTAGCCAAAGTAACCGGACTCACTCCGGACGATCTGTGGTGAGGAAAGTACGTATTCATTTTTGTTATAAAAACACTCCCGGCACCTTTTTAGCCCTTCGGAGTCTCGATGGCTGTTTTCTATCACCAGTCGTGAATTATCCGGGCTAGGAGTCCGTCCGACATTGCCCTGAGCGAACTATGAATTTGACCGCGGAGTCAGCTTGTATTCGGCTGCACATGGTCGGCACTGAGCCCTGTCGCTATCTCTGTCTCCTCCGGTTCGCTTTCCGGCTGCCGCACAGCATGCGCAGGCGGTGTCCGGGACCTCGGGGCCGATGAGCGAGGGCCCGCCAGAGCTTCAGGACATTATGGGTGGTACAGATCAGCGCCCACTCGCCCCGCACCTGCCGCATCCCCCGCAACAGGAATTGCCGATAGCCACGCCCCTGCTTGTCAGCGGTCATGCAATAATCCCCAGATGTGGTCAATGAATTCTCCCCACCCTCTCACCGAAGGAGGGATGTGATGGAACTTGACGATAGCAAGGAGACAACGATCATACCGTCCCAGGTAGACCACACTCGGGAGGTATGTATGGTGGATCAAGAGCGGTGGGCGGAGATTCGACGGTTGCGTCATGAAGAGCGGGGATCCATTTCAGGGATTGCGCGGCGGTTGGACCTGGATCGGAAGACCGTGCGGCGCAGTCTGCAGCAGACGACGTGGCAACCCTATCGCCGAGCGGCGATGACGGAGACGCTGCTGACCGCCCATGCCGACTTTGTGCGGACCCGTGCGTCGCAGGTTAATTATTCGGCGCGGATTCTCTATCAGGAACTGCGAGCGAGCCACGAGTACATCGGCAGTTATGAGACGGTGAAGCGAGGGGTGGCGCCGCTGCGTGAGGGTCAGCTGCAGGCGGAGCGGGCCCTCCTCCGCTTTGAGACACCGCCGGGCCAGCAGAGTCAGATTGATTGGGGCCAAGCCACCGTGCCCTTCCGCGCCGGCCCGACGGTGGTGCACGTGTTCGTGTTGACGTTGGGGTTCAGCCGACGTGGGTTCTATTACGCCTGTGCCGATGAGCGGCTGGCGCAGTTTCTCGAGGCCCATGAACGGGCTTTTGCGCATTTCGGTGGCCACACGCGAGAGCATCTGTATGACCGACCGCGAACCGTCTGTTATGCGGATGAGACGGGGCGGCGGCTCTGGAATCCCACCTTCAAAGCCTTCGCCGACTATTGGGGCTTTGAGCCGCGCGTGTGTCGGCCCTATCGGGCCCAGACCAAGGGTAAGGTCGAATCCGGCGTGAAATATCTGAAACGGAACTTTCTGCCGGGACGAACGTTTGTCGATCTGGTGGACTTTCAAACCCAACTTGACGAATGGACCGCGACAATTGCCGACCGCCGCATCCATGGCACGACGCATGAGGAGCCACTCGTCCGGTTTGCGCGAGAACGCAACCACCTGGTCCCGCTGGCGGACCAGCGCGCCTTCCAGCAGGAGGCGCGCGTCTCACGGATCGTGGCCGAGGACTATTTGGTCAGCCTGGCGACGAACCGCTACTCCGTGCCCTTCCGGCTCATTGGTCAGCGGGTTGAAGTGCAACGACGGGGGGACACGGTCCACATCTTTCACCGTGACCAAGAGATCGCGACGCACCCGGTGCTCCCGGGCCAGCACCAATTCCGAATCCAGCCCGAGCACGGCCCTGGAGCCAGTGCGCGTCTCGCCCGCCACCGTCGGTCCACGGTGAGCGATCGGTCCCCTCGCCCCGATGCCTTGCCGGAGGTCGAAGTGCGGGATCTGGCCTGGTACGAGGCGGTGTGTGAGCGCACGGCGTCGCAGGAGGGGCGGCCATGAACGCGGCGCAACTGGAACGGCTCCGTGACCAACTCACGCGCCTACGGCTCTTGAAGAGTCGGGAGCGGCTGGAGGCCCTCTTACAAGAAGCGGCCGTCAAGGAGCTGCCCTATGCCGACTTCCTCGACCAGGTGCTCGGCGAAGAAGTCGCGTCCAAGACCGCGAAGAACATTGCGATGCGGACGAGTTTGGCGCGATTTCCATTCGTCAAGAGTCTGGAGGTCTTCGACTTCAGCTACCAGCCTTCGTTGGATAAGAAGCAGATTCAGCAGGTGGCGACCTGCCACTTCATCGAGCACGGCGAGAATGTCGTGATCTTGGGGCCGCCCGGTGTGGGCAAAAGCCACCTGGCCATCGGGCTAGGGCTGCAAGCCATTGCCCAGGGCTATCGGGTGTTGTTCACGACAGCCGCCGCCATGATCGCTACGCTGACTCGGGCGCTCACGGAGAATCGGCTGGAGGACAAGCTGAAGCTCTATACCATTCCCCGGTTGCTGATCATTGATGAGATCGGCTATCTGCCCATTGACCGCACCGGGGCCAACTTGTTCTTTCAGCTCATCTCACGCCGCTATGAGAAGGGGCCGATGATTTTGACCAGTAACCAGAGTTTCGGGGCTTGGGGCGAGGTGTTTGGCGACCGGGTGCTGGCGACTGCGATCCTGGATCGGGTGCTCCACCACGCGATCACCATCAACATCCGGGGCCATTCCTACCGGCTGAAGGAGAAACTCAAAGCCGGACTTGTGCGGGTCGAAGAAGCGTCAACGACAACCTAACGGGGTGGGGAATTTTCGATGACCATAACTGGGGCAATTTGGATGACCCTTGACACTTTGCGTTGGGCGTAGCATTGTCGCCCGCGTTGCGTACGGAGCGTACGGCGCATCCGATCGGCCACCGACAGTCCCGCTGGCGGGCAGCCACGGGATGCCCTCGGCACGGTCTGGCTGTGAAGCTGGCGGTCCGGCGGGATCAGGGGCCAGCAGCCCAGTGCGGTGAGGGCCGTGACGTTCACCTCGCTGAAATACCCCGCGTCCATGCTCACGGTCCGGGGCACCTGCTCGGTATTGGCGAGGACCTGGGTGAGCATCGGCTGGGCTTGCTGCTTGTCATTCGACTCATCAGTGACGTCGGCGGCCACAATAATCTGGGCCCTCGCATCGACGGCCGCTTGGCAGTTGTACCCTTGCACGACACTCCCCTTGGCGTCCGACGCTGGCATGATCCGGCTCTCCGGGTCGGTGAAGTTGCGCTGGGCCTTCGGATGGGGCACCGGGCTGGGGGGCTGCGGCGGCCGACCCCGGCGCGGTCTTTCTGTCTGGCGAGCCTCCTGAGCCGCCTGCGTGAGAGCAGCCTCAGCCTGGGCCTCCTGCTCCAGCACCGCTTTGGCGGCCCGAATCGTCTGGAGCCGCTGTTCGCGCCGGGCGAGTTCGGCGGGCAGTTCATCGCCGCGCCGATCCGGACCATAAGTCGCATCATCCCGGGCATCGGCGACCTCAGCCTGCTTGAGCAAGGCTGCCACCTCCGCCTGCAGCCGCGCTTCCTCCGTCACCATTCGCCCGTAGCTCATCGCCTTGTGCTTCGAGGCATTCGCCTTCACCTTCGTGCCGTCCAAGGCGATGTGGCCCAGCTTGACCAAGCCCGCCCGTTGGCAGAGTTTCAACACCTGCACAAACAGGGCGGCCAAGGCAGTCAGATGCTGTTTCCGAAAGTCGCTGATCGTCCGGAAATCCGGCCGCTGGTTCGCCGCCAGCACGCGAAAGGCCACATCCTCTTCCAGCTCGCGCGCAATCTGCCGCGACGCCGGAATGCCGACGGCGTAGGCATAGAGCAGCACCTTCACCAGCAGCTGGGGATGATACGGCGCCGTGCCGCGCGTCACCCCGCCATAGGTCGCGAGAATGGGATCGAGGTTCAAGGCCTCCATCAGATCCGCCAGGAAGTAGGCCAGGTGGTCCTCCGGCAACCAGTCCTGCGGAGATGGCGGCAACAGCCACAAGTCGTCGGGCTCGTAGGGGCGAAACGTCCGTGTCGTCATCACACAGCCTCCTCACTCATCACTACGTAGATACACGCATCAGCGGCGGCACGCAAGTGCGAGGGCTAATGTCGGACAGGCTCCTAGGAAAGCGATAATGTCACTGACCGAGTTCTTGTAGAGATCAAACCCGTACCCAACTGCCAATGTTTGCCCGCTACCAGTTGGCTCAGTATACGGCTGAATTCCTTTTGGGGTTGGCCGACCTGGTACCGGAAATGTGAGCCCCTGTTCTCCACTTAATACAAGCGCATACAAGGCATCGCCTTCTCTCTGCTTCACAAAGTCATTGCGGTCAGCAAGGTACGACCCTCTCGTCCAGTCAGTATGCAAATTTGTGAGTGCCATGTCGCGTTTCCCTTCCGCCGGTAATAATCTACAATTGTCGGCGTTCTATGTAACACACCTCTTCAAGCTGCGAGGACTTCGTCTCATCCCGTCGATAGCGCACAATCACGTGCCACGCGCTTCCACCCTCATCACAGCAAAGACCGTGAAGGTTCAAGTATGTCTTCCCGCCAAACACGAACGGATGAATCCATACAACACCCCCCACTCCATGCAACTGCATGCCACCCCGCTTGCCCTTGAACAGCGGGAGCTTTTTGAGTTCGTACCATTCTCCCGTATAGCTGAGATCTTCCAGCAATCCCTCCTGATCAACTTTTGATGGATTCACCAGCTTGTCGTAGATCCCGGACCGTGGCGCATCGCTTCGGAAAATAGAGAGCGTATCGCTGCGAATACCCCCAAGACACCCACTCAGCTTAGTGACAATCTCTGCTCGTCCATCGTTGTTGATATCGAACCGTGCCCAGCGCAGGACATGGCAGTCGGTTTCATGAAATACTGACGCATCCTGGAACTGCTCGCCAAGACTGCGCACAGGCTCCCACTGTACGAACCACCGATGGTGCGGGCGATCTTGAATCCAATGCTCGTTATATTCTTCCGCTAACACTTCAGTAATCGCGGGACAGAGCGTCTTGTCCTCGCTCATTTTCAGCGTGAAATAAAAATGATGCGGCCCCTTCCCCTCAGTGAGTGCCGCCCCCCACAACAACCAGAGCAACCCCAGTGCCAAGCTCAAACCTGTACGTCGTTGTTTCATGCCGCGATCCTTTCCATCGTCCTTGTGCTATCCACCCACCCGAAGGGATCAATCAACCGAATTCCAAACTGTCCGCTCTGGAAATCCTCATTGACGGTCAGGATCTGTGTGCCGTTCAGCTTTACCACGAGATCCGTTCCCGACATCTCGTACCTGATCGTGCCATCAGCACTGACCCAGTCCGTATGCCCAGATTTCTTCACCCCACCGCTGAGCATCTGCCCGTTGACAAAGATCACACCATCAGCATCGGAGTCCTCAATCCGATCATGGTCGTCACCCATGGACCACCGATAGGTATCGAACCCCTCACCGCCTTCAAGTCGGTCATCGCCAGCTCCGCCATACAGTCTGTCTTCGCCGGCGCCTCCATACAGCACATCCTCCCCACCATGCCCGTACACAAAGTCGTTACCCCCTTCACCGAACAAGAGATCGTTCTGGCTCAAGTCCAGACTCCCATATTCATCGAGAGTGTTACTGAACTCCGTGCCCACCAAGACTTCACCGTTGATTGTGTGACCTGAGGAAAACTCTGCAATGACTGGTGCTTTGGCAGGATTGATCACCCGCGCCATAAACTCGGTCAGCGCATCCGCATTGGCTGAAGTAATTTGTGCCTTATTCGGCGCAACAAAGAAAGTATAGGCCTGCAGCACTTCTTTCGCATCGGCCAGATCAGTCGTCGTGGTACCGGGTGCATACCCACCGGCGACTTCGACCACATTGGCAAAGCGTCGAACCGGATCATGAGGCGTTTGCCGAGCTTGTTGTGTGTGAAAGTAAAAGTTCAGCAGATCACCAACACCCAAGTCGCCCTGCTTGGTAATCCTGAACACCGTCTGCCCCTGCACAAAGCGAGCGAGCGCTCCACCCTGACTCATAGGGGGATTGGGAAGTTCAATGTTGTATTGGTTGTCAAAATCAGAGAGAAAGAGCTTCCCCAAGTCGCTTTCTAAAAACGTGCGGTCTGGTCCAGATGTTAAATTGATAACGGCGTTTGCTTTGTTAAGAAGAAGTCCCAAATGGGGGTCGAGTGCATCGTCGATCGCTTGGACACCATAGGAACTGCCTAAGGCCTGGTTAATCTTTGCCTTATCAGACGGATTCAGACTTATTCCGCCAGGCTGGATCGCCAAGCTACGGAGACGGAGCACCTCGGTGTCGTTTGAACGCCCAGTTGCCGGATTCCCATCATCCACAATAAAGCTGCCGCTGATGGTAGCGTTTTCAAGAATCTCTTTTAAGAGATTTTGTCCATCACTATTTGATGATAGGTCAAATTGAGGAACCCCGAATGAATAGCCGCTCTTGCCAACAGCGAAGCTAAGCGTGTAGGGCGATGCCCCGCTGAGTTCGTTTTGAAGGAACAAATCGTTCAGCAATCCCTTCAAGCGTATTTCGTCAGGTGTCCCTGTAAACGGCATGGTTACTTCCCCCCTTTCACATCCATCAAATGGCGATAGAGATCATCTTCGTACCGCTGCCAATCGCGATTGCCTTCTTCGCGGCTACCATAACCTTCCGACGATCCAAATGTCTGGAGGTTGTCAACGAATATTCGTCGGTTTAACAGCTTCGACTTTGTCTTGAACTGCTCGTCAAAACGGATCACAAGCCCATGATCTCTGTCTACCACTAGAAATGTGTCGTCCTCCAAAGGAACAAGGCTCGCCCGAATTGCTTCCACCTGATATGTAAAATCTTCTCCGTCATAACAATCTTCGCGAACAGTGAACCGCTTGGGCTTGCTCAAAATATAAAACAAGTATGTCTGAGCGATCAGTTTCCCTTGTGCGTCCTTCAACAGAAGGAGACGTTCAGTACGCTCAAAACAGCCTTTGCTCTGTCTAATTACATCACTCACACTTTCCAGAATCTTTCCGCTCGATAAGGTGACTCGTCAAACTGAGTGGATAATACCCTCATGCGGCTCAACGCGCTGATGCCCAAAGAATGTGATTCCGTAAGTCTCTGCCTCAAGAATATTCGCCTCTCGTTTTTTAAGTTCCTTGCTGTTGAGCTCGTACGAGATGCGAACGTCGCCATCCGATTGGATATCGGCCTGCAGATATTGCATGGCTCGATGAGGAAGCGGCGTGACCCAATCCCACACATTCGGATACGGAGGATATTTCGTGACGACGTCTGCTTTGTTAGTCGTGTCGCCTGCCTGTGCCATCTCCCACACCCACGCCGATTCTGTGAACGCGACACAAAGCGCCCCTCCCAGAACTAATTGCAGTATCTTGGGTACCTTCACCTTCATCTTTATCCCGCGCTCCTTTTCCAAGGCTTCAACAAAGACAGGCCCATGCCGTCGCATGCCCCTCCCTCTCCTCAGGATTCCGCTGTTGGCTTTTGCTGCCGGGCCTTGCGCAGGCCCACCAGCATCTGCTGAAGCTGCTGCTGCAAACGCACCAGGGCACTGACATCCATAGCGACGCGAGTGACGAGATGGCCATCTAAGCCTTTCGGTGCGGCTTGGCCGTCCTTCGCTGTCTTCGCAACGGCAGCTAACAGGGCTGGTTCGATGAAGCCGAAGTCGAGATAGGCAATCCCCTGTGCAACACCGACATTGGTGTAGTTCGCCGCGCGTGGATGCGCTGAGGATTCGGAAGGTTTCAATTGGACATTCAAGGCAATGGTGGTGTCTTTGAGTTCATTCATCGCGAGAGACTCCTTGGTAAGAAATGACAAAATCGAATGGAAAGAACCATGGATCGCCTCGGCATTGTCCGCTTCATAAGACGAGTGTGCCAGTGATTATTACTTTTGGTCCGGTTAAGAACAGTCGGACGCAACATCTCTCTTTTGCAAGGGGCTGCGAGTCGATCGGCCGTGTTCGTGTTTTCCTTCACTGAAGATCATTCTTGAACAGACATGACCAGCCGCGACCCTAACGTTGGACTCTTCTGAGTTGAAAAGACTCCCGGACCCTTTTTAGTCTTTTGGGCGAAAACCTGCATCTACTTCTTGTCATAGGGGGCAGCCGTGCGTCCGTGATACACTATCGTCGTTGGACGCCTGCGAAAGGATCTTATGGATTTTGTATCACACGGCCTCTGGGGTTCAATTGCGTTCGGTCGAAGAAGCCGATCGAGTTTCGGGCTGGCATTTGCCATCGGGATGGCCCCTGATCTTTTTTCATTCGGGGTCCTGTACGTTGCTGCCACATTCGGCTTATCGCCGAAGCCCGATTTCAGTCGCGGCACTCCCCTGGAATCGACGATTCCTCAATATGTCCATCACCTCTATCATTACACTCATAGCTTCATCATATTTCTTACCGTCTTTTTGCTGATATGGCTTTTCCTGAAACGTCCGGTCTGGGAATTGGGAGCGTGGGGACTCCATGTCCTAGCCGACGTGCCGTTGCATTCGTACGCCTTTTTCCCAACTCCGGTACTGTGGCCCCTCTCTGACTGGAAATTCGACGGATGGCAATGGATGACGCCAGGTATTCTCATCACCAACTTCGCGCTACTGACACTGCTCTATGTCTGGTATACCCGGAAGTTGTTCCTGGCTAGGAAGAAAGAGGAGGCTCGGCCAGAAGCCATTTCGCGAGCCACATGAGTTCCAATTCACACGGTCTAATCACATTAACTGGACGCTATATCCCTCTTTTTTGAGACGCTTGCTGCGCCTCTTGCATCATCGTCAACAGAGGAGTAGGCTGTCAGCAATCGACCCTTTCGCAAGGGGGATCCGATGCCATTTCTCCTCCTCTTGCGCTCTCTCGTTTCTCTCTCCACCTCGGCCCAATACCGCAGTGATCTGATCCTCAATTTATGTGATTCGACTTCGGCGTCTCGTTCCTATCAGTCACCGATATTTCACACCCTGATGGGGCTAGCTGTGCGACGGCAGAAGAGAACATGGTGTCAGCAGATTCAGCAAGATAACCTATAGCAAGGAGGATCGCCATGCATTACATCGGCATCTTAGGAGGAGTTGTTGTCGCGCTCGCCTTCGCTGCGACAGCGACTGCCGGGTCGTTTGAGGATAAGGCGCAAGTGACGGTGAGTGGTGCCGAATACATGTTAAACGGATATATCGTCAAGGTCGAAGGGAACGCCTACTGGATCAGGAAGGCGTCGGGCGAGGTAGTTCGCGTCGCAGTCACGGAAGATACTCACCTGATCTGCCCGACTCGCACCGGTAGCAAGGAAGTGAAAATGGAATCGAAGCCTGGCACCGGTTTTCGAATGGGAGACTGCCCATTTATCCGAGGAGACACTGTGAAGGTCGAGGTCACAGATCTCGGCAGCGCGAGCCTCATGCGGTTTGATGCGCCTCCAGCTTCTGAAACTGTCAACCTTGGACTGCCTCAGGGATGGGACGGCTACATGCCCAATGATGGGGTGCTTTCCTTCAAAGCGGGAGCGCACTATCCCGTGTATACCAAGGATGGTCACCCGGTCGGCCATCTCACAGGAACACTGACGGACACCACAATAGGGACCGAGTATGGACTGATCGAGCTAGAAGGAGACGGGCAGATGATGACCGTGCCCAGAACCGCGATGAGACAAGAATGGTCGGAGCCCAACAAACCTCGTGTGGCGTTGCTGATCAACAAGAATCAGCTTGGGGAGATGGCCCCTCCTACGTACCAGGCCACAAACCTTATTTCGGTCTCGGAGGTCCGTGACTACTGGGCAAAGGCCGCACCTCCCGAACCTTTCGCCCCAAGCGAAGTTGACGTGGTCATTGATATCAGCGAAAAAACTTTTCAAATCACAAAAGGTGGGACAGCCCGTGGATTTGCTCTCATGGCAGGGATGCCGGTGGTCATTAAACTTCTCAACCGGGATCTCGTGGCGCACGAGTTCATGTCTACGCTGTTCCGCGATGTCCCATTCCGTATCTCGGGCAACGCGACGGTGGTCAAGACCGCCCGAGCCTCCGGGATTCGCATCGATCCGGGGCAAGCCGTGACTCTTGAGTTTACCGCCCCTGTCGCCAAGCTGGATCAATATGGCGACAAGGCAACCATCTATGATGTCTTCTGGTGCAATGTCCATGGGAAGGAGCATGGACAAACAATGCGCGGGGAATTGGCGATCATAGAGACCAGTGGAATCGGCGGCGGCTGAAGCGATGGCGGTTCAGGTCGCCCGACGCCGGTTCATCCGATCGACGCGGGCGACCTGATTTCTGTTGCGCGATCCGTTGCTCACACTCCCCGAAGGCATGATCTTCTCCCCAGAATGCATCCGTCGACAAAAAGGAGGAGGCCGAAAAGTGCCCTCACGATCGGGATTGATCGCAGTCGTCATCCTGTTCGCATTTGGGATAGGGATGAGGGGAATAGGCTCGGCCGAAGAGCTGCTGTATGAACCGGATGTCGTCGTTGTGATGAAAGACAAGGCCTTTCATGTGGTCAAGGGCGGACCAGTTGAGAATTCTGGACCGAATCCGGCTTTTTCTTTACCAGTCGGGATGGACCTCGCCATCCTGCTCCGGAATGAGGATGAGGTCGCGCATGAGTTCGTCTCGCCATTACTCATGAAGGCGGAAGACATGGAGATCTCAGGCCACGCGACCATCGTCTATACACTGACCGCCTTCGGAGTTCGGGTTGAACCAAAAGATCGCGTCATGCTCCGCTTTAGTGTCCCTGAAGCGAGCTTTGAGCGGTTTCATTTCTGGTGCAATCTTCACGGGAAGTTACTGAGTGACACCATGCGCGGCGAGATCTTTATCCTGGATGCGAAACAACCATCCAAGTAACGGGATCGTCGGAGCTCTAAGTCATATTGACAGGATCGCGAACTGTCAGCGCTGACAAAATAGTCGAGCTGGAGGCACGCCTCGTAGAGCACATGAGTATCTGAGCAAGTCCCGCATCGGAGTATGAGGAAGGAGGGTTGCCATGATCGAGAAAGCAGCTGGACGGATCCTTGGCAAACTCTTGGCCATTCTGCTTGCAGGTATTGCCGTGACTGTTGCGCAGGCGGGAGGGCCGGAGGGAATCCCCCCGGAGTTGGTGGCAGAATACATTCATGCAGTCATTCAGGTCGATCGGAGCATCTATTCCACCCATGTCGTGGAACAGCTACAGGATCGCAAGGTCACTGTGGCGGCGGAAGACTGGAAAGAAAGGGGGGCGTTGCCTCTTCCGGCCCAATTGCTTCAGATGGCGGGTCAAGAGGTTCAGGGGTTAGGCCTCGGTCTCCATGTTCGCCTAGGCAGCTTAGGCCCAATTTACACGAAGAACGGGCCGGTGGATCAGTTTGAACGAACGGGCTTGGAAGCGGTGGTAAAGAATCCCCGGAAACCCTATACGGGAATCATTACAGAAGGTGATAGACGGTATTTCAAGGCAATTTTTGCAGACCGGGCCGTCTCCATGGCTTGTGTAACATGCCATAACAGTCATCCTCTGAGCGCAAAGCGGGACTACAAGCTCTATGATGTGATGGGAGGGATCATTATTTCCTTTCCAGTTCGTTAAGCCCCCACGATTGACCTCGCCCTCCGTGGGGGGTCTTTTCCTGAGCTCACTGCTCTGTCGTCCGGTAACTCTGCCGCTTGTTGTTGACTTGAGGCAAGACCGCCCTGCTCAAATTTCCCGCTTACAGGTCAACCAGCTCAAGAGTTTCTCTCATCCGAGGTGAGGGATTGAGCACGACGCCGGGGGGCTTTGGAAGTGTAAAGGACGCCCCTCGTGATCCATGCTCATTGATGAGATAGGTCTTGCACCCACGGACTTTGAAAAAGTGGATTCCATCCGGTTATTCACCGGTGCAAACACACTTGCAAATAGGATCAGAGCTTTCAAACGACCATTTCCCATGGTCGCCTCCCTCAACCTTTGTCTTCCCCTGCCGCGCATCGCGTAGGCCGACTAACACCTGATAAATCTGCCGCTGCCACCACACCAAAGTGATCACACCCATCGTAATGTGGGTGACCAGATGTCCGTCCAAGCCTTTCGGAGCCGCTTGCCCAGCTTTGCCGTCTTCGCGATTGAAGCCAGCAGCGCCGGTTCGATGAAGCCGAAATCGAGATAGGTTGTCCCCTACGCCACACCGACGTTCGTGGAGTTGACCGCGCGTGGGTGGGCGGAGAACTCAGAAGGTTTCAATCGGACATTCAATGCAATGGTGGTATATTTTGGTTCGCTCATGGGCGCACACTTCTTGGCCGGGGATGACAGAACGGGAGGATGCGACAAGCGCAGGAACGAACAGATGCATTGCGTTCCCAATAAGAAGTGTGCGTGAGTCCAAGAGGCTCTCGGTTGGCTGTCAAGAAAGCTGTCTCTCCATACCGCATTCCGATCTGACCGGATGAACTCTGCACGAAAGTGCTGAGGCATTCTAACTAGTCGAAAGCTGGGGATGGCTGAAGGCGGACGGCCCGCTCCTCCGCCACCGCCCACTCGATCATGACCTGCCTCGCCGTCCAGACAATCGGTGCCATCAAGGGAGGTTCGATAATCCCTGGCAATTCCCGGCTACGCCTCATCGGCAATGTGATCGATGAGAGCGCCCACCACGATATCGTCACCGTCTCCTCCAACGAGGAGATTATGGCTGCGCGCGCTGAAAAGAGCATCATTGTCTCCATTCCCATACGATGTCCTCAACAAAGGAACCCGACCCCTTTTATTCGAACGGAGAGCCATCGTAGAACATCGGCTCTCAATCCGTCGAGGCTTCACACTACGCGCACAAGGCGGTGGAAATGGTTTGGGTCCAATGAGTTGGATGGTTCAATCGTGTTACAAGCGTTCGATCAAACTGTTCCCGCTTCCTGGCGAGTATATGAGCTGAATTCATCCACGCGAATACGCCTGGAGCTGTTTTCCTTGTCGACTCACCAATTGTGCGGCAAGTCGGTCGTCAATTCGCTACCTTGACATTGCCGTCTTCGAGTATTTCATATAGGGCATCGGCAATCAGATCATGTACCGCGACACTTGGATGATTGTCAAATGGACCTGTTTTAACGGCCCGAGAATCATCGAACTTGGCTATTGAAGTTGACAAATCCACGCAGATCAGGTTTTGCGCCCTGCAGAGTGACAACATCCTCGTGTGGATATCCGCGATTTCTGGCCGCATAACCGGAGGAGCTCCGGCCTTCAATGACATATGCGGGTACAGAGTCACAATGACACGGGGTGCCAGCTCCTTCGCCAACATAGTCCAATCCGAAAAATATCGTTCGAATAATAGCCAACCAGCGCTATCCTCTTTGAAATGACTAGACATGTAGATTTCGTATGGGAGAGTAGAAGAAGGAAGTAACGTATCGAGGCTGAAATCCATGAAGAACCACAAATAAGAATACTTTTGCAGGATGGAATGAAAACACAAATGCCGCCAGAGCCTGTCCCTCCGCGGCCGATGCTCCCTTTCCAGTTCAATGTCATTGATGTACCATTGATAGATTATGACATCGGGCTGTAACTCGTAGCCCCATTTCTTCAGCTGCTGGACATGCTCGTCAATCTCCCTACCGGGCCGGGCTAATACCGCCATATCAACCGGCACGTTGGTCTCTCGAAGTCGAGTGAGCAGCCGGTTTGAGAACAGGCGCTCCTCGTTCCTCACGCCCTGCCCCCAGGTGATTGAGTCGCCCTGGATCAAAATTCTTATGTCATTAGCCTGTTTTGGACCAGCCGGCTCCGGCCCTCTGGAAGGGCCATCGAATCGATTGAATTTGACATCCTTTTCAAGCCGCTGAACGATCGGACCCTTATGCGCACTAAAAGATGCCCCTTCCCAAAACACCAGTCGAAGCGTGAGCTCTCCAGCAAGGAAGAAGATTGCGCCGAAAACAGCTACTCTTAGCGTTAGCTTTCCTACTCTTCGAATGAGCGCTCGTTGCGCTTGTTCATCAGGTGAATTGAGAAGGGAGCTCGGTGCCACGAGTAGAGGCATGCTCTCAGGCCTTTTGTCAAGCTGGATGCCACAGTTCGCACAGGTGATCACGATCAAACCTGAGGGGAACCATCCTTCAACAAATGGTTTGTGACAGCTAGGGCAATGATTCATCATCGGAGACATCCAGGTCGCGATGCTCACGATGACCCACAGAAAGCCTGCCACCTTCGCCGCGGCATAGTGAGTCGGAACGAGAATGATGGCGAGCAAGAAACCGCCAATCAAGACCGACCAAAATAACCGGCCCCGCATTCGTATTCTTGCCAGGTTACGCTGAACGTCCTGAACTTCCAGCATCGACTCCTCCAACACGATAAAATGATTGTCAGATGTGCGGGACCGTGTTTCCTACAAAAACTTCCATCGCGCCGGGTTAACTTGCCGCCTGACGCGATAGGAAGTTAGACTCATTTGGACTAGAAAATTGAATAAATCGCCGGTGCGAGCACGCTTCCTTCAAGAAAGAATCCCAGTGCCGCCAGTAGCAACAGAGCGAAGATAACAGGTGCCAGCCAGTAAGATTTTCTTTCGCCGACGAACTGGATAAATTCTCCAACCGTTCCCAGATAGGCTTTTGTTCGGGAGTCAGTCGCCATATATGTTCCTTCCTTTGTTCATGAACCAGATCTCATGCTTTACCGGCCGCGGCTGCTAACCTTGCCCTGATCTGCGAGGACCATTTCATCAGATACAGGCAACACTCTCGAAATGCGATGAAAGACAGGATTGCGCCTGGATAGAACCAAAATCCTCCAAAGCGCGAAGTGAGACCTCCGCACGCTAGGGCGACAAGAAGCGATGAGAAATCGGCAATCGGACCCAACGGCTCGAACACCTGCATGTGCCGGCTATTGCTGAGCAATCCGTCTTTTCGCACCATCTCCTGCTGCCAGGGACGCTTTTCGTACGGCTTCAGCCGATCAGTTTGGGGAACCGCCGGCAGTGAGGTATCCCTCAACACATTGTCGTCGCATGCGTCGATGCAGGCATAGCACTTGATGCATTCGAGATTCGTGACTTTTCCATCAAAATGCCAAATTTCACGACTCACATCGATTCCCTGCGGGCAGGCATTGCTACAATCCCGACACCCTACACACTGAGCGACACGAGTAATCTTCGCTTGAAACGGAGACCGATTCATGAGAGGCACCATGATCGTGACGTAGGGGCAAAGTATCCGGCAAAACGCGCCATGTCCATAGCGAAGGTTGAGGACGATGCTCATGGTGAATTGAATGAACACGGCAAAGCCAAACGCAATAAAGAAATCGTGCCAGGTTGGGCTGATATCAAAGTTGAACCAGGCGGCTTTGGCAAATGCCTTGCCTTCATAGCCCGGTAGATCGGCGAGCGGTGGGGGCGTCATCGGGCTCACTTTCGTCTGAAATCCCGTGTTGTGGATCAAAACAATGACCGGCAATAAGAGCACAAACAAGGCTCCAATTCTGAGCAGCCAGCGATGGGGAGTATTGATGAGCACGTTCTTGTTCCTTATCTCCAAGTAGCGACGGACCTTCAGCTTGAGAAGAACCCAATCCGCAAATTCGATCGCCCCCCGCATGTGGCAGACCCACCCACAAAAGCCACGTCCAAAAATAAAAATCGATCCTAAGATCAGGAGTACCATGATCGAGGCTGCATTGATGGTCCCATTCGCAAGCGACGGGACTCCCATCATGGCCGTCTTGCCCCAGATCTGTACCCCGAAGATGTGCCAAGCAACCATATGGAATGCGATGTAGACGTGCACAAGCGCCAACGCGATCATCCGGTACTTATGCCGTCTCGTCATCGGCAGGTCCCCGGGAGCGGAAACCTTACATGATGCGGCTGAGTCTCGTGAAGGGCTCCGTCTATCAACAGTAATAAGCTGAAGGGGAGGACTCATTTCCGTCGCAACCTGGTTCATTATACTCACCGTCTGAGCTGCCTGGTCTTTATGATCAAAACAGTGAAAGGGACGCCGCTTTTGAATTTTGTAACACTAATTCGCACTCTCCCGTATACCGCACAAGAGTGAGATCAGACAGGATTTAAAGCGTCATGCGTACCTGGGACAAATTCACGTCAATTGTCAGCGTGCGTCACCGCTCCTCGGCGTCGATGCCTAGCAAATTACGATCCCTCCCCGATGATCAGTCGAACCGACTCCTGTTCTAACTCGTTATGCAGAGGGAAGGGCAGGCATCTTGTGAACGCAAACATCCGACCTAGCCTGGGATGGCGTATCTACAACGACAGCAAGAATGGCAGCCGGTAACGGCTTCTGCTCAACAAGAAGGGTGAGAAACAGATCAAGAGGATTCGGATAACCCTCTATTCATTCCGCAGTCACTAGTCGGGCTGGTTATTTTTGGCGCACCTGTGTAATTGTGACACACACGACGTTTCGCCTTGTATCCAGTTGTCTGCCATTCCTTTTAGAAAGGCCTTCATGATTTCGCGCGTCGCCATGTCAGGCAAACACCTTGCTCAACGTGTCGCGCATGAACCAGGACCAAGGATTTTACTGAAGGATACCGAGATCTCGTCGTCGACAATTCCCGAAACGACTCGGATGATGCCGGCGGGAAGGTACCAGATGTCGATCGTCAGCCCTGATGTAGTGCGAGATTCGCATAACATCGACGACAAAGGCTAGGCCCTATCTCGAACCATTGTCCCGCTGCGCGAGATACCCCAGACTATCGTTCCACGTTTCGAACCGTACCGGTCCGCATGAGCCAGCAATCGACCAAGCGAACCGCTTCTGGCTTTCCCCTACCGCACTGACAACGATGCGGGAGTCCTAGATGAGGGCAAACTCAATTTCTCAGGCAGGAATGGCTTCGCCATTCTCGTTCGTACGGTACTGACGGTTGTCTTGTGTGCCGTCCCAGGGTGGTGACGAACGGAAGGCGCAGCATCCTGAAGAGGTTCAAGCAGACGGTAGGGCCGAGATATTCAAGTCCGATGTTCATGCCTAGGTGACCTAACGCGGGCGCGGGACAATAGGTACCGAACGATCGATCCCACCACGACACGTTGAATCCGTAGTTACTGTTTGTCTCGGGCACGTCCTGAGAATGATGAACACGATGCATGTCCGGAGTCACCACCACCCAGCGGAGTAAGCGTTCAAGACCCTGAGGCATCGCCACGTTGCTGTGGTTGAAAAGCGAGGTCGCGTTCAGGACGACCTCAAAGATCACCACGGCGAACGGCGATGCGCCTACGGCCATGACCGCCATCGTTTTCACTACCAATGACAGCATGATTTCCACTGGATGAAACCGAACGCCGCTCGTCACATCCAAATCCAGATCGGAATGATGCACCATGTGGAACCGCCAGAGCAGCGGTACGCTATGGAAGAGCCGATGTTGCCAGTAGATGATAAAATCGAGCGCTAGGATTGCCGTGGCCGTCTCAAGCCACACCGGTCCTTCGACAAGATACAGCAGCCCCCATCCCCAGTCCTGTGTCGCCACTGCTACAGAGACGGCCCCGCCCATGAACAAGAGTCTGGCAATAACAGTATTCAGCGCAACGATCGTCAGATTCCCGCCCCATCTATAGAGCTTCGAAACCGTGAGCGGCCTTCGCGGCGCCATCAGCTCCCACAGCGCCATCAGAATGAGCACCGACAGGTACGATCCAATGCGGATTGTGTCTTGCGTGGTCATCGAATGCTCCTTGTCAGTTGAACAGCGCCCGGCTCAGCTCACCCCCACCGTCACACGCAAGAACGTTGCAGGAATCGAAGTACTATCCTTCTGCGGACTGGTATTGTGGTCCGCGAAGAGTGTCTCCAACTCCTTCAACAGATCACCGCCTCGGCCGCTCTTGTCCGCTGCTTCGAAGGCGTTCATCGTGGGCCCGTAGTATTGTCTGAAAGCCTGGACGAACGCCGAGGGCCTGCCGGGATAATTAAAGGTATAGGTGTCCCGGACGAAGGAAATCTTCTCTTGGGCAACCCCTGCCTTGGTAAATCGCTCGATTGCGTTGGCCTCGATCCCCCACGTCATCGGACTGACGAATCCTTCCGGCGGTGGCGGCGAGTACGAGGCGCTAATTTTCAAGATTTGTGCGATCAAAGTGGGATCATTGGGAATCCAGTTCCCCATCACGATCCGACCACCTGGCTTCGTCACGCGTACCATCTCCTTGGCCACATCGAACGGCTTCGGGGCGAACATGGCGCCAAAGATGCTCACCACAAGGTCAAAGGTGTGATCCGCGAGACCTTGCAGGTTGGTTGCATCGCCTTCCTGAAATCGGCAATTCGTCAGGCCGTGCTCTTGTGCCCGTCGGTTCCCCGCTGCCACGAGATTTCTGGCGATATCCACGCCGAGAACGTCCGCTCCGAGCTTGGCCGCCGGCAAAGCAGTATTCCCATCACCACAGCCAAGATCCAACACTTTCATCCCCTTTGCGACCCCGAGATTTCTCACCAACGCCTCCCCACTTTCACGCATGCTGGCCGCAATCTGAGTAAAGTCGCCCTTTTCCCACAATGCTTGATTTGAATTCATGATGATTCTCCTCTCAATTGATCACGGAGTTCATACGACCGAACATCTCGGCTCATCGGCGGCGCACAGCGCCGTCCGCTGCAACCGGTTGTTCGGTCGTATTCTTGAAGAGCGCGTTCTATTGCCGTTCGTAAACCCGGACCTCTGGATCCGCCAAGAGGTAGGGCTTCAACTCTCTCACAACATCGTTGCCGAACAGCGCGCTCTTCAGGTAGCTTTCTGCCGAAGCGCGTGAATCGAATCCGTGAAGCACCTGCACATCCTCTTCACGGAGAAGCAGCTCCTTGGATTCCGCACCAGGAATCGTCGCGAGAAACGGTGGTTTGTACTTCGAGTACACCGCGCCGGCCTTCGCGCGATCCACGCCAGACACCTTCATCGTGATTTCGAGATATGCATTGATCATGTTGTCCTCCTGTCGGCTTGCGCGGAATCGCCGCGCCGAAACTCCCATAATGGGAGTGCGGGGAACTGGGTGTGTTTGCAAGACCCTCTTCGAGGTCTCCCCTCGATCGTATCGAGTGCATTCAAGGCACGGCGGCCGTCCGTCAAGACGGCTTGGTGCCTGAGATCACGACGGTCTTCGCCCCGTACTTTGCCGACACCTCGCGGGTATCGGCGTCTACGCTCTTAGAAAAGTAGTCCAACGTCCCGATCACGGTGACATTGTTGAAGCCGGCCGCACGAACCAAGGCAAGATAGTCTTCTTCCTGCACTGCGCCTACAATACACTCAGCCCAGAGCTGGGGATCGTTCCTGGATTCCGGCCTGATCGGCTTGCCCAACACGATGTCCGCGATCTGAATTCGGCCACCAGGACGAAGGACGCGGAAGATTTCGGAAAAGGCCTTGGGTTTATCCGGGACGAGATTCAACACCCCGTTGCTGGTGACACTATCGACGGAGGCATCGGGCAGGGGGATCTTCTCAGCGTTCCCTTTCACAAATTCAACGTGGAATGCCCCCATCTTTTCGGCATTCGCGCGGGCCTTGGACAGCATCGCTTCTGTCATGTCCAGTCCGTAGACTTTTCCGCTGGGTCCAACCAGGGTGGAAGCGATTAGGACATCGGTGCCGGATCCGGACCCGATATCCAACGCCCGATCCCCCTGTTGAATGGCGCTGACGGCAAAGGGGTAGCCGACGCCAGCAAACGATTCGACCGCCGTCTCGGGAATCGCGTCCAGCTGTCTGCTCGGATATCCGACGAACAGACAGGCCGGGCGTCCTGTCGGGAAATGGAATTGTCGATCTGGATGGCTGGCAACATCGGTATACATCTCGGATACCGCTTTGAAAATCGACTCCTTTTTCTCTCCGACAAATGCAACCATGACTCGTCTCCTTTCCTATGGCTCCCTCGGGAATCAGCCCATTGAACAGTCGGACCGATTCCATCGATCGGCCGGCAGCACAAGTTCCTGCGAAGCAATCATGGCGTTTCTCGCTTCTGCTTGGTTGTGAACTGATCAAAGAGGGTTTTGATCCGCTTCTCAAATGAGGATCGCATCGTTCCCCGACCCACCTCTCGAAGACGGATCTTCAGTGATCGCTCAAACTCCGCCCGCGAGAAACAGGTCCGGCAGATCTCGAGGTGCTGTTCCACCTCACGGTGCGTCACTGCTCCAACCTCCTGGTCGAGATAGGCCAGCAAGTGCTTTAAGGCTTCTTCACATCCAATAGGCTTCACCTTTTTCATCAATAACCTCGCTCCATCATCGAGACTTGATCAGTCCGGCGTCTTTGGCATGGTCCCATAGGGCTTTCTGAAGCAGCCCGCGTCCTCTGGACAGCCGGGAACGGACGGTTCCTACGGGGACTCTGAGGATCTCGGATATCTCTTGGTACGAAAACCCCTCCATATCCGATAGGACGACCACCATTCGGAAGACCCCCGGAAGAGCATCCACTGCCTTTTCGATGTCTTGGGAAAGCAGTTTATTGAGAAGCTCCTTCTCCGGGTTTCCCCACCACAGCAGGAACGGCTGGTGGAGCTCTTCAAAGAGCGAGAAGCTGGTCTTCGCATCGGACCGATGTTCCTCGAATGTTTCGGCCTGAGAGCGGACCGCCCGTTTGCGACAGCCGCTGATGAACGTATTCGTCAAGATTCGGAAGATCCAGGACCGAAATTTGTCCGGATCTTTGAGTGAACGCCGGGAAGCCCATGCCTTGGAGACGGCCTCAGCCACCAGATCCTCCGCATCCTCCCTGTTTTTGGCCAACCGAAGCGCGGCGCCGTAGACCTGATCCAGAAGGCCAGTCACCTTCTCCTCAAACACCCGGCGATCATCGTCTTGTGCCAAGGTACGGGATCCTTTCAATTCTGGAGGCATACGTGATGTCGATCCAGCTCCATCAATTTCTCTGTTCAACTACTAAGACGTACAAGGCAAGAAAAAGTTCCTGATGGGGGAAAAGAGTGATTATGCAAGACCCATTCGGTCGTCGTCAGCGCGGCAAGTCAACTCCCTGATAAGCCACCTTGCCAGGCTAAGGAGCCTCACCGATCAAACGAGGGCATCCTGCAAAACAGGGAATCAGGCAGCGATCAATCGCTCGACGACCGACCCGGCGCAATCGGTTCGTTTCGATGGCCACTCTTGACCGTCGATGTGGCAGTTACCCTCGACAGACATTCTGATCCTATGCTAGCGTACGCATGCATTTTTACCGTTCACTTCATTCCACGAGAGAAGGCCCGAGCGTAGGACATGTTCAAGAAGATCTTAATCGCTAATCGCGGTGAGATTGCCATGCGGATCATCCGCGCCTGCCGCGAATTGAACATCGCCACAGCAGCCATCTATTCCGAAGCGGATTCGACCGGGATCTATGTGAAGAAGGCGGACGAATCCTACCTCGTCGGGCCCGGGCCGGTGAAGGGTTTCTTGGATAGCAACCAGATCGTCGACTTGGCCAAACGGATCGGCGCCGATGCTGTCCATCCTGGGTACGGGTTTCTTGCTGAAAATGCGGAATTCGCTGAACTCTGCCAGGCTTCCGGCATCACGTTCATCGGCCCTTCTACCCACGCCATTACCCTGATGGGCAGCAAGGTCAAGGCGCGCGAGCTCGCCGAATCGGCCGGCATTCCGATTGTGCCCGGTACGGATGGCGCCATCACCAGTGTAAAAGAAGCCCTGGTCTTCGCAAAAAAGGCTGGTTACCCGGTCATGATCAAGGCGAGCGCCGGCGGTGGCGGTCGCGGGCTTCGCGTGGTCCGATCAGACGATGAGCTGCGAGAGAACATGGACGTCGCTTCGCGCGAGGCCGAAGCCTCCTTCGGAGACGGCAGCGTCTTCATCGAAAAATATATCGAGCGGCCGCACCATATCGAGTTCCAAATACTGGGGGATCGCCACGGAAATATCATTCACTTAAATGAACGCGATTGTTCAATCCAGAGACGTCACCAGAAGTTGATTGAAATCGCACCGTCGTTGATTCTCACACCGAAGTTACGGGACGAGATGGGCAATGCCGCCATCGCCATCGCACGCGCGGTGAAGTACGACAACGCGGGAACCGTGGAGTTTCTGCTCGATCAAGAAGGCAAGTTCTACTTCATCGAGATGAATCCTCGCCTCCAAGTCGAACACACGGTGACGGAACAGATCACGGCCATCGATATCGTGCGAAATCAGATTAAGATCGCGGCCGGCCTGCCGCTCAGCATCCAGCAAAAGGACGTGATCCTCCAGGGCCACGCCATCCAATGCCGGATTAATGCGGAAGACCCTAAAAACAATTTCCTGCCCTGCACGGGCACGATCACGGCGTACCTCTCTCCTGGTGGAATCGGTGTCCGCATCGACGGTGCGGTCTACAAGGATTACACAATCCCACCTTACTATGATGCGCTGCTGGCCAAGTTAACGGTTCGAGGCCGCACCTGGGAAGAAGCCGTAAGCCGCATGAGGCGGTCGCTCGAAGAATATGTGCTGCGCGGAGTAAAGACAACGATCCCGTTTATGGAAGCGATCATGCAGGAACCGGACTTTATTGCAGGACGTTTCGACACGTCGTATTTCGACACCCACCCTGAATTGTTCTCGTACCACGAGTTTGTGCAACCGGAGGATCTGGTGTTGGCGCTGTCGGCTGCGATTGCCGCCTACGAAGGGCTCTAATTCGAACAAACCCCGCTGCTTCCCGAAGGGATGTACTAACCATCATGGCGAAGAGACGACCACCGACAAGGAAACCGCAGAAAAAGACCAGATCGCCTGCTCCGGCGATCAAGACCGCCAAGAGTACCCCGGCGCTCCCCGGCGAGTTCACGATTACCCCGGCCGCCGGCAAGCCGGTCCTGATCACGGATGTCGCGCTGCGAGACGGCCATCAGTCGTTATTGGCGACACGCATGCGCACGGAAGACATGCTGCCCATCGCACAAAAGCTCGACGCAGTCGGCTATTGGTCGCTTGAGGTATGGGGGGGCGCCACATTCGACACCTGTTTGCGCTTCTTAAAAGAAGATCCCTGGGAACGGCTCCGAGCCCTGCGGGCCGCCATGCCCAACACCAAGCTTCAAATGTTGTTGCGAGGGCAAAACCTCGTCGGCTATCGACATTACGCCGACGACGTGGTGGAGCGGTTCATCGAACGTTCGGCCACGAACGGCATCGATGTCTTCCGCATCTTCGACGCCCTCAACGACGTACGGAATGTCGATCGGGCCGTGAGTGAAGTGAAAGCCTGCGGAAAACATGCTGAAGCCACCATCTGTTACACCGTCAGCCCGGTCCATAGCATCGACCGTTTCGTGGATTTGGCCAGGAGGTTGGAAGATCTGGGAACAGATACGATTTGTATCAAGGACATGGCCGGACTGTTGGCTCCGCTCGACGCATACCATTTGGTGCGTCGGCTGAAGGCCGCCGTCAAGGTCCCGCTTCATCTCCACTCGCATTACACGTCCGGTATGGCCTCCATGACCTCTTTGATGGCGATCCTTGGAGGCCTCGACATGCTCGATACCTCCATCTCTCCGTTGGCAGGAGGAACCTCCCACCCTGCGACGGAAACGCTGGTTGCTTCACTCCAGAATACGCCCTACGATACGGGCCTGGATCTCGCATCGTTCCAGCCGATCACTGAGCACTTCCGAACGGTTCGCCGCAAATATCGCCAGTTCGAGAGCGACTTTACCGGCGTGGATGCAGAGATCCTCATGTCGCAGATTCCCGGCGGCATGCTGTCGAACTTGGCCGCCCAGCTGACAGAACAGAATGCCCTGGACCGGATGAAGGAGGTCCTCGACGAGGTTCCGCTGGTGCGGAAAGACATGGGCTATCCTCCGCTCGTCACCCCGACCAGCCAAATCGTCGGAACCCAGGCAACCCTCAACGTGCTGACCGGTGAGCGATACAAGGTCATCACCACCGAAACCAAGAATTATTTCTTGGGACTCTACGGCCGTGCGCCAGGCCAAGTCGATCTCGATGTGATGGCGCGTGCAACCGGCGACGAAACCCCGATCAAGACCAGACCGGCCGATCGGTTGGAGCCGGAATTGGACGACGCCAAAAGAGAACTGCCCGAGTCGGCCCAGAGCATCGAGGACCAGCTGTCATTCGTCCTGTTTCCCAACATCGCACGGGACTTTTTCGAAGACCGCGAGAGAGGCGACTTAACCCCTGAACCGCTCGAATTGGGGTCGGCGAAAGGGCCCGCCATCGCCCACGAGCTGCACTTGGCGCCTGTGGAATTCAATGTGACGGTGCATGGTGATACCTATCATGTGAAGGTTTCGGGGTCTGGCCGTAAGATCGACGGACGTAAGCCCTACTACATCCGTGTCAACGATAAGCTCGAAGAAGTGTCGCTCGAACCAATTCAAGAAGTGCTTGCCGGTGTCCCGGAGTCGCAAGAGACTGAATCGAGAGGAAAACCCAAACGTCCCAGACCTTCGAAAGCGGGTGATGTGGCTCCACCCATGCCGGGCCGAGTGGTGAAAATCCTGGTTGCAGTCGACGATCGGGTGAAGGCCGGCGATCCCCTGTTGATTATCGAAGCGATGAAGATGGAAAGCCGAGTGCCGGCGCCGATCGATGGGAGAGTCGCCGCGATCTTGGCTGCCGAGGGTGACAATGTGAAGACGGATGAAACGGTCATTCAACTGGAATAATTCCAGCGTCGGCTCGATCTCCGTATCATGCGGACCAGAGCGACTTGCGCTGCTCGTCCTGTGCCTCGTATCGTCTTTCATGACCGCTTGTGCCCAGCCCATACAGATCCCGTCATATTTCGAAACGTTAGAACGGACGCCGATAGAACGCATTCCGATCAACACCGTTCTCGTGCATGATCAACGGATCGCGTATCTCGATGTCGGTACAGGTCCGCCTGTCATCTTGATCCACGGTTTCGGCGGATCCATGTGGCAATGGGAACATCAGCAACATGCCTTGTCTGAACATTTCCGTACCCTGACGCTCGACCTACTCGGTTCCGGATTGTCAGACAAGCCGGACATTGAGTACTTACCGGATCAGATGTTGGACTTTTGTATCGGATTCATGGACGCCTTGCAGATCCCTCACGCCACATTCATCGGTAATTCCATGGGCGCTGGGTTGGCGATTGGGATGACATTGATCCATCCGACCCGTGTCGACAAACTCGTGCTCATCGACGGGTTACCCTCTCATGTCCTGGCCAAGCTCACCAGTCGTTCATTCAAGCAAGCCCTGGAATCTCGAGCCCCTTCCTGGCTCGTCTCCTTCGGTAATTGGCTGTTCGGTGGGCTGGTCACCGAGTCCGTCTTGAAGGAAATCGTCCACGACCACAACCTCCTGACGCCGGCCGTGATCGAACGGTCCAATCGTAATCGCCGGCGCCCCGGCACCATCAAACCTATTATGGCCGTGAGAAACGCCCTCCCCTCCTGGGAAGCCGATTTTGCCCCACGCCTCAGCTCCATCACCCACCCAACCATGATTATCTGGGGTGAAGACGACCGGGTGTTCCCTCTCGCCGTGGGTGAAGAACTTCACCATCGGATTCGTGGATCCCAGTTCGTCAGAATTCCCGATGCCGGCCATATGCCGCAATGGGAACGCCCGGACCTGGTGAACCGATCGTTGATCGCGTATATTCAACTATTACCCTGAATAGATCGCGTGGGAGGAATCCCCACGCATGATCCTCAGAAAGGAGCGTATGATGCGGATAGACAATGCTGGTTTCATCGGCACCCTGTGCCTTGCGCTTGGCCTCGCCGGATGTCAGGCGATGGGAGGATCAACCGGCGCCGGCTTTTCCTACAAGAAGATGCCGGTGGCGGATGGAAGCGCTGTCGCAGGCGAAGGCAACAGCGTCTTATATAAAGGGAGCCCGCTGGCGCTTTCCGGCAACGGCGTGAAGGTCGGCGACGTACTGCGGGACGTGAACGTGGCGCAGAACGACTTATCCCTCGTGAACATCGCGCAGACCAAAGGCGTCGGAAAAGTCCGCGTCATCAGTGTGGTCCCCTCATTGGACACCCCTGTGTGCGAACAACAAACGCATATTCTGAGCGAGCGGAATAAAGGTCTCGATAGGATGGTGGAACTCATCACCGTGAGCGTCGATACGCCCTTCGCCCAGAAACGGTTTGCCAAGGAAGCCAACATCGCCAATGTCACCTTCCTGTCCGACTACCGTGGGGCCGAGTTCGGAAAAACCCATGGTCTCTTCCTGGAAGTCCCACACATTTTGACGAGAGCGGTCATGGTGGTCGATAAGACGAACACCATTCGCTATCTGCAAATCACCCCGGAACTCACGCAACTCCCGGATATGGAAGAAGCCCTACAATTTGCTCGCCGATTGGTGACGGAGAGTTGAGTTTGTGCAATGCTCAGGTGAAGGCTAAGGTTGAGGACGAGGGTTGAGCGAGGCGGATGACCCAGCCCTAACCTGAACCTCTCCCATATCAATGGCTCATTACGATTTACTTGTCATCGGCACAGGACCAGCCGGTCAAAAGGCTGCTATTCAGGCGGCTAAGCTGAACAAGAAGGTCGGGATTATCGAACGGAAGACGGTCGTCGGTGGGGTCTGCATCAACACCGGAACCATTCCAAGCAAATCCCTCCGCGAAGCGGTGCTCTATCTCTCCGGATTTCGTCAACGAAGCATCTATGGGGAAGAATACCGCTTAAAAAAGAAAATCACGATCGAAGACCTTGCTTTCCGCGCAAACCACATCATCAAGCACGAGATCCAGACCGTGCAGAATCAGATGGCCCGGAATCAGGTCGATATGTTTCTCGGTTCGGCCAGTTTCCTTGATCCGCATCGCCTGCGCATTCAAAGGGATCGTGGCGCGCTTGAGCTGACAGCGGACTTCATCGTCATTGCCGTGGGGACGGAGCCGGCTCGGCCGTCACACATTCCATTCGACGACCTGACCGTCATCGACACGGACGGACTCCTGACCCTCAAACGCATTCCCGACTCCATCGTGATCGTCGGAGGCGGTGTGATCGGAACGGAATATGCTTCGATGCTCGCCGCCTTGGGCACCCCCGTCACCCTCATCGATAAACGGCCGCGGCTGTTGGAGTTTGTGGACCCTGAGATCATTGAAACGCTCCAGCAACGAATGAAAGACATGGGAGTGACCCTGTATCATGACGAAGCAGTGCTCGCGATCAAGCAAGAATGGAACAAGTCCGTCCGAGTAACGTTGCAGAACAACCGTGCGGTCCACACATCGACACTCATGTACGCCATCGGGCGCGTTGGGGCGACACAATCGCTGAATCTCCACGCCATCGACCTTAAGCCGGATGAGCGCGGACGCTTAACTGTCAACGAACACTTCCAAACGGCGATTCCCCACATTTATGCGGTCGGCGACGTCGTCGGCTTTCCAGCCTTGGCATCGACGTCAATGCAGCAGGGTCGTCATGCCGCCTGTCACGCCTTTGGCCACCCGGAGCGTACCGACACCTCCCTCCTCCCCTACGGCATCTATGCCATTCCAGAAATCTCCATGGTGGGGCGAAACGAGGAAGAACTCAAAGAGGCAGAGATGCCCTATGGAGTCGGCATCGCCCGCTACGAAGAAATCGCCCGTGGACAACTCATCGGCGATGAAACCGGCATGCTCAAACTGCTGTTTCACCGACACACCAGACATCTGCTCGGTGTCCATGCCATCGGCGAAGGGGCCACAGAGCTGATCCACATCGGCCAGGCCGTCATGGCCTTTCACGGCAAGATCGATTACTTTATCGATACGGTCTTCAACTACCCGACGCTGGCGGAATGTTACAAGGTCGCCGCACTCGACGGCATGAATCGCTCACCGAGAACCTGGATTCCCTACCTATAACGTCGGAACTTGACCCAACTAATTTTGAGTGAGGTAATTAAGCCAGTTCGTAAGCAGGAGGTACGCTGGAGGCTTCCTGGTTCTGGGACAGAACGAGGTAGTTGGAGGCACGGCCAATATTTACAAGGCACCCCGTTCGGAGTCTGCAGCGGAGTGAATGTGTAGGCCGAACGCTCGCTATGATCATACGAATGAGACAAATCTGGAATTAGAAGAACGCCATGCTGGCGTAGGTCACGGTGGAGTTGTATTGATCAGTGATGCCGCGATCATAGCGCAGGACCTGTCCCTTTTCCGCTTGGACCAATCGTAACAAGCTGTAAATCGGTGAGAAGCCGGAGATACGCCGTAGATCGCCTTCTTTTCTGATGTAGTCGGCGAATCCCTCCGGCTTGAGTTCCTCGACCTGTTTCAACATTTCTAAGTCATGCTGCATCGAGCGGTGGAAGGAAAAATCGGTCGGTGGAGCGCTATCGCCGTAGCGGAGGCCGAGGTGGGCCAACTCCCCTGCCGCGATGACACACACGGTCTTTCCAGAGACCGCAATTGTGTCTCGCAAGGCAGTGAGAAATCGATTCACTGAGTTCCGAACGGTTGGATCATTCAGGCTCAGCGCGGAAAACGACGACAGAATGGGGATCATCGAGAAGGGTTTGCCGATAATGGTTTGAAGGAACGGCAGCTGGAATTCAATCGCATGCTCCGACTGGTGAGCGATGTCTTCCTCGAAGCACTCCGGCGCAACCGCCTTGAGGCGAGTAACGATCGGCTGGTTCACCGGCACCACACCAAGCGCGGTCTCAAAATTCTTGTCCGTGACAGCAAAGAGGTTTTCAAGCCCAGCATGGGCGGTCCCGATCAGAACATAGACATCAGGCTGTTGGGCTTCCTGTAACTCTTTGTATGCCCATGCATAGACCGGCCCTGCTTGCTTCAGATCGTAGGTCGGAACGACCAGGCCTTTGATCAGCTTACCCTGATGCTCCGACGGTTTGAAATCCGGCCCGTCGCTTGATGTGAAGAAGCCGTCGATCTGCTTCCGCAGGTTGGCGCCATCCGCCTCGTAGCCTCGCCCGGCAAAAGCTGCCTGTCGGACCGGCTGTTGCCGATAGACAATACAAGCCTGTTGCCGTGCCGACTCGGTTCTTGGCCCTTCCAAGAACAGCTTTTGTTCAAGATCCGCCACCAGTTGTTCCACTTTACTCGGCATCAGAAACTCACCGAACCGTTTCAGGTACAACGCACCGATTTCTTGTAGTGAATGTTCACCATCGAAATGTTGCACGATGAAAAACAAGTTCAACGGCAAGACGAGCTTCTCTTTGCTCAAGCCTCTGGGGTCCCAGAGCACGATCAGCTGATCGTCCCCCTGCTTGATGGGGGAAAATTGCAAGTTCCGCAGGACTGGATATTGCGCGGGTGATTTTGCGGCACCGGATATCATAGCGGAGACATTGTAGGGGACGGACTGGCGCTGCTGCAACCAAGGCCACGACCAACCTATCGAGTATCAGGAGGATGATCTGGTCTCCGCCGAGCGAGCACGAAGAGCGCTCCAACAATAAGAATCAGTAACCAGATGGCAGGCCGACCGTACGAGGCATCGGAGAATTCGATCAAATCCGTCAATCGGCCGATCAAGAGCGACATGCGAGCCATGACCGTGTACCCGAAAGCCGCGCCGAAAGCAATCATCAGGAAGATGATGCCGGTTCGCGCGACCGCCTTTCCCAACCCACTATGCTCGATCGAAAAGAAGAAGTAGAACAGGACTGAGCTGACCCCGAGCAGGATGATGATCGCGTTGAGGTTGCTGGAAGGATTGAGCACATCCATCGAGAACCTCATGCCGTCCGGCCCTGTAAGCGACAGCAACGGTCTCACCGTATCCTCGACTTGCTTTAGAATAAACGAGGAAATCGTTCTCGGAATCGCCAGCCCTGCCCCCATTCCGACGATCAGGGCGAACGCGTACCGGGACATCCAGGCTGCTTTCGGCACATATCGAGTCAACATGAGCATCCCGATGGCGACCGGAATCAGAAGAGCGACCTCACCATTTTCCACGATCGGCTTGACGACCAAGTGGACAATCACGGTGTCGTACGTCTTGACGATGATGTACCCGACGGAGACTCCGACGTAGAGGTGCTCCGCCAGTTTGAACAGCGGGTTGTCCTTGTACAGGAACGTGAAGATGAGGAGAGTCAAGCCGGTTGCAACCCAAGCCCCCACGATCAACTCAAACGGCATGGTCATCGCTGATGCTTCACTTTCTCTGCTGTCGCAGCGAAAAGTAGAATGCGTTGCACATGAGCACCAGGACAATGATGGCGAAATGCGTGGCGGACTGTGCATCCATTCCGGCCACAGCCTTACCCTTCTGACCGATGAGACTTTCGTATTCCGCTGCGCCACGGAGACCGCCAATGAGACCGTTGATCTGCCCACTCCGTAGCAACGGATACAGCCCCGGAGCCATGACTCCCGTGCATCCGCCGCCCATTTCAAACTTGTATTTGTCTTTGCCGAAGACATACCACTCTTCGACTCCGGGCTTCCCTGCTCCCAGGCTGACCAGGTATGTAATATCTTTTAAGCTTCGCACACCGTCCAAAACCGGCAAGTCCTTCGTAGCCTTGCCGCCATAGTCGCTGGGAAAGGCCGAATAGAGGTCCTGCCCCATATTGATGATCACCGCCTGCCCTCCCGGACTCCATCCGAGAAAGGCATAATCTTTTCCGTATGCTTTCTCCATTTCTTTGGCGACTTGTGTGACTAACTGATCAGCCATCCCGGTACCGGACACCCAGAGTGTAATGGTGATCACGCGAAGCTTTTTTCTGAAGGCATGGCGCAGTATGGCTATAGCTTGCGGGTACAGTTCGGGTTTTGATGCGGGATCAAAATCTATCGAGAGGAGAAAAACCGAGTGCTCCGGCAGCGACTCGATATGGTCGTACACGGCGCGCACTTCCGAGGTAATCTTGATCGGCAAACCGACCGGATAGAGCAAGGGCAAGAGTGTGCAGAGCCCGATCACCAGGAAAATGATCCGCCGATCGATCTGAAGCATGCGTTCCGAGAAGGTCATCGTGGGACCGTTGTTCGTAAATCGTTAATCGCAGATCTGCTTGTGGTTAACGAATAACGATTCACGTCTCCTCTCACTCCTTCCCACCACCGAGATATGACCGTTCGACGCCGAAAATAATCTTGAACGACAAGGCCACGGCTCCGAGACTGACTCCGATCAGAATAGCCCGGCGCACAGAGGCGTTGAGTACATTCAAGATCCAGGAAGACACATCGCCGCTCAGGGGAATCAGGTACTCACCCAGCGGCACCCGTCCCATCATGACGATCACCGCTGCGACCAAGAGCACCGCCGCTTCACGACTTCTGGCCCGGAACGAACGGTAGGCAGCCGATGCGATGAAGAATGCCAGGATGGCGAACATCGTGCCTTGCAGCGGCACCATCATGAAGTTGTATACCCAGCCGAATGCCGTCATGGCCCCATCGACGCTCTCTTTTCCGTTGGCCCACAGCCCGACGGCAATCGTTCCTAACATGCCGACATACAAGACAAGGCTATAGCCCCATCCCGCCTCTTGCCGTTTGATCTTGACCGCATGTTGATGAAAGAGACTGGTCACGCCCAAGATCAATGCGAATCCCCCGATGATCTGCAGCCACTTTGTGGCAGAGGTGAGCATCTGTTCCGAGGCCGGATGCGGCACATAGTACTGGCCGGCGAACAGCAACCCAGAAATCAAAGTGATCAAGAGTGGAAGTTGCCGGCGCAGGAAGATCATTTGAGGTCCCTGAAGAGATCGAGAAAGATTTGCGGCCATGACGCACCGGTGACGACTCCGACCGTCGCCAAGACCGTTCCGACAGCAAGCATACCCAAGATCACGGCCTTCCCGATGTCTTGACCACGAAGCGTTCCGATCTGGACCGGCTCTCTGGAAAGGTATGCACTGGCAGCGTAGAGTTCCTCACCGATCAACGTGTAATCGCATGTCGTCACGAAAAACGGCAACTGGTGATCCGAGTCAGTTCCCGCAATCTGAATCGCGCCGGTGCTGGCGCCGGTTTCCGTCAGGAGCAAGGCTTCCGCAAAATACGCCCCCATGAAGAAATTGGCGGCCGGCTTCTTCCGCAGCATAATGCCGTCCACAGCCGCTGTGTAGCTAAACTGATCGGCAGTGATAAAAAAGTTGGCGTCCTCCTTGAAGAGATCAGGCTTCCCTGCTTCCAGATAGGCCTGCTTAGTAATTTCCTGGCAGACCGCCATCGTAATCGGCTCGCGATGGGGCACCATCAGCTCCGTTTCGTACAGCGCAGCCCTTTTCGCGACCTTCCCCAAGATGACCGCGGCAGCGATCGTCGAAGGATCATGCAGGTCGTGCGCGCCGGTCAGATACAGAATCGGCTTGCCTAGTTCCGTTGCTCGTCCGATGGCTTCATCCACTGCATCAAGCCCTGGAATGCGACGCAGAAAGATCTCCTTCCGTTTCGCATGACTGATCGTGTAGAAGACCAACCCTCCGAACGAGATCGCAATAATAAGATTATTGAGTTGATTCCAGTTGAACCAGTCAGGCGAAGGAGTGGCCACTAAGATCGGGCTGAACATCCGCCGATCGTCTTGCACCGCTGCCACCGCAACCCCATAGGACGTGCCATCCTTGACCTGCACGCCTTTGGCATTTCTGATGATCGTCTGATGCCACGACTTGTCAACGTTCCTTGTCCACCAGGCCGTTTTTGTGTCCTTGACATACTTGCTGTTCGCCGGGAACTCCGCGACGACTGAGAAAGTCGCAGGATCAGTTGCGGAGGCATCGCCGACCAAGACCTGATAGCGGACATCAAGGCCATCCCATGGCGCGGGAGCCCACTGTACCGTGAGGCTCCCTCCTCCATCGCTCGGCGTATCGAAGACGTGCACATCTTGAGGAGCCGTCAGCGCTGCCTGTGCGAACATCGGAGAAGTCACGCACACGAAACAGACCAGCCTCCAGAGCGCCGCATAGGCCTTTTGCAGAACACTTGAGGGTTGGGTAAAGGACCTCATGCCCCTTCGATCACCTCGATGTTCGTCCGTGGAACAACCACCTTCTGCCCATCAGAAAACCTCACTTCCAATACTCGCACTTCGCTCTCTGTGGAAATCCTGGTGAGTTCGGACGGAAGCGCCGACACTTCGCCGATACGCCCAAACATCGGATCACGGATGATCCGGACCGGATCTCCGAGGCTGATTCCTTCCCGTTGGGGCGGAGATGTCATCTTTGCATGTCTGTCTCCCTGCGGAACAATAATCTCAGGACGAATCACCCCGGCTCTGATCTGTGTGGCGCCGGAAATCGACGCTTTCTGGCCAGCATGACTTGAGAGCAACTTGAATGTCTTGGTCGCCATCGGAATCGTCCCGAACCCTTCCGTCAGGATCAACGTAAATCCGACCTGTTCCGTTCCGGTGATGGCCACGCCAAGGTCATACCCCAACAAGGCGCGCAGATCTTCATCATGAATCCCCCCGACGACCAGGCCTGCTACACCAACCGCCTTTGCCTGTTTCATAGCCTCGGATGAGAGGAACGATCCTCCTATCACGACTTTACCCTGCATGATCGAAGTGAAATGACCTGGAGTGAGGGGTTTGTCAGGAGCCTGCACTGCCATCACAATCTCACCGGAGGTCTCCCCTCCAATGCCGAAGATCCCTTGGACGAGGCTACAAGTTGTCTCGACGACGACACCCTGCTGCGGAATCGTTTCGATGATCGTTCCGTCCACATAGGCAAGCAGCTGAAGCACCCGTGGAGGCTCGCGCAAGAGGACTTGCCCGGTCACGGTCGACACCGATTCGATCGTGCCCGCCACCGGCGAATGAATCTCCGTCTTAAACCATTTGATCAGCGGCTTGTTCTCGGCGAGGATCTCGTCCCTTTCGACAACATCGCCTTCCTTCTTGGTCAGATACTCTCTGATTTCACCAGGGGCCACGCTGAGTTGATTGGCGAGATTGACTGGAAAGACTTTTCCCGGCAACTCCGCTCGGGCCACCTCTTGTTCGGAACGGACTCTGTCACCGACATGGACTAATATTTTTCCGGGCAGAGGCAACATGCGCCGTCGGTGAACGACCGTCTGATCGGTGACTGTCAAACCAGGTGTGTATGAATGAGCCATCTTGTTCAGCAGGACTGAGCAACGAGGACTGTGGACTGAGTGAATGGGTCTCCTCTTAGCACCTCAGTCCTCACTACTTAGCAGTCGGGTACAACCCGACTGCGTCAAACCATTTCGTGAGGGCCGCGACACGGCCTTGTTGGTCAGCAGAAAGTTGTAGTGGTCGCCCGCGGCCGTCGAGCAAGAGTCCGACAACACCGCCATGGACATCCTTTGTGATCGCCGTGCCGGGACCTTCACCCATGTTGACCCCTTTGGCAGGCTGAATCGTGATCGCCGCCTTTTTGCCAGAGTCTAATGAAAACAATCTCAACTCCCCAAACTTCAATTGCTCCTTCGTGGTCTTCTCGTCGGGCCAGGTAATTTCATAGTCAGCACACAGTTCCCCGTCTTTGCCCTGTCCGATCGGAGCTACGCAGGTCCCGAGATAGATCATGCAATCCCGGACGAACACATCCGTTGCCGCCCTCTCATTGATCGTCGACAGGACTCCGAGATGCGGCATCATGAAGATGCTGTCGACCGACAATCTCGTGCAGCCCATCGGTTCATAGGCATCGACCATCATCAGCATCGACTGGATGCGGCGTGGCGCATGCGAGAGGATGCCGCCGCTGCCGACGATCAGATCCAGCTTCAACATGTCGATCAGTGCCTTGCCGGACGTTTGTTGCTCGAAGACGTCTGAAATCGTTCGTTCCTGCTGCACACCCTTCAACCCCGTGGCCAGCGACTTGTGATGGATCAAGGCCAGGCGCAAGGCTTCGCGCGCAATCGCCTGCTCGATTTGTAGTTCATCGAGCGTTTGTGGAATCGTTGTCGGACGGATCATCTTGTTCTTGATCCGATTGCGCAACGTCTGCTCGTCAATCGTAAACGGTACCCAACGCATGATGCTCGCCAGCCCCGCTTCAGCAAGGACGTTGGAGACGCTGTATGACATGCCGAGATTGGCGCTGACCGTCCGATTGAACACCCCGTCAAACACAGAAAAGACGTCCGTCGTTGCGCCTCCGATATCAACACCGATAAGATTCAGATGTTCCCGTTTGGCGATCGCTTCCATGATGAGGCCGACGGCAGCTGGAGTCGGCATGATGGGTGCCCCGGCCATATCAATCAGTTTCTTATAACCGGGTGCCTGTTGCATCACATGCTCGAGAAAGAGGTCATGGATTTTGTTCCGTGCCGGCGCCAAGTTCTCTCGTTCCAACACCGGCCGGATATTCTCGGTGACAACCAGTGCCGACTTATCTTCCAGAATTTTTTTGACTTGAGGTTGAGCGTCCTTGTTACCTGCATAGATCAGGGGCAATTTGTAGCTCATGCCGAACCGAGGCCGTGGTTCCGCCGCTGCCACATATTCCGCCATCTCTACCACGTGCGTGACGGCCCCTCCATCGGTCCCGCCGGACATGAGAATCATGTCTGGCCTCATGGACCGGATCCGCTCAATCTTTTCGTGAGGCAACCGGCCGTCGTTGACCGCTAACACATCGATGACGATGGCCCCAGCGCCCAGCGCTGCCCGCTGCGCGCTCTCACCTGTCATGTTTTGTACGACACCGGTCACCATCATCTGCAAACCACCGCCCGCGCTGCTGGTCGAGATATAGATATCAACACCGGTCTTGTCATCCCGGCAAGGAGTGATGATCTGATCGCCGTCCAAGATCTTACGACCAGACAACTCTTCGATTTCGGCGATGGCATTCAGCACGCCACGGGTCACGTCTTCAAATGGCGCTTCCACCGTGGTCGGCGCTTCGCCACGATAGGTCTGCCGGTAGTCATCGCCGACTTTTTCGATGAGAATGGCTTTGGTGGTTGTGCTGCCGCAATCGGTGGCGACAATCACGTTGAGAGGATGGTCGATTTTGGGAGGGGTGGAAGCGGAAGCCGTCATTGAGCCGTTGCTCCCTTTGGAGCAGACTTGGCTTCAATGATGGAAATAAGGCGAGTCACAGTATCCCGGCGTTCGAGCAATCGAGCAACCTGCTCGACTTCTTTAACGTTGAACGCGCAATCGATGATCGGCGTGATGAAATGCAGCGCCTGACTTCCAAGAAAGTTCATCGGCCCCATCGATTCCAAGAACATCGTCGCCGGAGCCGCCATCCCACGCTTGACGATCGTCTCGGCAATCCGCTCCAACAACTGGACATCCTCGATTGAGAGGGGCTGAGTCTCAGGCTGAACAGCAAACGCATGGCGAAGGCCAGCTCTAACTTCCATCAACTTGTCCGCCACTGCTTTCTTGGAGAACGATCGCATAAGTGTAGGCCGGACAAGGCAAACCACGAACGGATCGCATTATATGAAGGGGGTTGAGGAGAGTCAATTCAATGGTGGAACTGCGAGGCCGATGCTCTCGCATCGGCTTGCAGCTTTGAGGCATTCATGATACTCAAAAGCATGCAGCTACAAGAGTCACCTCCTACCGCTGATCTCGATCGGAAGATTGAGTCTGTGATGGCTCACTATCCATCGGTGGTCTTGGCTATCCTCTTCGGATCGATGGCCAAAAGTCGCGCGCGCAACGACAGTGACCTCGACATAGCCATCGCGAGTTCTACCCCTCTTACCCCTCAAACTCACATCGCCATCATTGAAGACCTTGCGTTGACCATTGGCCGCCCTGTGGATCTCATAGATCTCGACCGGACTCACAATCCGCTCCTTCAGCAGATCCTGACCAAGGGGCGCAGAGTCCTGTGTCACGATCGGACGCGTTACGCCGACCTTCTTCTGCGCATGATCTATGAAGAAGCGGACGTCATGCCCTATTACCGGCGCATTTTGTCGGACAGACGACAGGCATGGATCGGGACCTAGGAGCCTGTCCGACATTGATCTTTCCACTGCGACGAACGATCTGCAGCCATCTGCGTCGTTCTCAGCCCGAAAAAGTCCTCTATGTATTCCGGCGAATACACCTCCGGTTTTTCCGGGCCTGCAGCCTCACATCTTGCCGCACCACCTTCGCCTGCCACGAACGGCAATGTCGGAGAGGCTCCGAAACAAAATTGGAATCGCTCCGGCGGCGCGTCGAGCGGATTGCCGGCAAGACTCCCTCCGCTACCGTTTAACGAAAGCAGATGTCCAAGCTGCATTGCAATACGGGACTGAGTAAGGCACGAGCCCATCGCCCATATAAGACCGTTACATCCTCGCTCACTACCATGACACTGATTACCAGCGGAACTGTTGCTGAGAACTTTTCCGCCAGCCCACGACATGAATTGTAAGTGGACAGTCTAGTGGCTTGAGCAGAATCGGCGTTGCGGCGCAGTGAGAAGAATAAGTAGACTGGGACAGTTTTTCAGCCCAATAAATCAAGAACGAGTTTATACTAATGAACTGGTATCTCATTGCTGCCATTATTCTCGGTGCACTGAGCGCCTATTTTGGATACTTAGGCACGAGCACGGAATCAAAATCGGATTCTGAAGAACACACAGCGAGAATTGAGGGCCAGCTTAAAGAACTTGGCAACAAGATCGAGACGTTGGCCACTGCCGAACCACCGCACGGTGCAACTTCATCAGAGCTTGCCAGCCTACAAGAAAAATACAACTCCATCGCCGTCGAATTTTACAAGAACTTTCCCTTAGAGTTAGAGCATCAAAAGAATAGAACTGCTACAAAGACAATTCGTCAGCTAGAACAATCTCGCCGTATCGAACCTCATATGCACACTCTCGAACTAGCGGCACAGCAGCTAGTCGGTGCCTTTAATAAATATAAGGAAGGCCCTCCTATTTCCGTCGAAATTCCCAATTTCCCCATCAACGTTTTCGAGGATAAGAACTATAGGATTGTACTTTCTTTCCCTAATGGCCGGCTATGGATGGTCAACTTCGCTAGAAATCGCAATGAGCAACTCGAATTGGAGTTTCAGGCTGCAAGCAAAGCCCACAGTCTCAATAGCGACCCAAGAGCTGGAAGTACAGGAGAATACATCGCTCTGACATTTTCCGAGGATCAGTCAACGTTCGACTTTTATTCCCACCTTTCAGCTGAAAAAGACCAGCGCGTGGTTGGGGACTTGCCACAAACGCAACAGTCAATTAAGAAGCTTGATGAAACAACAAGAACTCTACTAGAAAGAATTATTAAGCTCGAAATTTTAGAAGAATCCGTGCAACACTAGGGTGCATGCGTCCTGACGCAAAGACAAGAAGGACAACCTAGATTTGTTCTATCCAAGAAGATATGTCCAAGACTGCTCTTACCCAACAAATGAGAGCCTTCCAGAGAAGCACAACTGGGAACGCAACGAGTTTGCAAGAGAATTAATGAAAGCATTGATGCGAGAGAAAGTTCAGACCCAGCTGTTGTTGTAACTGCTTACCGACCAGATCCCACCCAATGGCAAGTCGGATTCATGAAGAGGCGGACATGAAAAAACCACACCGAACGAAGTTGATTCACGAAGGGCGATATCTGGCCGAAGTTGACGTTGAGCTGCTGGTAACTGATGATGAATGGTCTCCCTACCTCACAGTGGAAGATGCCTACAAACTCGATGATGTACGTGAAGCGTTGAAAAAGGGAGACACCATGACCGCAGGAGACACTATGAATCAAGCGAATGTTCTAATTAAAGTTCTAATTGCTGACGACGAGATTCCCTACGGTGACGAACGCGATAAGCACACCCGCGAGATATTTCGCAAAACGAAGCCTAAGGCGACTGACGAGGATTACCTCAAAGGGTACGAAGGAATGCGGGGGGCCTATCAAGCCCTACACAACGAACTCTCCTTCAAGGTGACACCTGCTCAGAGATTCAAAGAGGCTGAAAACCTCATTCGCGATGCTCCGGAGCCCTTTGACGTCGCCATTATCGATCTCGGATGGTACGCAGAACTGGACTTGGAAGACCGCGACAACGCGGGAACGAGACTCGTTAATGCGATTCGAGCTGCAAAGGGTGGACGTCGCACTCGTATAATTATGTACTCGAGCCGGTACGATGAAGATGAGGTTCTCGTCGAGAGTGCATGTCGACTGGGTGCTTTGCCATTAGTAAAGACCTACACGAAAGCAAGTCATCGGACACTTGTTGCAGCTGTTCGTTTTCTCTTCGAAAACCGGGAGGCTAGTGGCAGACGCGTTTTCATTGGCCATGGCCGATCTCCATTGTGGGAAGAACTCAAGGAGTTCTTGGACCGGCTCGGTCTACCGTGGGATGAGTTCAATCGCGAAGCCGTAGCGGGATTCGGGACACCTGAAGTACTTAAAGACAAGTTGAGCCAAGCCGCCTTCGCGTTTTTCGTGATGACGGCCGAGGAGGCACACGCAGATTCCACCATTCATCCTCGTCCTAACGTCATCCATGAGGCTGGCCTGTTCCAAGGCCGACTTGGTTTTCAGAAGGCTATTGTCTTGCTTGAGGAAGGCTGTTCGGAGTTTTCCAATATCGCCGGTCTTACTCACATCCCATTTAAACCTGGCAAAATTCAAGAGAGCTTTAAAGCTTGTCAAAGCGTTCTTGAAAGGGAAGGCCTTCTTTGACGGCACCCTTCCGTCAGACTATGGGTGAGATGTCGTCCTACCAATGATCAAGCTCGATCTCTGTCGAACACTGGCCTTTACTCATCTACCAAATCTCCTCCCCCTACAGAATATGAAACACTCGGTTGTCGTTCACTGCGTGCATCGAACGAGGCCCTTCTGAAGGCACACGTTCACAAACAGTGTTTCATCAACAGTCTTTCCAACCCGCCCCGCCTCCCTCCTCTCACAAGGGTGGCACGGTTGAATCCAGAACTGCGCGCATCGTCACACTTCTTCTCTTCTACCCCCTTGAGGGCAGTGCGGTTCGGTCCTTAGGTGCGCGCGTCCACCGAGCACCGCCTGATCTGATGTAAGTCTGATGAGTCCTGCGTGCGCGGTGGGCGAGCACAGAGGATCAACCGCGCTGCCCGATCCGACTCTCCGTCCCCTTCCACAACCGTTCAATGTTCCCCTTGTGCTTGACCGCAATCAGCCCGCTCACCATAACCGAGAAAAGAATGAACGAGTCTGTTGGATGAACCAGCACGGCGATTATGGGAAAGAGTCCGAAGGCCGTCAGCGCACCGCCGGAAGAATAGCGCCATAGGGCTACCGCTCCGATCCACGCCAGGAGCAGTAACAAACCGATCAGCGGCGCAACACCGAGGACGGAACCAAGCGCCGTCGCCACTCCCTTCCCTCCTTTGAAGCCAAGAAACGGCGAAAAGAGATGGCCCAAAAACGGCGCAAGCGCAACGGCCAAAATGGCCCATTCATCCTGCAGCATTTGCGACGCCGCGAAGCCCATTATCCATCCCTTCCCCATGTCCCCGATCAAGGTCAGGATGCCGGCTTTCTTGCCCGACACGCGCAGCACGTTCGTAAATCCGACATTCTTACTTCCAACCGTGCGAGGATCAGGCAGGCCCATCGCCTTTGAGATGACCACTCCAAAAGGGACGGCACCCAACAGATATCCGCAGACCACGAGCCCAGCGATGAGTCCTTGGTGCTCCATCCTAGAATAGGGTCCAAGATTGACGTTCGTGGTGAGCCTGTCGAACCATGAACGGAACTGCCTGAAGTTACACGCCCTTCGACATGCTCAGGGCGAACGGATTATCACAGCAATGAAAGGGACACAAGGCTAGGTTCAAGTGATAAGACAGCCCGCCACACAGAAATCACAGAAACTTTTCCGGGTGCGTGAAGAACTCCAGCATCACGTGGTTGAGATTCGGCCAGGCACGATGATTACCGGTTCCCTCGCAATAGAGCGTCGCACCGCCTGATGCACATCCTTGATACGCGCGACATCCACCCTCGACTGATTTGGTCTTATTGACATCGCAATGATTACAGCCCGCCCACCAAGCTGAGGTTTGGGCTCCCCAACCCGGAAATAAACTATCGTTCTTGCTGTGCATGATCATAACCGGAATGGGCTCGCGACATTGAAACTCTTCGAGGTCCTTCCCCGTCCACCCCGCCGCGCTCGGTGCGACCGATGCTGGGATCGTCCTCGTCTGTTCGAGCACAGCCAGCGCCAACGACGCGGTTCCTCCATCGGAATGCCCGGTCGCATAGACTCGCTTCTGGTCGATGCACCACTCCGTTGCGATTTCGGCTGGAATGGCCCCAAGCCACTCAATGGCGGGAATGTTCAATTGCAAATGATCGGCATAGACCACGATAAACCCGGCGCCTGTGGCTGCGGTCGTGAGGCCGGTAAGTCGTTCCGACGCCCAGCGGCTTTGTCCGGCCGGAGCGTAGACCATCAAGAGAGGATGAGTAACCGCGGCATCGTAGTTTGAGGGCGTGCGGACCATATATTTTATGCCATAGGGGGAGACTTTCCCATCAGTTGCGCCGGCAGGCCCAGGACGGGCACCGGACGGACAATGCCCGGTCGCCTTCCCGTAAACAAACGTGCCGAGTTGAGGCGGTTGCGCGTTTTCGCTGCAGGCTGTGAGGGTGAAGTGGAGAAGGACCAACGCGCAGGCAGATCTGAAAAGTCGCACGTTGCCCACCACGTCGCGGCTAGACTAGCGAGATTCCATTCTCTTCAAGACCAACGAAAGTGCGCAGGGGTCCCGGAGACCTGGCGTGGTTGCTGACCTGCCCGTCAGAGTCCCTTCGCGACGACTTGCTTCCAGAAGGTCCATACATACTGACTGCCAGAGATATAGCCCAGCACCAGAGAGAGATACAACGTGACGGTGCCGGCTAAGTGTAAATTGCCAAGTTGGGCAAGTCCTGTCCCTTCCAGGATCAGCAGAATAATGGCGATGACTTGGAGCGCCATCTTATACTTTCCGGTCGTCTCTGCCGGGATGATCATCCCCTCGCTCGCAGCAATGGCGCGGATACCGGTTACGGCGACCTCGCGAGCAATGATCAGCAGCGCCACAAGTGCGCTGACTCGATCCACGTTCATGAGGAGAATCAGGGCCGACAACACCAAGAGCTTGTCCGCGATGGGATCAAGCAGCTTGCCGAGCTTCGTGACTTGGCCGGTTCGCCGGGCGATGTAGCCGTCCAACATGTCCGTCACCGCCGCGACAGTAAAGATGATCGCTGCCGCCAGTGACTGATCGGGCGTTGGGTTGACGAAGAGAACGATGAAGACGGGAATCAGGAGAATACGGACGAGCGTCAGGAGATTGGGCAGATTGAGCGACTCCTGCCCAATGTCTCGCCACACCTCGAGAACGCGGTTCATAGGCCGATTCGTCTCCTAACAGGTAGTCAAAAACAATCTGCACCCGCAGGATGGTCAAAAAGGTCGTCCAGCAAGGCCGCAGCGAGTGAAGAGGCGAGGCGTACGCTTCGGTACGTTGAGCCTCTGAGCGATGCGAGAACGCCGCTGGCGGACTTTTTCACCATCCTGCTAGACGATTCCGTTCTTGAGCAGGTCGTGCAAATGAATCACGCCGCGAATCGTCTGACCGTCTTCCGTCACTACCAGCGTCGTGATTGAATATCGCTCCATCATCTCCACCGCCGTTGCCGCCAATTCGTGCGGTCCGATCGTTTTGGGATTGTGTGAGGACAATTCGCTTGCCGTCGTGTTCGCCAGATCCGTCCCCCGCTGGATAAAACGCCGCAAGTCGCCGTCGGTAATCACGCCGACCAACGCACCTTCTTGATCGACCACGGTCGTCATGCCGAGCTTTTTTGCGCTCATCTCGAGCATGGCCGCCATTCCTCCGACAGAGGCTGCGACCATCGGGATCTCCGATTCAGCATGCATGAGATCTTTCACCTTGACCAGCAACCGCCGCCCCAGGGTGCCGCCTGGATGGAACCGAGCAAAGTCTTCTTCCTTGAACTCGCGCTTTTGCAGCAGGGCAATGGCGAGCGCATCGCCTAACGCCAACGTGGCGGTCGTGCTGGCGGTCGGAGCCAACCCCATGGGGCAGGCCTCTTCCTGGACAGATACATCGAGCGCGACATCGGCATTTTTCGCCAGGGTCGAAGTCATCCGACCTGTGAACGCGATCACTGGAATGCCCAAACGCTTCACATACGGAAGCAATTGAAGCAATTCCTGCGTCTCGCCGCTGTTGGAAATCGCGACCAGTGCATCACGCCGCGCCAACATGCCGAGATCTCCATGCACGCCTTCGGCGGGATGGAGAAAGAACGATGACGTGCCGGTGCTAGCGAGCGTTGCAGCAACCTTCTGCCCGATTAACCCCGACTTCCCCATCCCGGAGACAACGACCTTTCCTTTGCATTGAACGAGCAGATCCACGGCCTTCGCAAACTTGGCATCCAGCCGGTCGATCAAGGCTTGAACGGCCCGCGCTTCGATTTCGAGGACACGCCGGCCATCGGAGAGACTTTCCGCCATTTTTGCGGCTTTCAATTCATGACCAACTGGCTTCACCATGGTTTTGCCGCGGCTCGTCACGGATTTCGATTCTGGACTCGCTGCCTTCACCTTCGTCGTTTTGTTACGTCGCGCGGATGGTTTCAGCTTCTTGGCTTTGTCGCGTCGCATATCCGCATGATCCGTTCCAGCAAGGACTTCAATTGATGTAGCGGGACCATATTCGGCCCGTCGGATAGCGCCTCATCAGGATTCGGATGGACTTCCATGAAGAATCCATCGACGCCCGCTCCGGCCGCTGCACAAGCCAGCGGTTCGACGAATTCCCGTTGACCGCTGGATTGAGTCCCTCCACCACCAGGCAGCTGAACACTATGCGTCGCATCGAAAACGACAGGATACCCGAAGTTCCTCATAATAGGAAAGGACCGCATATCCACGACAAGATTGTTGTAGCCGAAGGACGACCCCCGCTCGGTGAGCAGAATCCGCCGATTCTCGCACTCCTCGATCTTCCTCACCGCATTGCCCATCTCTATCGGCGAGAGAAACTGGCCCTTCTTCACGTTCACGACTTTTCCGGTTTGTGCAGCCGCAATCAGGAGATCCGTCTGGCGACAGAGAAAGGCTGGAATCTGGAGAACATCCACGACGTTTCCCGCTTCCGTCGCCTGCTCCTCTGTATGCACATCGGTCAAGATAGGCAGGCCAAAGTGGTCCTTCACCTTGCTCAGGATGGCCAGACCATCCTTGATCCCAGGACCACGAAACGACTTGATGGAGGTGCGGTTAGCCTTGTCGAATGACGACTTGAAGATGTACGGAATCCCCAGTGTCTTCGTGATCTCGGCGACTTGGCCTGCCGTGTCCATCACCAGTTGTTCGCTCTCGATCACACAAGGCCCGGCAATCAAAAAAGGGCGCTGCCCTTGGCCGACTTTGAAGGAGCCGATGTCGACGAGCTGTGCCATGGTCTACAACTATTGGCCGAGTTTCTTCCGCAAGGCAGCTCCTACGAACCCACTAAAAAGCGGATGGGGACGGTGCGGGCGGGAGCTGTACTCAGGGTGGAACTGAGTCCCCAAGAACCACGGATGATCCTTCAACTCGATGATTTCGACCAATCGCCCGTCAGGAGAGACCCCGCTCAAGACCAGTCCTTTCGCGGTCAGTCGTTCGCGATACGCGTTATTGAGTTCATAGCGATGGCGATGGCGTTCACGAACCTCGCTCACACCGTACATCTTCTGCGCAAGCGTCCCCTCGTCCAACTTGCAGAGATACGATCCGAGTCGCATGGTCCCCCCCTTGTCGATCACGCCATGTTGATCGGGCAGGAGATGGATCACAGGATGGGGCGACCGCTCGTCAAACTCGGCGCTGTTTGCACCGGCCAATCCCGCTACATTCCGAGCAAATTCGATCGCGGCACATTGCATACCTAAACAGAGACCGAGGAATGGGACCTGACGTTCCCGTGCATACCGAATGGTCGTCACTTTCCCCTCTATCCCTCTTGTCCCAAAGCCACCGGGAATCAAGATGCCGTCGGCTTCTCGCAGGATTCGCTCCGTCCCCTGCCGTTCGACATCTTCGGACTCGATCCAATTGATGTTGACCTTGGTTTCATGATCGATCCCACCATGGACCAGCGCTTCTCCCAAGCTCTTGTAACATTCTTTCAGTCCCACATACTTGCCCACCAACGCGACAGAAATTTCATGCTTTGGACGCTTGATCTTTTGCACCATCGCATCCCACTCGCGAAGGTTGGGCTGGCCGGTCTCCATATGAAGCTGACGAACAATCAATTCGTCCAACCCCTCTTTTCTGAATACGATCGGGACTTCGTAGATCGTCTCGACGTCTTTGGCCGTGATGACGGCGTCCTTATCCACATTACAGAACATCGCGATCTTGCCCTTGAGCTCCGGCGGAATATAACGGTCGGTTCGGCACAACAGAATGTTGGGCTGGATACCGATTTCTCGAAGTTTGTTCACCGAATGTTGCGTCGGCTTGGTCTTCAACTCACCGGCCGTGCCGATGTAGGGCACTAAGGTCAGGTGGACATACAACACATTTTCACGCCCGACGTCGTACGGCATCTGCCGGATGGCTTCGAGAAACGGCAAGCTTTCAATGTCGCCGACTGTCCCTCCGATCTCAACGATCGTGACATCTGTTCCCTTTGAAATCCGCATGATTGCCTGTTTAATCTCATCCGTCACATGAGGTACGACTTGGACCGTTCCACCGAGGTAATCTCCACGACGCTCTTTGGTGATGACCGAGTGATAGATTCGACCGGTCGTGTAATTGCTCTCCTTGGTTAGCGACAGGGTCGTGAATCGCTCGTAGTGCCCGAGGTCAAGATCGGTCTCAGCTCCGTCGTCCGTGACAAAGACCTCTCCGTGTTGATAGGGATTCATCGTACCGGGGTCGACGTTGATATAGGGATCCAACTTGAGAAAGGTAATCTTCAAGCCCCGGCTTTCAAGCAGATTCCCGATGGAGGCCGAGGCCAGCCCTTTTCCGAGTGATGAGACCACCCCACCGGTCACGAAGATAAACTTGTTCATAGCTGTCCTCTCCCTTAGAGGTCAGACCGAGCAGATCAGGATAGGAACCTCATGACTTGAACAACACTCCGCTGTTGTGTAACTCACGTCTGACCGCCTCAAACTGCTGCAGTCGTTCGGCGACATCTGGCACATCTTCTGGACGATCAACCCGCAATGATGCATGGTTGGTTTCCCATACTCGGATGCGAATCCCGTGATCCAAGGCACGGAGCTGTTCAAGCTTTTCGGCGTCCTCCAAACGGCTCGTCGGCAGAGCCGCGAATCGAAGCAGGGTTTCCTTCGTATAGATGTACAATCCCAGATGCATATAATGGAGCCCTCCGATCACTTTCATCCCAGGATCATCACGGACGAAGGGGATCGGAGCTCGTGAAAAGTACATCGCATGGCCTCTGGCGTCGGTCACAACCTTGACCACGGCCGAATTGAGAAGGTCCTCCGTATGGTCCATCACGCGTTTGAGCGTCCCCATGCCGGCCCCACTTTCAAGAAACGGCTCGATCAGGTCGGTCAACAATTCTGGATTTAACGGAATCTCATCGCCCTGTAAATCCAAGAAGTATTCCCCCGCAAACATACGGGCCACGGCGGCAACCCGATCCGTCCCTGTCCGATAGTCACCGGTAACCATGATCACACGTCCACCAAACCGCTCGACGGCTTGCTTGATACGTTCGTCGTCGGTTGCAACCAAGACATCGGAAACGGCACGGCAAGCGACCGCCCGCTCATACACATGTTGAATCATCGGCTTGCCATTCAGTTCGACGAGCGGTTTGCCGGGGAAGCGCGAGGAGCCATATCTGGCTGGGATCACAACTGTGACTGACCGTGACGCGCTAGGCATCTCCAAAGGCCTCGGACAACTGTTTGGGCGAGACAGTTGCGGTGCCGACCATTCCTACCACGATCCCGGCTGCATAGTTGGCCATGACCGCTCCGGCCTTGATGCTGGCGCCGGCCGAAATCGCCAGCGCCAGCGTCCCAATGACCGTATCCCCTGCACCGGTGACGTCGTAGACCTGCCGAGCCTTCGTGGGCAAATGCCACGATGCGCCGTCGCCCTCGTACAAGCTCATGCCCTTTTCACCGCGCGTAATCAGGACGGACCGGCACCCAAGACGCTGCCGAATCATCGCCCCGGCTTCGTCGATCGTCTGGTCGCCGTCGCCGTGCAACCCGGAGGCTTGAGCCGCCTCCAGATGATTCGGTGTAAGGACGGTGACACCTTTGTAGTAGCTGAAATGTTCAACTTTCGGATCGACGATGACCGGAACTTTTCGCAAGGCAGCAAGCCGTGTGATTTCGGACATGAGCGCCGACGACACGACTCCCTTGGCATAGTCCGACACCACCACGCAGGACAAGTCCCGAATCCGCGACTCCACATACCGGAGCATCTTTTGACGCAGCGCTGTTCTTAGCTCGCTTCGTCCCTCGATGTCATACCGCACGATCTGCTGGCTATGCGCGATGACCCGACTTTTCCTGGTCGTCGGGCGATCCTGATCGATCACCACCCCCCCACGGCTTGATCGTTTGTTGCCGAGCTCCTTCATCAGAAGGCGCCCGCTTTCATCCGACCCAATCACACCGCAGAGATCGGCCTTTCCCCCCAGCGCCAAGATATTGTTGAATACGTTGGCCGCCCCGCCGAGCCGGAGCGATTCCGATTCGACATGGACCACCGGAACCGGCGCTTCCGGAGAGATCCGACTGACTCGCCCCATCACATAGTGATCGAGAATGAGGTCGCCGACAACGAGGACCGATGCCTGTGGAAATCGTTGAAGGTACTGTCGAAGTGCTTTGGCCGATGGAACGTCACGCTTCTCATTCGAGTCCTCTCCCGGAAGAGAAGCATGACGGTTTTTCTTTACTGAATCGCCTTGCCGAATCGGTCCCACCTGACCCACTCCGTCCAATTCCCCTGCCCATTCCAAGACCAATAGACACGAAACGCCTTCCCGCGGATCTTTTCTTCCCGCACATATCCCCAGAACCGACTGTCCAAACTTTGGTCGCGATTGTCACCCATGACGAAGTACGATCCATCCGGCACAGTCACCGGTCCGAAATTATCGCGGGGGTTGATCGTACCATCGATCACGCCTGGGTCGATTCGCTGCGTAAAGGTCTTGTCGTCGAGCGGCTGGCCGTTCACGAGCACGACCTTGTTCCGAAGCTGTACGGTATCCCCCGGCAGCCCGACAATACGCTTGATGAAGTCTTTCTCTTCATCCTCGGGAAACCGAAACACGATGATGTCGCCCCGTTGCGGCTTGCTGAAGGTTACGACCGTTTCGGACGTGTAGCAATTGACCGGGGGAAAATTCCATTGCAGCTTGCAGTCCGTCGGCCACTGAAGGCCATAGGAGAGTTTGCTGACCAAAATGTGATCGCCGATCAGCAAGGTGGGAATCATCGACCCTGATGGAATCTTAAATGCCTGCACGACGAACACGCGGATGGCAAACGCCAACAGCATGGCCACGATGATCGCCTCCGCATACTCCCGGACGATGGACTTGCGACCTGTGTGATCCGCGTTGCCAACCATCTTGGTTCCGGAAAGCGAGGCCTGCTCTCCTCCTCGAGGGGAGCCTGACAGCTTCTCCGCATTCCTCTGATTCTGGTCGAGGCTCATTCCTCTCCGACTCTCAAGATCGCCAGGAACGCTTCCTGTGGGACATCGACACTGCCGACCGCCTTCATCCGTTTTTTCCCTTCTTTTTGCTTTTCCAGCAACTTCCGTTTCCGTGTAATATCGCCACCGTAACACTTCGCCGTCACGTTCTTTTTCATCGCTCCGATGGTTTCACGGGCAATGATCTTGTTCCCAATCGCCGCCTGAATGGCGATCTCAAACATCTGCCGGGGAATCAATTCTTTCATTTTCTCAGCCATTTGACGACCACGATGGTACGAACGTTCGCGATGCGTGATGAAGGACAGGGCGTCCACCGCTTCTCCGTTGAGCAGGATGTCGATCTTCACCAGATCGGACTCTCGGTATCCGAGTACTTCATAGTCCAACGAGGCATATCCTTGGGTTCTGGACTTCAACTTGTCGTAAAAATCCAGAATCACCTCATTCAGCGGCAGTTCATAACTGATCATCACGCGGGTGGGATCGAGAAACTGTAGACTGCGCTGAATGCCCCTCCGCTCCTGGCAGAGCTGAAGAATGGGCCCCATATATCGTTCTGGGGTAAGGACCGTCGCGAGAATAAACGGTTCTTCAAACGAGGTGATGTTATTGGGAGAAGGCAATTCGGCTGGGTTGTCGATCTCCACCTTATCGCCCTTCGTCGTGGTGACGTGATACACCACGGTCGGCGCGGTGGTAATCAGCGTTAGACCGTACTCCCGTTCCAACCGCTCCTGGATGATTTCCATGTGCAGCAAACCTAGGAAACCACAACGGAAGCCGAAGCCGAGCGCCAGCGATGTTTCCGGCTCGTAGACGAACGACGAGTCGTTGAGCCGAAGTTTGACGAGAGCGTCCCGCAAGTCCTCGTACTTGGCGGTGTCCGTTGAGTACAGCCCACAAAATACCAACGGCTTGACTTCTTTGTACCCCGGAAACGGCGCGGCGGTGGGGGTCGCGGCATCCGTGAGGGTGTCGCCGATCTTGACATCGGCGACTTCTCTCATGTTGGCACAGAGATACCCGACCTCCCCCGTCAGCAGTTCGATCTTCTTCGTCCGTTTGGGGGTGAATTGTCCCACTTCCATGACTTCAAATGTCCGATCATTCGACATGACTTTAATCTTCATTCCTGGTCGGATGGTTCCATCGACCAGCCTCACCAGGACGATCACACCCTGATAATTGTCGAACCATGAGTCGAAGATGAGCGCCTTCAGCGAGGCCAGCGGATCACCGGATGGAGGAGGGATTCGCGCGATGACCGCTTCCAGTACCTCCGATACGCCTTTGCCGTCCTTGGCACTGATAGGCAGGGCATCGGCAGCCTCGAGCTGCAGCACCTCCGAGATCGAATGTTTCGTTCCCTCAACATCGGCACTGGCCAAATCAATCTTATTAATGACCGGAATAATCGTGAGGTTGTTGGCCATCGCCAAATTCACATTGGCAATCGTCTGCGCCTGTACGCCCTGAGTGGCATCGACCAACAAGAGCGCCCCTTCACATGCCGCCAAGCTCCGGGAGACTTCATACGTAAAATCGACATGCCCCGGCGTATCGATCAAATGCAACGCGTACGTCTTCCCGTCCTGAGCCTTGTACCGGATGGCCACTGCATGGGCCTTGATCGTAATGCCACGTTCCCGCTCGAGGTCCATGGCATCGAGGATCTGATCTTTGGCTTCTCGAGCAGTGACTGCGCCAGTAGCTTCTAGGAACCGGTCAGCGAGGGTTGATTTGCCGTGATCGATATGAGCGATTATGGAAAAATTGCGTATAAGGCTTTGCAAATCCGAGCTCATTCGTAAAATCGGTTCATTATAGTAACTGCCTCCCAGGTTGTCAAAGAGATCGCCCGCCTCTATAATCACGCGCCGCTCGGAGGGAGAAGACAACAAGAGCGTATGACTCATATCTATTAACACGCGCATGAGATGATGAGCTGGCTCTTTTTGCTGCCCCAGGCCATCCGCTCCTCTCTGCAACTCGTTCACCGTGACACGAAAGCCTTCAACCAGACAATTGATCGACTGGGACCGTCGCTACCTCTGGCATCCGTTTACCCAGATGCAGGAGTGGGAGCAGGAGGAGCCGCTGATCATCGAACGTGGAAAAGGTTCTTATCTCATTGATACGGAGGGAAACAAATATCTGGACGGCACCTCGTCCATCTGGGTGAACCTGCATGGCCATCGACATCCAGCCCTGGACCGTGCGCTCAAACAGCAACTCGACAAAATTGCCCACTCCACGTTGCTTGGCCTCTCCAACCCACCGGCCATTGAGCTGGCGCGCGAGTTGATCCGGATTGCGCCGAAGGGGCTCACACGTGTCTTCTATTCGGACAACGGCTCCACGGCGGTCGAGGTTGCGCTGAAGATGGCCGTTCAATACTGGCAACAGCGGCGGCCTGAGGCCGGTCCCAAGAACACATTCCTCCACCTCAAGCTGGCCTATCACGGAGATACGATCGGCGCGGTGAGCGTCGGCAACATCGCCTTGTTCCATTCAAGGTTCAAGCCGCTGCTCTTTTCGACCCTGGAAGGGGAACCGCCCTATTGCTACCGCTGCCCGCTCAACATGACATATCCTGCTTGCCGCATGGCTTGTATCGACCCGATTGAACAGATCCTCAAAATCCGTCATCGAGAATTGGCTGGATTCATCATTGAACCGCTGATGCAAGCAGCTGCCGGTATGATTCCCCAGCCGGCCGGTTATTTAAGACGAATCCGTGAGCTCTGCACCAAATACGGCGTCCTATTGATTGCAGACGAAGTGGCGACAGGATTCGGGCGAACGGGCAAGCTGTTCGCCTGCGATCAGGAAGGAGTGATGCCGGATCTTATGGCGATCAGCAAAGGACTCACCGGCGGCTATATGCCCCTGGCAGTCACATTGACAACGGATGAAATCTACAGAGGTTTTCTCGGGGCTTACGATGAGTTCAAGACCTTTTTCCATGGACACAGCTTTACCGGGAATCCATTGGGCTGTGCCGTGGCCCTCGCAAATCTCCGAGTCTTTCGCCAGGAGAAAACGCTGTCTCGACTCTCCTCCAAGATCAAACTCCTGACCAAATGGCTACTCCCAATGGCTGAAATGCCCAATGTCGGCAACATCCGTCAACGTGGGTTCATGGTGGGAATCGAATTAGTCAAAGACAAGAAGACTACAGAGCCTTACCCGCTCAGAGCCAAGGCCGGTCACCGCGTGGCATCAATCGCACGAACGAAGGGACTGATCTTGAGACCGATCGGGAACGTACTCGTGCTCATGCCGCCGTTGTCAACCTCCACCGGGGAATTGAAGAAAATGGTGGAAATCCTCAAAGAATCCGTGGAGACTCTGCACATTGACTGAGCGTCGCTTCGATGCTCTGCGAATCTCCCAGAAGAAGCACCAACCTACATGCAGACCTGTGATTTTCTTGTCATTGGTGGTGGAGTGATCGGTCTCAGCATCGCCCGTGAACTCCGTAGACGTCGGACGGACGCCCGGGTGTTGTTGATCGAAAAGGAACCCTCGTGTGGAGCCCATGCCAGCGGGCGTAATAGCGGAGTGCTCCATGCAGGTTTCTATTACTCACCCGACAGCCTCAAAGCGAAATTTACCCGCCTTGGAAATGAGCGACTCACTGCCTATTGTGAAGAGAAGCGAATTCCCCTCAATAAATGCGGGAAGCTCGTCGTCGCGAAGGATGCAGCGGATTTGCCATCGCTCGATGAATTATTCCGTCGCGGGCAAATCAACGGCATTGAGCTTCAGGCCCTCACGGAGACGGAAGCCAAGTCCATAGAACCGCGTGTCAAAACATTCCAACGGGCACTCTTTTCACCACGCACCTCGACGGTCAGTCCGCTCCAGGTCGTCAACACGATGCAGGAAGATGCGCTCCATGAGGGTATTCAGATCCAGTGCGGCACAGCCTATCGGGGACGAGCCAACGGAAACGTTCGAACGAACCAGGACAGCATCGAAGCCGGATACATCGTCAACGCCGCCGGTCTGTATGCCGACAAAATCGCCATGGATTATGGATTCTCGGAAAAGTATCGCATCCTGCCGTTTAAGGGTCTCTACCTCTATTCCGATGAACCACCTGGTGCGATCCGCACCAATATTTACCCGGTTCCGGACCTCAGAAATCCGTTTCTAGGTGTCCACTTCACCATCACGGCCGACGGAAAGGCAAAGATCGGTCCGACAGCCATTCCGGCTTTGTGGCGCGAGAATTATGAGGGACTCGGAAACGTCAACCTCCGTGAGCTCGTCGAAGTCGCGAGCCGAGGGTTCGGCTTACTGACCGGGGCTGGTTTTGATTTTCGACGCTTGGCGATGGAGGAGATCGCAAAATACTCGCGCAGCAAGATGGTATCGCTTGCCTCGGTACTTGCCGATGGCGTGGTTGAGCGTCACTATCGAACATGGGGTCGTCCCGGAATTCGAGCCCAGCTGCTCGATATCACGAAGAAAAAGCTTGAAATGGATTTCGTCTTGGAAGGGGATAACCGCTCCATGCACGTGCTCAACGCCGTGTCTCCAGCCTTCACCTGTTCGCTCCCCTTCGCAAGCTATGTTTGCGATCAGATCGACAAAACGATAGCCTGAGGATCAACAGAGACGCACCTCCTCGCCGACGCCGACTTGCAGGCTTTGGGCTGCACTTTCTTCCTGGAGAAAGATTTCCAAGTTCCCGCTGCTGTTGATCAATGCAGAGGGACTCTGACGATTCCCTTGGCTGTAGCTTCCAACGAGTTGATGAATGACGTGCATACCGACATGAATCTCCACCGTTTGTCCCATTGCGGCTCGGAATTCCCGGACCTGCCGCGCTGTGATATTGGAAATAAGATTCCCGAACCGATCGACGGAGATGATCTTCCCGACCAGCAACTCTTCATGCCAAACCGGGATCGCCACGGAACGTCGGATTGGATCCTGAACCACCGGTCCAAAAAACGTCGGTGGGACGCCTTTACTCAACCATGCGGCAGCCGGCGCGAACAGATCCCGACCGTCAAAGGTCGACCCAAGTGTTTCCAAACGATATTGTGGGCTGTTGATCTGCCACACCTTCGCCCCAACCTCCTGCTCCAAGACTTCGGTGAACAACCCATTGTCCGGACCGACAAAGAACGAGCCGGCTGCGGAAATGAGCAACGCCCGGCGCTCCGTCCCGACTCCGGGATCGACAACGGCCACATGGATGGTCCTTTCCGGGAAATAGCGGTAGCAGGACTTTAGGAAGTACCCGGCTTCCTGGATCTGGTGAGAGGCGATTTGGTGTGAGAGATCGACGATGGCAGCAGAGGAATTGATCGACAGAATGACCCCCTTCATGCTTGCCACAAAACAATCACGCTCGCCGAAATCCGTCAAGAGCGTGATGATGGGGCGCGCATCCGGCACGTCAGACTTCCTCGAATTTGATCTCCAGAACCTCGTATTCGACCAGCTTTACGGGGGTCTTCACTTCCACAAAATCTCCGACACGCCTGCCGATGAGCGCGCGACCGACAGGGGACTGTACGGAGATCTTGTTGAATTTCATGTCTGCCTCATCCTGTCCGACCAAGGTGTATTGTTTTTTCGCTTGGGACTCCTGCTCGATGACCAACACGGTTGCACCGAAGACCACCGTCTCGGTGGTGCGGCCAGCGGTTTCTACCACGCGGGCATCTGCGAGCTTTGTCTCGAGCTCGGAGATGCGCGACTCGATAAATCCTTGGCGCTCTTTGGCGGCATCGTACTCGGCATTCTCACTGAGATCGCCATGTGCCCTGGCCTCCGCGATCGCCTCGATCACTTTCGGTCGCTCAATTTTGCGCAAACGATCCAATTCCGCCTTCAACGCATCATAGCCCTTCTTCGTAATAGGGGTCGGCATGCTCCAGGTGCTCCTGAACAGTTTGAGGATGCTGCAAAAGTGGTCCAGCTGCGTTCTCGCATCGCTCAAGGCTTCAACGTACCACCGGGCGAGAGCTGCCACAGCAGCTCGGGGCGGGTGGGTGAGAAAATTACGCCTCAGCCTTTCGCTCGCTGCGGCCTTGCTGGAAGAACTTTTTCAGCATCCTCTAATTTATGGTCGATGATATTCCTGCAATGTGCGAATTGCCAAACCCTTTTGGGCGGTCGCTTCGATGCCCATCACGGCCGCATGGGCGCCTCTCATGGTCGTGAAATACGGAACGCCTCGGTGGAGGGCCTCCCTCCGGATGGACAACGAATCCACGTGACCAGAGGCGGTGCGCACCGTGTTGATGACGAGCGCCACCGCGCCGTTCTTGATATGGTCGACAATATGCGGGCGTCCTTCTTTCACCTTATTGACCGTACTCACTTCAACCCCGTGCTCGCTCAGATAACCGGCTGTTCCGCTGGTGGCTTGAATCTGAAACCCGAGTGCACCTAACCGCTTCGCGAGATCCAAGGCGACAGGACGATCGGCTTGCTTCACACTCACGAAGGCGGTCCCCGATGTCGGGAGGACTGCTCCGGCTCCCGCTTGGGACTTTGCAAACGCCCATCCGAAATCTCCGTCGATGCCCATCACTTCTCCGGTCGATTTCATTTCAGGCCCCAGCAGCACATCGACCCCGGGAAATTTGTTGAACGGAAAGACCGCTTCTTTGACCGAGAAATGGGTCGGCAGAGGGGCCTCCGTGAAGCCCAATTCTCTAAGTGTTTTTCCCATCATCACCTTCATGGCCAACTTGGCGAGCGGGACGCCGATCGCTTTGCTCACAAACGGCACGGTTCGAGATCCACGAGGGTTGACCTCAAGCACATAGATGGTCCGGCCTTTAACGGCAAATTGTGCATTCATAAGCCCGACGACACCGAGTTCTAATGCCAGCAAGCGCATTTGCCGCTCGATGTCTCGCGCAATGGGCTTGGTCAACGTATAGGGAGGCAGCGAACAGGCCGAATCGCCGGAATGCACCCCGGCTTCTTCAATATGCTCCATGATTCCCGCAACCACCACGGTTTCGCCGTCCGAAATCGCATCGGCATCGACCTCGATGGCATCCGCAAGGTACTTATCGATCAATACCGGATGATTGGGCGACGCCTTGACTGCGGAGTGCATGTACTCCAGCAAGCCCGTTTCGTCATACACGATCTGCATTGAACGCCCGCCCAGTACGTAGGACGGACGGACCATGACCGGATAGCTGATCCGTCCTGCGATCTGCACCGCTTCCTCGATGGATCGGGCGGTTCCGCTTTCGGCCTGCATCAAGCCCAACTTATTCAGGAGACCACGAAACCGTTCCCGGTCTTCCGCCAAATCGATGGCATCGGGACTGGTCCCAAGAATCCTCACACCGGCTTTTGAGAGCGGAAGCGCAAGTTTCAAGGGCGTCTGTCCTCCGAACTGCAACACCACTCCGACCGGCCGCTCCCGATGGACGATGTTGAGGACGTCTTCGTGCGTCAGCGGCTCGAAGTACAGCCGATCCGACGTATCGTAATCCGTGCTCACCGTCTCCGGGTTGCAGTTCACCATGATCGTGTCGATCGCTTCTTCTCGAAGTGCCATGGCCGCATGAACACAGCAGTAGTCGAACTCGATCCCCTGTCCGATCCGATTGGGACCTCCCCCCAGAATCACGACCTTCCGTCGATCCGAGGGCCTGGCTTCGCACTCCATGCCGTAGGTAGAATAGAGATACGGCGTTTGCGCCTCGAACTCCGCAGCGCAGGTATCGACCCGTTTATAGGTGACCCCTCGTGTCCTGTGTTCCGTCCGGGCGCTCTGGACTGCCGTCGCCTCACATCCGAGCAATTGCGCGATCCGATCATCAGAAAAACCAAGCTCTTTCGCGTCCCAGAGCAACCCGCTACCCAAGACGGTCGCTGGGTCGGCGGCAGAACCGGCAAGCATTCGCTCAAAGTCCACCAGCTGTCTGACTTGCTCTAAAAACCAAGGATCTATCCTCGTCGTTGCAAACAGCTCCTCGTCCGTGAATCCCAGGCGCATGGCGTCGGCCACGTACCACAGTCGTTCCGGCACCGGGGTCCGCAGCACTCGGCTAAGTTTCTCGATCGCTTCCGCACGGTTAAACCCGGCGGGGACACCTCGATCAAGTCCCAATCGTGACGCAAACCCATTCAGCTCCAACTCCAGGGAGCGAATGGCCTTCTGCAGAGACTCCTTGAAGGTGCGTCCGATCGCCATCGCTTCCCCGACCGACTTCATCTGCGTGGTCAGGGTCGGGTCGGCACCCTTGAACTTCTGAAAGGCAAATCTCGGAATCTTGACGACCACATAATCAATCGTCGGTTCAAACGATGCCTTTGTGACGCCGGTTATGTCATTGGTAATCTCATCCAAGGTATATCCGATGGCCAATTTGGCGGCGATCTTCGCGATCGGAAACCCGGTCGCCTTCGATGCCAGCGCCGAGCTTCGAGATACCCGAGGATTCATTTCAATGACGACCATCTCCCCGTTGGTTGGGTTGATGCCGAACTGAATATTGGACCCTCCCGTCTCGACTCCGATCTCTCGGATGATACCGAGAGCCGCATCCCGCATCCGTTGGTATTCTTTGTCGGTCAACGTCATGGCCGGCGCGACCGTAATGCTGTCTCCGGTGTGCACGCCCATCGGATCGAAGTTCTCAATCGGACACACGATGACGACGTTGTCCTTCAGATCACGCATGACCTCCAATTCATACTCTTTCCACCCAATGACCGATTCTTCGATCAGCACCTGACTGACCGGACTCATGGCGAGCCCCCAATCGATCAGCCTCTCGAATTCCTCGCGATTATAAGCGATGTTTCCGCCGGTCCCTCCCATGGTGAAGGACGGACGAATGATGGCGGGAAAGCCGACGGTATCAAGAATCGCCAGTGCTTCCTGTCGCTGGTGCGCGGTCCCGCTCTTCGGCACCCGCAGGCCGATTCGATGCATCGCCTGCTTGAACGCTTCCCGATCCTCCGCTTTATGAATGGCTTCAGCTGAAGCGCCGATGAGAGCGACCCCGTATTTCTCGAGGACTCCTCGTTTCACCAACCCCATCGTGGTGTTCAGGGCCGTTTGCCCACCCATGGTGGGAAGCAAGGCGTCCGGGCGCTCGCGATCGATCACCTTCTCAACCACATCCAAGGTAATCGGTTCGACATACGTCCGGTCAGCCATTTCCGGATCCGTCATGATCGTCGCCGGATTGCTGTTGATGAGGATGACTTTATAACCCTCCGCTTTCAGCGCTTTGCAGGCCTGTGTGCCGGAATAATCGAACTCACAGGCTTGGCCGATGATAATGGGACCGGACCCGATCATGAGGATTGACTGAATGTCCGTTCGTTTAGGCATCGTGTGTATGTGGTTGGATCAGCCGGGTGGGAGCATGGGTCCGATCGGAGGTTGATAGGGGGTCGACCTGGGTTCTTCGTCCCGCTGCGTCGCATGGTAGTACTTCATGGCCTCCGGTAGCCAGGCTTCAATTTGATTGATACGCGATAGATCGGAGGGATGTGTGGAAAGAAATTCCGGGATATTATGCTGCGATCGAAAACAGACTTTATCGATCATCTGTCTGGGGCACCCACTCATCCGCTCCCAAAAGGGCACTGCTTCTCGAGGGTCAAAGCCGGCCTGCGCCATCAATTTAAGTCCAATGTAGTCGGCCTCGGATTCCTGTCTTCTCCCGAACGGCAAGGAGACTCCGACTCCGTAGGCGCTCATCGCGGCCATCGCCGCATCCGGACGTCCGACAGCGGCTCCAGCAGCCAACGCACCGACTTGGCCGATCGTTTCAAGGATGCTTCGGCTGTATCGCTCCGCTCCGTGGCGTTGGAGCGCATGCGCGACCTCATGACCGATCACCGTTGCTAACCCGTCTTCGTTCTTCGTGATTTTCAAGATTCCTGTGAAGACCGCGACCTTGCCGCCGGGCAATGCGAAGGCATTGATCATGCGGTCGTCCCTTATGATGGCAAACTCCCACTGATACTCTGGTTTCTTGGCAACCGCCGCAATCCGCTGGCCGACACGGTTGACCATCCCGTTCACCTCAATGTCATCACTCAGCGGAGCTTTGCGCAGCAACTCATGATAGGCGCTGATGCCCATCTCAATTTCTTTCTCCTCAGAGATATAGATGAATTGATCGCGCGCCGTTCCCGGTGCGCGGACACATCCCGCTAGAGCCGAAACCACGCCGCCCGCTCCAAGACCCGCCACGCAAGCCAGCTTAAGCATTCCTTGAACCCCATGCAGAAGCAAGGCACGACGATCAGTGGGTGTTGAGAACAGTCCATCGAGCTCCTGATCTGCCGGCCGTATCATCCTCGATCCCTAGGTCCAAGCCGATCACCATGCATCATACTGTCAGTCATCCTACCATCAGTCATGGGTTCGGCCCCTCACTCACTATGGCATCCACAAATACATGAATTGGGGGGTTCCTCCTCGGACAAATGACATGAGGTCGAGATCGGCAAGACCGACGAGCCCACTGGGCGCCAATACTTTGGAATACACGTTGTTGGAGTATTCACCCGGTCGTATGTACGTCACGACTCGGGCGTCCGTCAGGCCGGCTTTTTTCTTGGCCATTGCGATCGCGTCTTCGAGATAGCCGATGTCATCGACCAAACCAGCCGTTTTGGCCTGTTCGCCTGTATAGATTCGTCCATCGGCCAACCGTTTGATCTGTTCCATCTGCAAATTGGCGCGACCCTCCTGCACGATGTTCAAGAAACGCTGATAAAACGAATCGATCAATCCTTGGAAGATGGCCCGTTCTTCGGTCGTCATGGTTCGAAACGGCGAACCCATATCCTTGCGAGGGCCCGATGTGACCGCCGTCGCCTCCACCCCCACTTTCTCCAACAGCCCTCGCGCGTTGACCGTCAACATGATCACGCCGATGCTACCGGTAACGGACGAAGGATGCGCCAGTACCTGGTCCGCCGCCGCGGCGATATAGTAGCCCCCTGATGTGCCCAGATCCATGATGGATGCAATGATGGGGATATTGCGACTGGCCTTGAACATTTTCAGTTCGTGATAAATAATATCCGAGGCCGTCACTGTTCCCCCAGGCGTATTGATGCGAAGCACAACGGCCTTGACTTTCTCATCCTTAGTCGCCCGCGTCAGTTGTTCCTTCACACTGGCAACCATACTGGGAGTCGCCCGAAGTCCCTCGTTCTCTTGAGAACTAATCATTCCGGAAATTTCGATCAACAGCACTTTTGCTTTGCCGGTCCCGTCGACCTGAGCCTCTTGCAGAGGTCCCGGGCCAGGGAACAGCGGGAAATTGAACGTGCAGCCTGAGAGCAACAATCCGATCATGCCCATGACGAGGCGATTACTCATGACGTTTCTCCATAAGTTGCATGAATTCATCGAACAAATAGGCGGCATCATGAGGGCCAGGAGCCGCTTCCGGGTGATACTGCACCGAGAAGACCGGATGGTCCAGACAGGCCATCCCCTCGATCGAGTAGTCGTTCAAACTGACATGGGTGAGCGACAATTTTCCATAGCGGGTGTCGATCACGGGCGGCAACTTCGGTACACCAAGGAGTGATGTGGGACCCTCCACCGCGAAATTATGGTTCTGCGACGTAATCTCGACTTTTCCCGTCCGAAGATCCATCACGGGATGATTCGCGCCATGATGACCGAATTTCAGCTTATAGATCTTGAGGCCGAAGGCCAAGCCGAGAATTTGATGGCCCAAACAAATGCCGAAGATCGGATAGCGTCCGATCAGTTTTTCCATTGCTTTCGCGGCATAGGGAAGGCCCTCCGGATCTCCCGGACCGTTCGAGAGGAAAATGCCGTCAGGTTTGAGCGCGTCGACTTCGGCTGCCGAGGTTGCAGCAGGCACCACCGTGACCTGACAGCCGACATCCACCAATCGTCGCAGGATATTGTGTTTGATGCCGAAATCATAGGCCACCACTCGCCGAGGCTTGGACGTTCCACGTTCCCGACTGTATGCCGACGGCGTCCAATCGCCAGTCCCCGTCGTCCAGTCATACTGGCGTGCGCAGGTGACCTCGGCGGCCAAATCTCGACCAATGATGCCGGGAGCTTGCCTGGCACGCCCGACCGCCCGCTCATGATCGAGATCGAGGTGGCTGATGATTCCTTGCTGTGATCCATGCTCGCGCAAGTGCCTTGTCAAAGCCCTTGTATCGATTCCCTCGATCGCGACAATCTTGGCCTCTTTCAATGATTCCTGAAGCGTCTGCCGACTCCGCCAGTTGCTGGCAAGACGGCTGGCTTCCATGACGACGAACCCTTCTGCCCAAGCTCGACGGGATTCCACATCTTCCGGTGTGATCCCATAGTTGCCGATATGGGGACAGGTCATCGTGATGATCTGCCCTTTGTACGACGGGTCGGTCAGTACCTCCTGATAACCGGTCATGGCCGTGTTAAATACGACTTCACCGACCGTTTCACTCTCATAGCCGAGAGCGCGGCCTTCAAACACCCTTCCATCCGCCAATGCCAATATCGCTTTTTTCACAGTCTTTCATCCAGATGGAGCGAGCGGTTCACCTTGATGCCGATCAGTACGAGCCCCAATAACAGGTTGAGCATATACAACGATCGAATCGGCATGAGCACGCGAAACAATGCTTCCAAAGCCGTCTTCTTGACCGTCTCATCCTTCGTGGCGAACGCCTGCATCTGAAGGGCTGCGGCGTTTGGATGGAGCACCGCGATGATAAGCCCGGCAATCGCTATCATGACTGCCAGCACGGTCATCTCACCCCAACCGACGTCAAGGATCGGATCTCCGCTCCACCGGCGGTAGCAGAGTGTAGCACAGAGGATGGCACCGGCGCCGATGACAAAACGATGATAACCTTCGAACGCTCGGGTCAAAAATATGCCTCCGGAATCCTGTCCTCCGAATGTATTGAACACGGCCGGGATCACCGCTCCGCTGAGTACGACCATGCCTCCAACCCAGACGGCGAGCGCAACCCACTCCAACGTAAGACACCCAACCATCCCCCAGCGGGACAGTCGTCGCACAGCGCTATCGCTCCACCGGACCGGTTTCGAACACCACTCTGCCGCCTACAATGGTTGTATTCACTCGACCTTTCACCTTCCACCCCACGAAGGGCGTATTGCGGCTCTTGGATCGGAACTTGGACGGATCGACTTCCCACTGTTCTTGCTGATCAACGATGACGACATCGGCATCTGCGCCGACCGCCAGTGTTCCTTTCTTGAGCCCGAACGCCGCAGCCGGAGCCGAGGTCAGTTTCTGGACCGCTTGTTCCAGTGACAGAACCTCTTCCTCCACCAACCCCAACGTCAACGGCAGCGCCGTCTCAAGTCCGACGATTCCAAACGGTGCCTCGGTGAAATCCTGCAGTTTCTCTTGCGTGGCATGAGGCGCATGGTCGGTCGCAATCACATCAATCGTGCCGTCCCGCAATCCTTCCTTGATCGCCTGGACATCCGCCCAGGTGCGCAAGGGGGGGTTCATCTTCGCGTGGGTGTTGTACCCACGCACCAGTTCTTCCGTCAGCAGAAAGTGGTGAGGGCAGGCTTCCGCCGTCACATGGATTCCGCGGGCTTTCGCCTCCCGCACCATTCTGACGGACCCGGCTGTGCTGATGTGTGCAAGATGAAGCCGAGCTCCCGTCAGCTCCGAGAGGGAGAGATTGCGCGCGACCATCACATCCTCCGCCGCAGCCGGGATACCAGGTAATCCCAGTTCGGTCGAGATCAATCCCTCATTCATACAGCCGCCTTCGGCCAGATGCAGGTCTTCGCAATGGTCGACGACCGTCAAATCGAATGCCAAGGCATATTCCATCGCTCGTCGCATCACCAGGCTGTTCATCACAGGCTTACCGTCATCCGAGATGGCGACACAGCCGGACCGCCGTAGGTCCCCGATCTCCGCCAGTTCCTTCCCTTCCGATCCTTTCGTGATAGCGCCGACCGGCAGTACATTTGCGAGGCCGGCCAACCGCGCTCGTTCCAAGATGAACTCGGTCACGGCTTGATTGTCGTTCACCGGGTTCGTGTTGGGCATGCAACAGACCGTCGTAAATCCACCAGCAACGGCCGCAGCACTGCCGCTCTGAATGGTTTCCTTATACTCAAACCCCGGCTCGCGAAAATGGACGTGCAAATCCACGAACCCCGGCATCACAAGCTTCCCATTGGCTTGAATGGTCCTGCCACCGGCCGGAGCCGGAAGATTCCGGCCCACGGCAGCGATCTTCCCGTTCTCGATCAACACATCGTCAACTCCGACAAACCGGCCTGGGTCGATGACGCGACCACCCTTGATCAGAATTGACACAGAAGGCTCCTCTCCACTATTGATAGAATCTGTCGATCTGACGATCCGTTGATGTAATGAATGGCTGCGCTCAAATTCACGACTGATCTGTTCAATCACTCAATTGACAAATCATCAGTTCAACCGATCATCAGATTCCGCTAGTTCGCTCCCGACATCAGGTACAGAATTCCCATACGCACCGCCACGCCGTTCGCCACTTGATCGAGAATCACCGAGGACAAGCTATCGGCCACATCCGGGGCGATTTCCACTCCTCGATTGATCGGTCCTGGGTGCATGACGATGGCACCGGAGTCCGCCAGCCGCACTCGCTCGGCGGTCAAGCCGTAGAGCCTCGAGTACTCGCGAATCGTGGGAAACTGCGCGCGTCCCTGCCGCTCCAGCTGCAGCCGAAGCATCATAATGACGTGGACGTCGCGCAGCCCTTCATCCATGTCGTAGTACACCTTTGCTCCCAACTTCTCCACCCCACGCGGTATCATCGTCGGCGGTCCCACCAAGCGCACTTCGGCACCAAGTTTCGTGAGCGCATAGATATTCGAACGCGCCACGCGGCTGTGCGACACATCGCCGACGATCGCGACGCGCAATCCACGGAAAGTCATCCCCCGTTGCCGGATCGTGTACAGGTCGAGCAACGCTTGCGTCGGGTGCTCATGCCATCCATCGCCTGCGTTGATGACGGACGACTTGACGCCGTTCGCCAGCGTTTCAGCAGCTCCGGCCGAGGAGTGACGCAGGACGATGATGTCCGCCTGCATCGCTTCAATATTCCGAGCGGTGTCAAGAAGTGTTTCGCCCTTCACCACGCTGCTGGAGGAGGGAGAAAAGTTGATCACATCGGCGCTCAGACGCTTGGCCGCCAGCTCAAAGGACGTGCGGGTTCTTGTGCTCGGCTCAAAGAAGAGATTCACGACGGTCTTGCCTCGGAGAGCCGGCACTTTTTTGATGTCCCGCCCGGTCACCTCCTTGAAGGAATCCGTCGTGTCCAGGACGAGCATGATCTCATCCACAGACAACGGAGCGAGACTCAGCAGATCTTTGCGCTTGAGACTCATGGGATCCTCCGCTTCAGGATTTCAAGATGACGACCCGGTCATCTTCCCCGTCTTCGTCCAACAACACTTGGACCTGCTCATCCCGAGAGGTCGGGAGATTCTTCCCGATGTAATTCGCTTTGATCGGCAGCTGCCGATGGCCACGATCGACCAACACCGCCAGTTGGATTTCCTCCGGACGTCCCAAGTCCATGAGCCCATCCATCGCCGCCCGTATCGTTCTTCCGGTGAACAAGACATCGTCTACCAGCACAACAACTTTGTTCGTCATGTCGAACGGCACGGACGTTTTTCGCAGGATCGGTTGATTTTTGCGCAACGCCAGATCATCGCGATACAATGTAATATCCAATTCACCGATAGGGACCTGTACACCTTCGATGCTCTGAATACGTTTTACGAGCCGATGGGCCAGATGCACACCGCCTGTTCTTATTCCCACTAGTGTCAGATCTCTCACCCCTTTGTTCCGCTCTACAATCTCGTGCGCAATGCGCATCATGGCGCGGGAGATATCTCCGGCATCCATGATCAGCTTTTCATCTTTTCGCTCCACCGACTTGTGTATGGGAGTCGTCATGGTCAGGTAATAATGATGTAATCAGGTTCTTGTCGAATCGAGGCATAAAAAAACCTCCTCACCTGCTTGTGGTGAGAAGGTTGCTTTGCACCGGCCATGGCCGGACCGAAGTTCATGATTGGCTCCTTGCTCACCTCACTGGATGAGCATTAAAGGTTTCAGCATCCTACTGAAAATACCCGAAACCTGTCAAGCGTTCGAAGCCGGAACGAGCTAGGACTTCTGGAATCCATTCGCGAGCAACCACTGCTATAGACGGTTGACGCCTGGCTTTGTAAGGCGACCAGACACCTTATCCGATAAATAGCTTGAAAGACTGGCACAACCTGATCGTGCTCCTTCTGAATTCGGCTAGATCGATTGCGGTTAGGAATCCCGTCCATGTTTGGTCTTCCACACTGCTAGGACGGCCGTTAGTTTCTCTCTGGACGACCGATGCTCCGCTGCAAGGGTCTCCAGAAAATCGGACAGACGTCTGGACTTCAACACCGTATAGAGCGTCACGGCGACGACGGGAATCAGGACCAGCAGGAAATAGACGACCCGCATCATCGTCGACTCTTCTCCCAGTGCGAAGAGATTCATGCCGAGTACACCGGTTGTCGCGACGCCGATCAAGCCGACTGTGGCCACGACAGTCAGGCGGACCATCGTTTCACCTTGCCGACGCAAGGCCTCGCTGTCGAGGTATTGACTCATATCCTCCAGTTCCGACCGAAGCTCCTCATAGAGTCGACCGGTACCCAAGTGTTCACTGATCATCCGATAGAGTTCTTTCACCTGTCCATGATCCGAAATCTGGTGCGACCAGTAGCGATGGGTGAAGCGCAGAAAGATGCCGAGTGTTTGGCGAATGACGCGGCGGAACTGCCGGACCGAGTCGAGCTTCGTGGGATCGAGCTGGTTCATCGCCTCCACCAGGCGATTGGTCAGCATCAACAGAGCGGCTTTGTGAAAATGCGGGATCAAAAACATCAGAAAATATTCGTGACGGAACTGCTCCAGATTGGTCTTGCGGTCCTCAAACGCCGGTTCTCCGGCCTCTCCCACCATCGTAAACACGCGACCGGTACACATGAAACGGGTTCCTGTAGGATTCCTCCCCTGCCCGTTCCAATAGCGGTCGTAACAATAGCGTGCTTCAAAGTCACTGAGATAATGCTCCGAAAACGGCAACTGGTCGGATCTGCCCGGTGCCGCAGCCAATCCCGCTCGTGCGAACTCTCCCCGAGTCAGCGCTCCCGGATCGTCCAGAGTGAGATACGCCATGACCGGCATTAGATGATACTCGATCTGGCGGTAACGAATCGGCCCTGCTTTTTCTGAATGGTGGAGCACCAGCGGTTCGAGCAGGAATTCCCAGTGCGAAGCGAGACTGAGGGACCGATGCCGGCAGACGAACGAGAGATATTTCTCACGGCGCTCATAGTCCGACAGGGCAAGCACCCTGTCTTCCGAGGAAAGCCACTCCACGTGCTTGGGGCAATGGCCGCCGTGCCCATCAGGTTCCCAATAGGTGGGATAGCATCGGCCAAAACGAAAGAGTGAGTTCTGCGCCTGCGAGAGCGGTACATCATCGGCGTAGATCTCGACGACCAGAATCGCCACATCGATGTCGTAGAAGAAATACAGATCAACGTGCGCCACAGTAAAAGTCGCAGGCGCCGTATGAGGACCAGGAAACACCATCCGCACCTTAGCGATATCGTTGCGACGGAAGACACGGATGGCAGACTTTTCATGGACATCCGAGCTGGTTCTCTTTCCTTCACCATAAAGAAAACGCTGGACATACGGCAGAAACGTCACGAACTCGCTGTAATGTCGTTCCTGGAACTGACGAGGATCGCCGGTAAACTCATCGACAAGCTCCCGCCAGGGATTACTTGAATTGGTGGCCTGCAAGAGTTCCCAGTGCTTTTGGATCGCCGCATCCTCACGGATGGGCGTGAGTTGCATGGGCCAGAGCAGAATTTGTCGAAACTGCCGAACGCGCTTTGTCACGTCAGACACGGTGAAAACCCTTTCACTGTTGGAAGAATCACCGCCCGTCAACCTCTTGATAGTTATTTCTTTGCCCGCCATTCGGCAGGGTTCGATCATAACTTATACCATAAGGATGATCAGAACAGACGACACTTGGAAGAGGAAGCATGGTTGTCAGCCTATAGCTGATACGAGTCAACACCGAGAGAACAAGCGAGGAATCTGAAGAGGCTGTTACTGTGCAGGCACTATCGAGGTGCCGTGAGGGCATCCTGTGCGACGTGACCGGTCTGAGATTTCTCGATGATATTCTGCTGAATCTCCTTGGCAATGACCAACGCCAATTGGCCACTCGACAACGCGCCCATCGGCAGACCATTCGTATCGGCATAAAAGGGATCGTCGAGGGCTGCCGTTCGATGGAGATTGATCAGAATCGCAACCGGCTGAATCAACCGTCCGACCTCTCCAACCCTCACTGCCTTGTCGGCCGGCTGCACCCTAGTTCTTGTCGCCCAATCGCGTTGGTCGACTTTGACGAACGCTACATTCCAAATGGTTCCATTGAGGAGATTTGTCACGGCGAGCGGCATCCGATCGAGAAACGACGGTTCTCGCACGATTTGCTGCAAGGCTTCTCGGACTCGAATATCATAAAACTTCGTCGCGGAGTCCGGCTGACTCGGTGGAATCAAAATGGTGCCGCCGACCTCGTAGTAGGACTGTCCGCCCAAACTCTGTTGGTCGTCGACGGTACGCAGGTACGTCTCCAAAAGGTGCTGCAGCAACCGTACTCGCTCCTCACTGGAGAGGGTCCGAATCTCCTTGTCGGTTCGAATCGATGTATGACGAAGGTCTCGTTCGATGGAGCCTATCTTCGGCTTCTGACTGGTCTCCGCTTTACTGACCACCCATTGAAACTCTCGCGCCAGCGCTGGCGCAAACCGTTCCACCGCTCCGAGATATCTCTGTTCCTTCATCGATGACGCACTGATCAATAACCTGACCCGACCAGGATCTACCGTCCGAACAACCAGAAACGGAAACGCCTTTCCTTCATGATTCTGTACGCTCGGTTGGATGATGACGCGATCGATCATCCCCTTACTCACCGCTTCATCGAACCGTGGATAGGTATGCGGATGTTGATTCAAATAGGAGAACGTCTCGATCACTGTCTGGAGAACCGCATCAGCCTGCGTCGGTTCGAGAAATCCACTAACCGCCTCTTTCGTCCCTCGATCAATGAATACTCGGAACGAAAGACCTGGAATCTCGTGGCCCTGTCCTGAGAGATCATGGAACGCTGCAGCAGATTGGCCATCAGCGCTGGCATGACCGACATAGTCATCGATCGTAAAGCTGAGTACAGCAGCTACCACGCGCAAAATCAGGCTGTGGGTAATCAAGCCAGACATGATCGATCGATTCCTTGACTCGAGGGATTGAACGAAGCACTCAAGACGAGTATCTCACGGTCGCTTCTGACTAAATGCTCCGGGAGAAAGCAATCACATCCTTGGATCAACGGGTGAATCAAGAAGATTGGCCTGATTCTCAGTGGTCCAGCGATAAATCTCATTTCTCTCCAAGCTTCAGATCCCAAAACTCAGGATCACGTTTTATGATCCACCCTGCAGGAGTAAAGGTCAACTCGCTAGATAGACTAGGTCCTTGACGTTGTAGAAATCGACGCGGACAAGGCAGACTCCAGCCGACAGCTTCACCGCGAGGGCCAGCATCCCGTCAAGATTCTTCGGCTCTTGTACCCAAGGTCGTACAACTCCCACCTCATCGGAGAAGTCGAGAAACTTCCATGTCGTGTCAGAAAAGGGACAGCTGTCGCGTATGATTGCGAACAAGAATCTGCTCCAGTGTTCCGGTTAAACAGTAGACTCTATAGTCAAAGGTCCTTGCGTGGCTTCAGGAATTGAATGACCGTTGTGCCCGGCATTCCATTCCAATAGTCGGAGGTTCTGCTCTCGATCGACTGGAACATCCCAGCCAATACAACGCGCATAGGGAACTTTCTCATGCAGCTCGGTCACGGTACGCACACACGACTTGAACGCAGGAATCACATTTCCGGCAAACGTCATGTGGCTCGTCGGATGCAGTCATGGCTAAAGAAGGGCCGAAGCACCCCCTTAACTACCGTGGTGCCCCTGCAATCACACTCTGTATGGTGATGGTTGCTCTTAGAGTCGGACCAACAGGAGACGATACCTGAGTACCTGATGAGCAACCAGAGCTCGATGCAGGTCTCAGCGATCCAAGCTCAGGTTCCACTTTTCACCGAGCTTTATATCCCATTTGTCAGGACTAAATTTTAGAATCCCTCCAGCTGGGGTGAATGTCAGCTCGCTAAAATACACGCGCCGCAAGACGTTGTAGAAATCCACACGGACGAATCCGAACCCGAGAGATTGTTTTGCGGCAAGCGCCAGCATCTCGTCCAGTTTCGCCGGTTCTGGTATCGAGGGTCGTGGTGTGCCTTCCTCACAGGAGAGGTCAAGCAGATTCCATCCCTTGTCAAAAAATGGGGAAATATCGTGTGTATGGTTACGAACAAGAATAAGCTCCGGTACGCCATTAAAAGAATAGACTTTATAGTCAAGCGGTGGACTCCCATCCTCATTGGTCAGGTATTCCTCAATCACGATCCTGGGTGGAATCCCATAATATTGATACTCACGGGCCTGCCAATAATAATCTTTGGCCAACCACCCCGACACCTGACGGATAATGTCCTCGCGATTTGCCTCGCCTCGGACAATGATCACCTCTCCACTAGAGTGGTTCGGCTTGATCACATACTCGGTCGGGAGCCGGGCAAACGGGATTGTGCGTGGGTCGTCGCCTTGCCATAAGAGCTCGATCAAATACTCCTTGCCGATTGTTCTCGCCACATGGGCTCGCACCGCATACTTATCGGTCAGCCGTCGGAACCGTGAGGGCATGGCTCCCCGATTCCAAGTGACCATGCGCCAGAACAGCTTCTCCGTAAAGGTCTGAGGATTCGTCAGACTAAGTGGTTTGCCATGGATCCGGGCATATCTCTGCAACAGGATGGCCTCGCCTTCCGACCGCCGCATGACCAGGCGCTTGATGGTCCGATATTGATCGACGAGGTCATGCAACCAGGTGTCTCGTAACCCGGCACGAAGCGCAGCGATCCATGTTGGTTGAGTAAGCTGCTTCAATGGCTACCTTAGGCCTCTGGACACATGCCGAGCTCGGAAGCGTGCAACTTGCCGCCAGTTTGACTGCCATGTCCATCCCCCCAAAGAGGGATCTTCGGTCTTGCCCTAAATATTTCCAGCACAAGCGGTGAGCAACTTGGACGTGGCGCCTGTTATCAGCAAGTAGATGTTACTACTTGGCTATTGAGAAGTAATAACTTGCGATACCACCACACGATGATAGGCACCAGACCCCAAATTGAAGTAGTCGTGATCAGGAAGCAGCCATGCAAACTCGTCCGCCAATGATTCTGAATAGCACCGCAAGTGAATCATATGAGATAGGCTCGGCGCTCAGCAGTCCAGGGTCAGATCCCACTTCTCTCCGAGTTTCAAATCCCAATGGTCGGGACCAAACTGGAAAATTCCTGCCCCGGCGTTAAGGTCAATTCGCCACAATAGACCCGCCCATTGGTGCTGTACAAATCGATGCGGACGAAACCGATTCCCTGTGACAGGCGCCTTGCCAATGACGCTCCCCGTAGCAAGCTACGGGGAGCGTCAAGTTCAACAATAGTCCTCGCTCGGATGGGGTTGCGTCCGTATGGCACCGCACCGAGTTTCTGTCTTATGATTTAATTGTCGCTGAGGCGGAAGCAAGCAAAGCGGATGCCCCTCGAACTACACCATCAAGTTTCTCCGTTTCTTCATGTTCTTCATCTCGAAATAGGCATATGTTTTCAGTAAGTTACAAACATATTTCGCGATCATCGAATCATTTTGATCGTCGCCTGATCTAGAGTTATCCCGAGGAAGTGTATGGATGGTTTAGAATGCAGCCGAAGATCGGTAGCGCGGGTTGTGAGTACAGTGAGGATTCAGGTTTTACATTCAAAATCGCTGAGAGCGCCACCATTCGGATTCCATGTTCGAGGATGCTTTGTACGATATAGCTTCTGCACAGCTTCTGCAACCCTTGCCATACGCAGCAAAATCACTCAATTGGAAATGCTCCAATGGGAAATAGTCTTGGGGGCCTGAAGAATGGGAAATAGTCTTGGGGGCCTGAAGACGGGTGATGCTGTCCGGCCAGAGGGTGGCCGGGTCTTTGTCGAAAATGTTGAACACATCCGACGGCAAGATACCCCATGCTCCTTCAAGCATTTCATGTTCGAGCTGTCCAGGTGCCCATCCGGCGAATCCGGCAAACGCTCGAAATGTTTCGGTCGGTTTAGGTTGAGTCACGATGCGTTCCAGCACGCGTGGTGTGCCCACATAAATTCCGGCGACGATCTGACGCGTATCAGGCAAGACTTGCGTGAGCCGGAACAACAGGACCAGCTGTGTTTGCTTGACCGGTCCACCGGCAAACAATCGGTAGGGGGTGCGCTTCAGTACAGTAAAATCCGGCAAGACTTCGGACAGGAGTACGTTCGTGGGACGGTTCAGAATAAGACCGACTGTCCCGCCTCGTCCGTGTTCGATAATGAGCAGGACGGTTTGGTGGAAGTTCGGATCGCTTAGCGAGGGACTGGCTACCAGGAGCACACCCTTCTCGACGGATGCAGGCGAAAACGCTTGCTGCGCCTGAGCCGCTAACGCGGATACGAGCAAGAAAGTTCCGACGAAGGAAGCGCTTCTTGTGATGTCAACTAGAGCCAAGATCTCGCCTTTTTGCCGATGCTAACAAATATCTCTTCTCTGCAGCGAAATCAACAGGAGCGCCGAAGGGTAAGCCGGTGCTCGTGTGTTAAGTCTGGTGGATTTCTAGAGAGCGAGATGTGATAGAGTGGCCTCTGCGTTGCTGCCTGTCGAGTGAGAGCCGCAAGACAGCAGACGCAGGATCATTGTCGAAGGAGAAGGGATTATGGGGCGCTTCTCGGGAAATCTCATCATGCTGACCGTCCTCTGCACCCTGTCGGCATGCATAGATCCGCCAAAGTCTCCCTACGTCGACGTGAGGGACACAGTGTCCCGTATCGACGAATCACAGGCAGCCGCAGAACAAGGAAGCCCCGAGGATCAGTACAATCTTGGCATGCGATATGAGGCCGCCTTGCCGAAAGACCACAGAGAAGCCGTTCGGTGGTACCGCATGGCGGCCACCCAACGACATGTCGGTGCATTCTATCGGCTCTGCGTGCTCTCGGACATCGGTCGTGGGATGCCCCAGGACTATCAGGAAGCTCTACGGTGGTGCCGCCTTGCCGCGGACCAGCGGCATGGGCCGGCGATGTTTATGATCGCCACATATTATGAAAAGGCACGGGGAGTCCCCAAGGATGTCGTCCTAGCCTACCAGTGGTACAACCTGGCGGCGGCCAACGGCCATGAAGCCGGAGCGAAATGGCGAGATCGCCTGGCCAGCACCATGACGCCGCCTCAAATCGCTCAGGCACAATTTCTCGCACGAAATTGGAAACCCAGGGCCACAAGTTTAGGCCAAGAACAATAGCCCATGGGTTTCGCCTGCCTACACTCTGTACGGGAGACCAACATCCGAGATGCGGTTCTTGAAACCTTCGCTTTCTTGTCGGCAATCTCGGATTGGCCACACCCAGGCCTTAGGAGGCTGTCACATCCGTCAAGGTTCCATCCATCCATCTGTCTTCTGCGGCAATTCACGCTTGAAGTCTCCCCCTCTGGCTGCGTAGGATATTTGCCGATAATTTGCTAACCGGCCAGCAAATATCCATCACGTTCACGATCATTCAGAATGGATCATCGGCTGCCACCCTACCAGCGCGTGAATCTCGTAGGAGGTGTTCTGATATTCTTTTTCGCGTCAAACTGCGCCGCTCCTCCTCCTAGTCCGCCACGCCCGCTCATCGACGGGCCGGCCGTGAGTGAGGTCCTCAAGCGCGCTCAGGCGGGCGATCCCAATGCTCAAAATGAATTGGGGTTACGGTATAGCGAAGGGCGGGGTCTTCCACAAAACTATCATGAGGCAAAGGATTGGTTTAAAAGGGCCGCCGACCAGGGACACGCTAACGCACAAGTCAACCTAGGAACCCTCTATTCCCTAGGACGAGGCGCACCGTACAGTGACCCCATGGCGTTGTATTGGTTTCAGAAGGCCGCGGAGCAACGGAACGCGCTGGCCTTCGCGAAACTGGGGATGATGTATGAACGGGGGCGAGCGGTGCCACAGAGCCTTATTGATGCCCACATGTGGTACAGCCTGTCGATTGCCCACGGTGAGAAACGTGCGGCTGAATCTCGCGACGCGGTTGTCATTCGGATGACGCCAGGACAAATTGCCGAAGCGGAAGACCGGGCGAAAAAATGGATGCCCAAGGGACGATAATAAGTAGTCCCCTCCTCTGCGCCGCCCGAAAGTCCGACAGAACTCAGTAGACTGCCACGTAACAGATTCCGGTCGACTTGAACATTCGACCAAGCCATCCGAGCGCGGCGAGTAGAGCGGTTGCAAACGAGGTAGCCGGCTAGTATTTTCGCAACGATACAGGCGGGAGATTCAACACCCCCTCGCGGATGACCGCCCATAAGGCATCGAGCATGTCTGTAAGGTCAGGGGCCCTACGAGCCAGCAATTTGATTGCGAGCCCCGGAACGCTTGGTGTTGAGACCCCTCCCAACACCTGACCTGGTCGCTCATCCAAGATCGGTACGATCTTCGACTCCAGTCGACTCCAGGCCTCAGGTTCCACCGCATCGTTTACGACGTAGAACGAGGCAACGTAGTTCCAGTCTTCTGCAAGCCCTACACAGCCCAAGCCGGTGGCGGGATCAAGGACATAGCGCTCCAAAAGGGAACTGCCGGATGCAGTCGTGATTCGGATTTCGTTCTCCAGATCGGTAAAGGCCCATCGTTCCTCTCTGGCGATGCGTCCCGAAGCGACGGCGTCCCACAAGAAAAGTGTGGCACCCGGCGCCAGTGTGACCAGAAGTCTCTGCCGGAATCGTGATCCGGCAAAAGGAATGGTATGTTCCGGGAGCCACTCCAAGATTGCGCCGGCACCAACATGGATTCGGATGTCCTGAACCGACACTGCCCCGAGTGAGTGGTAGACGCGGTTGGCGGAGGGCGCGGAGATCAGCACATGCGCGTCCTTGTCTAAGCTCATATCTATGGAAAGGCAGTCACCCTCAACGAGTCCGCCGGAGGGATTGACCAGGAGAGTGTAAGCAGCTCCCGTATCATCAAGGTAAATGGGAGGGAGAAGCTTCCAGGGTGTCGTGACGTACGAATGAGCGATAATGGTTCGTCGGTCAGGCTTGGCATACTTTAGCCTGAGCTCACCGACTCGCCCGACCAATTCAGTCGCGAACCGCCCAGGGACACTCTTTTCCCGAGAAGGTTTTCTTTTCGGAGAAGGGCTTGTTCTCCGAGAAGTGTGTTTTCGTGCTCCCTTCTGCGTCGGCACGATCAAGCGCGCCTGGCTTTCTGGGGGATGCGCTGTTCCACCCAGGCGACGACGGTATCCAAGCCCTCGCCGGAAAGAATATTGGTGAACCCAAACGGAAGATCGCCGCGCATCCGGCGAGTATCCCGATCCATAACGGACAGATCCGCGCGCACATGAGGAGCCAAATCCATCTTGTTGATGACGAGAAAATCAGATCGAGTGATGCCAGGTCCCCCCTTGCGTGGAATCTTGTCGCCTCCCGACACATCGATCACATAGATGACATGATCCACCAACTCAGGGCTGAAAGTCGCCGCAAGATTGTCTCCCCCACTTTCCAAGAAGATCAGCTCCACGTCGGGATGGCGGCGCAGCAGATCATCGATCGCCTCTTGATTGTGCGAGGCATCTTCGCGGATGGCCGTGTGTGGACATCCACCGGTCTCAACGCCAAGAATCCGGTCGACCGGCAAGGCTGCTCGCTTCGTCAGAATTTCAGCATCAATTTTCGTAAAAATATCGTTCGTCACCGCGGCCAGGCTGTACCGGTCGCGCAATTTCTGACACAGAGCCTCAACGAGCGCTGTTTTCCCTGACCCGACGGGGCCTCCGATACCAATGACTGGAATGCCTTGTTTCCGCGCTTGCGTGGGAGTCCAATTGTGACTGTGCTCACGATTTAGATCATGCATGATAATCCCCCGAGCGGGCAGCTGAGGCCCCAGGCCATCAACCGCCGTTCTGTTCCTTTCTCTGCGCAACGATGCGCGTCGGCTTCGCAGGTTAAGACCGAAAGAGCCTCCACTCCAGAGAGCCATGACGCATCGCATAAATATCTTGGATAGGCGACCACGAGCTCATCGCTGTATCTAAGTCAACTTCTCGACTGATCCATTCAATCAACGGAAGCCATTCGCCCAGTATGCGCTGCCCCTCATGTTGGCCGATCGGCGCGAGTCGCATCGCCGCAGAGACAAAACCAACAGCGGTTTGGTACAGGAAGGCCACCGCTGTTTCCTCCGGGCTCCAGCCGCAGGTGCCCATGGTGAGCCCGAACGTCACCGCGAAGTGCCCTGGAGCTCGTTCGGATTCTATCTCGTCGCGATACTCGCTCAGGATTGGTTTCGCTCGGATTTGATCCGCAGCAACCCTGATCACTTGTCGTCCCATCTGACGACTGGCCAACCGTGACTCACGGCCGAGCTTTGTCGCGTCCAACTCACGATCGATCTGGACCGCCTCATCCAGTGATCCGGCAGACCCCGCTCGATTGGCCAGTTTTGTGGCAAGAGCTTCCCGGCGGCTCATGCCACCACGCAGCAAATCCTCAATGTATCTGGCAAACTGATCGGAGGTCTTGACGGCGCCTCCTTGGATGGCAGCTTCTAGCCCCGAGGAAAACGCATAGCCACCGGAGGGGAAAAAGGTATCGACGAACCGCAGCCCTTCCAGTAACGCTGGTGTCTTCATAGTGAATATCGAAAAACAAGAACAGCCGGCCGACTACCATCACAATCCCTTCCGACCGATAGTCGAACCAGCTGCTCTGTTCGCTAGAACAAATTGTACCGTTGCGCCAGCGGCAGCACGATCGCCGGTTCGCAGGTGAGCGGCACACCATCTGCCGTCACAAGGTACGTTTCCGGATTCACCTCCACTTTCAGCACCGCATCGTTCAGCTTGAGATCGCGCTTCTTCATGCCACGGATATTCTTGACCGCGGCGATCCGCCTCTGCAGACCAAGCCGCTTCGGAATCTCATGATCCAATGCGGCCTGAGATACGAAGGTAAAGCTGGTGCTGGACAGAGCACGACCGAATGCGCCGAACATCGGTCGACTGATCGTCGGTTCCGGCGTCGGGATCGAGGCATTGGGATCGCCCATTTGCGCTTGGGCGATGAAGCCGCTCTTCAACACCATCTCCGGCTTCACGCCGAAGAACTCCGGCTTCCAGATGACGAGGTCGGCGATCTTCCCCACCTCTACGGAACCGACTTCATGAGCAATACCGTGTGTGATGGCCGGATTGATCGTGTACTTCGCCACATAACGTCTGGCCCGGAAGTTGTCGTTCTGGGCGGAATCTTTCCCGCTGGTGGGGGTGAGGTGTCCCCGCTGCATCTTCATCTTATGAGCAGTTTGCCACGTTCTGGTGATGACTTCCCCAATGCGGCCCATCGCCTGCGAGTCGGAGGACATCATGCTGATCGCGCCCATGTCATGAAGAATGTCTTCCGCCTGAATAGTCTCACGACGGATGCGTGATTCCGCAAACGCCACGTCCTCGGGGATTCGTGGATTCAGATTGTGACACACGATCAACATGTCAAGATGCTCATCCATCGTGTTGACGGTGAATGGCCTCGTGGGATTGGTCGAAGAGGGCAGCACATTCGGCTCGCCGCAAATCTTAATGATGTCCGGCGCATGACCGCCACCTGCGCCCTCCGTATGGAAGCTATGGATCGCTCTTCCCTTGATGGCCCTGATGGTGTCCTCAACAAAACCGGCTTCATTGAGCGTATCCGCATGGAGCGCCACCTGCACATCGTAATGCTCGGCCACGCTCAAACAGGTGTCGATCGCGGCCGGGGTGGTACCCCAGTCTTCGTGCAGCTTCAGCCCGATTGCACCGGCTTCGATCTGTTCATTCAATCCTTCAGGCCGAGACGCGTTGCCCTTGCCGAGATAACCGAGGTTCATAGGAATGCCCTCGGACGCTTCCAGCATGCGATGAATGTTCCATGGCCCAGGCGTACAGGTCGTCGCGGCGGTCCCGTTCGCAGGACCGGTCCCGCCGCCGATCATCGTGGTCAGACCGGCAGAAAGGGCTTCCCAACATTGCTGTGGACAAATGAAGTGGATATGCGTGTCGATGCCGCCGGCTGTGATGATACGGCCTTCTCCCGAAATCGCTTCCGTGCCAGGACCGATCTCCATGCCGGGCGTGACATTGGGCATGAGGTCGGAATTTCCGGCATGACCGATGCCAACGATGCGGCCGTCCTTGATACCGATGTCGGCTTTGATGACCCCGGTGTAGTCGAGGATGAGCGCACTGGTAATCACTGTGTCCAGCTGGCCGCTGCTGCTCGTGGCTCGGGCGGACTGCCCCATCCCGTCACGAATGGTCTTCCCGCCGCCGAAGACCGCTTCCTCTCCTGGAATGATCCGATCCTCTTCGACTTCGATGATGAGATCCGTGTCCCCAAGCCGGACACGATCGCCGACCGTGGGACCGTACAGGGATGCGTAATGTTTGCGTGAAATTTTCACCGTGCGCCTCCTTTCCCAAACCCACGTTCAGCAGCGAGACCGACAGCCTTGGCCTTGACCTTCGGATCATCCAACAATCCCTCAGTCAATCCGTTCACACCTTGGGCAAGCCGGTTGCCTGCAAGGGCCACGAGCGTCACCTTTTTTTCCTCACCCGGTTCAAACCGGACCGCCGTACCGGCAGGAATGCAGAGCCGGAACCCGAAGGCCTGCTCACGATCAAACTTGAGCGCACGATTGGTTTCGAAGAAGTGACAGTGAGACCCGACTTGAATTGGTCGATCACCCAAGTTCTTGACCGTCATATCTTTTGTCTCTCGTCCTTTTAAGATCTCGATATCACCAGCCACCGTCATAATCTCGCCGGGAATGATCGGGGCAGACAGCTCGGCTTTCACCGCAGCCGCCAAGGCTTCCTTCGACCTCTGTGGCGCGTCATGTTTCTTCATTTTCGCTCCTCCTGCCCCACCGACCTTTGTGATCAGCGATTCATTCGCGGCATAAGCGATGCCCTGTTGCCCGGCGTTTCCCAAGAGTGAGACCGCCCCGATTCCTGCCGCAACCCGCCCACTCTGTGTGAGAAATTGCCGCCGCGACGGCCCGGCTTTTTCGGAAGTACTTCGTTTTTCCTTGTCGTCTCCAGAGTCCTGTGGGTCTTTTGCTTTCATGTTACTTCACCCCTTTCATGCCCCGTGCTTCCTAGAAGATGAACAGTCTTCATGCTTGCTTCATATGTCTTTCATACAGATGAGATACCATGTAACCTGCCTGAGCTCATGGAATCGGATTGTGAACGGTGACGAGCTTAGTCCCATCGGGGAAGGTGCCCTCGACCTGGAAATTGGGAATCATTTCCGGCACACCAGGCATCACATCCTTACGAGACAGCAGCTGAGTCCCATAGGTCATGAGCTCTGCCACAGATTTTCCGTCTCGAATCCCCTCCAACACTGCCGCCGTCATGTACGCAACAGCTTCCGGGTGGTTGAGCTTGAGGCCTCGCTTCTTGCGATCGGTCGCAAGCTGCGCCGCCACATAAATCATCAGCTTGTCCTGTTCTCTTGGGCTTAGATGCATAAAGACCTCCTCTGTCAGGCTAGGGCTTGTGACTAAATTGTTCGATCCAACAAATCGTTACTGTTCTGCCGATCTTGATCTTAGTTCGTACAGAGAGGGGGGGGAGATGAGGGGGGTGTCTCGTATACCAGGGCAGACTTCCCGAAACCAGACCTCTGGTCCCCACCTCTCTTAGGTTGGGAATTGTTACTCTCCTCTGTTCCACACGACAAAACAGTATCGCGATGGAACCCTTACCTTTACAGGCCAGTATTTACCACAAAACGAGAAACTGCGTCCAGCTCGTTATCCTGTCTCTTATACCGTCAAATGTTGCCTCACCATGTCGGCATTCAACTCCGTGCTCTTGCCCTGAGCCATCACTGCTCCTCTAGCCATCACGATATACTTCTCAGCAAGTCGGGCGGCAAAGTGTAGGCCTTGTTCGACCAGGAGAATCGCGAAACGGCGCGAATGCTTAAAGCCGATGATGACGTCCTCGATTTGATCGACGATCGACGGCTGAATCCCTTCCGTCGGCTCATCCAAGAGCAGCAGTTTCGGACTCGACAAGATCGCTCTTCCGATCGCCAACTGCTGTTGTTCTCCGCCGCTGAGCACCCCACCTGGCCGGTGAAGGATTTGTGTCAGCTTCGGAAAGAGGTGATAGACTTCCTCGAATGCTTCTTTCTCAGAAACATCGCCGCTGATAGGTGGACGATTCCAATAGCCGAGAAGAAGATTTTGATGCACCGTCAAGTGTGGAATGATCTCTCGGCCTTGCGGGACATAGGCCAGCCCCTTCCTCGCCCGAAGATCCGTGCGGTCATGAGTGATATCCACTCCGTCGAACATGATCTTGCCCCCACGTACGGGAAGCAACCCGGTCAGCGTCTTCAAAGTAGTTGTTTTGCCGACCCCGTTTCGGCCCATCAGACAGACCACCTCTCCCGGTTCGATCGTAAACGAAACGCTCCGAAGAATATGACTCTCACCGTAGTACGCGTTGACGTTGTCAAGTGCCAGCGTCAAACGTGTGGTTTCTTGTGCCATGGCCGATCGTTTTCGTGTTGAAGCTAATGCGTGACCTTGGCTCGGCCAAGGTAGATTTCTCGAACATGGTCGTCAGCCTGCACTTTTTCGACCGTGCCTTCACAGATGACCGTGCCCTCTGCCAACACCGTTACAATCCGGGCGATCTGCCGGACAAAGTCCATGTCATGCTCGATCACGACGATCGCGTGTTTTTCTGACAGTGACTGGAGAAGGCGGCCGGTCTGTTCCGTTTCCTTATCGCTCATGCCGGCGACCGGCTCATCAACCAACAGCAGCGACGGGTCCTGCAAAATCACCATGCCGATCTCCAACCACTGCTTCTGGCCGTGCGATAAGGAACCGGCGCGGTCGTGGGCATGGTCCGTCAATCCTATCGTCTCCAACACCTCACTGATCCGCTCTCGTTCCGCTGAGGACGATTTTCCAACTAGGTTGAGGAACACTCCCCTGCTCGACCGCTTCACCGACAGATCCAAGTTCTGCCACACTGACAGGTTGCCGTAGACCGATGGGGCTTGGAACTTCCGCCCGATACCGAGCTTCGTGATGTCTTCCGCGTTCTTGCCCACCAAATTGATGCCCTTGCCGAACATCACTTTACCTGATGCAGGTTTGGTCTTCCCGCAGATCACATCGAGCAAGGTGGTCTTGCCGGCGCCATTCGGTCCGATGACGACGCGGAGCTCGTTGTAGTGGACGCTGAAATTACAGTTGTTCAGCGCTTTGAACCCGTCGTAGTCGACGACCACGTTTTCACAGTTGAGAATCAGATCGCCGTCCGTCACGCCGCCGTCCCCCCTTCAGCCTTGATCAACGGCGTACGGGTCTCCTTTCGCTCGGTCAACTTCCGAATCATCCCTACAAGTCCGTCCGGGAACATCGTCACCACAACCACAAAGAGTCCACCTAAGATAAACGGCCAGGCCTCCGGAAAATAGTTAGTCAGCACGCTACGGCCATAGTTAACGGCCACCGCACCCAAGATTGCCCCGATCAGCGTACCGCGCCCGCCGACCGCCACCCAGATGACGACCTCAAGGGACGGTAACACCCCGATCTGAGCTGGCGTAATGATGCCCACCTGCGGCACGTACAGCATCCCCGCTAGTCCCGCGAGCCCTGCCGCTACGACAAACACGAAGAGCTTGTACACCCAGGGGGTGTAGCCGGAAAACGTGACTCGTGACTCGCTGTCGCGGATCGCGATCAGCACGTTTCCGGCACGCGAGGCCACGATCCAGCGACAGAGCAGGTAGGAAACGGCCAGGGCCAGGACCGTCAGGATGTAGAGCCCCCGTTGCGTCGACGGATCCGAGAGCCGGAACCCGAGCAGTTGTTTAAAATCCGTTAATCCATTCGTGCCTCCGAGCCGCGTTTCGTTCCGATTGAAGACCAGCCAGGCGGCAAACGCCAAGGCCTGCGTGATGATCGCGAAGTACACCCCCTTGATTCTGCTACGGAAGGCGAGAAATCCGAAGATCGTCGCGAAGAGAACCGGAACGAGAATGGCCCCGAGGAACCCACCCAAAAAGCTTTTGAACGGGTACCAGAAGAGGGGGAGTTCTTTGACCTGCGTCCAGACCATGAAATCCGGGAGTTCGCTGCCATACACACTTTCCTTCCCGATCTGGAGGGCTAGATACATGCCCATACAGTAGGCGCCGAGCCCGAAAAAGACCCCTTGGCCCATGCTGAGGACCCCGCAATAACCCCAGATCAGATCCAGTCCGAGGGCCAGAATGGCAAAGGCCAAGAATTTGCCGAATTGATTGAGACGAAAGTCAGAAATGTGCAGCCATGAATCTTCGGCAGGCAACACGTTCAGCAGGGGGACGACGAGTAGGAACAAGACACCGACGGCGTAAAAGACCGCCGTCTCGCGGCTGCCTTGGCTGGTACCCATTGGTTCAGGCATCGGCACTCCGTCCTTTGGCCGCAAACAAGCCCTGTGGCCTCCACTGGAGGAATAAAATCACCCCGACCAGAATAAAAACTTTGCCGTAGACTGCGCCACTAACCGGCTCGATCAGCTTGTTCAGCCCTCCGATGCCTAAGGAAGCCCAGATGGTCCCGGCGAGTTTGCCGACCCCTCCGGTCACGACCACCATAAAGGCATCGACGATATAGTTCTGCCCAAGCCCTGGGTCGACATTGCCGACCATCGTAAGAGCCCAGCCTGCGATCCCGGCCAGGCCGGAGGCAAAGGCGAAGGTGTACGAATCGACTTTTCTGGTCGGGATGCCGAGGCAGGCGCTCATATTGCGATTTTGAGTGACCGCTCGTACCCGAATCCCCAGGTTTGACCGGAAGAGCAAAAAGTAAATTCCCAAGACACAGATGATCGATAGGATGATGATGAAGATCCGATTGTAGGGCAGATAGACTCCCACCATCACTTGAGCGCCCCCGCGCAAGGCCTGCGGGGCGATGACTGCGGTCAAATCACCGAAGTAGACCCGAGCGGCCTGCATCAAGATCAAGCTGACGCCCCACGTCGCCAAGAGCGTCTCAAGAAGACGTCCATAGAGAAACCGAATCACGGTGGCTTCCAACACCCAGCCGAAGCAGGCAGCCGACAGAAAGGCGACAGGCAAGGCCACTGGGAAATACCAATCGAACACTTCCGGAGAAAACCAGCCGATGAAAGCCTGTTGCGTGATGAACGTGGCGTAGGCACCGATCATCATCAGCTCTCCGTGGGCCATATTGATAACGCCCATCAAGCCGAAGACGATGGCCAACCCCAGGGACATGATCAAGAGAATCGAACTGAGGCTGATGCCCCGGAACAACGTCTCGATGACGTTGGCCCACCAACCCCATGAGTTAATCTGTTCAATCGCGGTTTCGGCTGCCGCAGCCAGATTCCTTTGTTCTTCGGTCGACCCACTTTGCGTGCCCGCTTCGATCAATTCCTGGAGCGACGACAGGCTGTTCTGACTGCGGTGATCACCCAGCTTCTTGACTGCCTCCAAACGGACGGCGGGATCTTGCGAACGGAGTTGAATCAACTGCGCGGCCTCTTCCATCGTATACTTCACCCACCAGACTTTTTCCTTTGCGGCAGCCTCCTCCAGCCAGGTGATGGCCTCCGGTCGTCCCGTCCCCACCAGATCGGCGGCGGCCGAGCGTCTGGTATCCGGTTGTTCACTTGTCAGGTTCGCGCGGTTCTTGAGCAGATCGATCACCGGTTTGATAGCGATCCTGACAGCCCGATCGGCTTCTGCCCGGATCGCATCGAGTTTGGGGACGAGGCTCGCATCACCCTTTTCAATCAGGAGCGCGACCGCCTTGCTGCGGACCACCGCATCCTCGCTTGTCACGTCGAGAAGCGCCTGTTCGATTGAGTCGGCGGAGAGGACTACAGGTGAGACTGCATGGTCCGCTTCGCTGGCAGCCGACGTTGACTGGAGACCAAGCCCAATCGCTGGAAGAAGGAACAAAACCAGTACAGATAGATTTCTCGAGATGCCGGCCAGGCTTATCACCATATCCTCTTTACGGAAACCGTGGCGACAGGCACAATCAGTAGGGGGCTGAAACCTCTACGATAGGGATTCCAGCCGGTTACCTACAGACAGTGCCCATCGTCAACATGGCTGGTGGAACAAGGGATTGCCATGCGTCCCGAACTTATTTCTTCTGATAGGTCCCTTGATGATTAATCCAATCGCAACCCTTGTCAGGATTTGTATACTCACTCCACGGTTCCGGCTTCACCAGTCCCTTGGAACGGAAAATGACCTTGAATTGACCGTTCTTAAGGATTTCGCCGATCAGCACCGGTTTATGCGTATGCTGGTTGGCGTCATCCATCATGATCTGGCCGCCGGGAGCCAGGAACTTTTGCCCATAGACAGCCTTACGGACTTTGTCCACCTCGGTAGAGCCAGCCTTTTCAACCGCCTGCTTCCACACATAGACCCCGAAATAGGCGGCTTCGATCGGATCGTCGGTGACGCGGTTTTCTCCATCCGGCAGGTTATTCCTCTTGCAGTAGGCCTTGAAATTCGCCACGAACTTCTTGTTTTGCGGCGTATCCACGCTTTGATAATAGTTCCACGCCGCCAAATGTCCGACGAGCGCGCTGGTGTCCATTCCGCGCAGCTCATCTTCTGCCACGCTGAACGCCATGATCGGCGCATCCTCCGCACGCAGTCCCTGGTTGCCGAATTCCTTGTAGAACGGCACGTTGCTGTCGCCGTTGATGGTGCTGATGACCGCGGCACCGCCGCCTGCCGCAAACCTCTTAATCTTGCCGCAGATAGTTTGATAGTCCTGATGATGGAACGGAGTGTACTCTTCTTCGATGTTGGCTGCGGGCACCTTCTTCGCCAACAACATGGCGCGAAGAATCTTGTTCGTCGTGCGAGGATAGACGTAGTCCGTGCCGAGGAGATAAAACTTCTTATAGGCGCCCCCCTCGGGGCTCATCAAGTATTCCACCGCCGGCGCTGCCTGTTGGTTGACTGCCGCGCCGGTGTAGAACACATTGCGCGAGCACTCTTCGCCCTCATATTGGACGGGATAGAAGAGCAATCCATTGTTCTTTTCAAAGACCGGCAGCACGGATTTCCGGCTGACCGATGTCCAGCAGCCGAACACCACCGATACTTTATCTTCCAGGAGGAGTTGCTTGGCTTTTTCGGCAAACAGGTCCCAGTTCGAAGCGGGGTCGACGACCTTGGTTTCTATCTGCCGCCCCATCACCCCGCCCGCCTTATTGATTTCTTCGACCGCCATCAGTACGACATCGCGTAAGGACACTTCGCTGATGGCCATCGTGCCGCTCAGTGAGTGCAGTACGCCGATCTTAATGGGTGCTCCGCCGGCCGCATAGGACAGCGCATAGTTGCCCAGGTTCCCCAAGAGCGCGGCCACGCCGACTCCGGCCGCGACACGCCCGCTCTGTCCCAGAAATTCTCTTCGCGATGATCCAACTGCCTCGGTAGGAACTTCTGCTTCGTTGACGGCCTTCGAACCCTGAGGCACTTTCGTTTCCATGTGGCATCACTCCTTGTGTTATGCTGTGAGTTGCAAACTTTCGGTTGATGCTGACGGACCCACTACGCCGAAGGACCAGCCGCCATGGGTCTTGTCACGCCTGACAACCGAGCGAGGCTATCGTCTCATCTCTTCTCTCCTTTCTCAATTTAATCCTCTCAGTCCTCGCCGTCGTCTGTTCCTTGTTGAAGGCCGCGTGAACATGCTGCCCATGTTCGGGCGCAGAGCATTTCACAAAAGTCGGCGTAGACCCATCGGGAAAATCCTGAAAGAATGGCCGGAGATCCCCGAGAGACCACGCCGACTGTACTGAAAGGATGAGAGTCGGTGAGGCTATTCGCCATAACAGAACCAGGAAATAAACCAAACAAAGGAATGATTAGGAGTCGGGCTGAATCAACCCGACACGCATCGCGAAGCGGACGAGCCCGGGCACATCGTGAATGTCGAGCCGCTCCATCAATTGGCTTCGGTGGGTTTCGATGGTTTTCACGCTCAGGTTTAAGCGTTGGGCGATGTCTTTTGTGGTTTGCCCTTCCGCGATGAGCTGGAGGATTTCGCGCTGGCGCAGGCTCAGTTTCGCCAGCGGACCGGTCGGACCTTCGGACTTTTCGCGGTAGGCCTCGATGGCGTATTTTGCCACGGCCGGGGTCAGGTACTTCTCACCCCTGGCGACCGTCTTGAGGGCCAACTCAAGTTCAGCCAATTCTGCGCCTTTCAACAGATAGCCTGAAGCACCCACCTGCAGAGCTTGCCTGAGGTATTCTTCATTGCCATGCATCGACAGCAAAATCACGCGCGTGGTCGGCGATTCTTTGACGATCCGGGCAGTGGTATCGAGGCCGTTCAATCCCGGCATCGCAATGTCCATCAGCACAAGATCCGGAGCGGCAGTCTGCACATACCTGACGGCCTCCAGCCCATCCCCCATGTCCGCGACAACCTCGGTACCCTCGATCTTTTGGAGGAGCGCCTTCATCCCGGCCCTGACCAATGCATGATCTTCCACAAGAAGAATCCGGAGGTGGCTCATGACGAAATGACCTCAACCGCTGCATGTGGCTTGGTCTGCTCTTGCTCTGTGAGTGGGAAGCACAGTTCGAGCCTGGTCCCTTCACCCGGCACTGATGAGATGACCAAGCTGCCGCCGGCCAACCGCACACGCTCTTCCATACCGAGCAGCCCGACGCTTTGCCCGCCTTGTGCCCGCCGTCGAGCCGACGGCACGTCGAATCCCACACCGTCGTCTTGAATGATGAGCGTGACTTCCTCATCTTGCCGGCGCAACGCAAGATCGATCGTCTTGGCCCTTGCGTATTTTGCGACATTGGTCAGTGCCTCCTGGGCAACCCGAAAGCAGGTGACCTCAATGGGGACCGGGACTCGCCCGGCCATTCCCTCGACCAAGAGCGAAAGGGTCCATCCATTACGCGCCGCCTGCCGGTTCGCATACCAGCGCAGCGCCGACACCAGACCCAGATCGTCAAGCAGCGACGGTCGGAGATCCAGCGCCAGACTCCGCACTTGGGTCAGCAGGCGGTCCACCAGCTCTAGGCTATCTGTGAGAGAACCAAAGCGGGCCTTCTGGGCCTCACCATGCCGAATGTCTTGCAAGTCGATTTTCAGTGCCGTCAGCAACTGTCCGACTTCGTCGTGCAGATCGCGCGCCAGACGACTTCTTTCCTCTTCCTGCACTTGCATCAGTCGGCTCGAAAGTATACGTAGGGAATGATTGGCGGCGCTCAATTCGGCGGTTCTCTCCTGAACCCTCATTTCCAATGCCTCGTGCGTTTGTCTCAGAAGGACCTCCCCCCTCTTCCGGTCGCTGATATCCCGGATGACTTTCGAGACCCCCACGAACTGACCGACAGAATCCTTGAGCGGCGATAATGTGACCGACACATCGATGCATCGGCCGTCCTTGGTCACCCGTACTGCATCGTAGCTTTGAATGTCATGGGCTCCGCGCACCGTGGCCAGCAGCCTGGCTCTGTCCCGATGGAGATAGGCTGGAATAATCGTGAGGATCGAACGTCCGATTATCTCGTTGCCGGTATACCCGAAGATACGCTCTGCGCCTCCATTCCACGTGGTCACGAAACCGTCAGGCGTCACGCTCAGAATGGCATCGCTGCTACTCTCCACGATCGCACCCAGTCGTCTGGTGGCATCGTCGAGCTTCGCCCTTCTTGCTCGCGCCACGAGCCAAGCCGTAATCCAGAGCAGGGTTATGCCCACGACGCGATTGAAGCCGGCAATGTCTACCGCGATGACTGGAGGAGACAGTGTGTGCCCCATGTAGGCGAGAACGGTCCCGGCGGCCGCAACAACATAGGGAGCAATCGGCCACTCAATCCCGAGGGTCAATAATACGCCGAAGACATCCCCAACAACCCAGACTGCATAGCCCCAGGGCATGAACACATCGAGAAGGAAGGTCGCAGCCAGGATCAGCGGAATCAGTACTCGGGCATAGTTACTGTTCATTGCAGTCTGCGATCTGAAGCAACATGACAGTCTGTCATTCGACGACCTCTGCCCCTATGGAACCAGAAGTGCCTCCGCCGCCCGGCTCTGTATGATACTCCAGATCAGGATCGGGATCGAGAATGGATGTAGACGGCACATCGTCCGTCCGCGCAAAGAGCCCTTTCGTCTGCCGACGGAGAACTGTGATCGGCGATGAGCTTGCACATCTCAGAAACGGGTGTCGGCGTCCCTGTTCTATTCTTCCACTCTTCCACCTGTGATAACAATCATTGCGCTACGTCGTGAGTCACTCTATCGGGAAAACCCTGACTGGACGACGGTATCACCCTGAGCGATACGTAATAATCTACCGAGCTCGTAGAACTTCTTGCGATCTTGCGAAGGCTTAGGCATACTCCACGCCAACTTTATCGATTTATTTTGTAATTCAACTGATGTGGGCTACCATTTCTATCACTCACCTAAGGGAGGGCATCAGTATGAAAAAACATCTAAGATGGCAGTGGGCAAGGTTTGTCATTGCCGGAGCCATCACGGCACTGGTGGCTGGAATGGGGGCCCCGTTGTCGCCTGCCTATGCCGCCGGCACGATCAAGGCCGATGACGACAAGTGGATCTCCATCGGCATGGGTATTCGGACCAGCTTCAATACCATTGAAAATGGGTCAACGAACGGTCAGGACTGGAGCAATAATTTCGACATCAACAACGCTCGTATCTACATCAACGGGCAGATCCACAAGTACGTGAAATTTGAGTTCAACACGGACTGCTTTGACTGCGCTGTGAAGAGCGGGTCTGGTCCATTTTCAAATGGGTCGCAGAACTTTGGAGGCAACTCCGCGATCGGCTTGCTCGATGCGATCGGCAAGTTTGAGTTCAATGAGAAGGTCAACATCTGGGTCGGGCGTCTGTTACTCCCGAGCGAGCGCGGCGAGTTGAACGGGCCGTTCTATCATGCCACCTTCGATGGGTTCAGAACGCCGCTCTTCCCCGCCGACTACAGCGCCAACTTCAACGGGACGAACGCCAGTAACGGTGGAGCCGGCCTCTATGGGCGTGACAATGGCGCCAGCTTCTGGGGCAAGATTCACCCTTCCTTTGGGACGCATCTGTTGTATGTGGCGACCGTCTCGCAAGGATTGCGGGGCGGGCCTAATCCGAGCAACACGATGATGTACACAGGACGTTTGCAGTGGAACCTGCTCAATGATGAAGTCAACCCCGGCTACTACACGAGCGGCACCTACTACGGCACGGCCGGAGACATCCTGGCCATCGCCGGGAACGTGCAGTATCAAAAGGATGGAGCCGGAAACTTAGCCACCGGAAATGTGTCGGATTTCACCGGGATCTCCGTCGACGTATTGTTCGAAAAGGTCCTGCCGAACAACCTGGGCGTGTTTACGTTCAACAGCGAATTCAAGCAGTTTTTCGCCAACTATGGGGTCGGTGCGTTTAATCCTGCTAATTCGGCCACGTGCTTCTGCGTGTTCGACGGGCTCTCGTATACGGTGTACGGGTTGTACTTGATTCCACAAGAAGTCGGCATAGGACGGTTCCAACCCTATGTGCGGTTCACGAGCATCAATCCGACGTACAGCGCCATGCGGCAGGAATTTGAGTATGGCCTGAACTACGTCGTCTCCGGCCACAATGCGCGGATTGCCGTGTACGGCCGGTACGGCGACTTGGAGACCAAGGGGGCGCTCACCGGGAATTTTGGGCCGACTGCGACCGGAGATAAGGCCCCTTCGTTTCACGTGGCGTTGCAGCTGCAGTACTGAACAGCTCACGTGAACGAGAACGTCACTTGTTCAACAAGAGCCGGATTCCATACAATCGGTTCCGGCTCTTGATTTTTTCATCCGACGGAACGTCGGTTCCCCGACCAGTCCCTCAGCCGAACATGCTCGTGCAGCAGGTCTGTTCGGCGATCCGTTCGCCGAGTAACCTCAAACGTCTTTGGGGCGTTTGTGAGAATTCGTGAGGAATTGATCGCGCCACTGATAATACCGATAATGCCAGCTTGGCCGAGCAGCAGAACCGGAACCACGATCCTTTGTTTTGCTGAATATTCCTGCTAGACTACGCCCCGAGAATCGACTGATGACGTGACGTGATGGAATACACTTATCGTTCCTCCTTCAAGCAGACTCTGGGCTTTCTGATTCTGGGAAGTTTGAGTCTCCTGGTTGCCGGTTGCATCGGCCCTCGCCCTGTCCAGACGCCTATTCATGAGGGTGCTCTCGGCACTGTGTTCCTTGAGAACGGATTGGACACCTCATCCCAGGCTTCGCATCCTATCAAATTGTCGGAGATGACCGTCGCAGATATCTTGCGAGGGGTACATACGAAAGAAAAGACCGGACTGTTGCTGTTATTCGGCAAGGCCGCTCGTTCCACGAACTTGAACGATGTACGGACATTCTCCGAGGCTGATATCGCGTTCCTCACTCCTCATATTGTCGCCGCTCTCGCTCAAGCGGCTCCCGATCAGCGAGTGGGATTCCGAATCTACTCCGCTCCGGAAATATCACAGGCCTCGAAGGTCAGCCAGAATAGAGAAACCACGTCCGGCTACCTCTTCGCGGACGGCCTCTCGCTGCATTTTACGTTGACTCAGTATCGATATAACCCAGGGAAAAAGTCTAAGGCCCCTGAAAAAGACCCACGTCCGCTTCCGGACACCGATGGTCTCCGTGACCGAGCAGTGACCTTCTTGCCGGAGGAGGCTGTACGGCAGGATGTCTATGACCGATCCAAATGGATCGGCAAGTCTGAGGATCGGTCTATCGCGATTGATTATCAACTGCTGGCTAGCATCCTTGCGGCTCCTCCATCCCCTGCTCCTACGGCTCAGCCGGTCCCTTCAGGAACGTCGCCGGTCGTGCAACCGCCTCAATCGATCCCTGTTCAAACATTCACTCCTGGTAAAAACGACGCCGACATGCAGACCTTCAAGGAAGAATTGAAAGCGCTCCAGCAGAAGGTGGATGAACAGAACGCCGAACTCCAAAGACTCAAGAACACCTCACCCAAGAAAAAATAGCCAAGCCCTTAGTTTTTCGGTGATCAGACACGAAGATCGCGCCGTCACAAGCCCGAAGGAGCTGAGGATGGCCTGCGGACTTGAAGAGTGATGACTATCCCCTCTCGCCTACACTAGGGATTCTGCCAGGTTCAATTCGTCTCCCCATCCGATACATTTCCTGATAAGAGCAGGTTCTTCACTACCTCTGTAAAAGGGAGGGTTGAATGATGCGTCTTTTGTCGAAAGCTATAGGAACGACATGTCTCACATTCATGTTTTGTACAGGCCTATCTACGCTCGCCCTTTCCACGGACAGAACGGTCTATGACAAACCCCACGTACAGTCAGGCAAGATTATCGAAGGGGATGTGATGAATGTCGACGAAAAATCCTCACAGTCCTGGAACGTGTCGGTAAAAGATCGGAGAACAGGCGCAGTCGTGGTTTTGCACATCGACGAGAGTACGACGAGAAAAAGCATCTCGCTTAGACCTGAGTTAGGAGCCTACGTCATCGCACAATACAATGAACAGAACAATCATGCGTACTCATTCTTAACGAATGAGCGCGACCACAACTGATCGGTGTTTACCGAGAAGAATCAGAGGATCAGGGAGGGTATAGGCCTAAGTTTAGCGGTTTAAAAAATACCGGCTTCTTTCTGGAGCCAGCGGACGTATTTGGTAATGTGATCCACATCCTCTGGTGTAACCGCATTGATCCTCGGCATGTCGCCGAACTGCCAATGATGAGCTTTGACTCCGTTGGCCGCCGCTCGCTGAAACGCCGCGTCGCCGTGATGATTCGGCTCATAGACCTTGTGAAGAAACGGTGGGCCCTGGGTGGTTCCGACTCCACCCATGCCGTGGCAGGTTGAACAGTTGGCGTTGAATTTCTGCTCTCCTTCCCGCAACTCAGCCGGAGCAGAGGCCACGGCTCTGGTTCCTTTTGGTTCTCCCCCGTTTTGGTTGCAAGCTGCTGTCGCCGCGACGATCAGCACAACGAGGCTCACCCACAACATTCGTGATGATTTCATAGAGGCTGACTGCTTACCCAAAGGAACGAGCGGTTCAACATACCGCATACTGAATCGGATCTACAACTCCCGCCTCCTCAAACCCCCGTTTCCGAATCAGACAACTGTCGCACTGCCCGCAGGCGATCGGTCCGATAGGGTCATAACAGCTATGCGTGAGATGAAAGGGAACATTCAGGGTGAGGCCAAGTCTTATGATCTCCGCCTTGGCCATCCGGAGCAGCGGCGCTCGAATCTCGATACCCATGCCCTGCATGCCTGCCTTGGTTCCCGCTCGAAGTGCTGCTTCCACGGCTTTGATGAATTCAGGGCGGCAGTCGGGATAACCGGAGTAGTCGATCACGTTGGCGCCGAAATAGACGATTGAAGCCTCCAGCGCTTCCGCGTGGGCCGCAGCCAGAGACAGAAAAATCAGGTTTCTCCCCGGCACGTACGTCACGGGCACATCTCGATTCCGTTCAGCGTCAGTCCGATGCTTCGGCACCGACATATCACCGGTCAGGGCCGATCCCCCGATCGCCCTCAAATCGACGTCTATCACCACATGCTGGTGAGCTCCCAGAGCCGTCGCCACCTGTCTCGACCGCTCAACCTCCACAGCGTGACGTTGTCGGTAGGCAATGGTGAGGAGATGCAGCGCATACCCGTCATGTTGCGCGACAGCCGCTGTCACGGTGGAGTCCAACCCGCCGCTGGCAAGAACGACCGCTCGTGGTGAAGTCTGCCCGTTCATGATGGGGAGAGAAGGATGCGGATGCCGCAGGGGAGAAATTCTTTGGAGCTAATCGCGCTCTTCTTCGCGTTCGATCTTCTCCAGCAATTCCACACGCGATTGGCACTCCACACAGAGCTTGGCGAAGGGGACCGCCTGGAGGCGTTTCTCGCTGATCTCGACCCCACATTCGGCACAAATCCCGTAAGTCCCTTCGTGTAGCCGGGTGAGGGCTTCGTCGATCGACTGCCGTCGGCGGTTACGCATCTCCATCAAGGAAATGCCGAGTTCGCGCTCAAGATCCATTAAGGCTTGGTCGCCGACATCACGCGCAGACTCCAGACGTCGCTGCTGATCTTCGGTCAGAGACTGACCAAGACTCTCTTCGATCTCCTTAATAATCTCTTGGCGTTTACCGATGAGCATTTTGTGAAGCACTTCCTGACGCTGTTCGCGTGCTTCCCGCTCTTTTGCCGTCTCCTTTGGCCGCAGAGACACCTCTATTTCGCCTTCGGCCGCCGCTTTGAGCGTCGCAGGCGCTTCTGCAATCACCGGCTCAGGCTTCTTGTCGGCACCGGCGGCAGACTTCGTCTTTGCCTCGCCCTTCTTCTTCGCCTGGGTTTTCGTTGCCATAGACGGTCCGCTCCAGAAATAGAATAGGTAATTGGAGGGTCAACAGCCTTCGGCTTCTATATCACGGTCTGTGCCCTTTGAACAAGAGGCGGTGAAGGATGCCTTGAAAACCTAGGGACTAGGGATAGGTGATGGTTGAATGGACATCGTAGCCGGTGAGTTTATCGCGTCCCTTCAAGCTCTTCAGCTCGACCAGAAAATCGAGTCCGACAATCGTGCCACCAAGCTGACGAACGAGGTGGACCGTCGCTTCTGCCGTTCCGCCAGTCGCCAGCAGGTCGTCGACGATCAGCACATGCTCTCCCATTTCGATCGCGTCACGGTGTACCGTAAGGCTGTTCTCTCCGTACTCGAGGCTATACTTTACTTCATAACAATCAGCCGGAAGTTTTCCAGGCCTGCGAACCGGGACGAATCCGGCCCCGAGACGCGAGGCGAGAATCCCGCCGAAAATAAACCCTCGGGACTCAATCCCTACAACCTTGGTGATCCCTCGATCCTGATACCGAGTCGTCAATTGGTCGGCAAGGCTCAGAACAGCGGCAGAATTCTTCAGGAGCGTGGTGATGTCATAAAAGAGAATGCCGGGCTTCGGAAAGTCCGGCACTTCTCGAATGAGGGCTTGATAATTGACGAGGGTCACGGAGTTAAAGCAAGTCTGCCTGTGTCATAGTCTTTCGCTCGATGGTGTTGCGAAGCCGAACCAACGCGGCCATCTCGATCTGCCTGACCCGCTCACGAGTCAACCCCATAGTACGTCCGATTTCCTCGAGCGTCTTCGCTTCATCTCCGTCGAGCCCAAACCGTGACACAATAACAGTTTGTTCCTTCTCAGGCAACTCCCTTACCCATGCCATCAGTTCCGTCCTCCGCCGAACGCCGTCGGCGGTCTCATCTGGTGCGAGCCCGACCGGATCCTCGATGACATCTCGCAGGAAGGTATCAGTGCGGTCGTTGAGCGGGCTATCGAGTGAACAGGTTGTGCGCACCAACTGTTTCAGATCGAGTACTTCTTCTTCCGACATCTTCATCTTGACGGCCACTTCGGCCGCCCGCGGCTCGCGCCCAAGCGCCTGCACCAATTGCTCGACACGATTGAGATAGCGATTGAGTCGCTCTACGACGTGCACCGGCAACCGCACCAGCTTGCCTTGGTTAATGATCGCCCGTTCGATGTACTGACGGATCCACCAAGACGCATACGTGCTGAACCGGAACCCTCGCTTATAATTGAATTTTTCTACGGCTTTGATCAAACCTAGATTGCCTTCTTCCACGATGTCGGAAAACGGAAACCCGCGGTGCATATACCGCTTTCCGATGCTGATGACCAGCCGCAGATTCGATTCGATCATCTGTTGCCGAGCTTGCTCATCGCCGGCCATGACCCGCTTACCCAGCTGCTGTTCTTGTTTGAAGGTCAGCAGGGTCGATCGGCGAACCTCCCGCAAGTAGCTCTTGAGGGTATCGAGACCCTCCGATCGACCTGTTTCCCGTTCGCCCTGATCAGGTGCGCTTGTAGATTCTGAGGCGTCCACGTCGTTGACGGGTTGCCTTCGAGCTTCGCTCAACTCGGAGTCCTCGTCATGCGGTCGACTCATGATTCCTCGCTTGCTAATACCAAATACTGAAGTTGGAATACCGCCCAGTTGCGACACTCCACTCCGTCTCAATTCTTGTGACATGGGCGGCAGGAGGACCGGTCTTCAATTCACGTACAAGTGCTTCAATCATCGACCTTCTCCCCTCCACATCCAGCTCCACCCGACCATCGTCGAGGTTGCGGACGCCCCCTAGTAGCCCAAGCCTTGCCGCTGCGCGTGCCGCAAACGCACGAAACCCTACCCCCTGCACATGACCAAGCACGAGGATACGTACCCGAACCGAGGGGTCATCAACCGATTGAGTCATCTGGCCCTATCAAAATCCTTGAGCGCAAGCAATCACTTACGGCTCTGCTGAGCGGATATTCTCACACCTCTTCCCATGCGTCACGTGTTTTACAATTCCATGCCAGAACTGTGCCCAGCACAGAGAGTTTCTGAGGAATCCAACTCAAGGAATTTACGACATGCACGAATGGGCAGGCAACTCATGCGAGCTGCGGTTTGGTAGAGGAAAGTCGAGGATGACGGGAGGATTTTATCCGCCGCCCTCAATCACGATGAGGCGAGAAATAGCCGGCGGCACGAGCACGCTTGGTGTGAGCAGAGAGACGAGGGCTACTGGAGGTTTTTATCCCGTCGCCTTAATGGGAAGAATAGGCTCCGGGTCGAGCAAGCTTGGTACCAGATGAAGAAAGAGGACACTGGAGGTACTTATCCGCAGGCGTCAATTAGCATGAAACGATAATTAGCCTGCGGCCCACACGAAGTGCGGTTTGGTCGGGGCGAGAGGATTTGAACCTCCGACCCCTGCGTCCCGAACGCAGTGCGCTACCGGGCTGCGCTACGCCCCGACAAGACCGAACTAGAAAATGCAGCGTGATTGTCTTACAAGACAGGGGTAAAAGGCAACCCGTGAGCCTCCGCCACAGCCCGACAGGTTACTTTTCCATCCATGACATTCACGCCCAGAGCCAGCCCCAGATCTGAACGGATTGCTCGATCCACACCATCAGAAGCGAGGCGCACCACATAGGGCAGAGTCGCATTGGTCAGTGCGAACGTCGCGGTTCGAGGAACAATGCCGGGCATATTTGTCACGCAATAATGGGTCACACCATCCACCAGATAGACTGGTTCGGAGTGAGTCGTCGGCCTGGTCGTTTCAAAACACCCGCCTTGATCGACTGCGACATCGACGATCACAGCCCCAGGCTTCATCCGCGCAACCAATGATCGATTTACCACTTTGGGCGCGCGCGCACCAGGCAGCAGTACGGCGCCGACGACCACATCCCCTTGCACCACCGCCTGGTCAACGGCAGTCTGAGTTGAGATACGGGTGATCAGTCGGCCTTGGTAGAGATCGTCCAACTCTTGCAGCCGTTGAACATTCAAATCGAGCACGGTCACTTGCGCCCCCATACCGACAGCCATCCGTACCGCCGACCGGCCGGCAACTCCTGCACCGAGCACCACAACTTTTCCCGGCTCGACTCCAGGCACACCACCCAACAGCACGCCCCGCCCTCCATATGACCGTTCCAAATACTGCGCTCCAATCTGTACCGCCAGCCGACCGGCAATTTCGCTCATCGGTTTTAGCATCGGCAGGCTACCGTCTGTGGCTTCGACCGTCTCACGAGCAATCGCCGTAATCTTCTCCGCCATCAAGGTTTTCGTCAGTTCTGGAAGAGCTGCTAGATGCAGATAGGTGAACAGGACCTGGCCTGGACGGAACAGCGGACATTCAGTGATCATCGGTTCCTTCACTTTCAGGATCATATCGCTCTTTTCGAACAGCTCTTTCTTGGAGGCAGCAATAGTCGCTCCGACCTGACGATATTCGTCATCGCTAAATCCGCTGCCCTCCCCAGCGGACGATTCGAGCCAGATGTCATGCCCCAGTTGACACAATGTTGCTGCGCCTTCAGGGGTAAGACTGACACGATACTCGTGATCCTTGATTTCTTTCGGGACACCGATCACCATATAGGTACCCCCTTTCCCGCTAGGAGTGCTGCAAGCCTGACGATGTCATTATACCTTGATATACCTCGATACCAGGAGTAATCAGTTGCCTGCGGCACCATCTACTCGTGGACAGCCTGGAAAGGCCTGTTGTAGAATACGATCGTTCAGCATCACTTATGGAGCTGTGGATGGACTCCTCGAAGGGATCCTGTCAGGCTTGCGGAACCTCCGGCGGCCCGCTCACGAAATTTTCGCTGGGGAAAGACTTTTTCGGCCGTCCCTACGATCGTCTGTCGCCTTTATCGGATCAGAACCCGAAATGGTATTGTGTCATTTGTTCAGTCCACAAGAACCTGCAGCGGGATTTTCGCGATATCCAGGCTGAGTTCGACAAACTGAGCGCTGGTCAATGGTCGGAGGTCTCGAACACCGATGAGCTCCGACGCGCGTCATTGAGGTTGCAGGAAATCATGACGATCTTGAAGGGAACCCAGCAGCAATCTCCGTTCCTCAACGGCCGGGATGTCGCGCTACTGATGGAACGGCTCAATACCCTCACCATGCCGGTATAGTTGCTACGTCTCTATGCCACCATTTCAACGTCACATCTTCGTCTGTACCAACCAGCGTCCCAAAGACGACCCACGCGGCTGTTGTGCAAACCTCGGCTCGGAAAAACTCCACGCGCATTTCAAGAATGAAACAAAACGGTTGAATCTCAAAGGTCTTGTTCGAGCCAATAAAGCCGGCTGTCTGGACCATTGCGATCTAGGACCCAGTGTGGTGATTTATCCTGAGGGAGTGTGGTACTGGGTCGGGACAGAAGCCGACGTCACCGAGATCATGGAGCGGCATGTTCTGAAGGGCGAGATCGTCACCCGATTGCTCATGCCTGATCACCCGGTTCCCGAACGATTGACCCTCATCAAGATGTCATAGGGCTTCCCTACGATCATTCCCATGCCGACAGAAGACAAATGGAAGGCCAACATGGAAAAGGTGGCCTTCACGAAACGGTTTCCAGGGCTGCTGCTGGACTGGAAATCGTTCGAAGGCAAAGCCATCCAGACTGTGATTCCATTGACCGGAAAACCCGGTGCCGCCGTGATTATCTGCAGCGATGCAACCTTTACCGTTGTCTCCGCGCTCTCACCTGAACCCTGGGCGCTCGGACAGGCCATCGCCGATGCTCGCGCTCAACTGGAACCGGCACACCAAGCAGCGTACGAAGAATACGATCGATTAGCGACACAGGACAAGGAAGCGTTGAGAACCGCCCGACTGGAAAAGATTCTTGGCGCAATCCACAACAATCTGGAACAGATTCCTGAGCTCAAAGCACGGCTCAAAGAACTTGTGAAGGAATGGAAGTGAGCAGTCTGCCGAATAAGAACATGTTTGAGATCTTCTCGCAGGGTCTCTTTGAAGGAGTCAAACCCATGCTGGTCGTTCGTGATCATCTCGTCCGCCATCCCGACCGCTGCACTCATCAGGCGCTCTGTGTCCCGATTTGCCCGACCGGTGCCTGGCTGTCGACCCCCCCTTATAAATTTGATCCATCGCGATGTCTAGAAAGTTGCCGGCTCTGTCTGGACGCATGTCCCTCACAAGCGATCTATGTCGTTTTTAGGAAAGGCGACAAGCTCTTGGAGCCGCAGAAGAAGACAGGCTAGACACTCGTGCCGGCACAAGTGGGAACCACCCGGCTTCTCAAGCAGAAGGAACGCGTGAGTAAAGCTTCTGGAGATGAGGTGACCGTTCAGATGATCTGTTTGCGCAAATGCCCCCAATAGGCGGTCCCGGCATAGCCGCAGGCACCGGTGCCGGTCGTCATAGCCATGATTTGATAGACCTTGCTGCGCGGGATTTTGACTTTTAAAGCGGGATTCAGAAGATCAGGGGAGTTCATGACCAGCTTGAGCGATTCTCCGGCAGAAAGAATCGGCCACATGCAAGCCAGCCGCAACCGGGTTTCAGAACGCGGAATCGCCATCGTATAGAGCCAGCCCTGATCAAGGTGCTCGACTGCCAAGCGAACAAGTTTGCTCAGCACAGGTTTGACAGGAAGGAGATTGTGCTGATCCAATAAATCTTGAGGTTTCAGCCCAGCTTCGGTGAGCATCATTTCGGGAATGTAACAACGCCCCTTCTGCAAATCATGAGCGATATCTTTGACGATATTCGTCAGCTGCAGCCCCTTTCCAAATCGAATCCCGATTTCCGACATCCGTTGAATGTCCCAGTTGGCCAACGCTTTCCTATGGGCACACATCAAGGAAGTCCAGAACTCACCCACACATCCAGCCACATGATAGGTGTAGCGATCTAAGTCATCGAGCGTCTTGAGCGCGGTGAGATCCGCCACGGAATTTCCAGGGAACGTGCCCAGATCCATTTCCATTCCTTGCGTCAAGATCGTCATCACTCGCTGAATCCGACGTCGGTCGTCCGACGAAAAGTCGAGGAAGCGACGGAAACACTCGTCCAGCCGTTCGAGCAGGATTCGCTCAGCCGAATCTTCGTGAAGCGACCCCATAGCTTGCTGAATCGTACGGATCTGCGCCCAATCGATCTGCTCACCGAGAAACTGCTCTCTGAAGCGGTTGAGAAAACCTAGACGACGCGATCGGTCGATCAACTCCGCATCGGCGATCGTATCGGCAGCCCTGGCAAAGAGATACGCCAAGCTTACTTGGTCTCGGACATCAGACGGCACGATCACTAACGTCGTGTAAAAAAGGCGAGACACACGTCTGAGCAGCTCGCGAAGCAGTTCCTCTCTTGAAGCGGCGGTAGGCATCATTTGACTTCCAGTATTCCTTCCATTCCTTTGTCTCTATGGCTCGGTATGGGCCACAATCGTTTGTCGCAAAAGAACGGAAAGAGACCAGGTTGAGTCAGGACGAATCTGGCCACGACGGTCCTCCCAGCTCCGACATCTTGTTCGACCAACAAGCTGCCGGCTGAGTCTTTCATGATAAAGTTATGCGGCGTAATCATTGTGACACTCGTCAGAGTCAGCTCCACCGGCTTCCCGTTTTCCACAACCAGATGGTTCGGCGAATAGGAATAGCTGTCAAGGATGACCGTGGCGCGCTGAACGCCATCCGGCGACATTGGGACAACGATCGGTAGGTCAGGCTCTGAGCCGTCAGCGGCCTGTCCGACCGCGACGAGTGCGGCCATGAACCATCCCACCATACCAAGCACGCCAAAAGACTTCCGACTGACCTCCATGAGAACTTTCTAACAGGAAGGGCTGAGATGGGTCAACTTTGCCCCGTACTTTCAGCGACTTCGAGCGTCTTGACTTTTAGCAACACGTTCTTATTTGATGAAATCAATGATCGCTGAAGACTGCAACTCTGAAGAACAGTTTGTGTATAATATGGCCGGTTCCGTCTTTGGTTGAGTGCGTAGGCGAAAGCTTATCGCGAAGGAGGATTTCAATGAAGTGGCTTAAAGGTATTGGCCTGTTCCTGATTGCAAATTTTCTGATCTATATCACGCTGTCGTTCACGGCCAATCTGTTGATAAACGTGGTTCTGCCGGCGTTCGGAATCGATGTGCGGGGAGTCTTCAATCAGCAGCTATTGGTCTGGTCGTTGGTGCTCGGGTTCGGTGGCGCGTTCATCAGCTTGGCATTCTCCAAGCAGATGGCGCGAGCGATGCTGAGCTGTCAGCAAATCACTCAGCCGCGGTCACATGCCGAGCATGTGATTTACGGCTCCGTCCAGGAGATTGCTCAACGGCTTCACATCACCATGCCGGAAGTCTGGGTGTATGAGTCGCCGGACCCCAATGCATTTGCCACCGGCCCGAGTAAGAACAATTCGATGGTGGCTGTTTCGACCGGCTTGCTGCAGAATCTCAAAGAAGATGAGGTCAAGGCGGTTCTCGCCCACGAGATGGGACACGTCTATAACGGAGACATGTTTACGACGACCGTGCTTGCCGGATTGATGAACACGTTCGTCTACTACATCAGCAACTTCCTGGCACAATTGGTTGGGCAACCTCAGGGAGACCGAGAGGAAGGGAGTGCGGGAAATCCTATCCTCGCTTTTGTGGTGTATATCTTCCTCCAAATCGTTTTGTCATTCCTGGCCATGCTGGTGATCAGCTGGCATTCTCGTCGGCGGGAATTCGGTGCGGACGCATTCGCCGCGCGGGTGTATGGTAAGGGAGCAATGATCTCAGCCTTGGAGGGGATCAATCGGTGGGTCACCAGAGCGCAGCCCGAATACGGCACGCAAGATCCCCTGGCGACCTTTAAGATCTCGGGCAAGTCATCTGGATTCATGCACCTCTTCGCTACTCATCCGCCGATCGAGGAGCGGATCGCAGCCTTGCAGCGGCTGCCGGTCTAATGAGCATCACCGCATTCGGTAAAACCTGATGTGTTCGCGATATTCCTGGACGGCCGCCCACAAGGCGGCCGCTCCCAGGACGATGTTCGCATCAAGCACAGCCTCGATCTCCGGATCGTCAATTTCAACCTCATATCGATCCTGAATATTCGTCCTGACCGGACCCTGTGCTACATCGCGAGGCATGAAGATTTCCTTCCAAACCTCCTTTTCAACCAAACAGACATCCCGAAATCGCTCATACAATAAGCTCAACTTTTCAGAATCGGTAATCCTCACGCGCTCTCCCATGAGTCCCTTTCTTCCTATATTTATCTCAGCTCTTTCTCATCCTGAGACGAGACGGGCACAACATCCTTCCTGATAACGTGCATCATGCCGACCTGGCTTCCCAACATGAAACAGCTGTTGTCTCAATCAGCAACCTGGCCTGTGGCCAATATTCCTGCCGAAACATCATCAGGCAGGGACGCATCGTACTGAGAGGCATTGCAGTGGTCAATTACCTCCGTGATCATCCGATGAATCCTTGTGCGCTATCCATTCTATGGTAGAGTGCTTTTGGCTTAAGGATGATGACAGCCCACCCAGCACCGCCGGATTCAGCAGAACAGGTTCCTGACAGTCATCCTGCTTCTATAGATCCACACGAGTCCGGTCGGCGCTATGGCATTCGTGATGGGCTGTTCCAAGCCGTTGCCCAAGGGGGAGGTGAGCAGTATCTCTCGGCCTTTGCTCTGTTCCTCCACGCGACACCATTCCAGTTAAGTCTCCTCTCCGCTATTCCCCAACTCTTGGGTACATGGGCTCAGTTGATTTCAGTCAAAATCTCACACCGGTTCCCCAGCCGAGCCTCCCAAGTGTTTTGGGGCATCATCGGACAATCTGTCGCCTGGATCCCCATTCTTGCGCTGCCGTTGATCTGGCCTGACCAAGGGGCGTGGCTACTCATCGCCACCGTCGCTGTGTATTTCGCCTTCACTCATTTCACCTCTCCTGCCTGGAATAGTCTCATCACTGACTTGCTCAAACCAAACGAACGGGGTACGTACTTTGCTCGACGATCACGAACCGTTGCAATGACCAGTTTTCTCGCACTCTGCCTGGCCGGATCCTTGCTGACCTTCTTCGAGCATCAACAACTCCTTTGGGTCGGCTTTGCCGTGATGTTCCTCGTAGCTGGCCTCTGCCGTAGTGCGTCGGCTCTCATGCTGGTGAAGGTACGCGGCTTACCATCACATGAGTCAGGTAGCCACCCGACGAGTTTTCTGGCTTTTCTTCGTACCGGCATGTCCGACAATTTTCGCCACTTCTTACTGTTTTCCGGGCTCATGCATTCTGCCGTGCTGGTTGCCGGTCCGTTCTTTGTCATCTACCTGCTCCAGGATCTTCACCTCACTCATTGGCAATATGGAACCTGGCTGGCCGCCGGTATCATCGGGCAATTCCTGACCTTGCCAGCCTGGGGACAGTTCGGCGATCGTTTTGGGAATAAGGTGTTGCTCTCTTTCACCGGACTACTCGTCGCGTTCCTGCCGATGTTGTACCTGCTCGGCACTTCGTGGCTGTTTCTTGTCACCCTAAACTTCCTTGGAGGCGTAGTATGGGCAGGACTTGGACTGGGGTTGAATAACTATGTCTTTGATGCGGTACAGCCAAGGGATCGGGCGAAGGCGGTCGCTATTTCAAGCATCGTCAACGCCATCGGGTGGGCCATGGGAACGGTCATCGGAAGCTGGCTGATCAGCACCGTCCCACTCCATTTGCAAATTGGGGCGTTGACTCTGGATCCTCCCTCCAATCTCCCGTTTATCTTCTTTCTTTCCGGCCTGTTTCGCTTGATTGTCTCGACAATGCTCCTCAGAACCTTTCACGAGCCTCGCGGAGTGGAACAACGCGCCCACCACAGGTTGTTATGGGAACTGCCGCTGCTAAAACCCTTGCGACAACTCTCACGCCGGGCGATCAACACTATTCAGTAACGAACCACTCCGGAGTCGACAGCATGATTCTTCTCCTCTTGTTTGAGCTTTTCGAACGCTTTGTCGGCATTGCTTCGAACTTGGTCTTGCGTCACTGTCGGCGAAGGTTTCGGCGCTTCGCCGGCGCAGCCTCCAGTACCCAGTAGCAACACCCCTATTCCAGTCGCGATCAACCCATGGCTCTGCCCCGTCGGCCATGTCACCTGCTTTGGCATACTACTCCTCCCTTTTTTCATAATTGCCATACGATTCAAGTCACATCATACCACTTCTAGGCTGAACACTTTCTAGCTCGTCTCGCCTATCAAGCCATTTAAAAATCTTACCTACCGGGGGATCGTTGGGTCATTTGTGAATCTTACCGAGCGGCTCATCGCTCCTTGCACACAGGAGCATCTTTGGGGCGGTCCGTCTGGGAAATCGACCGCTGTATGTGGCCCAGGATCAACGATCGCCCTGGCGTCCATGCCGGAGTAGCCTCACTTATGAGCGTCCTGTGCCGCGTAGGGTCTGGTTCTGGCGCGGGACATTGGGGCTGAAGGTCCAGCCACGCCACGGCGTACTCGCCCGAGGCTGCGGCGGCCGGGGCGCTGGCTCGCGCGGCGTGCGACTGGCCCGTGTGGCGAGTGCCCAGAGCTGTTCCAGGCGCTGATCAATGCGCTGGTGTCAAGGGTCATCCAAATTGCCCCAGTTATGGTCATCGAAAATTCCCCACCCCGTTAGGTTGTCGTTGACGCTTCTTCGACCCGCACAAGTCCGGCTTTGAGTTTCTCCTTCAGCCGGTAGGAATGGCCCCGGATGTTGATGGTGATCGCGTGGTGGAGCACCCGATCCAGGATCGCAGTCGCCAGCACCCGGTCGCCAAACACCTCGCCCCAAGCCCCGAAACTCTGGTTACTGGTCAAAATCATCGGCCCCTTCTCATAGCGGCGTGAGATGAGCTGAAAGAACAAGTTGGCCCCGGTGCGGTCAATGGGCAGATAGCCGATCTCATCAATGATCAGCAACCGGGGAATGGTATAGAGCTTCAGCTTGTCCTCCAGCCGATTCTCCGTGAGCGCCCGAGTCAGCGTAGCGATCATGGCGGCGGCTGTCGTGAACAACACCCGATAGCCCTGGGCAATGGCTTGCAGCCCTAGCCCGATGGCCAGGTGGCTTTTGCCCACACCGGGCGGCCCCAAGATCACGACATTCTCGCCGTGCTCGATGAAGTGGCAGGTCGCCACCTGCTGAATCTGCTTCTTATCCAACGAAGGCTGGTAGCTGAAGTCGAAGACCTCCAGACTCTTGACGAATGGAAATCGCGCCAAACTCGTCCGCATCGCAATGTTCTTCGCGGTCTTGGACGCGACTTCTTCGCCGAGCACCTGGTCGAGGAAGTCGGCATAGGGCAGCTCCTTGACGGCCGCTTCTTGTAAGAGGGCCTCCAGCCGCTCCCGACTCTTCAAGAGCCGTAGGCGCGTGAGTTGGTCACGGAGCCGTTCCAGTTGCGCCGCGTTCATGGCCGCCCCTCCTGCGACGCCGTGCGCTCACACACCGCCTCGTACCAGGCCAGATCCCGCACTTCGACCTCCGGCAAGGCATCGGGGCGAGGGGACCGATCGCTCACCGTGGACCGACGGTGGCGGGCGAGACGCGCACTGGCTCCAGGGCCGTGCTCGGGCTGGATTCGGAATTGGTGCTGGCCCGGGAGCACCGGGTGCGTCGCGATCTCTTGGTCACGGTGAAAGATGTGGACCGTGTCCCCCCGTCGTTGCACTTCAACCCGCTGACCAATGAGCCGGAAGGGCACGGAGTAGCGGTTCGTCGCCAGGCTGACCAAATAGTCCTCGGCCACGATCCGTGAGACGCGCGCCTCCTGCTGGAAGGCGCGCTGGTCCGCCAGCGGGACCAGGTGGTTGCGTTCTCGCGCAAACCGGACGAGTGGCTCCTCATGCGTCGTGCCATGGATGCGGCGGTCGGCAATTGTCGCGGTCCATTCGTCAAGTTGGGTTTGAAAGTCCACCAGATCGACAAACGTTCGTCCCGGCAGAAAGTTCCGTTTCAGATATTTCACGCCGGATTCGACCTTACCCTTGGTCTGGGCCCGATAGGGCCGACACACGCGCGGCTCAAAGCCCCAATAGTCGGCGAAGGCTTTGAAGGTGGGATTCCAGAGCCGCCGCCCCGTCTCATCCGCATAACAGACGGTTCGCGGTCGGTCATACAGATGCTCTCGCGTGTGGCCACCGAAATGCGCAAAAGCCCGTTCATGGGCCTCGAGAAACTGCGCCAGCCGCTCATCGGCACAGGCGTAATAGAACCCACGTCGGCTGAACCCCAACGTCAACACGAACACGTGCACCACCGTCGGGCCGGCGCGGAAGGGCACGGTGGCTTGGCCCCAATCAATCTGACTCTGCTGGCCCGGCGGTGTCTCAAAGCGGAGGAGGGCCCGCTCCGCCTGCAGCTGACCCTCACGCAGCGGCGCCACCCCTCGCTTCACCGTCTCATAACTGCCGATGTACTCGTGGCTCGCTCGCAGTTCCTGATAGAGAATCCGCGCCGAATAATTAACCTGCGACGCACGGGTCCGCACAAAGTCGGCATGGGCGGTCAGCAGCGTCTCCGTCATCGCCGCTCGGCGATAGGGTTGCCACGTCGTCTGCTGCAGACTGCGCCGCACGGTCTTCCGATCCAGGTCCAACCGCCGCGCAATCCCTGAAATGGATCCCCGCTCTTCATGACGCAACCGTCGAATCTCCGCCCACCGCTCTTGATCCACCATACATACCTCCCGAGTGTGGTCTACCTGGGACGGTATGATCGTTGTCTCCTTGCTATCGTCAAGTTCCATCACATCCCTCCTTCGGTGAGAGGGTGGGGAGAATTCATTGACCACATCTGGGGATTATTGCATGACCGCTGACACGCTGGGAGAGGATGAAGGGATCCGTGGTCTCCAGCACGCGCTGCAGGGCCGCGACCTTCGCCGGATCTGCCGCTGGACACACTCGTACCCGCTCGAACGGCGTCTGTGGGGCATCATAGCGGCGAATCCGTCGCGAGCCCACGCGCTCCTTGCGCACGAGTTTCATGGAGGGCTGAAAGAGGTTCTGAAAGAGCCGCAAGTCCGCATACAGGGCGTTCAGCGCCGCCAAGGCTTCCCGACTCTCGTACCGCTCCCAGCCGACCAACTTACGCACATGCGTCCAGTTCTTCTGCTCCACATGCGCGTTGTCATCCTTCTTGTAGGGCCGCGAGCGGGTAAACTGGACCTGCCGACCGGTGGGCCGCTTCTGACACCAGGCCAGCAGATGGTCGTTGATAAACTCGCTCCCGTTGTCGGAATCCACGCCCCGCAGAGAGAACGGGAGCTGTGACTCGATGATGGTCAGGGCCTGCACCACCCCGTGCCGACTCTTGCCCCGCACCGCCTGCCGCTCCACCCACGTGGTGTGAATATCGACCCCGTCCAGCGTGTGCAGAAACTCCCCGGCGGCCGAGGCGCCGGAATGCGAGACCAGATCGATCTCCAGATAGCCCGGCTTGCTGACGTCCCAGTGCTCCGTTTTGATGGGAATCAGGTGCTTCAACAAGGACCCTGGCCGCGTCGTCCCATACAGCCGCCGCTTGATTCGGCGCTTCCGTTCCCCTAGCCGTCGGTCGATCTGCCGGGCACTGATTCGCCGAAGCTGGGCTTCCAGCGCCGGGGGGACTGTGGTTCGCCGTTTCAACCAGGGCAGCCAGTGCGGAATCGCGGCCTGCAACCGTTGGCCACAGAGATACCCGGCGGCTTGCCAGATCTCAGCAAGCAGGCGGATCACTGGCTCGCCATAGGTCGGTCGCCGTCGGCCCGCCCGGCGCACCGGCGGCTGGGGCGGCCGCTGCTGGCGCAACACCCCGATCGCATATTTGCGATGATACCCACACACGCGCGTCACTTCGTCGAGCAACGCCGAGCGCTCCGAGCGACTGGCTCGTTGATACCGCTGCCACATGATTCGCAGATACTCGCCCTTCGCCCGTCGCGCCATCGGCTCTGCCTCCATCGGCCCCCTCCTCTGGGCCCGCACCATGCGGCCCCGGAGGGTAAGATTGACAAATGACGCAACGATCGGTGGCCCGGTAAGATTTTAGATGACTCAATACGTCTCGTTGACTCGCTGAAACCAAGAGGGTATGCTCCTCACTCAGCTCAGCACCTAATCCGTGAGACTTTTTATGTCGTTATCCGACCGCCTGACCGAGGACCTTAAGCTCGCAATGAAATCACGCGATCAACTGCGCATGGATGTCATCCGTATGATCAAAGCCGCCATCCTGAACAAAGAAGTCGAGCTGAAGAGGGACCTTGATGATGCTGAAATGAGCCGCGTGATGACGACCCTCGTAAAACAGCGTCGGGAATCCATCGAACAATTTGAGAATGCTCAACGGCTGGAACTGGCTGCCAAAGAACGCAAGGAAATCGAAATTATCGAATCCTACCTCCCCAAACCGCTTTCCCCCCAAGAGATTGAGGGCATTGTCGCAGCGGCTGTCACGGAGACCGGTTCCCGATCACTCAAAGATATGGGAACAGTCATGAAGACGGTGATGGCCCGCCTTGCTGGACAATCCATCGACGGCAAGCAAATCAGCGACCTGGTGAAAAGCAAACTCACCTGATTCATCTCCGGAATCATCAGCTTTACTGAATCCTATCCTCTCGTGGCTTCAGTTTCGTTCGCCCTTAGCCGTTAAGTAGTGGTATGGCGATCCTCATAGTTGATGACTCTCCCGACCAGCATCTATTACTTCGGTCTATTCTGACTAAGGCCGGCCATAATGAGGTTCTCGTGGCCGATTCGGCCGCGGCAGCTTTTTCGGGTTTGAACCTTGGCGGTACGCACCTCTCAATTAATATAGATTTGATTTTGATGGATGTACTCATGCCCGACATCGACGGCGTATCGGCCTGCCGACAAATCAAACAGCAGCCTCACCTTCGGGACATTCCGATCATCATGGTGACGGCCCAGAATGATCTCAATAACCTGAGAGAAGCCTTCTCGGCCGGCGCGATGGATTACATCAACAAACCCGTGAATGGAATAGAGTTACTCGCCCGCGTGTCGTCTGCGCTCACACTGAAGAAGGAAATGGATTGCCGGAAGGAACGGGAAGAGGAGCTTCGCCGCAGCAATGAGGAACTCCAACGCGCCCTCCGCGAAGTCAAAGTGCTTCGGGGGTTGATCCCGATCTGCGCCTCTTGCAAGAAAATCCGCAACGACGGCGGGTTCTGGCAACAACTCGAAGAGTATATCGGCGAACATTCCGAAGCTGAGTTTAGCCACGGACTCTGCCAACCCTGCCTCAAAAAGCTTTATCCTGGTGTTTATCAAGACTAGCTGTTACGATTCCGCAAGCTTCCCTCTCAAAGACCGGTGAATGTATGAGCATCCTCATCGTCGACGACTCTACGGATGATCGGCTACTGTTGCAGACTATTCTGTCGACGGCCGGCTACGAAGACATTTTGACTGCGGAATCGGCCGCCGCCGCGTTCGGACAGCTCGGTCTGGACGGAGGCAAGCAAGGCGCTGCGCGGGTCGATTTGATCCTGATGGATATCCTGATGCCGCGGATGAACGGCATCGAAGCTTGTCGCCAGATAAAAGCCGCCGACCGGTTCCGAGATACTCCGATTATTATGGTCACCGTCAAGACGGATCCGGTCGATCTTCAGCTGGCGTTTGCCGCAGGAGCCATGGATTACGTCGCCAAACCGGTCAACAAGGTTGAGCTTCTGACCAGAGTGCGGTCGGTGCTCCGGCTTGTCCACGAAATCGACCGCCGCCGTGCGCGTGAACAAGAACTCCTCGAGGTCATGCGCCAGCTCCAAGAAGCCAATCAGATGTTGCTCCGTCTCTCCTGCTTAGACGGATTGACGGGTATCACCAATCGGCGCCAGTTCGATGACTTTCTTGACCAGGAATGGCGGAGAGCGGTACGCGAGTCAACTCCTTTGTCTCTGATTATGTTCGATATCGACCGATTTAAGACCTATAACGACTCTAAGGGGCACACAGCCGGCGATGAATGCCTCAAACAGGTCGCTGCGGCAATCTCCGGCTCTGTGAATCGTCCCGGCGATTTGGTTGCCCGCTATGGCGGGGATGAGTTTGTGACGGTCTTGCCAGGCACCAGCCTCGACGGCGCAGCCCAAGTAGCGGAAAGCCTGCGTCGTCGAGTCGAATCTCTAGGCATGAAGCATGCCGATGGAGAACTCGTCACAATCAGCGTCGGGTATGCCTGCACCATTCCCAATAGAAACGCTTCTCCTACCGATCTCATCAAAGCCGCAGATCAGGCTCTCTATCAAGCGAAACAAGATGGACGCAATCGGACTAAATCAGCCAGCATTCTGGCGCTGGTCCGAGACTCACACGACGACTAGAACCGGTCACAGCTGTCCGCCGACTATCGACGCCCCATGTCACGGTCACACCCTCCACGTGGAAAACCACACAACCGAACAGCGGTAACCAGGAGCCTTTCTCGGCCTTTCCGCCCTGCAACCAGGCGAATCTCCGCTTCCCACAAGCGGACGCTCTCCGAACGAACACTCCTCTCGTTCGAGCAGAGGGCAACCACGCTGTTCAAGCGATATCAAGATAGCCTCCACAAGCTCGCGCAGCATAAGGCTTTGAAGGGCGGCAACATGACCCGTGTGTCTCGTGCTATTTCAGAGGCGTGCTGTAGCTTATTGCAAGTCAAACGCGCCAGCATCTGGTTGTTTACTAAGGAGCGATCTACCATCGAACTGATCGACGTTTGTACGTCCCACCGACGACATTCCAACCCTACATTCGTGTTCCAGTCCTCGCGCTGGCGTGCTTATCTTCGATCTCCAGCGCGTAACTATCGCGCCATCGCAGTTCACCATGCTTTCAGAAATTCACGATTCATGGAACTGGCACCATCGTACCTATCTCGTTTCCACATAGAAGCCATGTTGAGCGCGCCAATCAGGCAACAGGGACGACTCGTGGGCGCACTCTGTGCTGAGTCGGTCGGCGCGCCCCGACGGTGGAGTCGATTTGAACAACACCTTGTCAGCCTACTTGCATCCACGGCGGCCCTTGCTTTAGAAGCGGCCGAACGGCGTGAAGCGGAACAAGCCTTCCGTGTCGCCAAAGAAGCCGCCGATGTGGCCAACCGTGCCAAGAGTGAGTTTCTCGCCAGTATGAGTCACGAGATCCGCACCCCTATGAATGCCATCATCGGCATGGCCGATCTCCTCTGGGATACGCCACTCACACCTGACCAAAGGAAGTACCTACGTATATTCAGACGTGCGGGTGGCACACTCTTGAATCTTATCAACGATATTCTGGATCTCTCCAAAGTCGAAGCCGGTCGCTTGGAGTTGGAATCCATCGGGTTCGACCTGAACGAAGTCATCGACAAAACCATCGATATATTGGCGATGCGATCCAACGAGAAGGGGCTGGAGCTTGCCTGCCATGTGGATCCGAATGTGCCCTGTCATTTGGTCGGTGATCCGACAAGGCTCGTGCAAATATTGATCAATCTGATCGGCAATGCCCTCAAATTTACCGACAAAGGTTCCATCGTCGTTCGTGTTACAAACGATCCCGAGCGGAAGATTGCCGGTGCCGTTCGGTTTTCCATCAGTGATACGGGGATCGGCATTCCCCCCGAACAACTCCTCTCGATTTTTGACACCTTTACGCAAGCCCATGCCTCTACGACCAGGCAGTACGGAGGGACAGGACTCGGTCTTGCGATCACCAAACGCCTCGTCGAAGGTATGAACGGGCGGATCTGGGCCGAGAGTACAGTCGGAACAGGGAGTACCTTTCACTGTTCCATCCTGCTTCAAACCCAACCAGAATCGTCCCATCAGAGATCCGCAACCCAGATCAACCTTGCTGGAGTCAGGGTCCTGGTCGTGGACGACCATCCCATCAACCGACTCATACTCCGTGAACTGCTGAGTACCTGGGGGGCTCAGGTTACGGAAGCAGGCGACGGGATGACCGCAGTGGCCGAACTCCACCATGCATCCAAACGAGGACATGCGTACGATCTCTTGCTCCTCGACTGCCGCATGCCTGAGATGAGCGGCTTTCATGTTGTGGAACAGCTGAAATCCTCTCTTAACAGGAGTTGTCCGACCATCATCATGTTGACCTCTGATCATTGGGCGGACGATATCGCACGGACTTATGACCTCGGCCTTGGTGGTTATGTGATTAAACCCATACGGCGGTCCGACCTCTTGCAAACAATCGGGATCGCTCTCGGCCGGACTAAAGGGACGCCGCCGACAGGTGTGGACGTCACAGCACCACCGTCGCCCACTTCGACGCGGGCTTTGCGCGTATTGTTGGTTGAAGATTCCCCCGACAATCAACTGCTGGTACGGGCATACCTGAGGCAGCCCGACTATTTCATCGACGTCGCAGAACACGGGGCCGTCGCGCTGGACAAATTCAAGTCCACGCATTACGACGTCATCTTGATGGACGTGCAAATGCCCGTGATGGACGGCTATGCCGCGACAAAGGCCATCCGCTCATGGGAACGGGATCATGATCTCCCACCCACCCCGATCATCGCCCTCACTGCATTAGCCCTCAAGGAGGAAGGAGCCCGCATCTTCGAAGCAGGCTGCAACACACACCTCACGAAGCCCATCAAGAAATCCACCCTATTGGAAGTGCTTCGGGCATACAAGGAACACGTCCTTTAGCGATGCAGGCCTCACATCCGGAACCAACAGACCAACTCACGATGGAGATCAGTCGCGATCTTGAAAGTATTGTGCCGATCTTTTTAGATAACCGGAGGAAGGACGTCCGGACACTTCGAGACGCGCTGGTGAAGCAGGACTTCAAGACCGTTCAGACTCTGGGCCATCGCATGAAAGGCGACGGAGGTGGCTTCGGGTTCGATCGAATTTCCGAAATCGGAGCGGCGATGGAACGCGCGGGCAAACTGCAAGACCGCTTAACAATCGAACAGCATATCGTCCAATTGGAAGACTTCCTCAAACGTGTGACCGTTGTGTATCGCTAGCGGATAGAGCAAGCGTCCGAGACCAACCGATCTGCGATCTGCATTGGTTTTCGACAGCATTTCCAAGATCAGCGGTCATTCAAGTGCTTCCTCGTTCGCCTGCATGCAAGGTACTGGTAGAGTCTTAGTGACGGGTTGTGTATAATGCAGCACGGGAAGCGTGACCCTCTATTCCTCCCCGTTCTTCGACCGCAGCAACAAGACTGCATACTCCTATGCAGCCAACCCTGCGGGTTTCATGGGGTCACGCTCCAATATCCAACGGGTGGGGGGCTAGCTCAGTTGGGAGAGCACTACGTTCGCAACGTAGGGGTCGGGGGTTCAACTCCCCTGCCCTCCACCAAACCAAGCTCGCTCGTACCGGCGGCTCATCAGGCGAAGCCTCTCTTCATTGCGTCGCCGGATACACATCTACACTGGTTTTGATTTTGCGTACCGCACGCACTTCACCTTCGTATCGTCACTCGTACACTCATCTCTACAGACAAAGTGGACCGTTCGCGTGCCCACTCCAGAGCAGCTATTTCTCCTCGTAGATCTCGGCCACCGGTATTCCACCTCTGAATCGTTCGTTGTACAATCACACTCCCATGCCTCTTTCCTCCCTCATTCGCTTCGGCACTTCAACGTGGACCTACGAAGGCTGGCAAGGCCAGGTGTATCGACGCCAGTACGCCAAGACGACTTTTGCGAGGGAATGTCTAGGAGAGTATTGTCAATACCTCTACAACGGCGAACCGCTCTTTCGCACAGTCGGGAACGATTCCACGTTCTATCGCCCACCAACTGCAAGTCAACTTCGTCACTACCTGAATCAAATCCCCGAAGACTTCGAGATGTGCTTCAAGGTCTGGGAAGAGATCACGATTCCCACCTTTGCCAAGCAGTCTCGTTATGGCCCAAAAGCCGGACAACCGAATCCGCGATTTCTCGATGCAAAGCTATTTACTGACTTGGTGCTCACGCCATACCGCGAGGCCAAGTTTGAGCCGCACATGGGGCCGTTCATCTTTGAGTTTCAGAGGCACGGCCTGAGCACCGACGAGCTCTGTTCACGGCTGGATCAGTTTTTCAGCCGGCTACCGAATGATTTTCGGTATGCGGTCGAGATCCGTAATGCAGGCTTTCTCGGTCCGGACTATCGAACGGTCTTAGAGAACCATGGCGTGGCACACGTCTACAACCACTGGTCCTACATGCCGCCTTTGCTGGAGCAACATCGACGGATGCAAGAGCGCTTCACTGCACCATTCACCGTGATTCGAGTGCTCACGCCACTCAACATGAGCTACGAAGTGGCCAAGAAACGAGCGGCCCCCTACAACAGGATCGTGGGAGTGTTACCACAGATGCGAAAAGAGACTGTGACTCTCATGCAGCAGGCTGTTGGCGAAAACCGACGAGCCTATGTGTTGGTCAATAATCGCTCGGAAGGGAATGCACCATCGACAGTGCAGGAACTCGTAAGGTACATACTCCCTGAAGGGTAATGGTCATACGAGATCCATTACGCAGCACTGATGATCGACTCCCCTTCCGGCTTCCCATTCTCAATCAATACCCGCCGGCCGTCGACACGAAGTCGCCCTTCGGCAAAGAGCTGTACGGCGCGAGGATAGATCTTGTGTTCTTGGACGAGGATTCTGGCGGCGAGGGTTTCGGGCGTATCATCGTCGAGGATCGGCACGGCCGCTTGAATGATGATCGGACCTTCGTCCACGCCTTCGGTGACGAAATGCACGGTGCATCCGGACAACTTGCAGCCCCAATCAATGGCCTTCTTCTGCACGTCCAGTCCAGGAAATGACGGCAGCAGTGAGGGATGGATGTTCATCATGCGATTGGCGTAAGCATTGACCAGCACTGCCGTAACGATTTTCATGTAGCCTGCGAGTAAGACAAGTTCGACTTCATGCAGCTGAAGTATCGCCAATAACGATCGGTCGTACACTTCACGACTATCTGGCCGCCCGGCAAAGGGTTTGGGATCGACAAAAATATCGGTTAGTCCGTGCTTCCGAGCCCGCTCCAGTGCGACCGCGTCCTCCTTATTACTGATGACAGCGATGATCTGAGCCCGTACCTGACCCGCTTCGATCGCATCGACGATGGCTTGCAGGTTTGAGCCTCGACCTGATGCCAGTACCGCCACTCGCAATGGAGTCGTTCGGCTAATCGACATATTCGACTTCCGGCTCCTCCCCGGTGGAGGAAACGATTTCACCGATCTGCCAGCCTCGGTCGCCCAAGGCTGTGGCGCGAGCCAGCACTCCGGACAATGCATCAGGCGGTACCACGAGAATCAACCCAATGCCCATATTAAAAACCCGGTACATTTCTTCCCGATCGACCTGTCCAAGACGGCCTATCACGTCGAAGATCGGAGGCACTGACCAGGCTGATCGAGTGATCCTCGCCCGCACACCCTTAGGAAACACGCGTGGCAAATTCTCCGTAATGCCGCCTCCGGTAATATGCGCGATGCCCTTGATCGGAAATTGCTCGACGAGCGCCAAAATCTGCCTCGCATAAATTCTGGTGGGTGTCAGGAGCACCTCGCCGATGGGCCCATCAAGCCCAGAAAGTCGGCTGTCAACCGTCAGCCTGGCTTGTTCAAACAATACGCGCCGGGCCAGTGAGTACCCGTTACTATGAAGCCCAGAAGAAGCCAAGCCTATGACTGCATCGCCGGATACAATGTGTCGACCATCGATGAGTTTCTGGCGATCGACCGCCCCGACAGCAAACCCCGCCAGGTCATACTCCCCCTCAGGATAGAATGACGGCATTTCGGCAGTTTCTCCGCCGATCAAGGCGCACCCGGCTTGACGACAACCCTCGGCGATGCCGGCGACCACATCCTGAGCTTTCGACACGGATAACTTCCCGGTCGCGAAATAGTCCAGAAAGAACAGGGGCTCCGCTCCGCTCACCGCAATGTCATTGACACACATCGCCACTAAATCGATTCCGACGGTGTCATGCCTATCCATCAAGAAGGCAATCTTCAGTTTGGTCCCGACCCCGTCCGTTCCAGAGACAAGCACTGGCTCTTTGTATTTGCCGGCTTGGAAACCGAAGAGGCCGCCAAAGCCTCCTACGTCGGTCAGGACCTCGGGTCGAAACGTCGATCGAACAAGGGGCTTGATGCGATCGACAAGCTCATCGCCTGCATCGATATCCACACCTGCATCACGATAGGTCGTCATAGCGAAGAGACAAGGGACGTTGAACTGAGGCCGAGGCTGAGCGGGAAACTCGGCACTTATGTTGACCCTCAGCCGTCACCTCGACCGTAACCTGCTTCGGAGGCGCATCTTAACGGAGGGTTCGACGGAGGTCAACGCACCCATCGGAATCGTTTCGAAGGCACTTCCTTGTTCCCAGCCTTCTGTTTTTTCCTTGCCGCTGTAAGAATACGTCCTATACTGTTATACGTATCAGCGTGAGCTCTTCGAGCATACGAGCCAGCGAAGGAGGGCGTGGTGGCCATTTTGATCGTCGACGACTCGCCTGACGAGCGTCTCCTACTCCATCATCTCCTGAAGAGCTCCGGGTATCGGGACTTGATCACCGTCTCTTCCGCTCGCGATGCATTTACCCATTTGGACCTCGATCATCGGGGTGCACATGGTATCGCGATAGATCTGATTTTGATGGACATCAAGATGCCAGACATGGATGGCATCGAGGCCTGCCGCCGCATCAAGGCCCTCGATGCGTTTGTAGGGGTTCCAATCATCATCGTGACGGCTCGGAACCAACGGGACTGGCTCCAGTCGGCGTTCGATGCCGGGGCGACGGACTACATCAGAAAACCGGTCGAGCAGGTAGAGCTCCTCGCACGAGTGAAATCTGCTCTCAAACTCAAGCAAGAAACGGAAGCGAGAAAGAATTGGGAACAAGAGGTCACAAAAACCATCACCGACCTCGACCGCACCGTTCGCGACATCGCCGCATTACAACAACTGATCCCTGTGTGCCCATCCTGTAGAACATCTCAGCCCGCACACATACCCGAAACCGCCCTGAACAAGTACGTACGGGCTCATCCTGAGACGAAATTCCTGGATCTCATCTGCTCCAAGTGTGTAGGGCGCTGATCCTGTCCTGTCGTCGTCCTAGCTCTCAGGTCGCATCTCCACATCGAGCAACTTGATCTTCCGGTGAAGATGGCTTCGCTCGATCTTGAGATCTTCAGCGGTCCTAGAAATATTCCAGTGGTGTTCTCGAAGTTTTCGACTAATGTATTCTTTTTCGAAGGCATTTCTGGCATCTCGGAGTGAGTCGTAGGATTTTGCCAGAAGCAAGTTAGGCGTCTGATTGCCGGTCGAGATCACGCCGACGGTTCGTCCTTGTAACGACAGAGTAGCTTGTGCGGCATCGATCACAAACCCCGGCACCATGATCATCAGCCGCTCGATCAAATTCCTTAGCTCACGAATGTTCCCGGGCCATTCGTACTGCTGAAACACGGCCATCGCCTCCGGCGAGACTTCCTTCATCCGCAACCCTTGCTCCTCGACATGCGTCTTCATGAAATGCCGAACCAGAGCCGGGATATCTTCTCGCCTCTCCCGCAGGGGAGGCACAACAATCGGAACCACGTTGAGACGATAGTACAGATCCTCTCGAAATTGTCCCTTGCCGATTTCTTTTTCCAAGTCCTTGTTGGAAGCTGCCAGCACACGCACATCAACCTTCATCAATTTGGTCCCGCCGACTCGCGTGAACTGCTGTTCCTGCAACGCCCGCAACACTTTCGCCTGCGTATTGAGGCTCATGTCGGCGATTTCGTCCAGAAACAGCGTCCCTCCATCGGCCTGCTCGAACTGACCGCGCTTCATGGATGTGGCTCCGGTGAAGGAGCCTTTTTCGTGACCGAACAATTCGCTCTCAATCAATGTTTCAGGGATGGCCGCACAATTGACGGCCACGAACGGATGGTCCGATCTGGTGCTGTGCGTATGAATGGCGCGCGCGACCAATTCCTTCCCTGTTCCATTCTCGCCTCCGATCAACACCCGACTGTTCGTCGGGCCTGCCGTTGCAATGAGCTCCCGTAGCCGCTGCATGGCCGGAGACTCTCCAACCAACTCGAACTTTTGTTGGACCTTGGTCCGCAGCGACCGATTCTCTTGCGCCAATCGGAACTGCTCCAGCGCGTGCTTGACACGGAGCGTAACATTTTCCAACGACAAGGGCTTCTCGATGTAGTCGTACGCACCCAGCTTGATGGCTTTGACGGCCGTTTCGATGGATCCATGCCCGGAGATCATCATGACTTGCGTCGTAGGCACAAATTCTTTCACCCGCCGTAGGGTCTCCAGCCCATCCATTTCAGGCATCCAGATGTCCAGAATCATGAGGTCCGGCGGGTCAGCTCCATATATTTTCAACGCCTCAACCCCATTGGCGGCTACCGACACGTCATACCCTTCATCTTCCAGAATGCTTCGCAGGGACGTGCGAATCGCTTCCTCGTCGTCCACCACTAGAATCGATGCCGACATAACTCCTCTCTCCTTAGCACGTACCCTTCACCGGTCGACCCTAAACCGACAAATCAAACGTAAACACGGCTCCCTTCGGGTGATTGTTTCCCACCTGGATCTGTCCTTCGTGATCGGTGATAATCCGACGGACAATCGCCAGCCCCAAGCCGGTTCCCGTCTTCTTACGAGTAAAATACGGCACAAACAACCGTTCCTGATCTTCAGGAGCGATGCCGGGCCCCTCATCCGCCACGGTGACGACCACGCGACGGCGTTTCGTATCATACTTCGTGCCGACCCACAGCCGCCCTTTCTGATTCATGGCTTGGACCGCGTTGTCGAAGAGATTGACGAACACACGTCTTAGCTGTTCGCGGTCGAAATTGATGGACGGCAGATCTTCGTCGAGGTCCACCATCAGCTCGATATCTTTTTGCGCCTCGCGATAGAGGGTTGCCACTTCCCGTATCACGTCGTGCAAGGATTGTCGCGTCATTTGCGGAGCAGGGAGGCGAGCGAATTTTGAAAATTCGTCCAGCATCTGTTTCAGGCTCCCGACTTCGTTGATGATGACATTAGTGGCGTCGTCGAACACCCGGTCAAGATCGGGAGATTGTTCGAAGAACTTCTTGCGCAACCGCTGAGCCGATAGTTGAATAGGAGTCAGTGGGTTTTTGATTTCATGAGCAACCCGCTTCGCCACCTCCTGCCAGGCCGCAACTTTCTGGGCTTTAATCAACTCCGTCAGATCCTCAAAGACCAACACAAACCCTAAGTCTTTGTTCGCCTCATCCCGCATACGAGAGCCTTTCAGACCGATCGTGATCAGTTTCCCTTGGAGATCCAATTGGCCTTCCAGGTCCAAATCGTCGCGCTCATCGGCCAGCATACGATCATAGGCGGTCTGGAACGAGTCGAGACCGAACTCTTTGAACACCTCATTGGCCGACCGTCCTCTGAAGCGGTCGGCATCCAACCCTAAGATTCGTTCTGCGGAAGGGTTGAAGGTGGTGATCATTCCGTTTCGATCGATCGACAACAGACCGGCAGCAATCGTATCCACAACCGTTTCGATATAGGCGCGGCGTCGATCCAGCTCGACGTTGGTGTTTCGCAGCGTCAGGTTGGCTTCCTCCAGCTTCGACTTACTCCCCTGCAGATCCTGCGTCATCCGATTGAACGACTCGATCAACGTCCCAATTTCATCGGTGGCCTTGGCATCGATCTGCACCGATAGGTCGCCTTGAGCGACTGCTTCGGTTGCTTCCGCCAATCGTTGGATCGGAACGGTGATCCCGCGTGCCACATAGAAGCCGAACCACGTCGCGCTGAAGAGAATCAACACCGCCACAACGGCAACAAAAAAATACGCCCCGGCTTTAATGGGATTTTTCATCGCCTTGATCTGTTTGTACGCCGTGTATTGACGACCGATCCCCTCCATCTTGGTCAACAGAGATTCAGGGACGTAGGTTTCGACAACCACGACGCCCTCTAACTCGCCCCGTCGGCTTCCGGAGGCCACCGGGATGGCGGCGCGCACCAACCGTCCCGTCTGGGCCTCCTGGACAGAGGTAAACTCTTGCCTGCCGTTAATGACTTGTAAGACCAGCTGACTGATCGGCAGATCCAACACCCCCGACGGAATTTCGCCATCAAGTGCCTTGGTGAGAGTCTCCATCTTGTTCGAAAACACCTCGATCCCTGCGACGCCGTATTCCATCCGTTTCCGAGCCATCGCGGCGATCAAGAGATCACGCTGTACCGGAGTCAGCATGTCTTCGCGAAACAGTTCCTGAGAAATGGCCCGTGCGCTGTTGACCGCGAGCGCGACATGCCCAGCATGCTGCATACGAGCCACCTCATACGAGTCTTTCATGACCTTCTCGATGTGCTCGCTGAACCACATATCGACGGCCTTGTTGACCAGCCCGCTCGCGACGAAGGCCAGGAGCAGCGTCGGGATCAGTGAGAACCCGATAAACGCAGCGATAAGTTTGGTGCGAAATCCTGATCCAACGAGACGGTGCCGACGTTCGAAATACGCTTTGATCAAATTTCTGGACAAGAGAAGTACCAGCACCACGAAACCGATCAGATCCAAATTGACCAGGAGGAGAACCAGTGCGTAGCTGGTCGTCGGTAGGAAGAAACCGCTCTCTTCGGAGCCCGGCGCAACAACTTGGGAGTAATACAGCGTGAGGGCCACGCAGGGGATGAGAAGAATCAGAACGATCCAGACAGGACGAAGATGGCGTAGTTTCCGCTCAGGCTGCTTGAGTTGGCTGTCCGAAGCACGACGCCGGTGACTGCCGACTGGGATGAGGTGACCAGCAGCACTTCCTTCGGAAGCAGAACCTACGGCAGGTACGGGATGATTCAGCTCAGACATTCTCTCGTTCTCCGGCCACCGTCGCCACAAGAAAACAGGGGTTTTTAGCACTATAACCGACTTGCGAGGTAGTCTCAAAGCCTGCTGCACAATTTGCAGCCGTCAGAGAGCTCGCGGGACGGAGAATCGAGCGATAGGATTCTACTTTGGCGGGGCCAGCGTGACATACTTCATGCGAAGGGCATACAGCATGTCGCGCAGGACCGTCTGCTCATCAGGGGTCAGATTGCCTTTCGTCTTGGTTTCTAAGACAGACAATAGATCGATGATTTCCTTGGCCTGGGGCAGGTTGACGGGTATCGTTGCCTGATGAGGGTCGAGTTGCTCGCCCATGAGCATGAGCGATGACGAGCCCAGTGAGATGACGAAGGACGAGAACGTGACCGGAGGTGACGGAGGTGTCTGAGATGGCTCGATCGGTGCTGCAGCCGAAGGCTTCGTCTCCTTTGTGGGCGAAGCTGCCGTCGGAGCGGCCTCGGCTGCTCCGCTTGCCCGCCGATCGCGAATAACGAATCCATGCTCTTCCTCTGCCATTTTTCCTTCTCCCCCACATTCTCCGTTGTTGGCGGTACCCTACCATAGGGTCTATTCGGTCGCAAGCCGTTGCCATTGAAGTTATTCTGAACCTCCGTGCCCGCTCCAACTTTGCACCCTTGACTCCCGTGGCGCTGGACGAGGTATTCGGTACACCGCCGCCTTTGCCGTCTCGTAGGCGATCGCACGAAGACATGCGACGGCGATCAGCGCTGGCACGCTTCGCGAGACGCCATAGTGGAAATCGGCGTGAGAGATATTTTTATCCTCCTTTGTCGAACGTTTCGCATAACCGTCGCGAAATGGGGGTGCGCTGCGGGGCGTCGCTACGCCGCTTCATTGCCGTGATCCACAAGGAATGACTTGACCGCCCGGTTAAAGGCGGACGCGTTGTCCGCCTGCATCATGTGCGATGCACCTTCGATCTCGGTTCGTTGGGCGTGTGGAAGAAGCTCCTTGAGTCTATCAATCAAGTGATGAAATAGACTCAAGCTCTGCTCTCCCGTCATCAACAGGACAGGGGTCCTTATGGCACGCACTTGGTTAGGATCCAATGGCTCGAAACCCGAACCCAGCAGTTCTGCCTTCACATTAGAGAGATTGTCGCGCGCCTGCGACTTCCAGGCTTCCTGCAGTCGCTCAAAACCGTCGCGACCGAAGACCGCGTTTCCAAAAATGCGGAGGCCCGTTTCGACCTCTCCACGTCTGAACGCCCGTTGGGCCGGGGCCGCACCGGCCATGCCAAACTTGATGATGGCCGCCGCCGCCCGTGGCCGTGTTATCAGGACCTTCAGGAGCTCGGGCAGCCGGGGATTGTTGCTGACAAAGAGCGTGATGGCTGGCGGCTCGGCTAACACAAGACTCCTCGCCAGATGCGGCTCCCTCAGGACGAGCAGCAAGCAGAGAAGGGCGCCGTACGAGTGGCCCACAAGGTGCGCAGGCTTGGCGCCGAGCGAATCAACAACCTGCTTCAAGTCCTCCACATGCTGGAGCATCGAATAGTCGAGGCCGTCTGTGATCGGGCGATTCGGCCAGTGATAGCGTCGGCTGTACGCGATGGTGCGGAAGTGCATAGCAAAGGCGTCTTGTTGGAGTTGCCACGTCCGGTAGTCGCTCGCCGATCCATGGACGAGCACCACCGGCTCACCAGAACCGCATTCGGTGTATTCAAGTGAAGCTCCATTGACGTTCACGCTTGGCATTCCACTTCCTCGATGAGCGGCCAAGCTATGTTTAGGCCGATCCGGATAAGAGTCGGATTCGCCCATTTCCGCCCGTATAACACCTCATCGAATTTCCTGAAAATAACGCATTGCCATTACCATTTCAATGAGCTATGCACCATCGGCTATTTGTCACGTGTTCTTTCCGGATCAGCGAACGCTCATTCTCGCGTCATTTGGGTTTCCGCGACCGCAATGCCATCCTGACCCCAATTCCAATGGATGCGCTGATCAGGCCGCTGTGAGGCGGACTTTTCCGACCTTGCCTAGTTTCACATGCTGCTTGGCATGCCAGAGGTCATAGTTGTACTGCATGGCCAGCCAACTCTCCGGAGAACGGCCCAAGGCCTTGGAAAGGCGTAGCGCCATTTCGGGGCTGATACGGCTGGTTCCCGTAAGAATGCGATTCAGCGTTGACGCCGCCACACCGAGCTTCCCGGCCAGTTCGCGGCCGCTCAGGTTGTTGGGATCCAGATAGACCTGAATAATAAACTCACCGGGATGGGGAGGATTGTGCATAGCCATTAGCGGTAGTCCTCATAATCTAAGACGTAGGCGTGTCCGTCTCTGAACGTAAACGTTAAGCGCCAGTTTCCATTTATCCACACCGACCATCGACCGCGCTCCGATCCCTTCAAGGGATGGAGCCGAAAGCCTGGAACGTCCATGTCCTCAATGGACAGCGCCGTGTCCAAGGCAGCTAACAGCATGCGCAGGCGATTGGCATGGTGCGGTTGAATGCCAGCGACGCTCCCCGACTCAAAGAACTTCCTTAGCTCTTTGTATCGGAATGATTGGATCACATGCCAACTATAGCATGTTGCGCATCACGCAACAAGACCGAGCAGCCCGTGGCTCACCGGCAAGCGCGGAGCAACCGGAGATTGTACAGCGGCTGTCCGGTGCAGCAGCTGGCGCAACGAAGGGTTAGGCGTCACGCCTCTCGATCCTGTGTTTGAGCGCGGTGTTCATTGCTTCAAACCCCGCCTTGGTGTCCCGGTCAAGCCTGCCACGCAAGAGCGGCACGAGCAGACCGCTGAAGCGCTCACCATGTGTGAGTTGCGTTGATCCTTCGCAATCCGCAGAGAGGCAGAAGTAGTGCTCTCCATCGAATATGCCAGGAACCAAGAACTTGCCCTTCCACCGGAACTCGCGACCCGGATTGTGACGAAGAACGATGGGCGTGAAGATCATTGTCTTACCCCCTTGGGAAGAGAGCGTGACCTTGATCGAAGAACCCTCGGATGGCTGCCCTTCGATCGACCGGACGAACGGATTCCACTCTGGATAGCGCGCGAAGTCGAGCAGCACGGACCACACTTGCTCAGGGGTTGCAGCGATTGCGATCGTCGTTTTGATCTCGTGCTGCACGTGGCGCCTAACACCCTCGCTCACCGACGCCGAGCGAAGCGAGAGAAGGCCGAGCCCGCAGGGCGAGGCCCGTCCGGTGGAGCGCGTTGTTCGTCAGCGGTGTCAGCACGACCCGAAACCACCAAATACGTTATGAACAAGACGACTATCACAGAATCTACGACCACAGCGATGCCAGCCTTGCCGAGGTACTGCGTGCCGTAAATGAGTATCAGAGAGATGAAGATGATCTTGCTCAGGCCAGCGACTACCAAGACCAGTGTACGCACGTGAGGGCGAAACGCGCCGTAGATGAGCATCGCCCCGACCAATGCGATTAGTGCCCCCCAGTTGCGCACGATGATCTCAGCTAGTGGACCTTCGAGCGAGTCTCCAAATGTGGAGCGCAGCCCCGCTTGGGGCGCGATAGCAGCCTGAACCATGGTGAGAGTCACCATGCCCGACATCAACATTACCCATTTGAAGTTGCGGATGAACCAGTTCATAACACCTCTCTGTCCATGTAACACGTCATCGAATTTCCTCAAAATAACGGCATTGCGATTGCCATTTCAGCGAACTACGCCCTATCCAGGTATGTATCACCGGTTCTTATTCGGATCAGCATAACACCCATCCTTGCATGGGCTCATATCCCATTCTGGCACATAAGCACAAGACCAACTCGCGCACATTTTCAGCCTCCTCATGCTCACCGTCAAGTCCGCCCGTAGACACCACCGCCATTGAAGCGGCAACCGCCCTCGGTATACAGTGGCGCACCGATGTCTGAACGATTCACCAAAGTGGTCGAGATCATGGCGGCGCTCCGCGCTCAGGACGGATGTCCGTGGGATCGGAAGCAGACACACGAATCGCTGAAACCATACCTTCTCGAAGAAGCGTACGAGGTCATCGAGACAATCGATCAGGGTGACAAGCAGAAACTGCGGGAAGAACTCGGCGACGTGCTTTTACAAGTCTTATTTCACAGCCAGATTGCCTCGGAAACTGGATCGTTTACCATCGAGGATGTTCTCGATACGCTCTCCACAAAACTGATCCGCAGGCATCCCCATGTATTCGACAACGGTGACCAATCGAGGAATGTCTCGAACAGCGACCAGGTCTTGAGTCAATGGGAGGAGATCAAGCGTGCCGAACGGGAAGCTGCTGGCACGAAGCAGTCCGCACTCGACGGAGTGCCGAAGACCTTGCCGGCATTGTTGCGGGCCTATCAAATTCAGGCCAGGGCGGCCCGTGTCGGTTTCGATTGGCCGCAGAGCGAGGCCGGCTTGGAACAGATCCTCGCAAAGGTTGCCGAAGAAATCGGTGAGCTGCGCGAGGCGCTGGCGTCACGACGGATAAGGACGGAATCCGAGTCCAACCGGACCGATGCCAATGAGGAGGTCGAGAACGAGTTGGGCGACCTTCTGTTCTCCCTGGTCAACCTCGCTCGCTTTCTCAAGGCAAATCCTGAAGATGCTCTGCGCCGAGCCGCGAACCGTTTCATCGATCGGTTCCACCTGGTCGAGGCGCAGGCCACGGAAAAAGGACGGTCACTACCAGAGATGACGCTGGCCGAAATGGACGAACTGTGGGAGGAAGCCAAGCGACAGTTGGGGCCTTCACAGCCGGACCCCACACCGTAACTTAGAGATCGCGCGCCATGACGAAGAAGCAAGAGCCCTACGAAGAGGGAAAACGTGCCGGAGCCCATCCGCTGTTGGTGGTATTGGGCATCCTCGTCGGACTGTGGTTGTTCGTCGCGCTGATCGTCCCCAGTTCGAAGAACAAACAGGTGACCGGCACTGAAGGTCCTAATGTGCCGGTCATCGAGGATCCGGAAGCGGCGCCTGTCATGTTCAAAGTCCAGACGACCATCCTGGACATGAACACCCTCGGGTTGGTCGTTCCTTCTCAAGCGACGGATAGTCAGATCGTCGGCCTCTTGAAACGCCTCAAACAAGCACGGCTGGACGGTACACTCGGTGAACAGCTCCCATCGACCACACCAGGTCACAAACTCGGCGCTCACGCCATCGCGGACATTTTCATCTTCTCAGATAAGCAGTTCGCGGGAGAGGATACGATCCGTACACTGGCCCGTGGTGCCCATGCCCCCGGAACGCTCTACCCGAACGCCGTTCCCTTCGAGGTGGCCATGGAGCAAATCCGCGGCCACTACCGCATCGACTTGAATGATACCGGTAGTCCGGACAAGGGGTCGCTCGGTTTCGCGGACGAATCAGGCGTCCACTCGAAACACTACCGAAGAATCTTTTGAGGGATCCGGCTCACGGCTTTTCCTGAAAAGAGTCAGATGCCCGTGCGTCTCCTCACTTCTTCCCGGATCGCCGATTGATTCGCCTCAAACAACAGCTCTAGCTTCGGGAATAGATGGGCGAGCGACCCGATAAATGGCGCCAGCATCACGTCACGTCGTTCCGTCAGCATTCCTTCCTCTTCAGCCACCCGCATCTTCCAGTCGGCAATCGTTTTTGAGAGGATGTTGCTCACTACCAGTTGCTGGCCCGGTGAGCCGACAACCATCCCGAAGAGGCGACGCTTCAGCACGTCCAGCTCGTCCGGTATGGACACCTTCACGCGCACGCCATGCGGCGTCGCCCACGTGGACCGTTGAATCGAATAATCGTAGGAAAAGACTTGCTCACGTGGCTCACGAAATGGACCGTTGATGTCCACAATGGTGAAAGCACTTTCGATCGACGGCATGGTTCGCTCGTCCTCCTCGGTAAGAATGAGACCCTGTGTCGACCTACTATAAGAGCTTGAAGTTGGGAAGGACAAGAGGCTATCTATAATAATGGCAGCGTAGCTGAGGGCGGCCGTTTGGCTCAGCGTTTAGCTCTCCGCGGTTTCCCCAGCACGACAGCTGCGGTGAAAATCCAGAGCACGAGACAGCTTTTTAACACACTGATATACTCCGACCGAGGATTCCTTCGGGAGAAGGCATGGCCAAGAAAGGCTATCCTGGACTCGTCTTAGTGCCGCCCAGCGATCGAACGATCCTGAGACGCCGGCTGCTTCGTTGGGCCTTGTTGATCATCGTGCTGATCTGGGGTGCATCGACATTGCCCCTGTGGCCATCCGCCTCAAACGATGGCGCGAACTGTCCGCCTGGTGCCGGGGAGCAAACCTCCGGTAAATCCCCTGAACAATGTGACCAACCACAATCGGCCACGGGGCCGCCGGTCAGTCAGAGCGAGTTCAACCTTACGCCGCTCTCACAGGCTGAAGGGCTGGGTACGCCCGAGAATCCCCCGGCTTCACCGCTCCCTGATTCCGATCAGCTCGCGACCGAGAACGATCGGGTCCCAGACTCACAGCCAAAATCCTCCGGTTCCGCCGATCAGACCTCTGGTCATAAGGTAACACCCTCACCAGGCAACGAGAAATCAGCATCAAATCTGCCGACCACAAAATCTACTCACAATCCGGATGTCGACGTTCGCCGAGCGGAACGGGGCGATGCATTTGCTCAGTATCGCCTCGGACGCTATTACGCACGACGTGACGGGTCGCAGACACCGGAGTCGATAAACTGGTACAAGAAAGCTGCTCCCAGTCTCCACCGCCTGGCTGAGACCGGTAATGGACAAGCGATGTACGTCCTCGGGGTCATGTATGCCTATGGGCGCGGAGTGAGCAGGGATACGAAGCAAGCGCGACACTGGTTGACTCAAGCGGTTGAAAACAAGATTATCGCCGCTCAGCCGGTTCTCACAAGTCTCCAAGGTCAGCATCATACCGATCCCAAACCGAAGGCGACCGAAGAAGGCAAACGGTAACCGCTTAGAGGACCTCCCAATCCTCCTCTGCATCTTGAAGGTACGCGGAGGATGCAATCTCAAGCTTCTGTCTCTTTTTTGGGTGCAGTCAACGCCTGTGAGAAAGCGCCCAAGAGTCCCGGTAGTACGCCTAGGAAAGCGAGTGTAATCGTCCGATATTGCTCCTGTGTCAAAACCAAAAATACCATGATCAGTGCCAAGCCTACTCCGATAGGTCTCCACACTTGGAACCACGCACCGGTCCTCGCCTGGGCGATGTCTTCATCAAGCCGCTCTTCCAACCCCACCCTGATGATGAAACGCCGGAAACTTTCGTTCATCGGACGCAGATTCAGATCTGCGACGATCAACCCATTTTTCACCAATGGACCGATATCTGGATTTCTGCTGTGCAGGAATCCGTCCCGCGCCAGATTGAATAATGACCGGCGCTGAGACGTCGTACGTTGCTCCCACATCTGTCGGTACTGGTTTGCAGCCGCTTCCTGAACCTCTCGAATGATTCGCTCCTTGGCGACGTCAACATCACCTTCGATGTCCTGTTGCAAAAGGTTTTCACGAGCTGTGATCAGCTCGTTCGACCAGGGAATCCCGGTCAAACGCAGCGCGTTGCGCAAGCCGGACATTTCTTCGACGAACAGGTCCGACAGTCCCGGCGGCCATGAAGAAGCGGCTTGGCGATCCTGAAGCATTTCGGCACTCCCTTGCCCTGCATCCGTCGTCGTCGAGCCCATTGCAGGACGCAAAAAGTCCAACAGAAGGATACGCTGGGCAGCAACCGTCGGCAACACATAACAAGCCCCATAGAGCAAGGCGCTCACGCCCAGGAGTGCCAGCGCTTCTCCGAGCAATCCGAACGAAAGAGACCCTCCCAGTACACAGATGACTGCGGCTAAAACATAGGTCTTCTTGACCCGGAGCGCCACCAAGGGAACCAAGCCGCCAAAGACCAAGAGCGAATAGAGCCACTGCGGGACGGCTGGAGGGATGTGCGAGTATAGGCTGATTGGGGAAGCGGTCCCCTGAGACCGATCTGTTAGCCTCAGCGTTCCCCGTTCCGATTGGTGCCACCGTTCAGACTCTTCCAGGAACATGTCGGTCTCTGCTCCACTCTGGCCGACTCGCGGCCTATCAATGATGTGATACACCCATCGAATAAGACGTTCATCCCCTCGTTGGACCGCGTTTCTCGAAGTTGACCCACAATGCTCACTTTCCTTACCGTTCTGCCAGCAGCTTTGAAACGGAAAATCGGCATACACGTAATTCAAGCTGGAAAAATTCCGGAGGAAATCCGCTCGCACCTCGCCATCGCGGTTGGCTTCGTGGAATAACGTAGGAGCATGGAAATCCCGAACCCCTTGGGCTTGAAATGCGCGATCACGAATAAGATCGACCTGCGCAAACTTCGTCAATAGCCGCCACTCCACATCCACCGCCACTCGAAAGATCACCAAGGCCGGTATCACCACAAAAGTCACCAATAGCAGTGCCACCACCAGCGCATAGAACCGGCGATACCTCCGCCGAGCCGACCGATCCGGCTTGTCCTTAGGAATAGCATCGGCGTTGACATGAGTGATGGACACCACCGCCGCGACAAGCGCCGGCAGCAGCCCCCACAACAACATGTCAGGATAGGAATGAGGGCGCGCATACCAGATGCCCACGGCACCTAATGAAACAACGAACAATCCGATGGTCATCTCATAACGATGCAGAGGCTCCGACTGCGGCCACACCCATCGATTCGTTGCCTCATTCGCGCGCGAATACATCCACCATCCCACGGTTCCGATGCTCAATGCGATAACCGCATAGATAAAGAACAAGACACCGCTTGAATAGAGGGCACGAAGATTCAACACCCGCAGCATATCTGTGTCCCAGTAGGTCACCAGCGACCAGTACACATCGGAAGGTTCGCTGAACTCTTCCTCAAGAAAAAGAGGAGCGATGTGGAAATGCCGATCCTTCCCCCAATAGCGCCCGCTGAATTGACTGGTCGCGCGGGCAAACACAGACTGTCGAAGGCGTCCGTCTCGATCCGTCTCCTCGAATAAGTTTTCACGCAGATTCCGTCGTGCATCAGAATGGAAAAGGACATCCCCCTCCTGATTGATCACGGCAAACCCCAATCCAGGAGGCACGCCGGCGCCAGTAACCGATGGCAATTTGACTTCCAGCCCTGCCACGATCGGCCGACCATGATTTCGCCCTTCGGAGGATACCCTGCTTTTCATCGAAAGCACGGCACCGTTGCCGCCGGTGGTCCGAGAAAAAATGGGCTCAATCCAGAACTTTTGTTCATCCTGTTCACGGATCACTGTTTCATCGGCCAGGATGCGCCGCACATACTGTCGTTCTTGGAGATTCGCATATTTCCATGGATGCGGTTCGCGTGACCAGAGGATCTTTAGTTCTCCTCTCGATCCGACCCAAAACACGGTCTTGACGTCAGGATAGACGATGTGCACATCACGATTTTCGGTATTATCCGCCGAGCAATCCTCGGACGTCGTCGGGAAAAAAGAAAACCCTCTCTCGTTACCGGCCGTATTCGTCCCGATGCACAAGTGTTGTGCCAAATGTGGTTCCGCGCCTTCTCTTGTGAGTCGGCTTCGACAAGCCGATCGGGAATTGCACGCGTCATCAAACACATCGAGCTGTCGCAAGCCCAGCTCCACATTGGCCTTAAACTGCTTCCTAATTTCTTTTGAGACCGCTTCCAATCGCGTATCCAACTGTTGCTCCAGATTGTGGTACGTCGCGATATCGGCCAGACCGAACGTCAGCACGGCGATTCCCAGGAGCGAGAACACGATCAGAACGACGATGGAGATGGGAGTCAGTCGTTCAGTCGGCACATTTGTTCGCAGCTTGACATGCGGCAGCGCAAAGAAGAGGACGAGCAACAGTCCGGCCAAGAGCAGAAACGGATTGAGCGGTATGGCACGAGCCTCGGCATAAAATTGCCCGGCAGGAACGATGCCCACGAGAATCAATATTTGAGTTTTTCCCGGATTGGCAAGCAGATCCGTAGCCTGGGCAAATATCGCATGGCCTATCCCGCCGATCGGCGCTTCGTTGAACAGTGGAAGCTTTGACATCAAAGTTTCAGCCCCAGCTTTCTCCGCACCGCCATCCTTCGACTCCGAATCATTAAGTCTATGCAGGAAGGCCGAGACATCCTCGAATTCAAACCCGGAAGGATCGCGTGTGGACGGATGATGGTACAGAACCCGTCCCGTGCTATCAGCCAACAGCACATCTGAAAAGATGTCCTCGGTCACCAATTGTTTCATGATCGTGCCGATATCCATCACGGCGGTGATCTTCCATCTGGTCTGTCTCAGCTCTGCACGATCTTGATGCACGTACGTCAATTTGATGGAGGAGACACCGTTTGGGTAGGTAAACTCGACGCCGAACCCATCGAAATCTTTGGTCTCTTCGTCAACCGTCACATCCCGAAGGCCCGGCAGTGCTTGCACGGCCTGCTTATAGGCCTCCTTGCGGACGCCCTTGTCATGACAGGGTGAACCGTTACCGCATGGTTCGCCCTCGATCACAGATTTGAGCACGGTTGCGTAATTGGCCACCATCGTTCCTAGCGCGCGGCTGGTGACCGTCAAAGCCCGGAAATTGCGTTCTTGTAAATGGAGGGTCTCTGTTTCAACATATCTCCAATACCCGACTCCACAGAATCCGAGGACAAGAAGCACCACCGCAAACACGAGCATGGTCACGCCGTTCGTTTCAGATAGCGACCGAGAAGGCAACTTATTGAGCACTCGCATCATACGCCACGCACACTCATATCTATGTGGCCATCATCAAGTGGCCAATAAAATATCACTGAGGGCAATTCTTATACCACGTTGGACTACTTAGGGATAGTGGGGTAAAGTATGGAATTCCGAGCCGGTACAGGGTCTAGATTCAGGAAACGGCGTATCTCAGCCCCTCGTGCTGTATCCATTCCAATACTGATCTGTATCGGTTCTGATTCACCCCCCTATGCTATGTAGGAAGCCATGCCTGCCAAGCCGTGGGCTCCACTTTTTGACTCGCCCTGTCCAAATCAAAGCTCTGGCGTTGCACAGATCATGGCGATCGCATAAAATGCGCCACCATGGACAACATCACCCGCATCAAGACCAAAGCCCCTACTCCGTACAAGCTCGTTGCAATCGAGCCGGACACCCATGACACGAAAACATTCCGGTTCGAGCTTCCTGCCGATGCCACGCTGGATATGTTGCCTGGCGATTTTCTCTACCTCCATGCGACGATCAACGGAAAGCAGGTCAAGCGGCCATACACTCCCTCCTCGCTTGTCGGCACGACTGGTTTCTTCGATCTGACGGTCAAGCGCTATGAGGCTGGTTCCGTCTCGAAATACCTACACGATCAGCGGATCGGAGAGATGGTGTCGATGAGCGGGCCGAACAGCGGCGGACATTGGATTGATGGAATGGCGAAGCGAGTGGGATTTGTAGCGGGAGGCACCGGGATTACGCCGATGCTCTCCATCATTCGCTGGATTCTGACCAACAAGATCGATGCGGAGTTATTCCTGATCTTTGCCAACAAAACCGAATCGGACATCATCCTCCGACAGGAGTGGGAACGCAATGTCCGAGACCATCCGAACTTTCATTGCCACCATGTATTGGAACAGCCGCCTCACGGGTGGGAAGGTAGTACAGGTCGCGTCACCCCGGAAATTCTCCGACACCATCTTCCCGCTCCAGGTCCCGACACCTGTGTTTTTCTCTGCGGTCCGCCGCCGATGGTCGATGCTCTGGAAATTACGCTCAAAGAACTCGGCTACCCGGAACAGTCTATCATTCTGCCCTAAGGCATCGGCCATCGCACAGGCTCGGCCTTAGCCTAAAGTTCACCCTATTTTCGTGGTTGATCTGCTGACTACATCGGTCTTGCCTAAAAGATCATGCACGACTCGCTCCGCTGCCATGTCTCCGTCTCGAATGCAGTCGGGTATGCCGATTCCGCGATAACCGGCCCCGGTAAGAATAAGTCCAGGATAACGGCTCACCGCCGCATCGAGTTGTGCCAATCGATCCAGATGGCCGAGCTTGTATTGCGGCATCGCCTTCCACCATCGATTCACCTCAGTGTAGCTCGGCTCTGCCCTGATGCCGCATAGCGAGGACAGTTCGGCGCGGACTTTGGCCGTCAATTGCTCGTCGTCCAATCGCAGAATCTCTTCTCGCCCTACCCCACCGACATAGCAGCGCACCAACAGCTGATCCGCCGGAGCGCGATAGGGCCACTTGAGCGATGTCCACGTTGCGGCGATGAGATGACGTTGCTCCGTTCGCGGCACGATAAAGCCAAATCCTTCTATAGCACTCGTCAGAGTCCGTGGAAACGCCATCGCAACGGTGGCAGTCGAAGCATAGGGAATCATGTCCAGCAATCCGCCGGCAATCGGCGACAACGGGCGCAACAGGTCTGCTGATACATACGCAGGCGTTGCAAGGACCACGCTTTCCGCAGAAAGCGCCGAGCCATCCTGCATAATAAGGTCGTACATCCAGCGGCCGAGCTCATGCGACCTCACCCTGAGGGCCTCGACACGAGCACCCATGCGCAACTCAACCCCCTGCTGCGTCAACCGACTCGTCAAGGCGGTCACCAAATCGCTGAGGCCATTCTTCAAACTGACAAACATCGTCCGTCTTGGTTGATCCGCCGAAACTGATGCAGCGGCTTTCTTGGCTGCCATCATGCCGCGGACGATGCTGGCATGCCGTTGCTCCAGCTCATAAAACCGCGGGAACGTGGCTCGCAGACTCATTTGCTCGGCATCGCCCGCGTAAATTCCTGCCATCAACGGTTCCAAGACCCGCTCAAACGCTTGCGCCCCAAATCGACGGCGAAGAAAGGCGGCCAACGATTCATCGCCCGTTGAGGGACCGCGTGGAACAGCGACCTCCAGTCCCATACGCGCCAACCCTGTCCAGGTGAGCAGACCACTCCGAAAGAAAGACCCCAGTTGCTTCGGAACGAAAGAGAGCAGTCCCTCGGGCAAGTCGTGCATCCGCCCGCCATACAGCACAGAGGCTTTCTTGGCCATTGCATTGGTATTGATGAGTTGATCGGCAAGGCCAAGCTTCATGCAGAGATCGAGGCCTGCCTGTTTTTGCGAAAGGAAGGAGTCCGGTCCTGCTTCCGTCACAATCTCGCCGACCCGGTGCGTGACGATCTTTCCTCCCCAGGATTGGTCGGATTCGAGGACGGTGCAATGGATAGGAAGATCGGCCTTTGCGGCTTTCTCTTGTAGCGAAAAAGCGGTAGCCAGGCCGGAAATGCCGCCACCTACAATTACGACTGTGCGTGGTCGAGTCACGACTGGCTGCAGAGGGACGATTCGTGTGCCGTCAAGACGTCACGTAACGTCTCGATCAGTGGAGGAGAGTCGTTTAGCATGGCGATGCGCTCAAGATGCATGCCTTTCTTGGCCGCCAACTGCTTTAATTCAATATCGATATCAAAGAGGGTTTCCACATGGTCGCAGATAAACCCGATAGGCGCCACCAGCACCTGGCGGTGTCCCGCCAGATGAATAGCTTCCAACATCGATTCCACGGTTGGTCCCAGCCACGGTTCGCTTGATCGCCCCTGACTTTGATAGGCAAAGTAGGTCGGTTGATGACCCAGAAACTGTGTCACAGCGTCGACCGTACCCTTCACTTCGTCAGGATAGGGATCCTTCATTGCCACGATCCGTTCCGGCAGACTATGGGCAGTAAACAGCACTGGCACCGAGGCTCGCATATCGGCAGGAAAGGCGAGTAGTCCATTCCGAATGTTGTCGACAATCGCTGCGATCAGCCGAGGATGTCGGTTCCAACTCCCGACATACGTCACAGGGGTGCGATCCCCCAATTCAGCACGAGCCTCTTCCACTTTCTTTCGATAGGCTCCGGTACTCAAGGAGGACTGTTGCGGGGCCATACAGACCCCGATGATCTGTTCCGGTGATTCTTTCAGCAGATCAGCGTACGTTTCTTTGATGAAGGGATGCCAATGCCGCAAACCGACATAGACCTTGTAGCGGCTGTTTTCCGCCCCATTCAGTCGCCGCTCGAGTTTTTTCGCGACCTCCTGCGTGATGCCGACGGCCGGCGATTTCCCACCGGTGACTCGATACCGTTCACGAATCTCCTCGACAAGTTCAGGAGGCGTTGGTCGGCCACCCCTGACATCGAGCAAAAACGGCTCGACGTTCTCCAGACAATCGGGCCCTCCCATAGCCATCAGGAGAACGGCAGTATGGCGTTGAGGAAAAGACATGGCCTTTGTCAGAGAAAATTGGACACAATCCAGCTGGTGCAGCGTACTACAAATACGTTCGTGGTGAGCTTGTCGAACCATGAACGGAACTGTCTGAAATCTCGCGCCGTTCGACTAGCTCAGGGCGAACGGATTATTCTGAAATCCATGGGATACCACACTACCGTTGGCTGAGTTTGTGCACCATGTCGATCGTTGCGGCCACGTGTTCGACCGGCGTCGTAGGCAGTATGCCGTGACCGAGGTTGAAGATGTGCCCGGGACGCCCTCCCGCTCGGCGCAGGATGTCCTCCACGCGACGTTCGATTTCGTGGAGCGGCGCAAACAGCGCGAGCGGATCCAGGTTGCCCTGCACAGCGCGATCATGTCCGACCATGGTCCAGGCCTCATCCAGGTGAACCCGCCAGTCGATCCCGATGACATCGCCGCCTGCCTCGCGCATTTGACGTAGGATAGCCGTGGTGCCGGTGCCGAAATGAATCATCGGCACGCCTTCCCGTTTGAGCCCATCGAAAATCCGCTGGACGTGGGGCATGACGTATTCGGTGTAATCACTGGCCGAAAGACAGCCGACCCAGCTATCAAAGAGCTGAATCGCCTGAGCTCCTGCCTTGATCTGTCGTCTGAGATACCCGGTCAGCACGCCCGCGAACTTGTCCATGAGGCGATGCCAGGCGGTGGGGTCGCTATACATCATCTGCTTGGTGTGCAGATAGTTGCGGGATCCTCCGCCCTCAATGGCGTAGCTCGCAAGTGTGAACGGCGCACCGGCGAACCCAATCAACGGCACTCGTCCATCGAGGGCGCGACGCGCTTGGTGGATGGCCTCGGCCACATACTCCAGTTCGTCACCGTCGATGACTTTGAGGTGATCCACCGCCGCTCGGTCACGAACCGGGTTGTGAATGACGGGCCCTTCTCCCGCTGCAAACTCGAGACTGATCCCCATCGGCTCCAACGGCAGCAGGATGTCGGCAAAAATAATGGCAGCGTCCAACGGAAATCGGTTGATCGGCTGGAGGGTCACTTGAGCGGCAAGCTCAGGCGTCTTGCACATTTCGAGGATCGAATGTTTCGCGCGCAACGTCCGGTACTCGGACATGTAGCGTCCTGCCTGGCGCATAAACCACACGGGGGTGCAATCGACTGGTTCGCGGCGACAGGCTCGAAGAAATCGGTCGTTCATTGCAGCGGCATTCTAGAGGCGCATCAGCGAAGCTGTCAATTCCAAGCCTGTCGCCATGTTATGTCAGCTGCGTTGACGACAAAATCGAGATGTATTACATTCAGTATGACAACTCCGCAAAGGAGAGAGATCATGGGTCTCCGAACCGTTCGCCTAGACGACGAAACCGAAAAGGTCCTGAAGCAAGTGACGAAGAAAACCGGGTGGTCCGTGTCCACAGCCCTCAAGCGAGGGGTATTGGTATTACGAGATGAAGTGGGCCGCCGCTCTCAGCAGTCCGCGTTCGACATTTACTCCCGACTTGATCTTGGACCAGGCGGATACGCCATTGCGCCTTCAACCGACAGTCGGCGCGGCATGCAACTCGCGTTACGTCGAAAACCTCGCCGATGATCCTCGTCGATACGGGACCGTTTGTCGCGCTGTTTGACCCTCAAGATGCCGAACATGCACGATGTAAAGATATTCTTCGCACCACACGAGATGCCCTGTTTACAACCATCCCTGTCCTAACCGAAGCCTTTCATCTCTTAACGCCGAATAGTAGAGGCGCAGACTGTCTTCGGGACTTCGTCCTTGATGGTGGTGTGTCTCTCTGGTTTCTGGATCAAGCTGCGACGGCGCGAGCCTTCGAATTGATGGAACAGTACGGCGATCACCCGATGGATCTGGCAGACGCGTCCGTCATTGTCGCCGCAGAATCACTCCGCACCACCAAGGTATTTACCCTCGATCTTGCCGACTTTCAGCGATACCGCATCCGCCGTGGGCATCGCCACATCAAAGTGGATATTTGGGGCCAATAAAGGCCGGGGCAGGAGACGCTAGCGTTACGCCCCAGGAGTCCGTTCGTGGTGAGTCCTTCGATTAACTCAGGGCAAGTTGAAGCGAGGATTAGGCGGTTTTCTTGAGTCGTTTGCTCGCGTGCAACACAGTAAAGCCGATGATCTCATCACCTTCATAGCGGATGATCACATCTTCATCGGTCATCTCGCTGTCCGTGGCATGACTCGGCTTCTTGTAATTGACGTATAGCGTATCAGCCTCGGCATCGTACGTCAGCCAAACGGCATGCTGCGGTGCCCGATTGACGGCAGGAATCAGCTTCACATACTCCTGAATATCCGCTAGGGCCATAGCTGCCTCCTCTTCTCCAGCGACCGAATCCGACGTGTGAGAAACGCCGTGATGATAAAGCCGTCGTCGATTTGTTCGCGATACACCACGGCAAGATGTTTTCCCATTTCCACTTCACGAACAGCGATCAACTCTCCATCGCCTCCGAGCAGGATACGGTCGGGATGCGACAGGGTCTCCACGACGGTAGAGCGAAACCCGGCAAGTTCACAATGCTCTTCCGTTATGTGCCTCCATCGCTCATCCGTGAGCCGAATGGCAATGCCGTTCTTTGAGACAACGCGGTCAATCATACCACCCCGACATCTTAATCGCGAATTGGTAGTAGGAGTTTCTGTAAATAGGTCCACGGCAAGATAACCACCCGGAGTAGACGGTCGCGTTGTGTCTCAGGAGTCCGTTCTTGGTGACGGCGGCTGGAAGATTCCCGGTGTCTTCGTCGATCATGATGATTTCCCGTTCGTGGTGAGCCAGTCGAACCATGAACGGGATCTCACGCCCTTCGACAACCTCAGGGCGAACGGGATACCGCCAAAGTGAAAGGATCGCAACCGCCAGTCTCATTGATCTCGCGGCCAAGACCAAAAACCAAGACTCGGAGAAAAGGAAACAGAGTCAAAGGGTAAAGGTTACTTCGGAATGTCCTGGGCACAGCGAAACCCGAGATCGCCGCTCCGAGCCATGGGTGTGAGCCTGGAACGATAGACCGAGAGTACAGAGGCCGGTCCACCGCTCCAGGACCCACCCCGGAGCACTCGATATTGGCCGCTGGAGGGTCCTTTCGGATTGCGCGCTGGCCTGTTGCCGTAATAGGTCCCATCATACCAATCAGCCACCCATTCCCACACGTTACCGGCCATGTCGTAGACGCCGTAGGAACTCTTCCCTTCCTCAAAAGACCCGATATCGGTGAGTACTGCATAGTCTTTAAAATTACGACCCTGACCAAAGTTCGCTCGTTGCTGAGTGGGTTCCTGATTCCCCCAAGGATAAAGCCTTTGGTCGGTGCCTCGTGCCGCCTTCTCCCATTCCGCCTCCGTTGGGAGGCGCTTACCAGCTCTCTCACAGTACGCAGTGGCGTCGTTCCAGTCCACTCCCACCACTGGTTTGTGCCCATGCTGTTTCAGGACCTGTTCCGACCAATACTCTGGTGCGGGCCGGTTGGTCTCTTGGAAGAATTTTGCATAGCGAGCGGTGGTCACTTCATATAGATCGATGTAATAGGCATCGAGGAAAACCGGATGGGCCGGTCGCTCGTCATTTTGCCCACTTTTGTCATCTTCCTGCGAGCCCATCATAAACTCCCCAGCTGCTACCAGCACCATCGGCGCACCATCTTTGCCGCCAATTCTCAGAGGAAGTTTCTCAACCGACTGCTGCTCCGGTAGTTGTTGCTTCATCGCCTGTTGTTGTGTCTGTTCCGGCGATTGTGGCGCTGGCAGAGAGTCCAGACTGTCCTTTCCGGTAATCTCTTTCTCTACAGGACGCTGGAGGGATTTGTTCTCTTGAGGGACGATGCCGACACCCTCCAAGTACTCTTGTAATGTCACGGCAGTGGCCGCCAATGCATGACGCGCCCGTGCTGTCACAAGACCGACAACCCGAGCATTGTGGATGATTGGGCCACCTGAGTCTCCATCTTGAACGTCGGCATCAATATTGAGCGTTCGGCCTTTGCGTGACACTACATTTCCCTTGAGGATCTCCCAGCCACCTCCCGATGCATGGCTTGCGATCATCAAAATGTCCTCGCCACCAGCAAATCGGGTACTCGTGTCCAGAGAAAGTACACCAAGTCCAGCCAAGGTCGTAGGCGGTACCTTAACCAACAGAAGCGCTAGTCCGGGTTCTCCTCTTTCTACGTTGACTACCGTGGCGGGATAAGCGGTGTCTTGCATCGTATAGAATGTGACCCCCACCCGGCGATCACCTGTTACCACGTGCGCCGCCGTTACAATGTAGGCGACATCTGTCTCCCGCCGAACGACAAACCCCGTCCCGAACTTCGTCTTCCCTTCCTCCTGCGCTCTGATCATCACGACGCCCCTCTTAAGATGTTCGATCACCTCTGCGTTGACACTGGAGACGATATTCTTTTCGGTTTTGGTGCTACCAATCATCTCCTCAGTCGGAATCAGCACCTTAGATTCACGCTCCTCACCAATGATTTGCGGGGCAGATTTCGTTGCCTCTGCCGCCGTTTGTTGCATCTTGGATTCCTTTTCACTGTCGGTCACATCGCCTCGCGCTGGCGATGTGATGCTTTCTGTCCGAACAAAGGGTTGATGATAGAACCGAACCCTCTGTCGGACTGGTTGATTGGTATCAAGGGAATAGCCGTTACAGTCCAGGGCATACCTGCCTTCTTGCGCACCTGCCGCATCCCATCGCACGGTGAACGGCCGGCCGCCAGGAATTCGGCGGAAGTTTTGCGTCATGAGTTCGGTTGATTTTCCCTCTTGAAAGACCTTGCACGTAAGCCGCGCATCGCCGTTCGCTTTCATGGTGAACATATAGCCACTGATCTTCTCGGGCAGCCGTGTGTGGTAGAGGATGGCCGGCGCAACATCCTCCGCCGCAGCTGGAGTTTGTCTTCCCAAGCGAATCAAGACTCCCAACTCGCTGACGTTCAGTTTTTCATCAAGCCGCTTCAACACCCTTCCCGTGGGCCAGCTAAATTCGTTTAAGCCGACTTTCCATGGTGCAGTTGGGATGATCTTGTCCAACCAATAGTAAAGTCGGACTTCCTGTTCCCTCACAGTGATCTGGACTGGGACAGCCTCCCTCAAGTAGAACCGAAGTCGCAGGCAGTCTGGGATCAGAAAATCCTTATCCCCATAATCGGCCATAACGGAGATTAGCTCGATGTCATACCCCGACACTGGCTTTGGCCGAACGCCCTCAAAATATGTTCCCCGATTCTGATAGTCCAAATTGAACGGTCCGCCGGAGCTCGACGGGACGAATTTTCCACAGGGCACTGACTGTGCCACTTTATCTTCCGCAGACCTTTCCGCGGCAGTGATATTCTTAGCAATTGAGTCGGACTGCCGCTTGGAATCCACGAGTTTCGCCTTCTCCATTCTGACTCTGTTTTTCGCTTCACCAGATGTTTTTTCATACGCCTTTCTCGCAATTTCGAGTTGATGCAGGCCCCCCAGCCCATTCAGTTTCATCAATTCAGGAACGTCTGCGTTGGCGACTACCAAGAACCCGTCAATACCGGCTGGCCAGTGCAGGCTGGCTATCTGCGCAGTGGGTGCCACTTCTCGTGCGAGTTCCCGTCCATCCTCACGACTGACCACTCGGAGCCGCCCTTCTTTCTGGTAGATCAGCTCCAAATATCCTTCCGGATCAGACACGGTCTGCTGACCCATCCTCACCTTAGTCAAGCGATCGGTAAAGGTATTCTGTTCCCCAGATTCCACGAGAACGAATTCTTCACCCTTCTGGCCCCAGCGTTCAACGCGCCCGTTTTCTCGCTTGAGGATCACTTCATTCGAGTCCCCCAAAAACCCTACATCGACGATGGGCGACGGTAAGGGTATAGGTGCAGGATTTTTCCACCACCAGATGCCATTGGACACCAGGCACGCGGCCATCACGAGGAAAAGCGGTCGAAACCCTAACCAGGGTTGCCCTTTGGAAAAGAGAAGTGTCAGCAACGCCTTGGGCGCATAGGGTGTCAGAGCTTTCCCCTGTTTGCCAGAGAGATATTGCAGCATGACATAGTCACGCATAGGGCTGCCTGACTCGGCGGCTCGTCCCATTTCTTGTATTGCCGATTTACGACGAAACTTCTCGAGCCAACCGCGGAGCCCTGCAACTGGAGGAGCGGCTTGTTGTCTTGCCCCTGATGGCATGGCGATTTTGAGTTGGAGCGTGTCGCCACTTTCAGGATTCAGCGCACTGATAATTTCGCCAAGTTCCTGACTGATCCGCTCCGCTTCTTGCGCCGTCACCTGGTCATAGAGCGCTGCTCGGAACCAATCCGGCATAAAGGCATGCCGGAACCACACAAGTGATGTGAGCTTCGGTAGAGACGTTTCCGCAGTAGAGCCCTGTCCAAAGAGGCGGGCACCCCATTCCAGCGTCAGTGCCCAGTGAATTTCCGGGTAGGCAGCACAAGCCGCTAACCAGAGGATCCCTTCCGACCCTAGTTCCTGTCGGAGGTCGGCCATCAACCTTGCAATGATGTCCTGTGACGGTGGATGACGCTCCAACCAACGTTGGGGAGTTCGCTCATAGGTCCCCCGTCGTTCTCGTGTCGTCTCCGTGGCCGATTCCCCTTGTGGACTGTCCCTATCAAGCCATTTAAAAATCTTACCTACCGGGGGATCGTTGGGTCATTTGTGAATCTTACCGAGCGGCTCATCGCTCCTTGCACACAGGAGCATCTTTGGGGCGGTCCGTCTGGGAAATCGACCGCTGTATGTGGCCCAGGATCAACGATCGCCCTGGCGTCCATGCCGGAGTAGCCTCACTTATGAGCGTCCTGTGCCGCGTAGGGTCTGGTTCTGGCGCGGGACATTGGGGCTGAAGGTCCAGCCACGCCACGGCGTACTCGCCCGAGGCTGCGGCGGCCGGGGCGCTGGCTCGCGCGGCGTGCGACTGGCCCGTGTGGCGAGTGCCCAGAGCTGTTCCAGGCGCTGATCAATGCGCTGGGAGAGGATGAAGGGATCCGTGGTCTCCAGCACGCGCTGCAGGGCCGCGACCTTCGCCGGATCTGCCGCTGGACACACTCGTACCCGCTCGAACGGCGTCTGTGGGGCATCATAGCGGCGAATCCGTCGCGAGCCCACGCGCTCCTTGCGCACGAGTTTCATGGAGGGCTGAAAGAGGTTCTGAAAGAGCCGCAAGTCCGCATACAGGGCGTTCAGCGCCGCCAAGGCTTCCCGACTCTCGTACCGCTCCCAGCCGACCAACTTACGCACATGCGTCCAGTTCTTCTGCTCCACATGCGCGTTGTCATCCTTCTTGTAGGGCCGCGAGCGGGTAAACTGGACCTGCCGACCGGTGGGCCGCTTCTGACACCAGGCCAGCAGATGGTCGTTGATAAACTCGCTCCCGTTGTCGGAATCCACGCCCCGCAGAGAGAACGGGAGCTGTGACTCGATGATGGTCAGGGCCTGCACCACCCCGTGCCGACTCTTGCCCCGCACCGCCTGCCGCTCCACCCACGTGGTGTGAATATCGACCCCGTCCAGCGTGTGCAGAAACTCCCCGGCGGCCGAGGCGCCGGAATGCGAGACCAGATCGATCTCCAGATAGCCCGGCTTGCTGACGTCCCAGTGCTCCGTTTTGATGGGAATCAGGTGCTTCAACAAGGACCCTGGCCGCGTCGTCCCATACAGCCGCCGCTTGATTCGGCGCTTCCGTTCCCCTAGCCGTCGGTCGATCTGCCGGGCACTGATTCGCCGAAGCTGGGCTTCCAGCGCCGGGGGGACTGTGGTTCGCCGTTTCAACCAGGGCAGCCAGTGCGGAATCGCGGCCTGCAACCGTTGGCCACAGAGATACCCGGCGGCTTGCCAGATCTCAGCAAGCAGGCGGATCACTGGCTCGCCATAGGTCGGTCGCCGTCGGCCCGCCCGGCGCACCGGCGGCTGGGGCGGCCGCTGCTGGCGCAACACCCCGATCGCATATTTGCGATGATACCCACACACGCGCGTCACTTCGTCGAGCAACGCCGAGCGCTCCGAGCGACTGGCTCGTTGATACCGCTGCCACATGATTCGCAGATACTCGCCCTTCGCCCGTCGCGCCATCGGCTCTGCCTCCATCGGCCCCCTCCTCTGGGCCCGCACCATGCGGCCCCGGAGGGTAAGATTGACAAATGACGCAACGATCGGTGGCCCGGTAAGATTTTAGATGACTCAATACGCTGTCTTGCTCCAGGAGTTGGGAAAGTAACCGCAGCCCATGATACGTGAGAGGGATAACGTGAAAGCCGCGACGGCTCAGAATCCGCTCTGCCTGTGTCCATTGCCCATGGGTGCTGGTGGTGAACAGGAAGCGCTCCTCCCAGGCTTCCAGCGTTTCAACCCATGGTCGGATTTTTCCTGACAGGGGATCGAAACAGGTCATGGGATCCGCAAAGCAGAGCAAGCGACTGGTAGGAAACTTAGCCATGACCTCGCCTAAGGACATGATCTCTACTCTGGTCGCCTCGGCTGTTGCACCCTCGCTCTGTTTCGGCCTGGCGTGGAGAGGATCCACCCTCCTCAGCATGGTCGGCTGTTCATCAAACTCGTACTGCCGAAGTAAGACATATCCTTTGGCCAGATCCCTCACCACTTGGGCCGCTACATTGGCCTGGTGATCGGCCACAGTCGCTCGGTCGATGAGGGCGACATAACTGGGTTCGCGCTTTGAACCAAAGACCGGCGTAAACAAGCCTCCCCGATTCATCGTGCGGTCAATCGTGCGAGGGACGTCCAACTCCGTAGACTCCTCAAAGCGTGTTTGACGGAGACGCTGTGTGACATGCCGCAGCGAGAGCGAGGGGAAAATCCTCTGGGTACCGGCCTGGACCTTGACCTGTTTGAGTTCTGGTGGAATACGGCTCGACTGGCGTTTTAGCACCGCACGGCGACCGAACCGATAGATGAGCCACAACAGCACAAGCAGAATCGGTGCGAGCGCCATAAGGGCAGTTGAATAGGAAAGTCTCTCCCACCAAGAAGGCATCGGTGGAGGAACGGTTCGTAACTTCTCCAGCCTCAACTTGGGAGGAGTCGATTCCTGAGCAGGGGCAGGGGGTGGCGATGGTGAATCGGATCCCGTTTTTTCCTTCGCGAGCTGCACATCTCCGATCTGATACTGAACATCCCACTCGACGGCAGCCAGATAGAACCACTTTCGATTTTCGAGGATCGTTTGTCCCACAAGCGATTGGCTTGGGAGATACCCCTTCATTTCGACCAGCAACTGGAGAGGCATATCATCATTCTTAAATGGAACCTTGAAGGTCCCCTGCTTGTCCGTCGTGACCGTCTGTTCACCCAACCTCAGCGTTGCTTGGGCAACGGGCTGGCTGTCTGCCACGACACGGCCCACTGCCTGGCGTGGGCGAAGATCTTGCCAAAGAAACCAGGCCGTGAGGGCCGGCACGATCAGCAGGCACGGCACCGCCAGTTTCATGCGCCAATGGGTGCGAGGCTTTTCAGGCGGAGGAGTAGGAGAAGAACTGGATGAAATTGTGCGGGGTCGCCCGCTCCGAGCCCGTAGCCATTCTAGGTACAGCTTCTCAAACCGGTCTTGCTCGTCAGGGGTCGAACTAAAGATTGGGCAGAGTAAAGTGGTGAGACGCACCAGCGATCCAAGATCCACGTCACGTTGTGATTCCTGATGAACCACCGCTTGAGCGGCCAGGACTTGATAGAGCGAGGGATGAAATCCTTCCTGCCGAAGATGGTCTGCAAGGTCGCCTATCTCCTCTGTGTGGAGCATCGAATGCTTCAGGGACGTTTGGCAAATTGTTGCTGAACCCAGGTCGACAAATAATCCCTGTCTTCTTGGGTTTTCGCGAGCGTGCTGAGACTTTTCTTCAACGGTTCCGGGTCTTCCGTGACCTTCATGCTTGGTTCAACACCGTATTTTTCAAGCGTCTGCAGCCAGTTGAGCAGCTCAGCCGTCGACGGGGGCTTTCCCAGGTCCAATTCCCGGACTTCATGAAAAAAGTCCAGCGCCGAATCCAGCAGTGGCGAATTGTCTCGCACCGGGCTGATGTCCGGGAGTCGGCTTTGAACAATCTCGGCCAGCCTTGTCCGATCCGGTAAGGGGATGTGATAGTAAATACACCGGCGCAGAAAGGCATCCGGCAGATTCTGTTCCGAATTACTGGTCAGCACCAACACGGGCCGAAGGTTCGGATCGGCTTCAATCTCGTCGTTCAGCTCTGGGATGCTGAACCGCAGGGCATCGATCTCCAACAGGAGATCGTTTGGAAAGTCTCGTGGTGCTTTGTCGATCTCATCGATCAGGACCACGCTGCGGCAGGGTCCTGTGCGCTTGAAGTTCGACGGAAGAAGTTTCTGCACCTCTTCTCTCTTGCGGGACAAAACGATGGCCTCCCCCAAGGCCACATAGGTCAAATAGTCCAGATTCTCCTGGCTTCCCGAATTTGTATTCGCAGCATGGAAGCGCCTGAGGGTGTCATAGCGATAGAGGACATCTCGTGCGGTACTCCCTGATTTTGTGTCAAACCGTAAGGGCTTCCCGAGACCCAATTCCCACGCTACTCGGTAGGCCAGTTGGGTTTTCCCAGTGCCGGGCTCTCCGGTCACCAGCAACGGTTGGCTAAGCAGCAACGCCACATTGACGGCGTCCACTAACGGCTGATCCATGAGGTAGCCGGCGGGATCCAGCTGTTTGGCTCTAGACGGTTGTGGCAAATCCACCGGTTGTGACGGCGGTTGCTGAGCTCTTCCTGTAATGTATGGAAATGGCACGGTGCTCCTCCTTCGGGATTGTTTCTTGATACCTTGATGTGGCCAGCAGCTGGTGCTTACCGTCTCTGTTTTTCCAGCAAGTCAGTCAATTTCGTGTACAGATCGTCCATCGGCAGACTGTCGCGACCCTGAAATATCGCCTCGATCTCTGCCTCCCCTACTCTCTTGGCGGATGGCCTCACGAGGTCATGCTCCAACCAACGTCGGACGTCAGCTACCTTTGGAGAAGTCAACCGTGGCAACACCTCGACCAGGAGCTTGGAACCATCGCGATACCGTTCTTCTATCTCCTGAATGGTCTTCTCGAACAGATCGCTCCCGAGCCAACGTTTCCACAACCCCTGCTTCCCATCCTCCGCTAACGACACCACAACACCCACCAAGACACTTTCCTTGGTATCTGGGAAGGCCGCCAGATAGTCCCCAATGAGTTGAAGGGGCTTGGCAGGATTCCCTCCGCACTCAGAGGTCAATACTTGTATCTCGATCAGGAGTGCCTTTAACCGTGCTTGTTTGATATGGGCCAGAATGACACCATCATCACCCGTCTCTTGGCCACGTAACAGCCCCAGGATTTCCCGCTGCAAATGAACGGAGGTGGCCATTGCGCATGGAGACTTCCGGAAGCGAAGGACTTTTTTCTCGCCCCGTATGCCCGCCTTGGTCAGATATTCATCTAAGGACCAGAATTTGATCCTATCCAGATAGAAGCCATGCCTTTCTCGCACGTGCCCCGGCAAGATCAACAAGATCGGCCGTGTCGATCGCACCTGAAAATAAGAGACGACCTCCGACTCAAAATGGACTTCTTGAGGGTCTCGGTTGCACAAAATAGGTAAATTTTCCTTCAAGTCAACTTGGTCTCTATCCGAGCTTGCTCGGCCTACCAGCCGTTCCAACCACTTCCAAAGGTCGCGCTTGATTTGCCGTACCAACTCGTCAGTAGATTGGAAATGGTATATGGTTGGCACATTCGAAACCCCGCTCAGGCTTTTCACAAAGTCCTTCAGCTCCTCGCTTCGTTCTTCATCACGTAGGTGTTGAACATACAGGTGACAGGCAATCCCCTGTGCCCGTGCCATTTCATACTCTTCCCTTGTATACTTTCCACAGATCCTTCCAAACACACCGATGTACACACTGGCCCCACGGACCGCCGCTTGGAATCTTTCTGCTGGTGATTGATCAGAGGCACCCTCTGTCTCAAACACATAACTTTCAACTTCAAGAGAGTTCAGCTCCTGTTTAATCGCGGCTCGCTGATCACGAAATTCTCCCATGCTGGAGCTCAAGAACACTTTCAAGTTTCTTTGTTCGAATGCCATCAGAGCCTGCGTGCCACTCAATAATCAATGGTGGCAAGTCGAGCAGAGATAGTTGGCGCCGCCGTCATGGCCACTTCCGTTAGACAGATCCAAGCGGCTCTTACGTAAAGACCCGGTTTGTTGGGCAGGAGTGTAACGTGAGGATAAACAGCTGTCTAGTACCCAGAACAATAGCAATCTAACCTTATTTCGCCACCTCTAAGCTCAACGACTCATCTTCGCGACTCTTGCCAAGCCCTTTTACAACTCACGCACGAAGAACCCTGTCAAACAGGCATCTGCTTTCTTCCGGAGACTCGTCTACAAGCTCTTCCAAGACGCGGGGCTGTGCTTCGCCAAGCCTATCCTGAGCTCCTCCAAGGGCCCGCCCTGAACTCGTCAGTGGTTGAGGCCTGGCCTAGTTTTGACTCAGACCCAGCTGTTTACGAATGAGCTTGCAGAGTGAGTTGTCGATTTCTGTGTGTCGCGGAACCGGAGCGGACCGACCGTTCGCAGGATTGTGATACATGTCATGGCCGCCCTTAGTTCTGGTGAGAATACATCCAGCCTGCTCAAGGTGTCGGATAAACTCTCTGCGTTTCAAGGTCGGCTTGGCCCGGATCAGGCCGGAATGGAGATCGGAATGGTGAAGGACGGCGAATGGTGCTGACGAGAGCGACTCTCTTCAATGAGCAGTTCGTACGCTTCTCGAATATTCTGCTGCAGTTCGTCAAGCGAACGGCCTTGGCTCATCACACCAGGAACTTCACGTAACTGTCCAACGTACCATCCATCTTCACCTTCCCAATATTCCAAGGTGAGCGTTAACATGATGCGCCTCCGATGTGATCAACTCCGACAACGATAGCAGGAGCCATACAAGACGCTAGTCTTTACTACTTTTTTCGACTGTTTTCTAGACCCACTTCCGTGCCGTATCCTCATGAAAGACGCCCAGGGGCACGGGGCGAACGGATTATCGACAAAGTTTCCGGGACGCAATGCTCGCAGCCGCGAACAATAGCAATCCGACCAATACTCCACCACCGCCAAATCTTCAAGGCTCATTCGAAAAGAGTGGACAGGATGTCGCGTTCCAGTACAATCTCAGCGGCGAAGGCCACGCAAAAATCAGGTTTTACTTTCCTGATGTTCTATGTATAATGGGTGACCTAACCTATTCCGCGTGATCCATCAGCTTAACCGGGACCACGGCTCCCTGTCTCCCACCACAGTGACGTTGCCGATCCCCTGACCTAGAGGAGAATCGTATGTCCGACGTGCCAACGAGTAGCCCGACCAAAACCCAGGATATCTGGTATTCATTTCTTCGTTGGTTTGACTCCTGGGCCGGCCTCGAACACACGAAAGTGGAAGGGCCTCCCAAGGTCGACTGGGTTCGGAGTGTCCCCTTTATTGCCGTGCATCTGATGTGTTTGGGGGTGTTGTGGGTAGGATGGAGTTGGACCGCGGTCGCCGTCGCGGTCGCCTTTTATTACATCCGCATGTTTGCGATCACCGGCTGGTACCATCGCTATTTTTCACATCGCACGTTCAAGACCTCGCGCACCGTCCAATTTCTCTTTGCGCTCTTAGGCAGCTCCTGCGCTCAACGTGGTCCCTTATGGTGGGCTGGGCATCATCGTCATCACCACATCGCATCCGATACGCCGGAGGATGTGCACTCTCCGCGTCATGGGGGGTTTCTCTGGTCGCACATGGGCTGGGTGATGTCGCAAACCTTTTATGCGCCGCGCCTCAAAGGGATTGCCGACTTCGCCAAGTTTCCCGAGCTGCGGTTTCTCGACCGATTTGATGTCCTCGTTCCCACCATTACCGGCTTCGGAATGTTCGGATTCGGCAAGCTGCTGGAGGCCTATGCACCAGAGCTCGGCACCAACGGCCCCCAGATGCTGATCTGGGGATTTTTCATCTCGACCGTCGCGCTGTTTCATGGCACCTGCACCATCAATTCCTTGTCCCACGTCTATGGCTCGCAACGGTACGAGACCGGGGACGACAGCCGAAACAACTTCTTTCTGGCCCTGATTACCATGGGAGAAGGCTGGCACAATAACCACCACTATTATCCAGCCTCGACAAGACAAGGCTTCTATTGGTGGGAAATCGATATGAGCTACTATTGCCTGAAAGGGCTGGAATGGTTGGGGCTTGTCTGGGATATCCGCGGTGTCCCGGTATATGTGCGCGAGGGCAAAACCAAGCAGGATTCAGACCGCAGCGTACTCAAGAAGAAGATTGAAGCAGCTGTAAGAGCAGCGGAACTTCCAGCGCCTCAGCCGCAACTTGAACTGACCCCTCCTTAGACCCACTCTGAATCATCGTCGGACCTTGGCCGGTCGGTCGCTTGATCGGCCAGGGTCTCCCTGATGCGTCGGCTTTCCTCATCGATCACCTTCCGTTCCTCATCGGACAGCACCCAGGCATCACCTGGACCCAACTCGAAGCGGTAGTGGTCCTTGTTGAGCGTAAACCACTCGACATAGGGATGCGGCTCCAGATTGGGGTGAGGATCCAGCGAAATCAGGTTTACCGTTCCGACCTGCGGCTTCGCCATGTCGCCGATGACCTGTCCAGCCATATCGTCATCTTCAAACCGACTGTTGCGGAATCGAATCACCTCTCCTGCGATATCCGGCTTGAAATTGCCTCGCAGATAAAAATCCACCGGCCCGATCACGGCAAAGACCACCTGGCCCACAACCGTTCCATCGATGCGATTATCCAAGAATCCTTCGTGAACCCATCGTCCATTACCGAATTTCTGTGCCATACAACGTCTCCTCCTACGAACGATCAGCCGCCGAACGCCCCGATCATCACTGCCAATAAGATCAGCGCGCTCCCGATCCATCCTTGCACATCCAACGTCTCCCCGAGAAAGTACCAAGACAACCAAGCCGCATAGGCTGGTTCAGACGCAAACAATAAGGCTACCTGTTGCGCGGGCACCAGCCGCTGCGCCCACATCTGGACGGCAAACGCCAGCGTAGCCAGAATGCCCGTGACCCCAAGACCGATCAGCAAGGCGGCTGTCGGCGAAAAGGCGCTCTGTGTCGCCTCTTCCCACCAGGGAGCAGGAAGGAACAACAGCGTCATCGCCACCATCTGCCACACCAGTAACGACGGAGCATCGACTTGCCGGGTGAACCGCTCAAGACAAATGATATGCCCGGCAAACGCGACGGCGCATCCTAGCGTCATGAGATCTCCCAGATTCATAGAGCTGTCGGGCTTGACTAAGAGCCAGAGCCCGACCACCGCAATCGCCGTAGCCGACACCACCCGCCGGTCGATCCGCATGAGAATCATCGGTACAAAAATCACATACAACGCCGTCAGAAACGCTGAATTGGAAGCACTCGTATGGAGGAGTCCGACCGTTTGCAACAGGTACCCGAGAAAGAGGAAGACGGTCGTGAGCGCGCTCGCCTTCAATACGGCATGATCCCGGTGCAGTCGACGGCGGCAAATCACAAACCACAGAAGCACCAACAGGGTGCCTAGGAGGAATCGGAGCAACAGGAAAGAAAGCGGAGGGATCTGCTCAAGCGCTGCTTTGGTTGCGGGAAATGTGGCACCCCAGATGACCGTGGTCAGGAGGAGTGCGAGTTGGGGCATGGGGGAAACGTGCTGGGTGCTGAGCGTTGAGTTCTGAGTAAACCAAACCTAACAGGCTGCGAAAACCCCCTCCGTTCATCCTTCGAGAGCCTCAGGACGAACGGAGCGGTCATTGAATTTGCTGAGATTTTTCGATCGTGCTGAGCCCTTCGACCAGCTCAGGACAGGCCTGTCGAAGCACACAAAGGGAGTTTTTCCGCAGCCTGCTAAAGCCTCAGCACTGAGCACTCAGCACTTCCTATTTCTAGGGTTTGCACAGAGGGCACCGTCGTTGTAGGTTGACTCCGGCCTGTTCCATAGCACGGAGTGCCCGTTCCTTGTCCGGATAGTCGAACCATCCTCCCTCCCAGAAATCACTGGAGGTCGCGATGGACGGAACCTCTGAACAGCGATCGCGGTGGAGTGTTGCACGGTCGATCGCTCGTGCAATGTGAACCCAGTAAATCATGGCAGACCGGTCAGGGGTGAACGGACAGTCGTGAAGGTCTTCGGGAACGATTGCAGGTCACCCGATTGCCCTTCACCTCTCGCCCCTTACCGACTCTCATGGGAGGAGCTGCCACTCATCCTTCTCAATAAAAACTTTCACGCCGGTGTGCAACTTCTTGACGTCGTCTTTTTCAAAGAGCCTCATGTAGCGCTCGATTCGATCGTCGTCATCGATTCGTTCTTCCTGCATCATGCCGGTGTTGCCTTTGTACCGTCGAATCAGCACTGACATTGAAACCCTCCTATGAAGCTGGCAGTATAGTTGTGTATGTTGCTAGAATAAACGTATCCTTGTGAGCCGGTCAAGATCACCTGAGAGAGGTCGTCTTGTCAAGTCTGGACCAGAGTTCCGGATGATAGCTCTGCAATAGAGCCAGCGAAAGGATCCAATTCCGTGCCCCTCTACGAGTACCATTGTGGACAGTGCGAAAAACAATTCGAAGCCAGTCAGTCTCTGTATGCCAGGGTCGAAGACACGGAATGTCCATTTTGTCGGGCCCGACAGGCAACCAGACTGATGTCCTTGTTTTCATCCAATGTCGTCGGTGATCGCAAACCAGGCTTTTCCGAGCTGAAAGCCAAGGCCATGCATGAGGAACGGATGCGGAGCTTCGCCAAGTTGCCGCCGGTGAATGTCGCACTCAACATGCCGCCGCCTGATGCCGCCTCGGAATCAGATTCCGCGCCGACAGAAGGATCGATCTCTTGAGCATCCAAGACCAACTCGGTCGTGACCTCCTGTGGGAACAGGCCACGCGATGACCGTGGGGCAGTTCGTAACCGGGCTGTTCGTCGGAGTAGCTCTCTGTGCGTCGCACGCCGCCACCTTCGCTCAAGTAGCCGGAAACTTGATCATCGCCGGAAACGGGCCGGAGCAAAGGACCATCGAGACCCTGGTTCGGGCCTTCGAAAAAGCCAATCCACGAGTCTATGTCGATATTCTGTGGGATGAAGATTCCAAACCGTTGCAACTGGTCAACACAGGCCGGGCTCAGATTGCCGTCACAGGGGTCGAAGATCCGGCGTTAGCGGCGACTCAGATAGGCTGGGATGGAATCGGCATTCTGGTTCATCTGTCGAACTTCACCAAAGAAGTGACCAAGCAGCAAGTTGCCGACATTTTTTCGGGAAAGATCTCGGAGTGGTCGGAGCTGGGCGGACCGGAGACCAAGCTTCTCCTGATCGATAGGCCACGCAACCAAAACGTTCGGGAAGCCTTCGAAACCCAACTGGGGATAGCTGGCAAAATTCCTGATTCCGCCAAAATGATCGGTGCAGACGAGGTCGTCGTGAAGACCGTCGTCGGCACCCTTCCTCCCCTCTCCGCAGCCGCCTATATTTCATTGAGTACCGGCCTCTCGGCCGTCTCGGGAGGTGTCGCCGTCCGCTTGCTGCCGGTGGATAAGGTCGAGCCGGAAGTGCCGACGGTGAAGGACGGCCGCTACAGCCTCCGTCGCCCTCTGTTGCTGCTTTCGAAAAAGGAACCGAACAGCCTGGTTGAGGCCTTTTCACAATTTGCGCTCTCCTCTCCCGGGCAAACGATCATCGGAGAAATCTATGTTCCGATGCAGAACAAGTAAGTCTCCATAGAAGGAGGTCCCAATGTCTCCCCGATTTCTGTTGCCCTTCGCGATGGTCTCCTTGTGTGCGTTCCCCTGCTTCCCCCGCCACTCGGTTGCTGAAGAGGGAGTGATCGTCGACGGAGCGGGCTACACGCTGCACGATACAGAATCAATCAAGGGTCACGACGAACAGCACGTGTCGAAGGACCCTGTCTGCGATAGCAGTAGAAAACCGAAGATCTCGCGCGTGGAGCCGGATGAAGCCAAGCCGGGACACACGATCACCATCAAGGGAGAGAATTTCGGAACGAAGGATTGTTTCCGTGGCGTGGCGTTCAGTGCGGCGGGCCCCACCCAGATCGACTACAAGTTCGTGAACGACACGACCATCGAAGCGACGGTTCCCGATGTCCGGCCCGGCATGTCATTCATCGATGTCGTCGCCGGCGGCGGCACTGCCCGCTCAAGAGCCTTTTTGGTGCAGGACAAGTAGCGACTCGACAAAATCATTCCGCATCCTGTATTTTATGCGCGCTATCACCCTCTCTTGTCTGGGAGCTTATTTCATGCAAACATTTTGGAGTCAACGAGTTGTACCGGTAGTACTCATGATCGCGAGCCTTTCCGTTTCCTTACCTGTTTCAGCAAACCCACCGACCAAAGAACGACTTCCCCTGATGCTCAGCGGATCCGGCTGCGACAGCAAGGAAGCTGAGATGAACAACGTCTTGCAAGCTATTCCAGGCGTGACCGGCGTCTACTTCAACCGCGTCCCCGACCATGTGCTCGTGGACATTACTCCCAGCACCGTAAAGCCGGCGGATGTGGTCAACCGCGTCAACGCTGCGGCCACATCGTGGCAATGTAAGGTTGAGCTCATGCAGTCCTGCATCACGGCAGACATGCCCTCGGCATCGGCAGCCCCTCACCATAGTGAATAGCGGCGCTTGCGTGACTGAGTCCTCTCTTCAGTTGTTCGGGCAGGGTCCCCTCTAACAGGCTGCGGAAAACCCTCCGTTCATCCTTCGAAAGCCTCAGGACGAACGGAGCGGTCATTGGATGTGCTGACGCTTTTCGTCCGTGCTGAGCCCTTCGACCAGCTTGTATGGTGTTTTACCGTTCATTCTTGAGAAGCTACGAGGAGCTGGGGTGGAGGGACATCGACTAGCATCTGCCGCACAGCGGACAGACTGTCTGAGAACTCTCCCACCCACACCACAAACGTCGATGAAGAATCTCGCGGCAGGACCCCTGACCGCCGATTTGTCTGCAAGCTCACGTTGGTGTGTGCCACCCCAGCGTCATTCATTTCTGCTTTCAAGGAGGCGACGATGATGCAACCCGTTCTGAATGTCGGCGTGGATGTGGCCAAAGACGCCGTTGTGGTCGCATGTGCCGAGCACAGTTTTCCGGTCCAGCGTATTCCCAATCAGCGGGCCCCCTTGCGGACATGGCTGAAATCTCTCCCAGCCGGCAGCCGCATCGGCTTGGAATCCACCAGCACCTATCATGAATTGCTGGCGGCCCTGGCGCAGGCCCACGGGTATACCGTCTTCCTGCTGAACCCGTTGGATACTCGGCACTACGCCAAGGCCATGGGCAACCGGGCCAAAACCGACCGGGTGGATGCGGAATTGATTGCCCGACTCATCGCGCAAGAGCACACGCACTTGCGTGCCTAGACGCCTCCCACGGCGAATCAACGCAAGCTGGATCAGCTGATTCGACGGCGTGCCACGATTGTCCGTCTCCAAGGCACGCTCAAGCTGACGATGCGCAATCTGGGCGGCTTTGCCGCCGAACTCAAGGCCGTGATGAGCAAATTGGAGGCGTTGATTGCCAAGATTGATACGGCCATGGCTGCGATTGCGGCTGGTTCGCCCCAACACCAGGAGGCCCAACATCGGTTGCAAACCATTGTGGGCGTCGGTCCCCTGGTAGGCCTCAGCTTGACCAATACGTTGGAGCGCGTACCGTTTCGCAAGGCGGATGCCTTCGTCGCTTTCACCGGGTTGGATCCGCGGGCGAATGACTCGGGACAGAAAGCCGGTCGCCGCCGCTTGTCCAAACGCGGCCCGGCCGAGTTGCGCCGCTTGCTGTTTAACGCTGCGATGTCGGCCGTCAAAACTACCGTCTGGAAACCGATCTACGAATCGTACCGCACGCAAGGCTGGAGTACGACCGCCTCGTTGGTGATCATCGCTCGCAAAATCGCCCGGACCGCGTGGTCTATTCATCATTACCGGACAACATTTAATCCAGAGCGAATAACAAAATGCTTGACATGAACCATAGAATCTCATGACAGGCCTGTTGAAGCACGCAATTTGAGTTTTTCCGCCGCCTGCTAAGATCCGCATAAATACCTCCTGACCTCGCATCTCACCCGTCAATTCGATCTCCGTACTGTGTCGAGTCCTGTGCAATCAGGTCGGTCCTCACAGGCCATGCGGCGATGAGTCCATTCGGCGCAGTGGCCTCAAACTGTCGTGGATTTGTACGGCTTCTAGGACTCTTCTGTTATGAAGCCGAACAGATGGTGTAAATCATAATTGACATCTGGAAAGTATACTTGCTATACACCCTGTCCATGCGGACGCAGATCAAACAGCACGGACCCTCCGTTCGGTTTTCCAATCACCTAAAATCCATTCGTACGAAGCAGGGCTTCTCTCAGGGTGAACTCGCCAAGCGAGCTGGTATTACGCGACAAGCCATATCTTCCATTGAATCGAACCTGTACTTACCGACGACGGCAGTTGCCCTTCAGTTGGCCTCAGTACTGGCTTGCCGCGTCGAGGATCTGTTTAGTCTTGCTCCGGCGGAGGACATCATTGAAGGCACCCTCATCGGCCGGCTCCCTCAAGCAGAGGCGCAGACTCAATCGATCCGCGTCAAAGTTTCGACCGTCGGAAAACGGACGATCGTGCGACCTGTCGCCGGCTTAGGCGAGCAACTTTCCTTTGCAGTTCCTGCAGACGGCTATATCACCGACCTACCTCACCGGCTGTCCGGGACAACCATCCGGGTGAAACTCTCACGCGATCGAGAAGCGATCCAACAGGAAATTTCCGTGGCCGGCTGCGATCCGGCGATTTTTCTCGCCGGTGAGCATTTACGGCGACACAAAGATCAGACAACGGTCGTCGGCTGGCCGATGGGAAGCATGGCGGCGTTGCAGGCCTTGCAGCGTGGCGAGGTCCATGTCGCCGGCATGCATCTCTTTGATCCGGCGAGCGGAGAATCAAACGTGCCGTTTCTCAGACGATCACTGAAGGGATCTGGTTACGAGGTTGTGACCTTCGCAACCTGGGAAGAGGGATTCATGGTTCGCCGAGGCAATCCCCTGTCCATTCGCACGGCAGCCGACCTTGCTGAGCGCTCAGTAGTCTTGGTCAATCGAGAAGAAGGCTCTGGTGCAAGGCTGCTGCTCGATCAACGATTACGTGCATCCGGCATGGACTCGTCGCACGTTCAAGGGTACGAACAAGTCTTGTTGTCTCATTTTGAAGTAGCCCGAGCCATCGACGGCAGCCGGGCAGATGTCGGAATCGGGATTCGATCCGCCGCGCAACTCTTTGGACTCGATTTCATTCCACTCCAAACCGCTCGCTACGACCTGGTTGTCCCCAAGTCATACTTACAATCCCATCCGACGTTAGCGCACTTGTTTGAGACCATCGTGAGCGGACCATTTCGAAACGAGATCGAAGCCCTGGGGGGCTACGACACCAGAGAAACCGGGAAAGTCCATGCGCTGCGGGTCGTCTGATCATTCTCTTGCTAAGTTAAAACCTCATGCTTGAAGCAGGATAAGAGGAGGATCCATGTCGAGAGGGATTTTGTGGTGTGTCTTTCTGAGCCTGTCTCTTTTTCTGATAGGCCCGGAAAGGGCCAGGGCCGCCGAGTACGGGGAACTGGTACAGAAGGGCGACAAATGGGTGTTCAAGAGTACGGAAGACCCGATATTCAAGTACATGCGAGATACCGGGTGGATCACAGATGAGAGATACCATGCGGTGTCTTCACAAACCGGGAAGAACTGGATCGAGCCGGCCGATGCGATGCTCAATCGACGGCAGGACATCGAATGGAATCGATACCTCAAAACTGCGCTGCACCTTCCTGACTGGCTCGACCTGGGGCTGGAGAACCGGACTCGTTTCGAATCGTACGATCACCCCTGGCGAGTAAGCCAAGTCCCAGGGAACGGGGCACCGGATACACAATTTCCTCTGCGGTCGCGAGTTCGTTTCGGATTGGGAGGCAACGGACCATTGCGATTCCTGTTCGAGGGTAACGATTCACGCTCGTTTCTTCTTACTGATCCCCAGGGAGCTTTCCGTGACACCACTATGGTCAATACATTCGATGTTCTCCAGTTGTTTGGAGCAGTGAAATTGAACAATGTCCTGGGGACCGGACTGCGGACCGATTTCCTTTTCGGCCGCTATACCCTGGATATGGGCAACCGCCGGATGAGTGCCAGAAATGATTTTCGAAACACCTCCAACTCGTTTGACGGCTTCTATTGGCAAATCGAGCAAGACACGACTTGGAAGCTCAGGGCATTCGTCGCGGAGCCGGTCATCCGACTCCAGGAGTTTGCGGACCACCAAAACAGCAATACGCTCTTTTGGGGAACCTACTTCGAGGGCCATCATTTCCCCTGGTTCCAGATGGACGCCTACTACTTGGGACTGAACGACATCCGCTCACCGAGGGTGACCACCCATCGCACCTATTCCACGTTCGGCGGTCGCCTCTACAAAAACCCCAAACCGGGAGAATGGGATTATGAGATTGAGACCGCTTGGCAGATCGGAACCACGGGACTGACCGATCATTTTGCTTATTTTAACCATCTCGACATCGGGTACACAGTAAACCTCCCCTGGACGCCGAGATTACTGTTTCACTATGACTATGCCAGCGGGGATCGCCAACCAGGCGACAGCCAGAATGAATCGTTCGATACATTATTCGGAGCGAGAAACTTCGAATACAATCCCACCAGCACGTGGGGTCCGTTTTACAGAGTCAACCTCCAGTCACCAGGGTGGCGGCTGATCCTCAGGCCCACACCGGCCTGGATTCTGGAACTCAAACATCGCGTCTGGTTTCTCGCGCAGGCCAAGGACTTCTTCGGCCAATCCGGCTTACGAGATCCCACGGGAAACTCCGGCACCTCGCTGGGGCAGGATGTGCAACTTCGCGCCAGGTGGGCGGTTACCAAGAACCTGGACTTTGATGTCGGCTACGTACACTGGTTCAAAGGATCCTATTTCGACAGCCCCACCATCCTTGCCCAAATGCCGACCGGAGGAAACAAAGACAGTGATTACTTCTATTGGCAAGTGCGAGTCAGGATCTAGATTCCTAGAAAGGAGTAGCCATGAAACGAATCATTCTTGCGTGGTGCTTGTTCGTCATAGCGCAGGCTGTGCCACCGGCATTCGCCGAGCCGGTACTGGTGGCGGTGGCGGCGAATTTTGTTCCACCGTTCCGAGAGGTGGCGGTAGAGTTCGAAAAGGCGACCGGCCATAGCCTCAAGGTCGCCGCAGGTTCGTCCGGGAATTTCTATGCGCAAATCAAGAACGGCGCGCCGTTCGACGTGTTCTTCTCCGCCGATAACGAACGCCCCAAGAAGTTGGAAGAAGAGGGCTTCGGCGTCAAGGACTCCCGCTTCACCTATGCCATCGGTCGTGTCGTGCTGTGGAGTCCGAACGCCGACCTGGTGAAAGGACATGAGACGTTGCGCTCGAAGAATTTTAAACGCCTGGCCATGGCTAATCCAAAAACCGCGCCGTACGGAGTCGCGGCGATGCAGGCCATGCAAAAGCTGGAACTCTGGGAGAGCTTACAGTCTCACATCGTCATGGGGGAGAATCTCGGCCAGACCATCGGGTTTGTCGAGTCCGGCAATGCCCAGCTGGGATTCGTGGCCTTGTCCCAGGTCATGGACCCGAAGCTCAAGGGGAAAGGAAGTCACTGGCATGTTCCTACCGATCTACACGAACCAATCCAACAGGACGTGATCTTGCTGGTGAAAGGAAAGGATAACCAGGCGGCAAAAGCGCTCATGGAGTTCATGAGCGGTCCGCAGGCGAAAACGATTATCGAACGCTATGGCTATGAGCTGAAGTAGACGTTCAAGCGCGCGCAACGGAAGGGCGACACGACCCCTAAGACCCCCGGCAAGGCTTTGGAGTAGACATGATGACTCTGACAGATGTGGACCTGAGCGCGCTGTGGATCAGCCTGCGGCTGGCGACGATGACCGTGCTCGTTTTGCTGATTGTGGGTACGCCGCTCGCCTGGTGGCTGGCTCATACTCGTTCCCGGTTCAGACCCTTCGTGGAAGCGGCGGTCGCGCTCCCCATCGTGCTTCCACCTACCGTCTTGGGATTTTACATCCTCGTCGCGCTGGGCCCATACGGGCCGTTCAGCCGTATCGCCCATCTCTCGCTCGCCTTTACCTTCACCGGCCTGGTCATCGCCTCGGTCTTTTATTCAATGCCGTTCGTGATCCAGCCGCTGCAAGGCGCCTTTGAAGCAACCGGCAAGGCTCCCTTGGAAGCAGCCTGGTCGCTTCGCGCCTCCAAGCTCGACGCCTTTCTGACCGTGATCTCCCCGATCGCGCTGCGCGGCTATATCACCGCGATTGTGCTCGGGTTTGCCCATACGATCGGAGAGTTCGGGGTGGTGCTGATGGTTGGAGGGTCGATCCCTGGGCAAACGCGTGTCCTCTCGACGATCATCTTCGAACATGTAGAAACGATGGAATACGCTCAGGCTCATGCCGTCTCTGCTTTCATGCTGATCTTTTCGTTTCTGGTGCTGTTGGCGGTCTATGTCGCCAACCGACGATTTCCCATCCATGCGTCATGAGCCGACTGGTTGCACACTTTCATGTACGCTATCCGACCTTTCACCTGAGCATCGATTTGGACGTGCCGGCCTCAGGAATTACCATGCTCTTCGGCCATTCAGGGTGTGGAAAGACAACGCTGTTGCGATGCTTGGCTGGACTGGAGCGGTCATCCGACGGGTTCATGCAGTTCGGCAACGATGTCTGGCAGGACGAGAAGATCGGTCTGTGCCTGCCGCTCTATAGACGGCCGATCGGATATGTGTTTCAGGAGCCCCGCTTGTTCCCCCACTACAACGTACGTTCGAATCTTCTGTATGGGTACAAGCGGATTCCTCTAGCGCAACGCCGCATCGCCATCGACCAGGTGGTGGATATTCTGGGAATCGGCCATCTGCTTGAACGCCGCATTCATAAGTTGTCCGGCGGCGAGCAACAGAGGGTGGCGATCGGCCGGGCGCTGTTGACCAGTCCGCAGCTGCTCCTGTTGGATGAACCGCTCGCCTCGCTCGATATCCAACGCAAGCAAGAACTCCTTCCGTTCATCCGTCGACTTCATGAGGAACTCCGGATTCCGGTGATGTACGTCAGTCACGCGGTCAATGAAATCCTTCAACTGGCCGATCGTGTCGTGCTGTTGAAAGAGGGAACGATCGTCGGCATCGGCCCGCTCAATGAGATCTTGACCTCCTCGCAACTTCGTCGCGGTTTTGGATCACTCCGGGTCGGCGCGGTGTTGGACGCTCGGGTCGCGAATCACGAGCCGGAGTATGGCCTCACGCGATTGGAATTCAAGGGGCAATTCCTGTTTACCTCGTTGCAGGCGGCCTCAATAGGCGAGGCGGTGCGCGTCCATATTGGTTCGAGCGATGTCAGCCTCGTGATAGGGCAGACTCCTTGCCCAACCAGTGTCTTGAACATTCTTGACGCAACGATTCTGGAAATCCGGGAAACGGATCACTCATCGGTAGACGTGCTGTTGGATATCGGAGCGCCGCTTGTCGCCAGCATCACTCGGAAATCCCTCGTCAACCTTGGTCTGAAACCGGGTCAGCGGGTCTTCGCCCATATCAAAGCCGTGGCGTTAAACGAAGAATTGGTGGAGTAGATGGAGGCTCCCGATGGCACATCCTTATTTCGTTCCGAAACACCTCTGGGGGAATAGTCCGACATTCGGGCAAAGTCCTCAGTCGGACCGTTGGGCCGTCGAACAGGTAGAAGGACTGGTTCACTCTCAGCATGTCGGTCTGACCCGAAACTGCGTGCGAATTCGTGTAGGGATGCGAGTCGATCTCCGCGTGAAACTGCCGGCCGACGATGACCGTTGCTTTTTCCCCGGACAGCAGGTCATCGCCATGATTCCCGGCGAGGCCGTTCGCCTGGAAGCCGGGCTGTTCCGTCGCAGCACCCAACATCTGAACCGCTGGTGCGGTCGTATCGTGCTGATCGAACCATCCTTACTCGGGCAGGTCGTCACGGCAAAAGTTCATGGCGAAAGTTGGTCTCTCAAATGCACCGTGCCTATCGTCGGAGCCAGTCGTTCACCACGAACATGGGATCCGGTCAGTATTGTCGTCGATGCTCAGGCGGTTGAACTGATTCCCAGCCGGGGAGAGGTTGTGCCGGAGCCCAAAGGCTCTGTTCCAACCTGGGCTTGTCTATCAATAAGAGAAGATTGCATGGAGCAATCTTTTTTCACAAACCACCAATAAGAAAGGAGTGTCTATGCCTTCATCATGGCGACTTGTTTTCGTTGCGCTTGTCGGTTTCTTGGGCTGTTCGAGCGTGATGCTGACGGACTCGCTCCGAGCACAGGACATGGAGGGTCTGGAGGCGGCCGACAATAAGCAACCGGCGCCGGCCAACCTGTCACCGGAGGAAGCACGCAAACATTACCTCAACTGCCCCGGTGGTCCGTCAACTCACTTTCGTCTGGGCGGGAAAGTTACAAATCCGAAGACCTTCACCCTCGATACGCTTCGTGGACAACCGACTCAGACCAACGTCTGGGCTTTTTATCGCTCAGGAGCGAGCCCGACCGGATTTGAAACCGGCCAATGGACAGGCGTCTTGCTCTATGACTTGCTCCAGCAGGCCCAGATCGGGTTGAACCCGGAGGTAAAAAACGATCAGAACCGCAAGTTCATCCTCGTCACGGGCAGTGATTGTTACCAGCAGGCTTTCTCCATGGGAGAGTTGGTTCCGGCAATCGGAGGACAGCACCAAATCATTGTCGCCTATGCAAAGGACGGTGTGCTGTTACAGTCAGAAGGATTTGCACGGATCATCAATCCAGGTGATAAATCCGGAGCGCGCAATGTCTCGAATCTCATTCGGATTCAGGTCATCGATCCACCCTTACCAAAGGCGTCCAATTCCGATTAGGAACCGCATGTGCTGCTATGAACGTTGACACAGGTGGTGAGGCACCGTCAGCGCTCGGCGCTGACGGTGGAAACATACAACCGGGATCGACATCAGAAAGGCCCCGCAACCGGGTAGGCCCCCCACTGCGCGGCCTTTGCATCCGAGGGGTTGTGATCGAGTTTCAGCACCTTCGGATGAGAGGAGAGCCGGTCCACTCGGTCGCGGCTCTCCTCCTTTTATTCCTGATCACCGGTCAGACCCGCTGAGAGCGATCTGGTAACAGGCCCTCCAGATTGGTCACTTCGACGATTGGAGCCATCGATGGCGAAACGGATGACGGGCGATGTGCTGACGGCCAAGGAAGCGGCACGATATCTCAGGCTGACATTGCCGACCTTCTATCGATATATTTGGGAGGGTAAAATCGAGGCATCGAAGATCGGGGGGCGATACCGGTTTACAAAATCGTTGCTCGACGGGTGGCTCGGCAAAAAGAACACAGGCGCCGATGATGTCAGTGGGCGCAATAAGCTGGTCGGCCGAGTGACGGCGATCAAGCGGGACGCGATCATGGCGCAGATCGACGTCGACATCGGCTTCCACAAGATTACCGCCGTGATCACCCGTGATGCGCTGGATGCACTCGGGCTCCGCATCGGCGATACCGCGATTGCCCTGGTTAAAGCGACCGAGGTCATGATTGCGAAAGACTAACTTGCTCAATTCAATCAACCTCGTGACGAACGATTCTCAGCCTGCTAACGAAGCAGCTTGATCCCATCAGACTAGCGCAAAATTCTTACCGAACGTATGTCCTTTTCTCATCGAACGGTGCTACGCTACGATCAGGAGTCAGGGGATTCTTAGCTTACATAAGGAGGACAGACAATGAAGCTCAGCGCACGCAATCAATTTCAAGGCACCATCACAAAAATCACCGAAGGCCAGGCGATGGCCGAGGTGACGGTCAAGGTCGGCACACTCGAATTTGTCGCCGCCATCACCGAAGGCTCGGTGAAGAGTATGGGATTGAAACTCAACGACTCAGTGACGGTCGCCATCAAGGCCACCGAGGTGATGGTCGGAAAGTAATGCGGCTCTTACCGGTTGGCGGGAGCTACCTGCTATAGGTTTTTCACCACTCTCATCACACAGTCCGCGCCGAGTGAGCTGACCATCGATCGCGAGGTGCGGGCTGCCTTCAAACCGGCGCTGCGCGTCTCATTCCTCGCCGATACACCACATTTCACTTCCGTTCATCTAGGCGGTTTCACCTTACCCCATCACGCACCCAACCCTACTCTGTCAGTCTTTGCCGAAGGGCACCGACCTGTCGGACTTCCGCTTAACGGGGGTTGACTGCCTCACCCATCGCCTGAACATGTGCCCCCGCAAACACCTCAACTTTGCTATGTCCTGGAAGTCTGTGCTCGCGTCCGCCATAATTCACACGTTGCAATCAAAACTTGGAGCTGCCCCGCTCTCCTTGAATCAGAACAAGAGGAACATCCATGACGAGGAGGATTTTTTGGTGTGTCTTGCTGACCGCGCTTCTTCTCATAGGACCGGAAAGGGCAACGGCCGTCGAACATGGCGACGTGATACACAAGAAAGACGGGACCTGGGTATTTAAAAACACGGAAGATCCCGTGTTGAAGTTCATGCGCGATACCGGATGGATCACAACTGAGAAATATTTTACGGTTTCTTCACAAACCGGGAACAATTGGATCGAGCCGGCCGACGCTATTCTCAATGTGCGTCGGGAAGTTGATTGGAGACGATACCTCAAAACCGGGTTGCACCTTCCTGACTGGCTCGATCTGGGGCTTGAGCAACGGACGCGAGTTGAGTCGTACGATCACCCCTGGCGAGTCGTCCAAGTCCCCGGGAATGGAGCGCCGGATACACAAATTCCTCTGCGATCGCGAGTTCGTTTAGGATTGGGCGGGAACGGGCCGGTGCGATTTCTTTTTGAGGGGCAGGATTCCCGTTCGTTTCTTCTTAGTGGAGCCGCCGGATCTTTCCAGAATAACACCACGGTCAATGAATTCGACGCCCTCCAGTTGTTCGGCGCATTGAAATTGGATAATGTCTTGGGGACCGGTTTACGGACCGATTTCCACTTTGGGCGTTGGACCAGCGATTTCGGCCGGCGCCGACTGATCGGGCGGAACAATTTTCGGAATACCACCAACTCGTTTGATGGCTTTCATTGGCAAATCGGTCAGGAGCAGCTCTGGCGACTCAGGGCATTTGTCGTGGAGCCGGTCATCCGAAACACTGAACAGCTCGACCACCAAAACAGCAAGTCGCTCTTTTGGGGAACTTATTTCCAAGATCACCATTTCCCCTGGTTCCAGATGGACGCCTACTACTTGGGACTGAACGATAGGCGCGTAGCGAATGTGGCCAACCATCGCACCTATTCGACGTTCGGAGGGCGCCTGTATAAGGATCCCAAGCCCGGAGAGCCGCATTACGAAATTGAAACCGCCTGGCAGATCGGAACAACGGGAGCGACCGATCATTTTGCCTATTTGAACCACCTCGATCTCGGATACACATTCGACCTCCCCTGGACGCCGAGATTGGTGTTTCACTATGACTATGCCAGCGGAGATCGAGAGCCAGGCGACGGTCAGAACGGATCGTTCGATACGCTGTTCGGGTCACGGAACTTTGAATTTACCCGCACCGGAATCTGGGGTCCATTTTATAGAACCAACCTTCAAACACCGGGGTGGCGAGTAATCGTCACGCCCACACCAAACCTACTCCTGGAAATCAAACACCGCGTCTGGTTCCTGGCACAGAGCAAAGATTTCTTCGGCCAGTCCGGCTTACGAGACCCCACTGGGCAATCCGGCACCTCGTTAGGACAGGACGTGGAGCTTCGCGCGCAATGGGCACTCAACCCGAACCTGGATTTCGACTTTGGATACGCGCATTGGTTCAAGGGGTCTTATTTCGACAGCCCCATCATCATTGCCCAAATGCCGACCGGAGGGAACAAAGACAGTGATTATTTTTTCGCTGCAGTGCGGGTCAGAATCTAGCAGCTGCGCAGAGACCCTCCATTCATCCTTCGAGAGCCTCAGGACGAACGGAGCAGTCATTGAATATGCTGAGGTTTTCCGTTCGTGCTGAGACCTGTCGAAGCACGCACATCGAGTTTTTCCGCAGCCTGCTAGAAAGGAATGACCGTGAAGCAGAGACTTCTCGCATGGTGTTTGTTTGTTCTGGAGAGTACGGCCGTAACACCGGCTTTCGCCGAGCAGGTGCTGGTGGCGGTGGCGGCGAATTTTGTTCCACCGTTCCACGAGGTGGCGATGGAGTTTGAACAATCGACGGGGCATCACGTTCAGGTGGCTGCTGGTTCCTCTGGAAGTCTCCATACTCAAATTAAGAACGGCGCGCCGTTCGACGTGTTCTTCTCCGCCGATAATGTGCGTCCCAAGCTCTTGGAGGAAGGAGGGTTTGGAGTCAAGGATTCCCGTTTCACCTACGCCCTCGGGCGTCTCGTGCTCTGGAGCCCGAATGCCGACCTGGTGAAGGGAGAAGAGACGTTATCCTCTAAGAACTTCTCACGCCTGGCCATTGCGAACCCCAAAACCGCGCCGTACGGCCTCGCGGCGATGCAGGCCATGCAGGCGTTGAGGATCTGGGAGAAGTTGCAGCCCCGGAATGTCATCATCGTGGGGGAGAATCTCGGCCAGACCATGGGATTTATCGAGTCCGGTAATGCCCAACTGGGCTTTGTGGCCTTATCCCAGGTCATGGAGGCAAGATTCAAGGGAAAGGGAAGTCGCTGGGAGGTCCCCAGCAATCTATACGAACCAATACAACAGGATGCGATCTTGCTGACCAAGGGGAAAGATAACCCTGCGGCAAAAGCGCTCATAAAGTTCATGAGTGGTCCCCAGGCCAAGGCGATCATCGAACGGTATGGGTACCATCTGAGGTAACGGGACAGCGCGAAGAAGGCACGGATGGGAGCCCCTGACGGACCTGGATCTGAGCACGCTGGCTGTGGTCTTCAGATGCCGCCGGTGGTCCTCCGGGAAGTGATACCTCGCCCTCCTGCCGCTCTGCCCCGTGCAGGGTCGGAGGGTAAGATTTGCAAATGACGCAACGATCCGTCGCCCGGTAAGATTTTAGATGACTCAATACGAGCCGTTGCAAAACCTTATCAGCCAAGGTAAGCTTCCACACCCATCGAGCATGTTCTCCTCACCTGCTCGATACTCAAACCAGCCGACGATCTGCCATACCGGAGAGGTGCGAGAGCGGCCGAATCGGGCAGTCTCGAAAACTGCTGTCGGGGTAACTCGACCGTGGGTTCGAATCCCACCCTCTCCGCCACCCCGAGCTTGCTCGTACCGGGAGCCATTTGATGGCTCTTGGCGACCGGATAAAACACATCAAGTGTTTCGGAGCTTGGCCCCCTCAGTAGGAGCGTGAGCGTCTCGGCGAACGCGACTTCGAATGCCAACCCTCTCGGCATCTTGCAAGGCAAGATGCCGGATCACAACCCAACTTCTCCCGCCTTCTCTCGCAACACCTTCCGCAGTTCCACCATCGCCAGCGTATCTCTCTCACAATAGCGTAACAGCGCCTCCCGTATGGAATCCCGTTCCACCCAATCGCTTTCGAGAAAGACCATCCGGTAGTATTCGGCCGCCGCCTGCCCTCCCTCTTGAATCGTGAGATCGCCATACCCAAGCGACGGCACGACCGCCGGCAACACAGATTTGATCGAATAGGATCCATGAAAGGCTGGATGATAATAGTGACTTTTGATGACAGCGAGCAGATCCCACAAGCGCTTCACGATCGCTTTGAACGCCGATTTGAACTCGGGAAAAGTCTCCGCGAGTTGGCGTATGATGGCCTCCTCATAGGCTGAATAGACAACGATGCTCCCTTTCTCGCCGAGGGACTCAATCAAGGCCTCCGCCCAACGCCTGCGCGGCTCCGACGCTTCATGGTGAAGAAACTCCCGGTGCATGACCTCACCGGATTCGAGTTCAATGTGATTGGACCACTGAACCGGAAGAGACTGATAGGGCCTGGTCGAAGGAAACCGCGGCAGTGCCAACATGACGGTTTCGGCATCGAGATGGTGGATGGGATAGCTGACCGAACGAAGAATCTGACTCAAATCCGACGAAATCCACTCAACGTTGTCTTTGACCTTTCTTTGTACATCCGACAGCCTTGTATCACTCGGAATTTCGTCGATCGTCCTGATGCCCTGTCGGACAAGCTGACTGACAATCTCTTTCCTGCCAGGCAGATGATAGATCCAGCGCTGTGGTTTGTCCTTCGTGCAATGGGCCCAAAAGGGACATTCGTAGGGGGCGTGACAATGTTGATCGGGCTCTATCATCGGTGGTTCAGAATTCAGCACCATCACCTTCATAGCAGCTAATCGTTCCGATACCTGCCCTCGACGATCTGCCACAGCTTCCGATACATCTTCAATCGAGAAGAGCGTCTGCAGATCAACCTCACCACCTTGGTAGAGATAGCCCGTGTCGATATGCATTAGACAGGTCGCATCCAACCTCACCCCGGCCCCTTGGACGACGTAGCTTTGTATGGATAGATCATCAAGGTGAATATCTTTCACCCTGGTTGATGACTTCACCTCGATCAACCGCCAGGATGACGATCCCCCCTGAATATTCCGCACGCGCTCCAAAATATCGACGCGCACAACGACTCCGTCATGCTCGAATGCCCCCTCGAAGATGGCGGGAATGTCCGGATCGTGCAGCAACGCGGCGGTCTCCACAATCGCCGCCTCCCGCTGACGAAATCCTGATTTGACCAGCACACCACCGCGAAAGCGCTGCTGCGCCAAAATCCCGATCTCGGTTCCCATGTCCAAGATCGCCTGCGTCGACGCATCCGGCGGTGTTGCCAAGACCGGGTGATGAATTTCCAGATAGAGCCGCTTGTGGCATTGCAATCCCGAGAGAAATTTTGATTTCGACAGGCGGGGTGGTGTGGACGTCGTGGGAGATCCGTTGTGAACGTCGGCCATCGTCATACAATCCCTGGCACCAGCAACGATTTGTCACATGACGGAAGGAGGAACTCTGTTAGGATAACGCCCCATGGGCAGCGCTGTCACCCAGATCAGACGGTCCGTGATGATTTTGGCGCTCCCCGTCACGCTCACCACGTTTCTCCAACGGGCCGAAGGCATTGTCGCCGTCCTCCTGGTCGGAGGCCTGGGCGCCACTTCCATCGCCGCGGTCGGCCTGGGTCAACTGCTGACGTTCGTGGCAACGACGTTGGTCTCCGGAATCTCGGTAGGGACGAATGTAATTGTCGCCCAATTGTGGGGGGCCAGACGCCGACAGGACGCGGGAGAAGCGGCCCGTCACTTCTTATGGCTTTCGATCGGCGTATCGCTCCTGTTGGCTAGCCTTGGAATAGCCGGCAATCGGTTCGTCATGGAGCAACTCGGCGCAGAATCCGCCGTCATTGAGCTCGCCCTCCCCTATTCGACCATCATCTTCTTCGTGATTCCCTGTACCGTCCTCATCCAAGTTCTGTCGTCCATCCTCCAAGGCACAGGCGACACGAAGACCCCCATGTATGGTCTGATCGGCGTCAACCTCCTCCACATCTGCCTTGCGTACCCCCTCATCTACGGACGATGGGGAGCTCCCAACTTGGGTCTCAAAGGAGCGGCCATCGCTGTCGGACTCGCCGAAGCGACGGGGATGCTCTACCTCTTGCTGCGTTGTCGCCCAATCTTGAAGGAGTCATCCACGTTGCGCATAGACTTGATTCGATCGATCTGGGAGGTGGGAGCGTCGGTGTCCGGCGAACGGATCATCCAACAGGCGGGAATTTTCCTCTACACCAAGCTGGTCTTGCTGTACGGCACCGTCGCCTATGCCGCTCACCAAGTCGGCCTGTCGATTGAATCATTCTCATTTTTGCCTGGATATGGCCTCGCCATCGCCGCCGCCACCATGGTAGGGCAAAGCATCGGGGCAGGGAAGTACGCCAGAGCCAAGCGGGAGAACTGGGAGGCCAATCGGATCGCCGTCGTTCTGATGGCCTTCATGGGGATCATTTTTTTCTTTTTCCCCTATGCACTGCTTCGTGCGTTCACCATCGATGAAGCCGTGATCGAACTCGGAACGATGTTTTTAAAAATTGTTGCCTTATTGCAAGTGCCGCTGGCTCTCACCATGGTCCTGGCCGGGTCGCTCCGAGGCGCCGGCGACACACGCTTCATTATGGGTGCCACAATGATCGGCATGTGGGGCGTCCGCGTCCCGTTGGCGCTGATCGCCTCTCTCTGGATGCGTCACTCCGTCTTTTATATCTGGGCAGCGATGATCGTTGACTGGACCGTGCGGATGGGATTATTACTCTGGCGATATCAATCGGAACGGTGGCGGCAGATTCAAGTCATTCGGCAGCAGTGACCGGAACAGTTACGACGGCTTCCCGTCAGCCTAAGGCCTGCCATCCTCAGACGCGATGCGGCTACAGAAGTTGCGACCTAGGAACTCCAGATGTATCGGGCTGTTGCGGCGCATTATGCGCGAACAGCCGTTTCATAGAGCGAGACAAACTCCTGCGAGTTAAAGTCATAGACCCATACATCCCCGGTTGAGATGGAATAGACCCAGCCATGGAGATCTACGTTACCCTTGCGCAGTTGGAGGGCTACCGATGGATGTGTGCGCAGATGCTCAAGCTGGACGCGGACATTCTCCTGAATCGTCTTGATGAGGCGGTCTTTGCCCTTGATATCGGCATAGAGCTCGCGCATCAACCACCGGGTGGTTTCAACTTGCCCCACCCATTCTTTGACCGCCGGTAAGTCTTGCACTTGCTCGGGATGCAAGAGCGCCTTCATCACACCGCAATCGGTATGGCCACACACAATGATATGAGGCACCTTCAAAACCGCCATCGCATATTCTATCGTTGCGGTGGTGCCGCCCTGCATGGAACCGTAGGGCGGCACAATATTCCCGGCATTTCGCAGGATGAACAACTCCCCAGGCTCCGCTTGTGTTAAGAGCGTGGGATCAACTCGCGAGTCGGAACAGGTAATGAATAGAGCGCGTGGAGCCTGACTTTGAGACAGTCGCGCGAACAACGCTTTCTTGTTTCCAAACACTTCTTTGCGAAACTTCAGGAAGCCTTTAACAAGCTTTTCCATCGTCCAACCTCACCCTTATCATCCATTGGTCCACCGAACATCTATCTCATAGCCCCGAACGGTAACCGGTTCATGGCTGAATTGTCCGACCCCATACACGACAGCGACCATTTCCACCCTGCGGAGCCGAGCAGAACTGATTCGTGCCCTGTTAATCCGGCAATCGACAGACGCGCTAGAGCGTCTGTCTCATTTGCCTATCGGCGCGCACGTCGTCCGGTAAAAACTCGATGTCTCCCGTAACGACATCGTACATTGCGCCCACGATCGCGATCTGCCCCTCCCTAATGAGACCATCGATTGTCCTACTCGCTTTGTGCAGTTGTTCAACAACCCGCACGACATTCCGACGGGCCACGACATCGACCACCGTCCCTACCTCCTCGGCCGATCCTTCACTCACATCTCGACAGAGCTCTTGGTCAGTCGATTGGTGAAGTTCGTTGATGATGTAATGGAAGTGTTCGCACTCTGATGCTGCAGCGCTCATCTGGGGCAAGCAAAGGAGCTTGACGGCTGCACTGACGGCGCCGCATCGCGTATGCCCCATGACAAGAATGAGTTTCGCTCCAGCCACAGCACATCCGTATTCCGCGCTGGCGAGAACCTTCCGACTTGAGACATTGCCGGCGATACGAACACTGAAGATGTCGCCCATGCCCAAGTCAAACACTCGCTCTGCGGGAGTTGGAGAATCGATGCAACTAAGGACGACGGCTAACGGGTGTTGTGCCGCTGCAGTGGCACGCACCTGCCGGATAAAGTCTCGCGTCAGGCGCCGCCCGCTGCGAAATCGTTCGTGACCATCCTTGAGAATCTGCAACACCTGCCGGGGAGTAATGGCATCTTGAAGTTCGCGCGTCGAGTAATCGACATACTGAATCTGGTTCTCAAAGTTGTACTCACTCCGAAAACCGGCAAGACTGACCTCGACACCGTGGGCCGGTCCCCTTTGGTTCTTGAAGTCTCGAATCAAATCCAGCACGTCTGGGTCGATGTAGTCCGTGTTTCGTGCGTCAAGGAGGACATGGCCATTGCGAGGCACGTCGGCTAGTGCTTCGGACAGAGCGGCACGATTCAGAAAGCTGACCTGGTTGGCCAACTCGATATGCACGACATCGCCGCCTAAATGTTTTTCCACCAACCGATGCACCGGACGGCGCATATTGCTGTTGAGAATAAAGCCGATAGCCACGGATAGCCCGATCAGGATACCGATCAAGAGGTCAGTGAACACGATAGCAATCACGGTGGCTGCGAAAGGGAGGAATTGATAGCGGCCATCGTTCCACATTTGCTTCATCAGGGCCGGACTGGCCAGTTTGATACCGGTCATCAGCAAGATCGCAGCAAGAGCCGACAAGGGGATAGTATTGATCCAAGCCGGTATGAGCGGAACGCTCACCAACAACAATGTGCCGTGAATGATAGTCGCTGACTTTGTCTTGCCGCCCGCGTTGACGTTCACAGAGGTGCGGATGATCACGGAGGTGACCGGGAGTCCGCCGATCAGCCCGCACGCTACGTTTCCAACGCCTTGCGCCAACAGTTCTCGACTCGGAGGGGATGAGCGTTGCTGAGGATCAAGCCGATCGGCAGCGTTAAGATTGAGCAACGTTTCCAAAGACGCCACAATGGCGAGTGTCAACCCAGCGCTATAGATCGCAGGATTCATCCATTGCGAGAAGTCGGGGCGTGGAAGAAGTCTCATGAGTTCGGTCAAGTCACTTGCCACCGGTACCTGAACCAGGTGGCTTGGCTTGATCATCCAGGGATCACCGAGTTGCTCGAACCATACGCCCGCCCCGATACCGAACAGCACCACCGCCACAGGAGCGGGGAAGAGTGACTTCTTCAGCAGGTTCCACTTGTCCCAGAGCACGAGTAGCGCAATGGACATCAAACCGACAATGGCGGCACCCGGTTGGAAATCACCGAACATACGGATGATCTCAGTAAACGTCGTTTCGAGATCCGGTTGAAAGAAGGTCATTTCTCCTTCAGGGTCTGGGTCATGTCCAACGAGATGCGGAATCTGCTTCAAGATAATGATCACACCGATCGCGGCCAACAACCCTTTGATCACGCTGGACGGGACAAACGCAGCGATAAAGCCACCCTTGGCAATGCCTAGGGCGATTTGAATCAATCCGGCAAGAATCACGGCCGTCAGAAAGGTAGAAAATGATCCGAGTGAAAGTATGAGTGAGGCGACGACCGCAGTTAAACCGGCCGCCGGGCCGCTGACGCTGGTGTGCGATCCACTGAACATTCCTACCACGATGCCGCCGACAATTCCGGCCAACAATCCGGACACTAACGGTGCACCGGAAGCCAGCGCGATCCCGAGGCATAGAGGCAGAGCCACGAAACATACGACGAGGCCTGCCTTGATATCTGCCAGGGCCGTGGCTGAGGAGGCGCCATTCGTTGAAGACATGATCGCTTCGGATTCTTTCATAAACAGTTCATCGGCGCACACACTTCTGGGAAAAAGTACGCATCTCTACCGTTCAACCTTCAAACCTCTTAGACCACCGTGAGCTACCTCCGCTGTCTTTGCAACAATGTCGAAACTCGCATGCGTCACTCAATCAGTCATCGGGAGTCACGTGGGATGAGAGAGTCCTCTCCGTGCGCTAATCGCAGTTTGACAGGATTCCTGACGCATACCTCCAGCGAGACAATCAAGATTGGACAATCCTTTGTTACGAGAAACCGCCGTACGTTATCTTGCGCAGGTTCCGAAGGGGATACCGGCGTGGTCGAAAATCCGATGTGGGCAGCTTTATTGTTCTCATATTCTCCCCTTTCCAAGCCTGAACATCTCTCGTTGACGACGTTCACGCTTGGAGGAAATTCTTTACTCGGAGATCGCCTTATCGTTAGTGGGCATCCTACGAGACCGTTAGAGCCAACTAGAACCCGCCTACATGACTATCCAGTGCAATCGAATGCTGTACAGGCGATTCCACTGGTCCCACGACCGTCGGACACCCCTGTACTTCAAGAAGTCTGTCTGAATCATCCTGAGTAAACTTGCCCTCAGTAACCACCTCGCGTGTGATCCACCCACTGAAGAATCCTGTTTCTATCTGCAGCACCCAGGTCCCCAGTGAAGTGCACTCTCGTGACTGGACGCTAAATGCGGCAGGAAGCATTGTGTGCCAGACCCCCCGCATATTGTTGAAACCGATACCCGTGGCTCGATAAGAGCCGGCTGGGAGTTTCACAGCGAAAGAGTCATCAATTGGGAGATGAGAGATCTGAAACCGCTTGCCACTGGTTTCCTCTTCAAGCCACCATTGCATATCTACCATCCTCATCTTCTTAAACTTCTCCGTGTGATCCATCTCATGCCGTGTCAGATGAATTCTCCCAAGTAGCCATCCGTGATCCTTATCCGCATCTGTAACCATGATGCCTGCTGGTGATCTCGGCACAAGGACTGTGATGCAACCAAGTGTGAGGCCAGCGAACATCAGAAGCGTGCTTATGAAGCAAACATGACGAAGGATCTGCATATTCATAAAATCCTCCCCTCTTTGCTGATCGATCATGCACCAGAAAGACCTTCAAGCCATTCACAAACAGCCGGACTGTCCTTAAGACGCCAACAGGTTTAACAGCCCACGCATAGGTAGGCCGAGAGACAACATGCTGTGTGATGCGATCGTGCCGACGAGATCAGGCTAGGTAGGGAGGATGGAACACAGATGTGATCAATATCGGAAGATGTCGGATAGGGCGAACCTCGCTGAGCAGACGGAGAAGATCAGGCCTCTCCAGCTCAGGCAACGGTGATAGGGCTGAACAGTCCTCGGAGACAGGTTCAGATTCTGCACGCACATCCGAATTCAAGAGGTTAAGCAGCGTGACCGGTGTCCCGATCATCTGTGCAAGTACGCAGACGCAGAGCAACACCACCACACATGCAACACCCGCTGCGCCGTATGACGCATGGGACATCATTCGGTTCATCTCATTCATGTAAGTAAGTTACCACATGAAATACACTCTGTCATCTCTCATAGGCCTGGATGATCTGCAGGGACTCTGTTGTTTCTGCCTACACGCTGGAGAGAAATGATCGGGTCCGAGGGGCGCGTGAGTGCCCCTCCGACCCGATCATTGTTTGTGATATGCCTGATGCCGCTTGACCTTCTTTGCCTTGGCCTTGTCCTCCACAGTGATGACACTTCCCGTCTCAGCATCGATGCGGATCTCCATGATCTTCTTCTCCGGTGTAACAACTTCTATTTTCCAACTCAGCCGGTCGTGCTTCTGTTTCAACTCGGCTTCGATGACCGTGCCCGACACCGTCTCTGAGGCAGTTCTGATCGCCTCACTAATCGCTATCTTGGCCACAGTCGCCATCTCGAACTTATTCGGCTCCCCATAGGCTGAGTCGGTCACCGCCATGGCTCCGGCTGCCAACAGCAGCGCACCCAGAGGGAAGATTGTGAAGACGGCTTTGAACATGGATTTATCCTCGCTGTTGTTCTGACGTTCTGATGAAGACAACACTTTCAGACCCCTCCTCCAGGGACCGTGACATTCATACTCTCCAAGACTGACTGGCCCGAACAATCCGACTTTCCTCAACCGACTCCTCAAGCGCTCCGTAGATCACGATGAAGAATGCGGTGGGCCGATCCTTGGCAAGCATCCCGCAATTCTTTAAAAGCCCCTGGTCATGACTGTTCTCCATGGTCCAGAAACACGTCGTAACAATGACGGTGCCACATCCGACAGACCGTGTCTTGAGGAAACCAACTTGCGTTGAATTCCACGACTACATGATCGGAACCAGGGCTCGCCGGAAGTCCGCAATATGCGCACGGCGCATCAGGAAGACTCTGTGATCGTTTTTCGTGACCGTTGTTAGTCATGTGCCTCTCGTGATCACCTGAACAGAGCCTCCTTGAGCTATGCCTTCGGTCCTTTTCATGACGAGCTAGGTCCTACAGAACCTTTCCCTCACCCCTTCGTTACAGTCGGGACACCTCTCGTTGGAACAGATCCACGGCCCAACCGTCTTGTCACCAGCCATTCCGAGCTCAATCATGTCTCTTGGTGATCGATGGGGACCAAAGCTGCATCGGGTTTTACGAGCGAGGGAATCACCTGGTATTTCAGAATGGAGATCACTTGACGGATGAGTTGGACAGCCACAATGTCATTCGTCTCCAGGACATCGGCTGCTTTGCGTAGCAATGTGGCCGCATGCTTCAGAGATTGGCTCGGTGTTCCCGACGATTCAGCCCGCTTTCCATCCTGAATGTAGATTGGAACAGTGTGACCTTGCCGGTAGCGAACAGCCTCATCCTGCACGGCAAGAATGAGAACCGACGTCGCAGGACCCCGACTGGCCTCTCGATCCGACACCCAACTGTTCTGGAGAAACAAGCACAGACTCACGGCTAGCAGTGCAAGTATCAGTGCCCGCGCATTCGTAGTCCACTGTACAACAGAGGTCATAGGAATCTTCCTTTCGAGAGATGATCATGCCACCGCGACATCGGCCGATGACTGCGGGAATGTGCTGAGTCAGAGGGTAGCGCCCTCTCGCACTCCGACCTTGTAGACATCTCCGGGTCATTGACAAGGTGGATTTGGTTTCTCGGCATGTATTTTCGCTTACTGCATCGCAATCGCTCCTCTTAGTCGGAGACCGACAGCTACGGATCTAATGGTCTTTGATTGCTCTCCATCTTCCGGTCGGCAGCGCAGCCCGATGCTGAAGTTCACTCGACGACGTCCTCAATTCTAAAATCGAGCGATGCATCCTCTACTGATACCCTTTCAGTCTGGTTGATCATGCGCCTGTTCGCGATGGACTTGTGCGCTACAAAGCTGTAGGTCCAAACGTTACGAGCTCACAAAGATCTTCACGCCACAGACATTGTGCGAGTTGCCCGACCGTGAACGTCTCTGAGGAGCACGCGGGATCACGTGTTCCAATTTGATGCTAACTATGAAAACGAAGACTACCCTTGAGGAGGATGAAAGACTGCGGTTGGAAAAACCGCAAGTTGAAGCGAAGGTTGAAGCTCCGCATGAAAACTGAAACGGCTCGGCGTTCCTGGCTCAGGCGTTATCGGAGGAATTGAGAAGTCTTCGGAGAGAGACTCTGTCGGTGTATCCGACATGAGTAAACCAAGAAGCGTGAACGGTGCTCCGAGCATTTGAGACACCACGCAGAGACAGACGAATAAGAGCAGAATTGTCGCAGCTGGTCCACGAGGCAAAAAGCGGTTTGACCATCCCTCTCCTCGACTCATGACAGGCAATATACTCCAGCTCTGCCTGACGGGCAAGCGGGCCGAAATCACTCTTGCCCGAACAAGGGCCAATAGGCCGACCCCGCTTTCCTTGTTCATTGACACAACTGATGAATCCATCGAATGTGAGACGGGCGACCTACGTACTACGCGGGGTGACTCCTTACACAATTCGGCGCCTGGATTCCCAGGCGCCGAATTAACGGGGGACACCTACGAACCTCCTTGATACGCTCTGGGAAGAGCGAAGCCCTGGTTTACAGCTCGTTTCGAAGACTTTTCGCAGCCTTGGGTCTGCCCCCCTGAGTCGAGCATGAAACCACTTCCGAGGCAAGTGCTGCTGTCCCTTAGCCCGCAGTGAATAGCGCGAACGCAATGATCGCGAACACAAAGATGCCCAAAAAGATATAGGAGAGAGCATCGTTCATGCCAGGCATTGTTCGTCACCTCCTTGTCCGGTCGGTTTTATCGGGTATGTTGAGAATTCATCAGAAATCTCAACTCACCACGTTCGGAGATTGCTCCGCACCTGCAGTACAAAAGCCCACGCACCGCACCGCTCAGTGTACTGGAACAAAACTGACGCTACGCTTGAGGAGGATGAAAAACCGAGGTCACAAAGACACAAACATATGGCAACGATTGCCGATCGAGATTGGAACTCCATGCCCTTGACGTTGTCGGTTTCGGGATTGTTGGGGGAAAAGAGAAATCCTCAGAAACAGATTCCATGAGTGATGCATCGGACGACGCGACCAGGCTGAAAAAGGTGATAGGCATTCCGAGCATCTGCGCCAGAACACAGACGCAGAGAAAGAAAACCAGGTAGTTCGAATTCATCATTTGCCTGTGTCTACACATCACATATCCAATATACTGCGGCTTCTCCGGGTGTACAAGCGGTCGTAACAGCATCTTCTACCCGGATGCGACCCCGCCACGCATACCGTGCTCTCCGGCTACCTTTCCTGCATCGATTTTCTGCATAAAGCAGCGGCAGATTCAAGTCATCCGCTGATCTGACCAAGCATAGGCTGCACCAAAACACAAGCCGGCCACCGATGCCTGGAGGAACGCATTCTCTGAATGGACCGCAATTGCCCACCACAAAACAGCCGCGAGTAGACCCGAGACCGCGCCGAGAATGATCTTGCCACCTGAAAGTCTGAGCCAGTCCGTAAAGACGACCCAGGCGGTCATATAGGTCACCCCGGCAGCAATCGATGCCCAGAGGTGCATAAGGTCGCGCTTGAAAAGCCAGACTTGAATCACCCCTGCAATCACGCCAAGAATGAGGCCTGTGATCGCTCTTTTTAGTAACAGGGAATAGTGAAACGCGTTATCAGGCAATCTATCCTCCATCCCACCGGTCAAGCTTATGAACCCTCTCGTGCACTACGAGGACATGTGGAGTGCTATACCTCTGACCATCGGTAAAACTCAAGACACCACCGCAACCTTGAACACCTCATCAGTACAGCCACACCTGCCCACCGGATCGGAGCACAACGCCGGATTGCGGCGTGAATTGCTCGGCACCGAACAACCAGCGGCGCTCTGGACGCATGAAGTACAATTTCACGCTCTCAATCGCCGATCCACCTCTCGCCTCCATTTCAGGCTGAGCCCCGAGAATTTGCCGCCAAGCCGAACGCCATCGCGAAGGGCGCACATGGATGGGATCGAAACCATACCAGGCTGGATCAAGCCGAAGCAATTTGGCGTCGTAGACAGCGGACAACTTGGTCAACCCCTCGTTAACCAACTCCGCCCGTTCGAGTACTTGCGCCAGAGAGAGCCGACAGAACGGCACCAGGACTGTGCGGAATATCAGAAACTTGAAGTTTGATAAGCGGTGGACGCTGGCAAGCGGCAAGTCAGTGAGAACGATGTCGCACGTGATAGTCCTCAGACGAACGAGCGTCTCCTCGACCCATCCAAGCGTTTGCTCCACCGAGAAGCCATACAGAATATCATTACCGACATCCATGACAAGGCCCCTTGTGACCATTGGAGGGCGGCGCTCCAACTCTGCCCACAAACCCGACTTGAGGATACTGGGCAACGTGCGAAAGAGAAATCGACTCGGCGCTCCATAGGATCGACCATGGCCGAGTGCCGCCAGCACTTCGACGTCTGGACCCCATACTGATCGAGCCGTCGAAACGATGGTCTGGAAACCACGTGTCAGATTGCTGGCGCCAAGCGCAACGACGCGAACCATTGCCCTTGGTCAGGTTACGGCCTTGGAGGACAAGTCGTTTGCCTCGTGTCACGCCCTGGCCCTTTCGTCACTTCGATCCTCGTCACACCTTTCACATTGGCGCAGAGATCTTCCAGTCCCGGCGTAATGAGGCGAAACGAGCCACCCTTCGTGTCAGGCAGCCGGTCTCCATCAAGCTCATAGACAAGAATTCCGTGCTCTCGGGCTTGCTCAAGCGTGAGGCAGACGGAATACTTTCCATCCGAGGCATGAAAGACGACATGGTTTGCTTCGATCGCCAACGCTGGAACATCGAGCAGCCCCTTCAACCGAATTCCACGTCCCTCCATACCGGACATGACTGTTGAAACATCCACATGATGCTCGGCCGGTAATGACGCGATCGCCGCACGATCGAAGGACAGGGGCTGAACCACAGCGCCCTCTATTCGCACGCGCCCCTGATCAGTCTGCTCCTTCTCCGTGATCGTCTTGATCATCGCCGTCAGGGCTTCGTTCACCGGTGTCGGAATCCCCAACTTGCGCCCCTGCTCCACAATGTACCCATTCAAGTAGTCGATTTCTGTCGGACGTCCCGCCTTCCAATCGTCATACATTGAGGTATGAATATCGCGAATCTCCTGGGATGCTTTCACAACCCGTTCCGCCATGTCCGGAGGCAACGGCACTTTGATCGTCGCCGACACTGCCGCAACTTCTCCGACGATCTGCCGGATCACACCCGTCATCTCTGGATGATCAAGCGCTTTGGCCACATGGTCGTCGATGAGCACGGTGATGGGATTAAAGACACAGTTCCAACACATCTTCTCCCACTTCGTACGGCGAATGTCCTTTGACAGATGACAAGGAATACCGGCCGAGGTGAATAGATCACGGATAGCGAGAAGACGCTCGCTCTCATGTCCCATCAGTTCGCCGATCGACAAAGATCCTTTTTTATAATGCTCGATCACGCCGGGCTCGACGATCTTGGAATAGATGTAGGCGACGCCGCCCACCACGCAATCCCGTTGGATTCGAGCGAGAAGACGGTCTTCGGTATCGATTCCGTTCTGTAGGGTAAGAATCACGGTCTTGTCGTTAAGCACCGGTTCGATTTGGTTCAGGACCTCGTCGAGATCATAGGCTTTCACGCCGAGCACGATGAGATCCGGCCGAGGGATCTGACGTGCATCCGAGGCTGCTTGAGGCCTGACCGTAAATGTTCCATCCATGCTGCGGATCGTCAATCCGTTGCGTTTCACCGCCGCCAGCGTTTTCGTCCGCAGCAAGAACGACACGTCCGGATTATGCTTGGCTAATCGCGCTCCGAAAAACCCGCCGACTGAGCCGGCGCCGACTATCAAGATCTGTTTCATGCGCTCATCCTCATGGTTGCCTGTGAAACGCTCGTACTATAGCATGCGGTTGCGCGGCGACACAGCCGTGCTTAGGAGATCGGTCATCTCATGGCGCCCGGATCTGATCTTGGAATTGTGAGACAACAACTCTCCGCTGCCCGAAGCATCACCGTGCTCACCGGCGCCGGGATTTCGGCCGACAGCGGTGTGCCGACATTTCGCGGAACGGACGGCTTGTGGAAGAACTTTCGCGCCGAGGACCTAGCGACGCCCGAAGCCTTCGAACGAGACCCTCGCCTCGTGTGGGAGTGGTACAACTGGCGGCGCGAGCTGATCGCCACAAAGCAGCCGAACTCCGCACACAAAGCCATCGTCGAACTCGAGCGTCGCTCTCCGGATTTTTGGCTGATTACTCAAAACGTGGACGGGTTGCATCGAGACGCAGGCTCACAGAAAGTCTCTGAGATTCATGGCAACATCTGGAAAGTTCGCTGCACCGGCTGTGGCCTGGTCGCAAACAACCGCGATGTGCCGATTGCCATCCTCCCGTCCTGTGCTGATTGCGGGTCGCTGCTCCGGCCCCATATCGTCTGGTTCGGAGAATCCTTGTTTGCCGACGATCTCAACCGCTGCGCTAGCGCACTCAAACTCTGCGACATCCTGATCGTCATCGGCACCTCCGGGGTCGTCTACCCGGCTGCTGGGTTCGCATCCATTGCCAAAGAAGGCGGTGCGTTCATCGTCGAAATCAACCTCGATCCCATCCCACAGTCGCCGCTGGTCGATGTCTCACTGCAGGGCCGCGCGAAAGATCTCGTACCGTTATTGCTCGATCCGGTCTAGGAACGAGAACAGCCCTTCCAAGCTTCTGATAATCTGAACACCGCTTGATTCCTGCTGCCTACCGTCACGATCCAACAGGACGGCCTGAAGACCGGCTTTCTCCGCACCTTCCACGTCGTCTCGTAAACTATCCCCGACGTGCAAGGCCTCCTCAGAATCGACTGCATGTTTCTCCAACGCGATGTGAAAGATTTGTGGGGACGGTTTTGCGGCCTGAGCCAAACTTGAGATCGTCACCGTGTCGAAGGCATCGGCGATTCCGAGTCCACGCAACAGGGGAAATAGCCGGGAATCAAAATTCGAGATGATCCCGAGCTCCAGATTTCGTGCTTTGAGCCGAGTCAAGGTGGAAGCGGTTTCAGGAAACAAGCACCACGATCGATGGTCCTCAAACACGCGAAACACGTGATCGAAGAATTCGTCGAATCGCTCGAACATACCCACACGATAGAAGACATGATGAACGATATCGAACCACCACAGCCGTTCACTCTGTTTGATTCGTGCCGGTTCAGTCACGGCAAAGACCGGCGGCGGGGCTTCGTGGAACGCTCGTCTGAACGCTTGTTGAATCGCGACCAACGAGTCCGGTTTCCGTGGAAAGCCGAACTCAACCGCATGTCGAAGATAGATCTCAGCGACTGATCCCTGCACGTGAAAAAGGGTATCGGCTGCATCGAAAAACACAACTCGGATCGATGAACTCATGACGGCTCTACGCTGATCTCATTTCAACAACCGACGCGTGCCGAAATACCTCGTGGATCCAATCCTCGATCGATGGTTTTCTTGACAAAGAATACCCCCCTTGCTAGCTTCGAAGAAACCAAAAAGTTGGGAGATTTTTTCATGGCTTCGCCGATCTTCGTGGTGGACAGCAGCCCTGCGGTGAGACGGATGGTGGAACAGATCTCAACCTCGGAAGGGTTTGAGGTCGTTGGATTTCAGGACGGACCAGCCGCCCTTGAGGCCGCTCGGCGAACTTCTCCCTCTCTGATCATCGCGGACTACCATCTCGACAACCTGACTTTTTCTGGGTTTTGCAAGGAGATCAACAATCTGGACCACCTGACGGAAACCTATCTCGTTTCGTTGGTGAATCCGGCTGATCGCCCGGACGAAAACCTCCTTCGCACGTTGGGTGTCAAAGCATTCCTGAAGAAACCGTTTCAATCTGAGGACTTGCTCGGCGTGCTGAAAGCGCTTCAGCAGAAGCAAGCTGATGCCTCGAACGGCAAGAGCCTGAAACGCCGCGTCTGGCCTCCGACTTCGACCTCGACCAATTCCGATGATGAGGGGATCAACCACCCGGCAAGTGACGACGGTCAAAAGGAAGTTATGGACCAGCCTGGCAGTTCACCCATGGCATCATTGACGTCACCAGTCACCCACGCGGCCCCCGAAGATGCCATGAAGGGCCTCTTCGACCAACTCTTACAATCGATGACCACACGAAGCCAGCAGAGTCTTGCCGAGCTGGTCCCTCGTGTGATCGATGAGAAATTGGCAACCCATGTCCGACCAACCGTTCAGAAGGAGTTGCAAGCACAGCTCGGGAGCATCCTCTCTCAGGAATATCTCACAACGATCATTCGGCCTCTGGTCTCTCAAACATTGCCCGCACTCATCAGAAAAGAATTCGAGGCCGGTGAACCCATCATTCGGCAAACCGTATCCGATGTAGCCAAAGCTTCCATCGGAACGACGGTCGATCGACTGGTCAAGGATCAGGTCGAATCCGGAATCCATCAACACTTGCCTACGGTCGTGCGAGAACAGGTAGGAACGATCGATCAACTGATCAAAGATGAGCTTCAACGTGCGGTACTGAAACAGGCCCCGCTACTGGCAAATGATTTGGTGAGAGCCGCAATAGGACAAACCATCGAACAAGCTGTTCAGCAAATCGTGCCTGATGTCGCCGAGCAGCACATCAAGGCTGAACTCAAACGTCTGATCGAGACTGAAGAAGCGTCAGACTCCTCTCAGATCTAACTCTTCTTACCCCGTTTCCCTCGTCGAGCCTTGGCCACGGCTTTCATCCGTTTGACATTCTTCCGGTGTTTCTTTCGCGTCTTCCGATCCTTCTCACGACCTCGTGCCATAGTCCTCCTACCGCAATGTGTTTAAACATCTCTGTGTGGGCGACTGTATAACACATGCCTCATACGGTCACAAGCAGACAATGACGCCATTTTCTGAGCGAGACGGACGTGCTAAGATGCTGCCCGCGCTCTTGGACCTGATTCAATGGCTCCATTTCAACTCGAAAAAGGCTATGACCCGAAAACCGTCGAAACCCGATGGTCGCGTGAATGGCTCACGCGCGGATACTTTCATGCCTCACCGGAACAACCAGGCCAACCCTATTGTATCGTCATCCCTCCACCAAACGTCACAGGATCACTCCATGTCGGCCATGCGCTCAACCATTCACTCCAAGACATTCTGATCCGATGGCGGCGCATGCAAGGGCGCAATACCCTCTGGTTGCCCGGAACCGATCACGCCGGCATCGCCACCCAGAACGTGGTGGAAAAGCAGCTGATGGCTGAAGGGCTGTCACGTGAGTCGCTGGGACGGGAGCGATTCGTCGAACGGGTCTGGCAATGGAAAGCGACGTCGGGTAACACGATCGTCAATCAACAAAAGCAGCTGGGAGAATCCTGCGACTGGGACCGTTTGCGCTATACGATGGACGATGGGTTATCCAAAGCCGTCCTCGAAGTCTTTGTACGGCTGTATGAAGACGGGTTGATCTACCGTGGTGAGCGGCTCATCAATTGGTGTCCGCGCTGTCTGACAGCCCTCTCCGACATTGAAGTGGAACATGAGGAGGTGAAAGGGAAACTCTATCACCTCCGCTATCCGTTAGCGGACGACCCGAACAGCAGTCTGATCGTGGCCACCACGCGGCCGGAAACGATGCTGGGCGACACGGCGGTGGCTGTGCATCCGGACGATTCTCGGTATCGCCATTTGATCGGCAAGCAAGTCCACCTGCCGCTCACGACGCGTGAGATTCCGATCGTCGGCGATTCGATCCTCGTCGATCTGGAATTCGGCACCGGCGCCGTCAAGATTACTCCGGCCCACGACTTCAACGACTATGAAGCGGGGGAGCGGCACAAACTTCCTCGACTTGCAGTGCTCGACCATGCCGCATTGCTCGATGCTGGTGGCATGCAACAAGCGGCTGTCGAATCATCCGTGGTGGAACTGCTCCGTGGCCTTTCTGTTTCCAAAGCGCGTCCCAAAGTCGAAACACTGCTTCGACAACAAGGGGTGCTTGAGAAAACAGAGGACCACAAGATGTCCGTCGGAAAATGCTACCGTTGCAAGACCGTCGTGGAACCGTACCTCTCACCTCAATGGTTTGTGGATATCAAGCCTCTGGCCGCCCCCGCGATGAAGGCGGTAGAGGAGGGACGCATTCGTATCGTCCCGGAAGGCTGGACCAACAATTATCTTGGCTGGATGCGAGAAATCAAAGATTGGTGCATCTCACGGCAAATTTGGTGGGGACACCAAATTCCTTCCTGGTACTGTCTCAGCTGCAATGCCAAGCAGATCATCCGCACAGCAACCCGAACGACCATCTTGCCAGGAGCATCTCCTATAGTATCTAAAACCGCTCCAACGAATTGCCCTTCATGTGGCGGGAAGGACCTCTATCGCGATCCCGACGTGCTCGATACCTGGTTCTCCTCTGCCCTCTGGCCCTTCTCGACTCTGGGATGGCCGGACCAGACGCCTGAACTCAAGGTCTATTACCCGACTTCCACGTTGGTCACTGGTCTCGACATTCTATTTTTCTGGGTGGCCCGCATGATCATGATGGGGCTCAAGTTCATGGGAGATGTGCCGTTCAAAGAAGTCTATATCCATGCCTTGGTCCGCGACGCAGAAGGCCAGAAGATGAGCAAATCCAAGGGCAACGTAATCGACCCGCTGCATGTCATGGATCAATTCGGGACCGACGCCCTTCGGTTCACTCTTGCCTCAATGGCTTCGCCGGGACGCGATATCAAACTGGCCGAAGAACGGATCGAGGGCTACCGGAATTTTGCCAATAAGATTTGGAATGCCGCACGATTTGCGTTGATGTATCTCGACGGACCGCGCGCCGCTCTCCCGCCGGCGCAACGGACGTTCCCCGACCGGTGGATCTTGAGTCGCCTCGCCCATACCATCCGCGCCGTCACGACGGAGTTGGAATCATACCGATTCGATCGTGCGGCAACAGTCCTCTATCAGTTCATTTGGCATGAGTACTGCGATTGGTACCTGGAATTGATCAAACCGGTTTTGCAAACCCCTGACCACTCGGATGGAGCAAGCACCAGACACACTCTCGTGGAAACGCTGGAAACGACCATGCGGCTGTTGCACCCCTTCATGCCGTTCATCACGGAAGAAATTTGGCAGACGATCCCCCATCAAGGAGCCAGCATCGTCGTGCAGAACTATCCGACCGCTGACGAAGCATGGGCCGCGCCCGATGCAGAACAGCACTTCGCGTTGCTTGAACAAGCCGTGGGGCTCGCACGGACCGGTCGAGCTCTCTTGAATTACCAACATGGGCAGCAGATTCCGTTTCACGTCGGACACGACAACCCCAATAAGCAGAGTCGGCTCCAGGAGTTACAACAACACCTGGTCCACCTCAGCCGTGGCACCATTGAAGTGAGTTCGCCGCGTGATTGGCCGGCGGCAAGATTACTGAGACTTGTTCTGGAAGGCCTCTCGGTAGGCATCGCAGTCGCCGAGGACGTCGACCTGAAGAAAGCAATTGAGCGCCTGACAAAACAACTCACGGAGAACGACAAGGAATTGCAGCGCGTCGAGGGGAAACTCAAAAATACCGAGTTCGTGTCGAAAGCTCCGCCCGACGTGATTGCCGAGCATCAGAAGCGAGTGCAGACGCTGTCGCGCGATCGTGCATTCCTGGCCGAGAGCGAACGGCAGCTCCGTGCTATGTCCGCAACCTGACAGATGGCCACCCTCCCTGCCGCAGACATCCGGCGAGTCGTACGTCAGGGACTTGAAGAAGACCTGGCTCAGGGAGATGCCACGACAGCATCGCTTTTCCCCTCTCCGGTGCCTGCTCGCGCCGAGATCATCGCGCAACAACAGGTGGTTGTGGCCGGAATGGCCGCAGCGGTTCAGACCTTTCTCCTGGTCGATCCTTCCCTGCGGCTGTCGGTCGTCAAACACGACGGCGACCGAGCTATGAATGGAGAGGTACTCTTGCATATCGAAGGCGATGGGCGGTCCATCCTACGGGCCGAACGGGTCGCCCTGAATTTTCTTCAACACCTGTCCGGGATCGCCTCCTTAACGCAACGGTTCTGCCGAGCCGTGCGCGGCTACCCTGCCAAGATCCTGGATACCAGGAAAACGCTTCCGGGCTGGCGCGCACTTCAGAAGTGGGCCGTTTCGCTCGGCGGTGGGATCAACCATCGCCGATCACTAAGTGATGGCATTTTGATCAAAGATAACCATCTGGCCCTCCTCCGACGCAACCGACGACCGGTTGAACGGGCATGCCGATCGGCACATGCTCATCGGTCAAGCATGCTCCCGATTATTGTCGAGGTAGAATCTCTCTCTGATGTTCGACAGGCGCTCGCAGGAAAGCCCGATATTATTCTCCTGGACAACATGGCTCCGGACTTGGTTCGACGTGCCGTGGCATTGATCAAGAAGCAAGCCCTGGTGGAAGTGTCGGGCGGCATCACTCTTAAGAACGTCCGAGCCATGGCAGCAGCGGGCGCCGATCGCATCTCCATCGGAGCCCTCACCCATTCTGCTCCGGCAGTAACGGTCAGCCTTGTCACGACCTTGGCTCGGCCTCCACGACGCCCGCGTGTGTAGTCGATGCTGTCCGCCACCCTACTCAATATCGATAGTATTCGTAGTACCCTTGCGACCACATCACTTGGTCACGTCTTGTATCTCCACCAAGATTTGCCCTCAACCAACACCGAGGCGGCTTCACTGGTTCGAGCGGGCGCACCGCACGGCACCGTCGTCATTGCTGAGAGCCAGTCCGGCGGCTACGGCCGACATGGGCGCACCTGGTTCTCTCCGCCTGGGCTGAACATCTATTGCTCTGTCATCATACGAGGGACGGGGCAAAGTCTTTCCCTTTCGCAATGGCTATCCTGGGTGCCGCTCGTCAGCGCACTTGCCGTGACCGAGGCCGTTCAACAGATGGCGGCTATATCCCTTTCGCTGAAGTGGCCGAACGACCTGCTTCTCCATGATCGCAAAGTCGGCGGAATTCTCTGCGAGAGCAGCTTCGCCACAACTAATGACCCGGTCGTGGTCATTGGGATCGGACTCAACGTGAATGTCCCCCCGGTGACTTTTCCGGAGGACTTGCGACCGATCGCGGCCTCATTGATTGAAGCTTCACGACGACCAATCGACCGGAATCGGCTCATCGCTCAACTGCTTCTGGAGGTTGAACATGGTCTTGAGGAGCTTCGGACTCATGGAGTGGTCCGGTTACACCAAGCTTATACAACTCGCTGTGCCACACTGGGACGCCGAGTTCGCGTCCGGTTCACGAATGATCGAGCGATCGTCGGCATCGCCGAAGCTCTTTCTCCCGACGGCGCGTTGCAAGTTAACCCCTTGTCATCTCCCTCTCCATCACAACCGCGGTCTCTCGTCGAGGTCCGTGCAGCCGATGTCGTTCATCTGCGAGAGTAGCGAAAGAACACGAGGCCGAGTAGAATGGGGCGGATGCTCTTAGCCATCGATATCGGAAATACCAACGTTGTCGCGGGAATCTTTGACGGATCGACCCTGTTGACTCATTGGCGGTTGGCGACCGATCCTAAGACCACTGCCGATGAGTACGGCGTCCTTTGCCTCAGCCTCATGACCCGAGACGGGCGCATCCCAGAACACATCACCGGTGCGATCATCTCCAGCGTCGTTCCCGCACTCACGGACACGTTTGAATCAATGATTGAAACGTCCTTCGGCTGCAGGCCCATCACCGTCTCATCCGACATGGATACCGGCTTAACGCTCAACTACTCGAATCCGAAAGAGATCGGAAGCGACCGTATTGTGAATGCGGCCGCGGCCTATGAGAAGTTTCGCCGCGACCTCATCATCGTCGATTTCGGCACAGCCACGACGTTCTGTGCGGTCAACCGCGATGCGGAGTATCTTGGAGGCGTGATCGCGCCTGGCCTGACTATTTCTGCGGAAGCCCTGTTCTCAAGGGCTGCAAAGCAAAGTTGAGCTCGCCCGGCCCAAGACCGTCATTGGAACCGATACTGCCGGTCATTGGAACCGATATTCAGTCGGGGCTCATCTTCGGCTACGCCGGCCTCGTGGATACGCTTGTTCAGCGCATGGAAGGTGAAATGGGGCGCACATCATATGTGATCGCAACCGGTGGATTAGCACCGGTGATTGCGCCGGAGGCGCGATCAATTCAACATATTGAACCGTTTTTGACCCTTCATGGGCTTGAACTCCTCTATCGCCGTGCGCGAGGCACGAGCCTGAAGCACTGGGTCTAGCCCCCCTCAGTACCCGCATCATTTTATTTTCCCTTTATCTGTTGACTTCACTCCCTCTATGGATATCTCCCCGCTTGTACGGGTATTAGCATGAGTGACGATCAAGCGCAGGAAAAAATAAACATCAATACAATTGAGAACTTAGAGGAAGATTCTCGCGTCACAGATGCAGGTCCCTCGGTTCAGGAACAATTGGCCGGTAAGACGGAAGAATGTAAAGCGCTCAATGACAAGTATCTTCGGCTGGCCGCGGAATTTGAAAACTATAAACGGCTGACACAACGCGACCAGCGTGAGCAGATTCGATTCGGAAATGAACAGCTTCTCAAAGAGCTGCTGTCGGTTGTCGATAACCTGGAGCGAGCGATCAAAGCTGCTCAGACCAACAGTGGCGATTCGGCGCTCGTCCAGGGTGTGGAACTGACACTCAAGCAACTATCCGGCATCCTGTCAAAATTCGGTGTGCAGGCGGTCGAAACATCCGGCCAGGACTTCGACCCAAGCGCACATCAGGCCGTCTCGTACGGGCCGTCGAACGACGTACCGGCGAATAAAGTATTGGACGAGTTTCAAAAAGGGTATCGGTTGCACGATAGGATACTGCGGGCGGCAATGGTCAGTGTCTCGTCGGGCCCGGCCCGTCCAAACGAATATGACTCAACGACGAACTGACCTGAGTCAGCCGTCGTTGTCGAGAAGGAAGGAGTCCACCAATGGGTAAAGTCATCGGTATCGATCTCGGGACCACCAACTCTTGTGTGGCGATTATGAGCGGCGGAGACCCCGTCGTGATCGCCAACGCCGAAGGGAGCCGGACCACTCCTTCCGTCGTTGCCATCACCGATAAAAGTGAACGGCTGGTCGGGCAAATCGCAAAACGGCAAGCGATTACCAACCCCGAGAACACTATTTTCTCCGTCAAGCGCCTGATGGGCCGCAAGTTCAAGAGCCGTGAGGTTCAAGAAGCCCTGAAGCGGCTCCCCTATAAAGTCGTTGAGGCCGACAACGGCGATGCCCACGTGGAATTGCGCGGCAAGCGCTATAGCCCACCGGAAATCTCAGCGATGATCCTGCAGAAAATGCGGCAGACCGCTGAGGACTACCTCGGCGAAAAGGTCACTGAGGCCGTTGTGACTGTCCCTGCCTATTTTGACGACAGCCAGCGCCAGGCAACCAAAGATGCCGGCCAGATTGCCGGTCTGAACGTCCTGCGTATCATCAATGAACCGACAGCTGCCTCCCTCGCCTACGGCCTTGACAAGAAGAAAGACGAACGGATTGCCGTGTACGATCTGGGCGGCGGGACCTTCGATATCTCCGTGCTTGAAATCGGGGAAGGCGTCTTCGAGGTGAAATCCACCAATGGTGATACCTATCTCGGGGGTGATGACTTCGATCAACGCGTGATGGATTGGCTGGTCGATGAGTTCAAAAAAGATCAGGGCATCGATCTGCGGAAAGACCGAATGGCGCTTCAACGCCTGAAAGAATCGGCGGAACGGGCCAAGATCGAGCTGTCATCGTCCCAAGAAACAGAACTCAACCTGCCCTTCATCACAGCCGATGCCAGCGGTCCCAAGCACATGGTCACGAAACTGACGCGAGCCAAGCTCGAACAGCTGGTGGACGACTTGATTCTGCGCACGATCGAGCCTTGCCGTAAGGCCTTGTCCGACGCAGGCGTCACCGCCAAGGATATCCAAGAAATCGTGCTGGTCGGCGGCATGACCCGCATGCCGAAAGTGATCCAAGCGGTGAAGGACTTCTTCGGAAAGGAACCACACCGTGGAGTGAATCCCGACGAAGTCGTCGCCATTGGGGCCGGCATCCAAGGCGGAGTCCTCAAAGGAGAGGTCAAGGACGTTCTGCTCCTCGATGTGACTCCATTGTCGTTGGGCATTGAGACGCTGGGGGGCGTATTCACCAAGCTCATCGAGCGTAACACGACCGTTCCGACCAAAAAGAGCCAGGTGTTCTCGACGGCAGCCGATAATCAAACGGCCGTCACCATCCGCGTCTTCCAAGGCGAACGGGAAATGGCGAATGACAACAAACTACTTGGGCAGTTCGACTTGGTCGGCATTCCACCGGCGCCTCGCGGCATGCCGCAGATTGAAGTGACGTTCGATATCGATGCCAACGGCATCGTGCACGTATCGGCTAAGGATCTGGCCACCCAGAAAGAACAATCCATCAAGATCACGGCTTCCAGCGGTCTCAGCAAAGACGAAGTCGAAAAGCTCGTCCGAGACGCGCAGTCGCACACCGAAGACGACAAAAAACGCCGTAAATTGGCGGAAGCCAAGAACCAGGCGGATAGTCTGGTCTATCAAACCGAGAAAAACATCACGGAATACGGTGACAAAGTCTCCGCTGAGGAAAAGACAAAAATCCAGGATGCCGTCGCAGCCGTCAAGAAGGCGCTCGAGGGTACCGATGCCGAGGCCATCGAATCAGCGACTCAATCGCTCATGACGGCATCACATAAGTTAGCCGAGGAGATGTATAAGAAAGCCGCCGCATCTCCAGGCCCGCAGCCTGGCGCTTCGTCTCCGGACAGCAGTGCCGGCGAGACCAAGACCGACGAGAAAGTCGTGGACGCAGAATTTGAAGAAGTAGACAAAGACAGGAAATAGCATAGAATAGCGCATCAGAGAACCGAGTTTTCGGCTTGATCGGGAACTCGGTTCATCAATGCATTTTGAGCACAATGGCATCCGTGTCAAAACGCGATTACTACGAAACACTCGGTGTTGATCGGAACGTCTCCGACGACGAGCTGAAGAAGGCGTACCGGAAACTAGCCCGCCAGCACCATCCGGATCTCCACGCCGGCGACCATCAGAAGAAGTCCGCCGAAGAAAAATTCAAAGAAATCAACGAAGCCTACGAAATACTGAGCGATCAGGAAAAGCGAAAGCGCTACGACATGTTCGGCCATGCCGGCGCACAGCAAGGTGGGCCTGGTTTTGAAGGGTTTGATTTCGGACGCGGCGGATTCGGGGATGTGTTCAATGACATCTTCGAGGATTTTTTCGGCCAAGCGCGAGGAGGCGGGGCAACTCGTGCTGAACGTGGCAACGATCTCCAATACAACCTCGAAATCACGTTTGAGGAAGCCGTCTACGGGAAAGAGGCCAAACTCAAGATCCCGCGCTGGGAAATTTGCGTCGACTGCAAAGGGACCGGCGCAAAGTCGGCGGCGGCCATCAAACCATGCGCCAGCTGCAAAGGCGCAGGCCAACTACGCTTTCAGCAGGGGTTCTTCAGTGTCAGCCGACCCTGTGGTCAATGTGAAGGCACCGGCCACTTTGTCACGGAACCCTGCTCGACCTGCCAGGGGCGTCAACGGGTTTACAAAGAGCGCACCATCGCCGTCCATATCCCAGCCGGCATAGAGACCGGCATGCGACTTCGTCTCTCCAATGAAGGAGAGCATGGTCCCAACGGTGGGCCTCCCGGCGACCTCTACGTAGCCGTGACTGTTAAACCCCATCAAATTTTTCATCGCAAGGGCCTCGATATCGCCTGCGATGTGCCGATCAACCTTGTCACAGCCGTTCTCGGTGGAAAAGTGGAAGTCCCGACCCTCAAGGGAGAAACCATCATTAAAGTGCCGCCCGGCACACAACATGACAAGGTCCTTCGGATTAAAGGCTTGGGGATTCCCAGCCTGAAGGGAGGCTCGACAGGCGACCAGGTCTATACGATCAAGGTCAAAATTCCCACCAAATTGACGCCCAGACAAAAAGAACTGCTGATGGAGTACGCGAAAGAAAGCGGCATGACCATGGAAGCCAACGACGAGGGCTTCTTCGATAAAATGAAGACCTTCTTCGAGTAATCTGCCCCTCCCCATCCGGTTGCAACCCACAGAGCTCCCGCATGCCTGTGTTTTTCGTTCCGCCTGAGTGCATGAGCCGGCAAGCGATATCGGCCACCGGCGAGGTGCTTGTCCACCTCCGAGACAGCTTGCGCATACGAGTCGGCGAAATCGTCCTCTTCGGCGATGGAGTGAGCCACCACTATCGTACTGAAATCACGGCGGTCACAAAGCAGCATTTGACCGGACGAATCATCGAGACCATCACCCAGCCGGCGCCGATTTCCCCTTTTTTGATACTGGGACAGGCGTTACTCAAAGGCGAGAAAATGGACTGGGTCATTCAGAAAGCTACCGAGCTGGGCATGGATGAACTCGTGCCGATGGAAAGCCGACACAGTGTGGTACAGCTCAAAGCCGATCGCGTGGGCCATCAGCTTGCCAGATGGCGACGCATCGCCTTAGAAGCAGCTCAGCAGTCTGAACAGTGGCGCGTGCCCACGATCTCTCCGACAGGATCCCTCGCGGCACTTTTGGCCGGCCGTGAGACCAGCACGATCACGCTCATGCTTGTCGAGCGACGGGAAGGCAAGACTTTACAAACAGTCGAGCTACCGCAAGACGTGACCGGCTCCCTGCTGGTCTTGATCGGACCGGAGGGAGGCTGGAGCAAAGAAGAAGTCCAAATAGCCGAGGAGGCGAAAGTCGTACCCATTACCCTTGGTCGGCAGATCTTGAGAGCTGAAACGGCCGCCGTCGCCGCAATCAGCATACTCCAAGCGCGCCTCGGCAAGTTGGGATGAGCGAGGCCGGCAGCATAGGAACGACCGCTAGAGCCGCGACCAGCGTTCGACCATGCGGTTGCGCGTTATGCGGATCTCATGAACAGATTCCTGTCCCTTTGCTTCCCTTAGTCTTGACATGAGACAGCAGATTTACGGATGATTACACGCCACTCAGTCCTAGAAAGGTACCACCAAGGTGCAAGGAGGCCGAGCATGCACAAGATCCTAATTGTTCAGCCATCCCACTATCGAGACAAGTCGGATTTCTCCCTCTATAAAACCAAGAGCCGAACCCTCGCAGGCCTCACCCTCCCTTATCTTGCAGCGCTGACACCCCGCGATTGGCGCGTTGAATTGGTCGACGAACAGGTGATGGACATCAACTTTGATGCCTCGGTAGACGTGGTGGCCATTACCGCATGGACGATCAATTCCTTCCGTGCATACGATATCGCGCGTAAGTTCAGAGACAGGGGTATTCCTGTGATAATGGGAGGTCCCCACACCTTTTTCCATAGCGACGAAGCCGCCGAACATTGTGATGCCGTCGGAATCGGAGAGGGTGAAGATATTTGGCCGATGATGTTGCACGATGCGGCAGCAGGAAGACTCAAAAAGTTCTACCGTGCGAATGCCCCACACGACCTCAAAGGGTTACCCCTGCCGCGGTATGAGTTGATGACCGGCAGGGCACCTCGATGGGTGCAAACCTATTCCGTCCAATCTTCCAGAGGATGTCCTTTCAAGTGCGAGTTCTGCTCAGAACGTTTTTATGTGGGCACGCGCTATCGATTTCGCCCGGTTCAGGAGATCGTCGAGGAGATCAGACACATCAAGGCCAAGAACGTCTTTTTCGCAGATAGTATGTTCGCTGGGAAAAAGGACCACTCGATGGAGCTCATGGAAGCGTTGATTCCCCTGAAGATACGCTGGTCAACCCTGTGGACTGCGTACCTATGCCGAGATCAGGAGTTCATGGATCTCGCCAAGAGGAGCGGGTTGCTTCATGTGAATATGGGCATGGAAAGTATCAGCCGTGAGGTACTGGCCGCCATGAACAAGAAATTCAATAAGGTGGACCAATATGAGGAGATCATCACAAACCTGCGCAAACGGGGCATCAGCTACTCCATGAATTTTGTGTTCGGCTACGACGAAGAGAGTCCGGAAGCCTTCGACACAACGCTCGCGTTCCTTGAACATCACAAGGTCCCGGTGGCGTATTTTTATACGCTCCGTCCGCACAAGGGGACGCCTCTCTATGACCGGTTCAGAACCGATCATCGCCTCATTGACGAAACGCAACTGAATCGATGGCCAGGCAACTCCTGTGAAATCAAGCCGAAGAACTGTTCGGCCTCGGAACTCGATGAACGCATCAGGACGATGTACAGTCGTTTTTTCTCTCCAATGTCTATGCTGAGAAGACTTCCTCTTCCTGTGACCAAGGCCCATATGACATCGTGGTTTCTCAACTTTGCCCAACGAAGAATGTCTCGGTGGGATCGATCCATCATGAACCACGACTGGACCTAGCTCACCATGCGCAATTCCTCCAGCAACAACTGAACAGAACAATGGTCGGGCTGGGCTAGCCTGGGTTTGACGGACACCTCACCCGGGGAGAGGATAGCTCCCCCGGAGGTGGCATGTGGACCAGCAGCTCGCCCAATGGCAGCGCATCGTCTTAGCGGCCGTCCAGTAGTCCGAACACTGTCACGTGCCCACGATCACCCTGCCGCAATCGCTCCCTGGCAAACTGGGATAAACAAGCACCTATTGATATTCCGATTCTATTTCCATACTGAGTCCCGCGGCTGGTTCAAGCGAATTTGCCATTGACAGAAGCGACCACAAGCATCAATCTTGCTGCCTTTAGACCTTCCGGAGCATCATGGAAATCATCATTGTTCGAGCGAGCGTGACCAAGGCATTCCTGAACACCATGGCTGAACAGCAGTTCGGCGATATGGTCAAGGCTGTTGTGGATATCGAGCAAGGGATCATGGCCATCGGCGGCGAATTGCACTCCGACTAGGAAGCTCTGCTCTTGGAGGAAGGGTCGGTTCAGAAAACTCTGTGGGGTATCAATCTTTACCCGGAACATCCCGCCACAGAATGGATTGAGTTTGATTCCATGATCAATGTGCGCCCATCCGGGGGTAATCGCTCCCGGTATGTTGAGCACGCGGAGATTCGCGAAGCCGTCACAGCCATCGTCAATCGATTAGTACAAGGCTAGACATCAACATGGCGCCCATTCATCAACATCTAGCCGCTGGACAATGGCACACCCTCTCGCTCGTTGAGCAACTGGCCAATGTCGGAAGTGACGTGGCTCGCGCCGCTCGGTGGTATGGGAAGGACCAGTCACGTTGTGAACAGGCCTTCGAACGTGCCCTAGAACTTTTGGACCTGACTATCACGGACAATCGGTGGAAAGGTCGCCGGAAGGAGTTAACACGTGCACGCGAACTACTGTGCGATGCCATGCTCGGTGGGACGACCTACGGGAGTGACTTAGCCTCGCTCGATCGCTATTTCTTTCACTTCGCCATGGCTGCCAGAGTGGGGCGGTGAGAAGCGGATGATGGAGAATGTACGAAGCAATACCAGATTCGTCTATTCACTTGCCTCTTGTCGCTTTTGTTGCAGATATGCGCATCCTCACTGCGTGATAATATCCAATACACATCATGTCGAGCACCGTTCAGTTCGTAGCATATTTTGATGATGGTGGGCATACCAGTGATTCGCCCGCAATCTCTGTCGCGGCAGTGACAGCCAGAACCACGGCATGGGAGCAATTCAATGCGAAATGGTCCAGACGATTACGTCGCGCTGGAATTTTGGCGTTCCATATGACCGACTATGAGAACCGCAAGAAATGCTTTGAAGGATGGGCCGAAGACAAGCGCCTGACGCTTATTACTGATTTAGCGGCAATACTAAAGAACTCAATTGCATGCGGGGTTGGTGCAACAGTTACGATGAAGGATTGGTTGGCGGTGATGCCGGCTCAATTCGAACGGCCAGACTTCATCGCGAAGCGTGGCCCGTATCCGCTGTTATTTCAACTATGCGTTGAACATATTTTCTCCAAAGTAAAGCTTGATTCATCTCAACAATTGGATTGCGTCTTTGATAAGAATGTTTTCATTCGTAGGTGCCTTGAAGAACACTACCGCGATGTCTTGAATGCTCATCCCTATTCGGTCCAACTGGGTAAGCTTACATTTGATACGGCTGACAAGACAGCCGCTCTTCAAGCAGCAGACATACTTGCGTACGAAGGTCATAAACACATTAAGAACCAAGTGGTAGAGGATGGCCGCCGTCCGGAAAGAAAACTGTACGCACTGCTTAGAAAAAGCGAGCGGATTGACTATTTTACTCTCACCGAACGGTCTCTTCGTGACTATTGCGATGCCATCCGAGAATCAGAATCACGGCTCCATTTCCTTGCACGGTGATATTCGCTCCACCTGCTCACTCGATGGCTCTTACCTAGGCAGCGCCCTTTCGTGGCTCGCGATGCAACGCCTCGGCCACTGCGCGAGGGTTGCGTGCTGCGACTCGCTGGAGAGCTAAAGCCGTGCCATCGGGTGTTCGCCGCCCATGCTCCCAATTGCGTAGCGTTGCAACGTTCACGCCGATCATCAGGGCGAACTCGGTTTGCGATGCCTTGAGCTTTTCCCGAACGCCCTTGACGGCTGTTGGTCGAAACGTAGTCACTCAAGTCGGCTTCAATTTTCCCCGACGAATCCGTCCCGCCTGCCAAATGCTTTGGAGCAATGCTCGAAAGACCGCCTCTTTCATTTACACTCCTCCCGAGCAAGCTTAGCCATGATTTTGCCTGTAGTGAGCTACTTCGAGCTTAGTTCGTTGAAGTGCCGCAACAAGCTTATTCCACCAAATCATGTTAATCGCCAGCATTTCTGCTGCTTTGCGCTGCCTGACATCGGCGGTCATGAAGAGGATGGTCAGACCTGAGACGGCTTGGAATGTGACGGCCGAGGCGAGGTGCAGAGCCTCCAGCGTCCCCCGTCCGGCCATATCGCATCCAAGGCGACACGCTCAGGCGCTCAGACAATTTCGGGACTGAAGAGAAACGTGATGAGTCTGATGGGAGATCAGCGGCCTGGTTGTAGATGAACGATAGTCCCGTTTTCTCCGCTGGCCCACCCATGGGTGGTGTCGGGAAAAGTGAGACCGAATAACGAGGTAGGGGCGACCGATTTCCCTTCGCTCCAGGTGAGGCCTGCATCGATCGTCCGATACAACATCCCGCGCTCGCCGACAATCCAACCTTCTTGCGGGCTCGTGAAACGCACCTTTAAGAGATCAATGACCTTTGTACAGGTCTTGCCGCAAGGCAACGTTTGATCAACCCATTTGGCTCCACCGTCCGTCGTCTGAAACATGGCTCCCGCATTGCCGACCGCCCAGCCGGTCATGGAATCGGTGAAAAACACGTCGAACAAGGTCACCGCGCTCTGCGTTTCTTGCGACGTCCAGGTCGCTCCTCCATCCTTTGTGGCAAGGACAGTGCCCAGCGCGCCGACGATCGTGCCTCTCTGGTCATTGAGGAAGTGCAACGCATAGAGCGTGGCCGTTGTACCGCTCGCCTGTTCCACCCAATGCTGGCCGCTATCCGTAGTGTGAAAGATCGTGCCGCCTCCACCAACCACCCATCCGACACTTGAATCTGTGAAATAGACTCCGTACAGCGGTTGCTGAGTATCCAGGGATTGTGGCGACCAAGACACTCCTCCGTTCGCCGTACGGCTCAAAAATCCTCCGACTCCCGTCACCCAGCCATTTGATGAATCTGAAAAGAACACAGCCGTCAACAGATTGGAGGTTCCGCTCGTGGACCGCCTCCACTTCTTCCCGCCATCAGTGGTTTTCAAAACTGTTCCGCCGCTTCCTACTGCCCATCCATCCTGGGGCGTACGAAACTGAATGCTCATCAACGTCGATTTTGTGCTACTCGCCTGAGTGGTGATGGAAAGGTTGGAATCTGTGCTCTCACCCGATTGAGGGATCGCCAGAAGCATGCCGAGGAAAACGAAGAATGCCGCGAGCACGTTCCCTCGCCTAGCGCCGATCAGATGAAGCCAATCCAGCATTATTGCGCGGGACTCGCGTCGGGCATGTGGTAATTCCAGAAATCTGGGTCTGGAACAGGAAGGCCTTTTGCTTCGATGGTGAACGGGCCTGCTTCAACCGTGACCCACTTCTTCGGCGAACAACAGGTTCCATCGGGAAGCAGATCCCATGATCCTCGGCGAACGACCAACGGCCCGGTCGCCAGATTGTCGAAAAACTCTCCCTTCTTTCCGATTCCGTAGAGATTGCGATGCGGAACGGTGACTACAATTTCTTCGTCAGTCCATGATTGCACCAGCGCGGCTGTGCCGTTGAACAGGACTTCGGTGCGTGACACATTCGAGACGACAGTTGTGTGTTCGTCCGGCTCGTTGATTTCGATATCTGTTCGGCGCTTGTAGGATTTCTGGTTCAATCCAAGGTCTGCATGTTCGGCGGTCTTGAGAAATGTTCCGAACCCGCGACCTTTGATCGTCACCGTAGCATCCAGCCCTGCGGTATGAGGTGCATACGACTCGATGGCCGGCGTAACGAGCACGAAGTCCCCGGCCTCAACGGCTTGGGTCCCTCGCTCGGCACAACAGAGTCCTCCAATGTTCGGCCGGTTGGCACTCCGGTAAATGACGACCTTGCCGGCTTTTGCGCTGAACGGCACCCAGACGTCGATTCGGTCGTCGTTCCACCGATAGATCACTGCCGGCACCCCGCCGATTTCGACGCGATTCTCACCGGGATTAAAATCCACGAAGTTGTAGGGAGTCGACCCGCTCTCTGAGTAGAACCCGAAATGCTCGCCGTTAATGCGCAGCAACGTCCCGATGGGAGCGCTGGCGGGACTCATGGAGATGACGCGGGGAACATGGACCGTAAACTGTCCAAGCACCCGTTCCCGCCCTTGACGTTTCAGCACAAGCGGACCGGACTCCGCATCGAGCGGGACATGGAAAACGATGACGTCGTCTTTCCATTGGGCGATAGTCACCGGCCGACCGGCGATCAGGACAGCATCCTCCATCAGTTCTTTGTCATGTCCAAACCCCTGACCGAACATGACTACTTTCGTACCGACAGGCCCACTGATCGGATCCACTCGAATGGACGGAATCAGTTGCAACGGAACGCCGTTGCTCAGCACATACTCGACGGGCGCGCAGCATGATCCGTCCGGGAGCGGATCGGAGGAGGCCAGTCGAATCACGACATCACCGCTCACCGCATTCGGCGGAATTTCAAGCTCGATCTTGTCGTCTTTCCATCGCGTGGGGCGCACCACAACTCCGCCGACCATTACGTCATTGACACCGAACATCGTGTTCGGATCCCGCGCACCAGCCGAAAGGCCGAAATTCCGACCGGTGATCTGCAGCGAGGCACCGCGCTCGGCTTCCGTGGGCGTGATAGCCGATATCTGGGGAGCTAGGATGATCAATGGTCCAGCGGACCGCTTTTTCTTCCCCATGAATACTTCGACCGGGCCGCTGATCGCCTTGAAGGGAACCTTGACCTCGATGACGTCCGGTTCCCATCGTTGCACTAACGCCGACACTCCGTTGACCGTCACTCGGTTGAACCGGGTCGACTTAAAAGTTCCAAACCCTTTCCCGTTTAGGACCAAGGTTGCGCCTGGAGTAGCTGCCCGAGAAGACAATTCAATTGATCCCCGGCCGGCTTGTGCAATACAGATATTTGCCCCACCCAGAAAATACACCAGCCCAAGGAGGAATGTGGTCCAGCCAGAGATTTGTTTCATGGACAGCCTAATAGAGGAAGAGGAAAAAGCCAGGACAGTGATTTGAAACACGACATGCCCGACTTTAACAAGCCATTTTTTCTGGAGTCAAGGAGGCAAGGAACAATCGGATCGGGCACTGATTCATAGTCATTCAGTCGATACTCTGGAAGTAGCGGGGTTTCAACAGAACACCTCTACAAGGAGCGGGATGAAATCTCCCGCGGAATCACCTGACCTCCTTCCGTGGCTTGTGAACCGACAGCCTGAACGATCGTGTCGTGGAGTTGCTCCACCGCTGCATCTTTGGTGAGCAGCGTGGCCGCTCCCGCTCGGTACATCGCGTCGCTGTTGTCGCCCCCGATGTTCACGGAAATGCCGATGACGATGGTCTCCGGCCATTTGGTTTTGATCTGCGCCGTGGCGTCGATCCCATTCAGCTTCGGCAGATTGATGTCCATGACCACGGCTCGAGGTCGGAACTTCTCGACCAATTTCACCGCCTCCAGACCATCGTGGGCCTCCCCGACGACCTGAATATCTGCATAGGCATCCAACACCGATCGCAACCCTTCCCGCACCATTGCGTGATCGTCCACGAGTAGCACCGGCACCGCCATCCGTCTCTTCTCGGGGCTAGCGGTCCCATCGGCATGAACCGTGGCAGGGACATCCTCGAAGGCAGTGATTGGAGGAGGCGGCTGGTTGTCCCCTGCGCATTTGGCCAACGGCAGGATCAGCGTTGCAATGGTCCCGTGCCCCGGAGCGGAGTCAATAGTGAAGGAGCCGCCCAATGCCCGCATCCGCTCCTGGATGCTATATAAACCAAACCTGGACGACATCTCGTCACTAGGCGTTCCCACCGCCGCCGCAGCGGCAAGATCAAATCCCGCCCCCTCGTCATTCACGGTGATGCAGAGATGGTCCGCTCGAATTTCCATCGTGAGAGCCGCTTGTCCTGTTCCAGCATGCTTGGCCGAATTGATCAGAAGCTCCCGCACCGATTGAAAGAGCAGCAACCGTTGCTCTTCCGGCAGGTCAAGACCTTGCTCCTCCGGCACGACGACGGTCACGGTTTGCTCATGCTTTGTCTTCATGTACTCGGCAAGCCAGTTGAGACTGGCGGCCAAGCCATGATCACGCAGGACCGGCGGGCTGAGTTCCGCCACCAACGTCCGGCTATAGGTCAGCGCATCGGACAAGATATCATCGACCTTCTTCAAGACGCTTTCATAAGCGGGCACGCCGCTTGCGTTCCGCTTGCCCTGCCCGATCGTCAACTTGCCGACGACCAACATCTGCTGCAGATGGTCGTGCAGTTCAGTGGCCAAACGTTTCCGTTCACGCTGTTCCGCCAGGTTCAACTCGCTCGTCAGGGCGCGCAGGCGGTCCTGCGACTGTCGTAATTCCGCCGTCTTCTTGTTCACCGCTTGTTCGAGCTCCACATTCCAGCGTTGCAAGCGCGCTTGCGCCTCGCGCAGTGCCTTCTCCGTCTGTTTCCGATCATCGATATCCTCAATGATGGAAATGAAATGGAGCGGCCTGTGCTGCGCATCTCGGAGGAGCGAGACCGTCTTATGAACCCAGATGGGCGAACCATCTTTTCGGATGTAGCGCTTTTCCAGTGAATAGGTGTCAATCTCACCCTCCAGCGCGCGACGTGTTTGCGCCCACTCTGCCTTGAGATCGCCGGGATAGGTGATATCCGCAAAGGTCCTGGTGAGCAATTCCTCGCGGAAATAGCCGGTGATCGTGCATAAGGCATCGTTGAACCGTAACCATCGACCGTCCAGTCCGATGTGGGAGATGCCGACAGGCGCATTGGCAAAGGTCGCGCGATAGCGCTCTTCGCTCTCGCGTAGGGCCAGCTCCGCTTCTTTTCGATCATGGATATCAGTGCAGGTCCCCACCCATGACTGAATACGACCTTCAGCATCCCGCACCGGCGCCGCCCTCACACGAAACCATCGGTAGGTTCCGTCGATGGCCCGGCGACATCTTGTTTCCACGTCATACTCGCCGCCTGTCTCGACGGCTTTCTTCCACGTGTCGGCCAATCTTGGGGCATCGTCGGGATGTTGGACCCTGAGCCAGCCGCCCTGTCTCGTCGTCTCATGCGTCAGTCCCGTATAGTCGTACCACTGTTGATTTTCGAACTCCGGCTCTCCTTGCTCGTCGGTCCGCCACACGAAGTGCGGGATCGCTTCGGCCAGCATGCGGAACCGTTCTTCGCTCTTGCCCAGCGCGTCTTCCACCTGTTTGCGGGCGGTAATATCCGTGAACAAGTTGACCGCGCCGACGATGTGTCCTTCGGCATTGCGCAGAGGATCGATGTGCACGATCACGTGGCGTCTTGTACCGTCGGAGCGTTCGATAATGACTTCCTGACCATGCAGCGCTGTGCCCTCCTGCAGCGCATCGACCATGGGCGTTTTGTCGTGCGGCAGCGCGGTCCCATCCGGCCATAGCAGCTTGTGCGATCCACAAAACCGACGTTCGCCGTCATCCAAGTTCGGCCTGCGACCCCACAATTCGGCCGCCTGATCGTTGTAAAATGTGATGCGTCCCTCTCGATCGACCGTGTACATAGCCGCCGGCATGTGCTCGATGAGAGACCGATAGCGCGCTTCGCTCTCGGTCAGACGTGCGATGAGCCGCTGATTGTCTCGCTCGTGGTTGGCCAGAGCGAGCAAGGCCCGCACAGTGCCGAGCAATTCCTCCTCTTCCGCCGGTTCGACCAGGTAGGCATCCGCGCCGACTTCCAGACTTTTCACTCGATCCGGTGCGTGGACGCGGGCGGCGGAGGTCTGTAGTATTTTGATGTGCTTCGTCTCAGGCTGAGTCTTAAGCAACCGACAGACGTCAAATCCGCTGACGTCCGATAGGTTGACGTCAAGCAGGATGAGAGCCGGCCGTTTTGCGGCGGCGACGGCGAGCGCATCGGCGCCGTTGCTCGCTTCAATGATTCGGTAACTCTGCCGGCCGAGCAGTCGGCTCTTCACGCACAAGGCGGCCGGATCATCGTCGACAACGAGAATGGTCGGGTAATCGGATTCGGCGGTGGACTGGGTCATATCAACCTCGCAAGACTCATCGGAGACCGGAGCGGCATCCGGTCGTTTCTCTCATCAGATAGACCCATTCGATGGCGAGGACCATCCCTCCCATCATCGGAACCGTACGTTGGAGCATCGAGCCTCCCCCTGTGCCGGCTGTCGCCGTTTTCACCAAGCCTCGATCGGGCCGGAGACAGAGGAGGGCAAGACTCAGCAACACAAACGAGACGGCCGTATGCAGCACCATCGACTTGTCCGATGGTATGGCAGAAAGCGCTCGCTCGTGGCAGAGATACCCAGGCAGGGCGAGCGAACAGATGAACATTGCAACCGCGGCTAGGCTTTGAGCGACCTAGTGCCGGGCGTGCTGCTTCATCGAAGCAAGGACGGCTCCCCCTCGCGACAAGCGACTTGGAAGTCCGAAAATACCACTCGTGGGACAGGCCGGCCTGGTGCAATTCACCCACGGAGTTCCAAGTCTGCTGATTCATACGTTGCAGGTCACACCAGTGGGAGGGATTGGCTTCGGCGGTTCTCGCTTCATTGCCGATATCGTCTCCGGACGATCACATTGTTCTGAATCAAGGACAAACGCTTTGGAAGGAGGAGAGTGGTCTTGATCTCATGCATGGAGGAGTCCTTAGACTCAAGAGAAGCAGCGTCAGGAAGAGACAGTGTACCGCGTGCCGTGGTCTCGGTAAACCCCTGAGGGTGAAAACTAGGGCTTTCCCTAGGTGGTGGGTGACTTACGACGAATACAGCTCCACGATCAGCTCGATTTCGACGGGAGCCATGCATGGCAACTCCGCGGCACCGACGGCTACCCGAGCATGTCGACCTGCTTCTCCGAACACGGAAACAAGCAGATCAGATGCGCCGTTGAGAACTTGCGGTTGATCGGTAAAGCCGGGAGCCGAGGCGATATAGCCGACCATTTTGACGATCCGCTTGACCCGATCCAGCAATCCGGCTTCGCTCCGGATGATACTTAGGCCATTCAGCGCCGCCATCCTCGCTGCCTCAACCCCCTGTTGGACTGTGAGATCCCCTCCGAGCTTGCCGGTCATCACAAGCTGGCCATCGCGCGAAGGCAGCACTCCCGAGAGGAACAAGAGGTCACCAACCCTGATAACAGGCACGTAATTCGCCACCGGCTTCGGCGGAGCCGGCAGGATGAGTCCGAGCTCTTTTAGTCTGTCATCATGGGACACGTTCCTACGCCATCCTATCCTTCCTCGCCTATCCTTCCTCGCCCTTCATCTCACGCTTCACCGCTCACGCGTACCTTTCACTCCTCACTCAAGACTACCCTGGTCGGAGCGCATCCAAGAAACTCTCACCGACCGGCAGCCGCTCGGCTCGAAGTGCCTCCACAATCGTCTGCCCTACATCCGCCGCAGTTGGCCTCGTTCCCAAATCGACGCCGTGGGCTAGTTTTGGGCCGCTCGCGAAGACCGGAACATACTCTCGCGTAGACGTCTGTCCAGGTAATGAGAAATCTCTCCCATGGTCACCCGTCACAATGACCATGTCGCCGAGACGTAACCGCTCGAACAAATCAGGCAGACGGCGGTCAAATTCCTCTACGGATGCCGTCGACTGTACAGCATCTTCTGACAGCAAATCCAGGCCGGCACAGATGAGACCGCGAGGCACCTTGTTCAACATGCCGATGACTTCCTCAAACGCCGCCATCCCTGACGCAACCGGGAAAGCTTTCGTCATCCCGCGCCCACTAAAGAGGTCATAGACCTTTCCCACCCCCATCGCGATCTGACCGGCTCGGCTTAACACATCCAACATCGTCATGCCCGGTGGCTCGATCACAAAGTCCTTTCGTCCGACCTGTGGTCGAAGCATGTCATGTCCGCCGATGACCGGCTGCGCGACGACACGGATGAGAGTCCCCGCATTCTTCACGGCCATCCGGATCTCGCGACAACGCTGGTGGAATTCCATCGGTACCATGAGGGATTCATGCATGGCCACAAAGCACGTATTGCCTCCATCCGTCCACAGCAGAGGCGCACCGGTGGCCATATGTTCCATACTGTATCGACGGAACATCCATCCCATGGACGAGACGCCACGGCCAATCGATTTTCTGCCGAAAAGCTGTTCAATGACGTCGATGATCTTGGTAGGAATGCCGCACCTGCAGACCGTCGAGGCTTCTTTCTGGATCACTCCACTCATTTCCCAGTATCCGACGACAGAATCTTTGCCCGGCGATGCGAATCCCAGTCGCCCGAAGGAACCGTTCGGTTGGACCATAGCTCGTACGCCTTTGATCGAAGCGATATGCCCTAGCCCGAGCATCTCGAAATTCGGCAAACTCAGTCCATCGACCGTCTCAGCCAGGTGCACGAGGGTGTTTGCGTCGGCATCGCCGTAGTCGGCGCCGTCCGGTAACGCACCCACCCCAAGTCCATCGACGACCAACAGAATGACTCGATTAATCATCAGCCGACTATAGCAAGTCGCCATAGTTCGTCATAGATGCGTATGGGACCGACATGGAGATACAGGAGGACCTAGGCCGGAGAGAAACGGCTGTTATGCCGTACGATCCCACGATAGATACCGGCGGAAACGTATTTGGACGGTTCGCCTGAGCTACCGAAATCCACACCCAGACTCAGGACGGTCTTATTCTTGTTCATGTATTGCCACTCGCCATTCGCCGATGATCTTGAGGCCGGCACTAGTTCCGATCCTATCGGCTCCTGCTTCCAACATCGCGTGCGTCGTTTTCCAATCGCGAATGCCGCCCGAAGCCTTTACCTTGACCCGCCCCGCTACGACTTCCTTTAGCAACCGCACATCTTCCACCGTCGCCCCCGCAGCTCCGAAACCGCTCGACGTTTTCACATAGTCAGCCCCGGCTTCCACGACCAAATGACAGGCCGTTCGTTTCTCCTGCTGTGTGAGATAGCAAGTTTCTAGGATCACTTTATGTTCAACATCCACGGTCGATTTCACGACTTCAGCGATGTCAGTGCGAACATAGTCATGATCGGCCGATTTGAGTCTGCTGATATTCACCACCATGTCCAACACCGTTGCACCCCGCTGCACGGCCTCGATGGCCTCGGCCACCTTGGTCTTTGTGCTGTGCCCCCCTAACGGAAACCCGATGGGAATGCCGACGCGAATGCCGGTGCCGGCAACCGCCGCCACCGCCTCATCGATGTAACATGGCGGGACGAAAACGACCGTGAAACCGTTGGTCTTCGCCTCTTCACACAACCGAAGCACCTCGACTTTCGTCGCATCCGGTCTCAATATCGTATGGTCGATAAGGCCAGGGAGCTTCCATCTTGACATGCTTTACGATACTCCTTCCTTCTGGTCTGTCTGCCTCCCGTCGGGGGTCATAAAGGTCTGCGAGTGATTTCCTCTTCGGAATGGGCGCTTTTGGTACTTTTCCACCGCCTTGTTGTGCTCCACGAGCGTCGCGGAGAATTGATGCGTTCCGTCGTTCTTTGAGACGAAGTAAAGATTCACAGAAGGCACGGGATACAAGGCGGCACGGATCGATTGTGCCCCGGGGTTGGCGATCGGTCCTGGCGGCAGCCCGACCCAGCGGTACGTATTGTAGGGACTGGGGTGCGTGAGGTCCTTTTTGCGAAGGTTTCCATCGAAATTCGACAGACCGTAGATCACCGTCGGATCGCTCTGTAGAGGGATATGTTTTTTTAGCCGGTTATGGAATACGGACGAGATGTGAGGCCGCTCGTCTCCGACACCAGTTTCCTTTTCAATCACCGACGCCAAGGTCAGGACTTCATGGACCGTCAAGTGAATGTCTTTGGCCCGAGCCTGCCACTCCTGAGTCATCACCTGCCTGAGTTGCTCTACCATGGCCTTGATGACGTCTTTCGCAGCTGTCGGCCTGGCAAAACGATAGGTGTCGGGGTAAAGATACCCTTCCGCCGTATCCGCAGAAATTCCCAACGTCGTGACGAAGGACTTGTCGGAGGCCAATCGAACGAATTCCGCGCGATTCGTGATGCGATGTTCGTCCAGCACATCGGCGATTTGATTGATCGTATAGCCTTCTGGAATCGTGATGGAATGAAGCACCACACGACCGGCAAGCAACTTGGCAAGAATCTCCGCCGGGGCCATGGCGGCGTTGAGCTCATACTCTCCGGGATGAATCTTGCGATCAACCTCCTGGGTTTTCCCCAAAAGGAGAAACGCCGAACGGCTCCTGATCAGCTGCTCCCGTTCGAGCAAGGCTGCGGCTTGTTGAAATGTCGCGCCTTCGGGAATCACGACGATTTTCTGAAGAGGATGATCGGACTCGGAAAGAACGGGCCCTTCAGCCCACCGAATCATCTGATAGCCGGCCACGCCGGCGAGGGCGACGACGGCGATCAATACGATGAGGATCAGGCGCAGCGTCATAGGATCGGTCGTCAGGAGACAATGACCCCCACTCTTCTAGCGGCTCCTCGGCAGGTCGGCCCCCGACCGCTCGAGTCGAGACCTGGTTCTGCGCTTCAAGGTAACTTCGCAGAAGAATCGCGGCTGCAATACGGTCGACGATTCCTTTGCGTTTCTTCCGACTGACATCAGCGGCGATCAGCAACGCTTCCGCCGCTTTTGTCGTCATCCGCTCGTCCCACCGGACGACCGGAACGGACAAGCCCGCTTCCAGCTTCGCAGCAAACTCCCGCATTGCATGGACAGCCGGCCCTTCCTGCCCGTCCAACTGGAGCGGCAACCCCAGCACCACCCGTTCCACCGCGTGCGACCCGACCAGCCCGGCGATATGGGCGACATCCCGGTCCAGCGTCTTCCGTTCGAAGGTTTCGAGCGGCTGCGCCGTCCAGCCGAGTTCGTCGCTGAGCGCGACGCCGATCCGCTTGGTGCCGTAATCGAGCGCAAGAATGCGGCCAGGCATGATTCTACCGCCGGAGGGTGGTTTCAACCAGGCCAAAAACTTTTTCCAACGCTGCGTCGAGCTTGGCTGGATCCTTCCCTCCGGCCTGAGCCATCTCCGGCCGCCCGCCTCCGGTTCCACCCACCTCAGCCGCCATCGCCTTAATGAGATCGCCGGCTTTGAGCTTGCCGATCAAGTCTTTCGTCACCACGACCAACAGTGAAACTTTGCCGTCGCCGGTCGCCGCGCCCAACGCGATGACGCCGCTCTTCAGCTTATCCCGGAGCTGATCCGCCAACGTTCGCATGCCGTTCACATCCAAGCCATCCGTCCGCTGCTGGTGCACCGTCACCCCGGCGATCGTCTTGACCTTGGAAATCGTCTCCGATCCGCTCGCCATCTTCAGCCTCAGCTCTTCGAGTTCGCGTTCCTTGTCCTTGAGCTGCATCATCAGCTTGCGGGTCTTGGCGACCAGTTCGGACCGCCCCGTCTTCAACAGATCCGATAGCTCGCGGACATCGGCTTCGAGCTTCTTCATGAGTCCGTAGGCGCCGCTACCGGACTGAGCTTCGATGCGACGTACACCCGCCGCCACGCCCCCTTCCGAGACAATGCGAAAGAGCCCGATGTCACCCGTCTGTCGGCAATGGGTGCCTCCGCACAGTTCTTTGCTGAACGACTCGACACTCACGACACGCACCTGTTCGCCATACTTGTCGCCGAAGAACGCCAGAGCCCCGTTCGCCACTGCATCCTGAATGCTCATCACTTCGGTGCGCACTGCCTCGTTCTTACGGATTTCTTCATTCACCGTCGATTCGATATCGTCGATGTCGCGGGACGAAAGCGGTCGAAAATGTGCAAAGTCAAACCGAAGGCGGTTCGGTCCGACGAGCGATCCATACTGCTTCACATGCGGCCCGAGTAAATCGCGCAAGGCCGCATGGACCAGATGCGTTGCCGTATGATTGCGCGCTGCGTCCCGGCGCATGGAGACATTCACCGCCATGCGCAGGCACTCGCCCTCTCGAATGCGCCCCTGACGGACGATTCCCTTGTGAAGGATGACCGTCGGAGCCGGCCTCGTCGTTTCCTTGATATCGACCAACCCTTCAGGTCCAACCAATGTGCCTTGATCTCCGACCTGACCCCCGCCTTCAGCATAGAAAGGCGTGCTATCCATCGCCAGCTCGACCGTCTCCCCTTCTACCGCTTCCTTGACCAGTTGCTCGCTTTTTAGAATAGCCCGCAGGACGCCGTTGCTTTCCAGATGTTCATAGCCGACGAATGTCGTCGCACCGATCCGCTTGGCCAGCTCCGCAACGGCCGGTCTGGCCGTTTCCTGTTCGAATCCACCGGTCTTGCGCGCGCGAGTCCGTTGCTCTTCGATCGCCGCATTGAAACCAGGTTCATCGACCGTCATGCCCTGTTCCCGGCAAGCCTCGGCAATCAAGTCCATGGGAAAGCCATAGGTATCATAGAGCCTGAAGATGTCGTTCCCAGCCAAAACAGTTCGCTTTGTCGCCTTCGCCCGCTCGATCATCTCGCTCAGAATCGGCAAGCCCTGTTCGAGCGTCGCGATAAACCTCTCCTCCTCACCTTTCGTCGCTTCGGTGATCGTGCCGGATGCCATGCGCACTTCCGGGTAGGCGCCGGCCATCTGCTCGACGACGACGGCGCTGAGTTCATGCAGAAAGGGCTCGACAATGCCGAGCAGCCGGCCGTGCCGCGCGGCGCGGCGCAGAATGCGTCTCAACACATATCCTCGACCTTCGTTCGATGGCAACACGCCGTCGGCCATGAGGAAGGTGATTGCTCGCAGATGGTCAGCAATAACACGCATTGAACGATCAGCCGCCTCCTTCTTGCCGTACTCGGTGCCGGACCGTCCTGCGACAGCCGCAAGCAGCGGCGTGAAGAGATCACTGTCGTAATTGCTGTAGACCCCCTGGGCCACGGCGGCCAGCCGCTCAAGCCCCATCCCCGTGTCGATGCTCGGCTTCGGCAGCGGGTGGAGCGTTCCCGAGGCATCACGGTTGTATTGCATGAAGACCAGATTCCAAATTTCAATGACGCGATCCCCCTCCCCGTTCGGTCGATCATCGCCGGGAACCACTGTCCCCTGATCATAATGGATCTCCGAACAAGGACCGCAGGGGCCTGTATCGGCCATTTGCCAGAAGTTATCCTTTTCGTCGCACCGGACGATGCGCGACGGCACCACACCGATCTTCTTCCACAATTTCTCGGCTTCGTCGTCCTCGCGGAAGATCGTCACCCATAGTCGATCTTTCGCCAACCCGACCCTCCGAGTCAGAAACTCCCATCCGAATCTGATGGCATCGTCCTTGAAGTAATCCCCGAACGAAAAATTGCCGAGCATCTCGAAGAATGTGTGGTGCCGCCTGGTGTACCCCACGTTTTCAAGATCGTTGTGTTTCCCGCCTGCGCGAAGACACTTTTGCACCGATACGGCTCTCTTGTAGGGGCGCGATTCTTCTCCGAGGAAAGTCCGCTTGAATTGATTCATGCCTGCGTTGGTGAAGAGCAGGGTCGGATCCGCTTGTGGAAGGAGAGAGGCGCTCGGCACTGCCTGATGCCCTTGCTCCTCGAAATAACCGATAAAGGCTCGCCGCAGATCAGTCGCACTATTCTTCATAGACAGTTTCCTCGTGTATACACTGCTTCTCTATCATACGATCAATGGTCTCCTCACTGAAACCCCGCCGGCGGAGAAAGTGCGCCGTTTGAGAGAGCGTCAACCGACGACCAGAACGTTGCGCGATCTGCAAGGCTCGATGAGCCACAGTTTCTTCGTCCACTTCACGAAACGTTTCAGTCAGCACCCGGTCTGACAGAGCATCAGGGATTCCCTTGGCCTGCAATTCGGCCTTGAGCCGTTCCCGTCCCCTCGGCCGGGTGATCAGCCGATTGGCCACCCACCGCTGAGCATAGGTGTGATCGTTGAGATAGCTGAGGTCGGACAAACGGCGAACTGTTTGCCGTACTTGAACGGGCGAGGCTCCTTTGGATGCGAGAAACCGTTCAACTTGGGCGACGGTACGATCCCGACGGGCAAGGAACCGCATCGCGACCTGCATCCAATCTTCGAGAGAAGCTCGGCTTCTCCGTTTCGGCGCTTTCACCGTTTCCCGCTATCGATGCGCCCGTTTGTCCTCACTTCGTGAAACAGGTTTTTCTTCTTTGGCCTCGGCTTTCTTCTCGTTGCGAGCAGGCACGCCGGCCAGTTCTCGAAGTTTCATTTCAATCTCACGAGCGGTGGTGGAGTTGTTCTTGAGGAACTCTCGCGCGGCGTCGCGCCCCTGGCCGATTCGTTCTGACTTGTAGGAATACCACGCACCGGATTTTTCGATGATTTTCTTGTCGACGCCAATATCCACGAGTTCGCCGGTCTTGGAAATACCCTCGGCAAACATGATGTCGAACTCCGCCTGGCGAAACGGCGGCGCCATCTTGTTTTTCACGACCTTCACACGGACCCGGCTCCCCATCACCTCCTGACCTTCCTTAATCGATTCAATACGTCGGATGTCCAGCCTGACAGAGGAGTAGAATTTGAGCGCATTCCCTCCGGTTGTGGTCTCTGGATTTCCGAACATCACGCCGAGCTTCATGCGGATTTGGTTGATGAAGATCACCGTCGTCAGAGACTTTGCAATCGCGGCTGTCAGCTTTCTCAGCGCCTGCGACATCAGCCGGGCCTGAAGGCCCATGTGGGCATCGCCCATTTCACCCTCGATTTCCGCACGAGGCGTCAACGCCGCAACTGAATCGACCACGATCAGATCAATGGCGCCGCTTCGCACCAACGTTTCGGCAATCTCCAGCGCCTGTTCACCGGTATCCGGCTGAGACACAAGCAGGTCGTCGGCCTGGACGCCGAGCTTTCTAGCATACGTCAGATCAAGGGCATGTTCAGCATCGATAAAGGCGGCCACTCCACCGGTCTTCTGCACTTCGGCAATACAGTGCAACGTCATCGTCGTTTTTCCAGAAGCCTCCGGTCCAAAGATTTCAATCACCCTCCCGCGTGGAAGTCCGCCGACACCGAGGGCGATGTCGAGCCCCAAGGACCCGGTAGAAATCGCAGGCACGTCGACCTTCTCCTCGGTCCCCAGCTTCATGATCGCGCCCTTCCCGTACTGCTTCTCAATCTGGGACAGAGCTAGGTCGAGCGCACGCTTCTTGTCGTCTTTTTCGGACATACGATCTCCTATGAGATAAAAGAGATGAAACGGCTAAATCCGATGGATTATACCCAAGCGGCAAAGGGAAACCTAGTCTGATCTCACGACAGGATCAGGGCCTGCGAATTGACTTGGTATTCTTGAAACGGAAATGATTGAGATCTTCACCAGGCTAGAAGCGTGCTAATATAGCCGCGGATCGACGAGGATGCCCACTGTACTACGATCGGGGCCGTATCGCTTTTTCTTTTATGCAGGAGATCGTGATGAGCCTCGACATGTGCATGTTGAGCGCGAGGACAAGGTAGCCAAGTTTTGGCTTGTACCCGTCAGGCTACAGGAAAGCGGTGGATTTCCTCGTGCTGAATTGAATCGGATTCGGCAGCTCGTTCAGTTTCATCAGGATCGATTTCTGGAGGCCTGGCATGAATACTTTGGCGATTGAGATTGCTGCGTGCACAGCAGAATCTGTCACCCTCACGAACGACACGTTGACCGTCGAACTGAGCGATGGGCGAAGCCTATCCGTTCCACTTGATTGGTTCCCACGCTTAGTCCATGCGACCCAAGCGGAACGAAAACGGTGGCGGTTGATCGGGCGAGGACGTGGCATTCATTGGGACCTGCTCGACGAAGACATCAGTGTCGATGGGCTCTTGGCCGGCAAACCTTCTGGAGAAAGCCAGGCATCCTTTCAGAAGTGGGTCGCCTCCCGCCAAGGTACCAGATCCAGGCGAATGGGTTCCCGCTCCAGTGCTCGTCGGCGTTAGCAGCCACTCCATTTCGCCGCCGGAGTCCGCCGAGTTCATCGGCTTACCCGCCGACGCCGAGGGACGGTTCAGATTCACCGGCAACGGCACACTGATGAGTGCGTGTACCACAGAAGTTCTGGCCTGCGTTTGAGACACCAATCTTGGTTTTCGGCAGACTGTCTGCTAGACTCGCTGTCATGGGACAGCCACTCACGATCGATATTCCGCCCGAGTTGCTGCAGGTGATCGGGACGGAAGATGAGGCGCGTCAGGAAGCAAAGACCGCCCTCATCTTGGACCTGGTCCGCCGAGGAAAAGTTTCGCGGGCTCGCGCAGCAGAGTTTCTCCAGATCTCCTTAGCTGATTTTCCGGCCATCTTGGCCCAGTATCAGATTCCCTGGTTTGACTATTCCGCAGAAACGCTTCATGAAGATCTGCGGACATTAGCCGCTCCACCACCCACTCCTTCCGCGTGATTCTCGTCCTTGACGCGAGTCCCTTGATTACGTTGGCTCGGATCGGCTCGCTTGACTTGTTGCGTCAATTGGCCGATCAGATCGTCATTCCCGATGCGGTCTATGCGGAAAGCGTGAGCCGCGCGCCTGGTCGTCCGGGAAGTCTCGATCTTGCTCAGGCCGATTGGATCACATGCCGAACGGCTGAGAATCAGGCACTCGTCCAGCAGCTCCGCACCCGCATCGGTCTGGGGGAATCCGAAGCCATTGTCCTGACCCGAGAGATCGGAGCAGACGCCGTCGTGTTGGACGATGCCACGGCTCGGCGCCTCACCGAACAAGAAGGATGCCGAGTTGTGGGATTGCTAGGCTTGCCCGTCACGGTGGCCAGGTTCAGATGATCCAATAAACCATTCCCGACCCCATTGTTTCGACCGGCTACAATCAAGGCCGTCAGGATATTACGTATCCGGTTCACCAGGTCTGGCTGCAGCCCCCTGGTTTGATTGCTCTCAAGGAGGCGCTTGAGTCCCCGGTGGCGCCCGGATCGGAAAATCATCTCCTTCGAAGGTACGGCATGAGCGTACGTGCTGCAAGAAACTTGTTCCCCGGCAGTGCAAGGGACAGACGGGCTCTCTCCTTCATATTGCACTTCAATGCCCTTCGGGCTCCTTGATGGAGTTCTTGGTTCTGATAGCGCCGCGCGGCCCCTTCTTGCCTTTTCTACGCCTGAGGCGTATAGTTCACCAGTGTTCACATTCATAGAATCGTCCGTCTTCGAGCGCATACTTCCCGCATATCTGGACGACGATGAGTATTCCGACTTGCAGCAGTTCTTAATGCAACACCCAGAGGTCGGCGAAATTGTCCCCGGTTCGGGCGGGGTTCGAAAGGTGCGCTGGTCCCGCCCGGGAACGGGGAAACAGGGCGGGCTACGGATCATTTATGTTGTGCGGTACCGGCCCAACGAATTCTGGATGTTGACGCTCTATGCAAAGTCGAAACGCGAGAACGTGCCCTCACATATTCTCAAACAACTCGTGGAGGCATTTCGAAATGGTTAAAAAACTGACTGGTAAGGCACTCGCCGATTTCGAGGCCAAACGCAATGTGTGGCAAGAAGTCCTCGATGGCGTACGGGAGATCAAAGCCGGGGGAGGTAAGAAGACGAAAGTTCACGCCAAATCGTACGTCGTGCGCGTACGGCTCAAGAGCGGGCTGTCGCAGGCGGAGTTTGCCGCAGCGCTGGGTGTGTCGAAGCGCACGCTAGAGCAGTGGGAACAAGGCCGCCGTAAGCCGTCCGGAGCTGCGAAGCAGCTCTTGAAGATTGCCGAACGCCATCCCGAGATCCTCGTTGAGGTAGCGGCGTAAACGGCAGCAGTAATCTTTGCGGGGTGAAGCGTGAAAAAGGTTTCAAGAACCGTTGATGATCTGTGGCTTCAGGATTCGCTCAACGGAATGCACAAAACAAGATTTGACCCTCATTTATGTTCACTCCTGAAAGGCGTCAACTTCTTCCGCGAACCAGCCCATCAAGTATAACGCCAAAAGGCTCAGTTCAAACAACGACTCCCGACCCCTTTTTACATCCACATTGACCAGGCGGTCGTCCGAATGTTAGGCCGTTCACTCCAAGCGCCACTGCGTCCGATATGACCACTCATCACAGACCTCGAGCGTCACGTCAGCATGTGTGCGAAGTGGAAGCAGTTGTGATAGGTACGCCCGAAACTCCCCCTCGGAGTGCCGAACGGCAGCGCGGAGACTGTAGTCACGCTCATGATAGGCTACCTTGATTCGAAGGTTTTGCTCGTGACGAGGGTTGTCCCCTCCTATAAAGATCCTAAACGTTCCGTATGGAAGAAGAGCTGCATTGAATGCGATCAAACCTTCCACAATTAAGTATTTTGCCGGCAATATCTCGGTTACTGCAGCCAAAGGCAAACCGGTATAGTGATCGTACTCCTGAATCCTAATTGGAAGATTGCGAGTCAAGTAGTTCGCCAAATCTTCTTGGGCCCGTTCAAATCGCCAGTTGTCGGCGGCAAAGCCGTGAGAAATCGGCTTCGCTTCGCGCTCGAGTCGGCTGAATTGATAGGCGTCGAGGGACAGAATCGCAACTGAATCAGGACCTTCTATTGCGTTTATCACTCGCGCAAGCTCTTTGGCAAATGTAGTCTTTCCTACCGCCACGCCACCACAAATCTGAACCACATGTTTTGTGATTGGAAAGGGCGCGGTTCGTGTGTGACGAAGGGCTTTTTTGTAGAGATTCTCGGCGACCGAGGAATTGTCTGTCTGCGATTGCGCCTTGCTGCGAAAGTCCAACAACTGTCGGATCCGTGAACTGTGATGGTGAACCGGGTTATTGTCTCGCCTGGTCCACCTCATATCCTGAAGGCTAGAGATCAAGAACGTCGACAAGCCTACATGGCCTTCCGAACTGTTCCTGTACTGATAGACACGATAATCGTGCAGGTCGAAAGGAATACCCTCGAGCGCATCAGCAATCATGAGTACGTTCGTACCAAATGAGTGTGCGACGCCAAGCTCATAGAAGACATTTGGGTTCAGAGTAGTGAGATCCGCGATTACGACGTCAGCAATCTCGATTTGGCGGACAATTTCTTTGCCGATTACGTATGTAGCGTCATCGTGTTCGTCTGCCCGCTTGCAGCGCCAGCCCGACACGCTCTCGATGGATGGCTTAATGACTGTCTTGTAGCGAGTTGTGAAGTCAGCATGCCGGAAAGGCATGATGACAAATGCGAGCGACACAGTGACTCCTTGCTTCTACTTAGGCCTAACGTCAGGCATCAGGCGCTGCACCGTCGGCTGCGTGCCATCTTAGAATATTCGCTTCCACCATTTGAATGCTCGCATGTCGTCGAGCTTCAGCACGAACCACTCCCCCCTGCTTTCGTCTATCCACAAATCGCTGATGCCAGTAACCATTCACGCCTGAGGGATCATCGATCTTAGGCAATAGCGGTCAGAGTACAATTTCTACTTGGAGGTCTGTCTGCTTCGGGCGCCTCCGGGTTCGCCTTGCGCAGACACTCCAGAAACACCTCGTAGTCTTTTAACGCCAGAAAAATCGGTTGGCGATTATTGCCACGTTGGATGACGTGATAGGGATACGACGGCAGGCTGAGTCGAGGCAACCGCGCCATAGTTGGAAGACCTCATAAACTACTGAGGCAGGCACCTTACTTCTCAGTTGGTTTAGCTGTCAAGAAATGGTTCTCTGCCCCCCATTTCTCTCTCTTGGCCCAACGTTCCGCCCGTAGGCCACGTGCGAGCACCGGAACTACAATCTCTATTCGTTCAGGACTACCCCACAACATAATAGGGTCAACAACTGTCTGCGCTGTCAAGTGCCAAATCGGGAATCTTCAGATTCCTTGTATCGTGCATAGAATAGCTACGATGTTCGGGCATCCGTCCGACACCCTCGCAGATGCCCCGAACCGAGTCCTCATCTGCCAGCACACTCACTATTCGCCATCTTAATGACGGCCATCGGCTCGACTACACACATCACCGCGTCCCCTCGCGTTCTACAAACCGATCCACTCCGACAAACAAGCCACGTTGACAGGCTTCTTAATCGCCAATAGAATTCATTCAACGCAAGCTGCCCGAGTCAGGGAAGAGGAGCAACCATGAGGCATATCCCGGCTCACTATGATGGCGAGAAGGTTGTCCTGGATGAGCCGGTGTCACTTTCGGCGAATACACCAGTGGAAGTCGTGATTCCTGATTCCCAAGAGGAACTAGCCGTCCTCAAGACCGACACGCTCCTTGCTTCCTTGCCCAGCTTAACGCAGATTTGGAACAACCCGCTCGATGCCGAGTATGACAAGCTATGACCGGGGCGATGTCGTCCTGGCCATCTTGCCGTTTTCGGATCTCACAGGGGTGAAACAACGGCCGGCCGTTGTTGTCAGCGCCCCACACCCGTCAGTAGACCTGCTGCTCCTTGCGCTGACATCTCAGCTTGCGCATCTACAATTGGGCAAATTCACCTTGGCTGATTGGAAAAACGCTGGCCTCCTGTTTCCCAGCGCAGTCATGAGAAGGGAAGTGAGGGTCCGATCTTGTTTTGTGCAGACATTTGAGAGTCTGCCTCTTTGCACCTCAGCTCGCACACCAAGCGTTCATCTTTCCCCTCACGCGTCGCGCAGCGCCCACTAGCCAGTTCATTAGACGACACTCCGCCCGTCGCTGTAAGATAACGACCATAATTCTGGTCGTCCATACAAGAGGTCTACAATGGCAAAAACCTTGTCGCTATCGGAAGTCAAAACCCGACTGCCTGAACTCGTGGCGGGCGTACAAGAACGCGAAGAAGAAGTCATCGTCACAAAGAACGGCCGTCCAGCTGCCATTTTGATGAATGTCGATGAATATACCCGTCTGAAAGAGACCTTGGATGTCCTAAGCGATCCCGGTCTCATGAGCTAGATTACTGAAAGCCGAGCCTTTTACAAAACGAAACGCAACGGGCTTTCGTTTGAGGACGTGTTCGGCGAACCCCTCGCGCCCGTCAAGAAACGACGCACGGCGTGATCTCCTTCCGACCGGACATCCCTCCGCATATGGCGGACGTGACGCACTCGCTCCGTCCCGATCTCAAGCAACTGATCAAGTCAGCCATTCGCGCCATTACCGCAAACCCCGAATGTGGGGAACCACTCAAGCGGGAACTCGATGGGTTACGAAAGTATCGCGTTCGTCGCTTTCGCATCGTCTATGCCGTTGATCGAAAAATACGAGTCATTCGGCTGATGGCTGTGGGTCACCGTCGATCTGTATACGAGGAGTTGACGGAGCGACTTCAACGAAGGACCCGGTCATCGCGATTCGCCGATTGACTCCATTGCAGTCTTACCCGGCTGCGGAAAATCACTGCGTTCGTCCTGAGTCTTTGACTGACTCAGGACAGGCCGGTCGAAGCACACACATCGAGTTTTCCGCAGCCTGTTAAAGATCCTGGCCAAAGATTCACAGATGAAAATAGCAGTAGTCTTTCGAAGCGTCGCTCAAATACCCGGCGGGGCGATATCTCCATACTGTCGCAAGCACGTGGCAAGACAGGAGTCTGAGTTTCGTCTGCAAGAGCTCGCCCGAGACACCCGCTGGAACATCCATCCGCGCCAGGCCGCTCCATGCATCTTGTTCATTCTGGACGAAGAGACTCTGTATGGAGACTGTCAATTGTTCCGTATCCTTACTCTGCGATGAGTATGCGAGCACGACCTGTTCCGCTTTCAATGACCTGGCTTGGGACAATGCGGCCTGTTGTTCACAACCGGCACATGATTCCGCCTCTTGTCGAGGGGATGCCGTACCCAGAACGATCAACTTATGGCCCCGCAACCATGTCTCCACCACCTTACGCAGGGTGGGATCCTCCGCCCACACGAACAGGCTCGTGCCTTCTCCAGGAATAGCTCGGAAGGAGCCGGCGGTATAGATGTGATTGAGGTCCCCAACGCAGCCCGACGAGAGGAGCCCGACAATCAGCAACAGATTCCATCGCACCCGCACGAGCCTATTCGATGCGAAGGTTCGGAGACCCGTCAGGTACAGGAATAGCTGGTACATGGTGTTGCAACCAAGTCCGACCACCTAAATGAGAAGAAGAACAAGACCGTGTATTGATTATAGAAGGCCAATCCCTCATACCATGCGGTCGATCGAACCAGTTCCCCAGTCCGGACATCATAGACATCTATCGTGAAACGGGCGTAGGCCTGTTGCCGCTGTTCTTCAAATATGGTTATCTGCGGTAACGCAAAGGGGATGAGGACGCTCTGAACCGGCGGCATACCAAAAAAAAACTTTCCCTGTTCAGTCCCCAGCGCTTCTACGACGACACGAAAGAGGTACCGGGTTTCCTCGCCACGTATGCGCAAGGGGAAGCCCAACTCCCCCAGGCGAGCCTCAATCTTGCCCTGCATGACAGGCAGATCGGAGGCCTCATGGCGAACGACCTGCGGCTCCGGTGGAGTGATGGGGCTGATGATTTGAGGTGTGGCAAACGACGCCTGTAGGAGCGACCGATCATGGGGGAAGCCGGCTATCTCTACGACCACCGGCTGTCCCGAAGGTACCGGAATTAAGAGATGCTTTACACTCCGTGTGATGGCCTGACTCAGAAGCAACTGCTCTATCGCGGTCCTGGACGTGCGGGTCGGCTCACGGGGCCCCACACAACTGGATAGAAGCAAGGAGGAGACGACGACCACAAGGAGGATGGATTTTCTGAATCTTGGCACGATCAAGCAACCCGCACCCTGCTCTGTGATGAAGTGCTCGCTTGAACGGGTCGATCGCAGCTCATGAAAGGAATCTACTGAAGGTCGCTCTTCTTTTCAAGATGTGCTCAATCCGTCCTGCTAGGTGTTTTACGAGGTGTGTTCGAGGGAGGAGATTTGCTTCACTAAAGGGACGTTGGAAGCCGGGACGAAGCACGCTCATGGATCATGACGCGGATCGACTTTGTGTTGCATCCGGTGCAGCCCTTTCGACTTGATCTCACCGTCTGGGCATTGCGACGGCGTCCGAACAATGCCATGGATCGCTGGGAGGAAGGGATCTACAAGCGGACGATTGTCGTGGGTGCAACGCCGGTTCAGGTGGCCGTCACACAGCAGAACAGCACACTGACCGTTACCGCCACCGGAACCCAATTGCCGCCTACGACGCAGGTAGACGTGACGGCTGCATTGGACCGGTTGCTAGGCCTGCGGGTAGATCTTCGCGAATTTTATCGGTTGGCGTCGCAGGAAACAAAGCTGCATCAGTTGGCTCGACGTTTTCTCGGGATGAAACCGCCTCGTTTCCACAGTGTGTTTGAAGCATTGGTTAACGGAATCGCGTGCCAACAACTCAGCTTGACCGTCGGGATTGCCTTGCTGAATCGCTTGACGGAACGTTACGGATTAGGGAGCCGCAATGAAGGTGTTGCCTTTCCGCGTCCCGACGATCTGAGCGCGGTTGAGGTGCAAGCGTTGAGAGCATTGGGATATAGCCGAAGCAAGGGACAAACCGTCATCGATGCAGCCCGAGCGATGAGGGAAGGCAAACTCGCCCCCGATGGGTTCGCGACCATGGATGACACTGAGACGGTCAATCAGTTGATGGAGTTGCGAGGAGTGGGTCGTTGGACCGCTGAATACACGCTGCTGCGCGGCCTCGGACGGATTCACCAGTTTCCTGGCGATGATGTCGGGGCACAGAAGAGTCTCCATCGATGGTTGAGGCTGAAACGGCCGCCGGATTATGACCAGGTCCGCAAGGTCCTGCGTAAGTGGCGTCCGTACGGCGGGTTGATTTACTTTCACTTGTTGCTGGACGGGCTCGACCAAAGGGGGTGGGTGGCATGAGTCTGCACCGGGAACAGCTAAGGAATTGATCGAGAGAAAGAGTATCTGGATGCGAGGAAGGGAAAAGAAGCAGACGCCGGATAGGTCACAGCGTAGAGACCACCCAGTCATGGGTTTGGGCGGCCTTCTCGTCAGCCCTGCGTTGTCGCGAAAGGCTGTTGAGATCACCGCCACGATCAAGTAGGAGCACGCGCGCATGCTGGTGACGCCCGAACGCAATCGTCGGAATCGACAGGACGCTCTCGCCGTCACGATCCTCATGGCAGTGACGTCGGGCATCGTGGGGTGGTTTTTCCATCCAGCGCTGATTGTTCTGGGATTGTGCCCGTTTGTGTACCGACGGTTGCGGCGACGGTGTCTTCGTCGGTTAGCGGTGATCAACCAACCGTTCCCTGAGCACTGGGATCGAATTCTTCGCTCTCACGTGGCGTTCTTCTGCGCCCTAGACGACTCGAAAAAAGAGCGATTCAGACAATTGATGAAGGTCTTTCTCGATGAAGTCCGGATCACGGGAATCCGAACGGATGTCGATGACACGATTCGGGTCCTCGTCGCTGCCAGCGCCGTGATTCCCATCTTCGGGTTCCATGATTGGGAATACCATCGCTTGAGTGAGGTGCTGATCTATCCGACCTCGTTCAGCGATACATTTCAAATGAATGGAGAACCGAATGAGAACATCGTTGGGATGGCCGGTCTGGAACATCATAAGCGGCATGGTGATTCTTTCCAAGCCGGCTCTCCTGGCTGGATTTGAAAATCAATCAAGCAAGGAGAATGTGGGTGTTCATGAGTTTGCGCACGTTGTCGAGAAAGAAGAGACCGACTACGGTCTCCCGCAAGAGGTTCCCTGGGAGGTGGTCAAACATTGGATTCAATACGTGGCGCGGGAACTGGCCCGTCCTCCGAAGAATCGTTCCCACATCAACCCGTATGCCTACACGAATGAGCATGAATTCTTCGCGGTGCTCGCTGCGTACTTCTTCAAGTCGCCTGATGTCTTACTGAAACAAGATCCCGCCTTGCACCGTATGCTTCAGGACATGTTCCACCAGAACACGAACGATCTTCTCAGGCTGGTGCCTAAGCCGCGCCGGAGATACGGTCGGAACGCTCCCTGCCCGTGCGGCAGTGGCAAGAAATACAAGATGTGCTGTCTGTTGCATAGAGAGAGGTCACCAGACTTCGAAGTCGTCGCATGAAGAAGATATGACGACGATTGCGATTCACACATGAGGTCACACCGAGTTTCCATCATGGCCTGTCCTGTTAAAGACCGGCGCCCTTGGCAAGGGGCTCGAAGGATGCGCACGAGACAAGATATCGCAGAGCTGTCTCTTAACGAGAAAGTGAGGTGTAGCATGTTGCGAAAGCAGGCTAAGACGAAACCAACGGCCGCTGGTCGTACCGCCGAACGAGAGGAGGACCCGCTGGCTTACGAAATGTGGCTGACTGATGAAGCTGAACATGGACCGGTGGAAGAACGAGGGGCCGCAGCAGACCTCTTACTTTCAGAACTTCAACGTCGAGGCCCCAGAAAGCGGTCCGGAACCAAGACATCCAGGAGAAAAAAGTTGAAGTAACCGCTTGTCCTATTCAGACGGCTTCGGCCCAAACCAACCGCAGGCTGTGGCCATAGGACAATGAATCTCAGCAAGGTCCAAAGCCGAAAGAGGTGTCATGCCGGCCTCTACAAGAGTCCTTGTGACCTCGGTCAAGTCCACCTTACGGTCGCCCGCATACTCGTGAGCGCTCGATGAGGTCGCAGGAAAGGAAGACTGACATGATTACACTGAAACGCGTCTATGACCCAATGACTTCCGCCGATGGGGTGCGCTTTCTCGTGGAGCGGCTGTGGCCTCGCGGCGTGAAAAAAACCGCCCTGCACATCGACGCCTGGCTGAAGGATGTGGCGCCAAGCGGACCCCTCCGTCGTTGGTTTGGTCATGATCCAAACAAATGGAGTGAATTCCAACGACGATACCATGACGAATTACGTTCGAATGCAGATGCATTGGAACCCATTCTGAAGGCCGCTCGGCGGGGTCGAGTCACCCTCGTGTACAGCTCCCATGACACGGAACATAACAATGCCGTGGCATTGAAAGGGTACCTGGATGCGAGGAGCGGGAAGAAGCAGCCGTCCCATGAGCCGGCAGCGTGAGGAACGTCCAGCCAGCGGCTTCGACGACGTTGTCGTCAACCCTGCGCTCGCGAAGGAACTGGTCACAATATTTCCAACAGGACGATTTCGAGACGCCGAGCGTCGTCGTCTCCCGGGGGAAGCGGCGGAACTCGAACGCAAGGAGGATGAGCATGAAGAGCAATCGTTTGAAGAAATTAGAATCGTTCGGCCAATCGATCTGGTTGGACTACATCCGACGCGATCTGATCGCCAGCGGACAGCTTCGGCGTCTGATCGAAGAGGATGGTCTTCGGGGAATAACCTCGAATCCCTCCATCTTTGAGAAGGCGATTGTAGAAAGCCATGAGTACAACGATGATATTCGGGCCATGGCCCTTGAGGGGAAAGAAGTGATCGCCATCTACGAAGCTCTCAGCCTACATGATGTCCAGCGCGCAGCAGACGAATTCCGCCCGCTGTATGACAAGACCAATGGCCACGATGGATACGTCAGCTTGGAAGTGAATCCCCATTTGGCACACGACGCCGGAGGCACGATAGAAGAAGGTCGCCGATTATGGGGAATGTTGGATCGACCCAATGTCTTCATCAAGGTCCCGGCCACGACCGCAGGCTTATCCGCCATTCAGGAACTCATCAACGAAGGCATCAATGTCAACGTGACCCTGCTCTTCGGGTTGCCGCGGTATCGACAGGTGGTGGATGCGTACCTCGCCGGCCTCGCCTCGCGTCTGGCCCATGGGAAGCCTGTGAACCATGTGGTCTCGGTGGCCAGCTTCTTCGTGAGCCGTATCGACAGTCTCGTGGACCCGATGTTGGCACAAAGCATCGCGCAAAGCGGAGAAAAGGCGGATCTCGCGAAGACGTTGCGTGGACAAGTGGCCATCGCCAGCGCAAAGGTCGCCTATCAGATCTACAAGGAGATCTTCGGCAGTGATCGCTTTAAGACATTGTCAGGCCATGGGGCTCGCGTCCAGCGCCTGCTGTGGGCCAGCACCAGCACCAAGAATCCTGACGACAGCGACGTGAAATACGTTGAGGCGCTCATCGGGCCGGACACGGTCAACACCGTACCGCTCAAAACTCTCGATGCGTACCGCGATCACGGCGATCCGAAAGTTCGCCTCACCCAAGGTGTCGAAGAAGCACGATCGCTCTTGAAGCGATTGGCAGAAGTGGACATCAGCCTCGATCAGGTGACGCAACAACTGGAAGACGACGGTGTCGCAAAATTCAACAAATCTTTCGACCAATTGATAGAGACCTTGGCGCAGGCGCGCGCCGCCGCGAAAGGAGAGCGTGCCGACCCTCAGGACGGGCAAGGAAATCGAGAGGAGTCGATCATGGCGAAACATTCCCAGGTCAAAGTCGAATTGACGGGCGTCCATCTCTGCTGTCAGGGCTGCGTCGATGCAGCTGACGCCGCGCTCAGGAGCGTGGTAGGGGTCACATCTCATTGCGATATGGAGAAGGGGACCGTAGCCCTCACGGCCGGTAATGATGCCGTGGCTCAGAAGGCTCTCGACGCCCTTGCCGCCGCAGGCTTCTATGGTCGCCCCGGCAATCAGAAGCTGGCAATGAAGGCGTTGGGCGACATTCCCAGAGGCAAGGTCAGCAGCTTGAAGGTCTCGGGCATCCATAACTGCTGCGAGCCCTGTTGTGAGGCCATCAAGGAGGCAATCGCGACCGTGGACGGCGTAACCGGCGATACAGCCAAACCTCAAGCGACGAGGTTTGAGGCAATCGGCGACTTCGATGCCGCCGTCCTCGTCAAGGCGCTTAACGCTGCCGGGTTCAGTGCGCGGGTCGAGTAGTGCTCCCATGGATGATCATTGCCGGTACCGCCTGCATAGCAAGCCGCGGAAAAACTCGGCTGATGCCGACAATAGAACTGGAATTGTCCGTACAGTGTCAGCGCCAGGACACCTTCAGGATGCTCAAAAAGGCTGTCCAGCAAGGCCGCCGCAAGTGAAGTGGCGAGGCGTACGCGCTTCGGTACGTTGAGCCTCTGAACGATGCGAGAACGCCGCTGGCGGACTTTTTCAGCATCCTGTTAGACATGTCCGAAGGAAAAGGAGTAAAGCGGGCTATGGCGACGATTGCGATTAACGGATTAGGCCGAATCGGGCGCGCAGCCTTCAAGATTATTCTTGAGACACCGGAGTTGGAGCTTCGAGCGGTCAATGACCTCAACGCTGCCGACGATCTTGCGTATTTGTTGAACTACGACACGGTCTACGGACGTTACCATGAGAAGGTCGTTCCGCTGTCCGATGGTCTGAGGGTCAAGGAGAAGACCTATCCTGTATTTAGCGAACAAGACCCGGCCAAATTGCCTTGGAAGAACCTGGAGGTTGATATCGTGCTGGAATGCACGGGGGTGTTTAACCAGTCAGTAGATTTGGAACGTCACCTGGCGGCGGGGGCCAAGACTGTCATTCTCTCGGCGCCCAGTAAAGACCCGGAAATTGCCACCATGGTTCATCGAGTGAACACGGCGAACGGACCGACTACAGGCATTATCTCCTGTGCCAGTTGCACGACGAACTGTATTACCCCCGTGGTCGAGATTATGGGAAGAAGAATCGGAGTCGAGAAGGCCATCATGACCACGGTGCATGCCTACACCGCCACCCAGGCGACTGTCGATCGCCCGAATAAGAAACGACGGCGAGGCCGAGCTGCCGCCGCTAATCTGATTCCTTCTTCGACCGGCGCCGCCATTGCGACGGCTAAAGCCCTGCCTCAATACGCGGGGAAGTTCGCCGGCCTAGCCGTTCGCGTTCCGCTGGCGATCGGTTCACTCGCGGATCTCGTGTTCCTCACGAGCCGAGGTACGACAGTTGATGAAGTCAACAGGATCTTCAGAGAAGAAGCCGGTAGTGACCGGTACCGGGACGTGCTCGGCGTGACAGACGAATCGCTCGTCTCCTCCGACATCGTTCAGGACCCGCGCGCGTCGATCGTCGATCTGGACCTGACCCAGGTAGTGGACGGGAACCTTGTCAAAGTGATGAGCTGGTACGATAACGAGTGGGGATATACGTCTCAGATGATTAGGGAAGCCGTCAGAATCGCCGGCGCGTCAAAGGCTGCCGCAGCACGTTAAGGCTCAGCGTCCTGGAAGGATCCAAGTCTCGGTATCGAATACCTGTCCAAGAAGCAAGACATGGGGCCGATGGCATCTACGCATTGGGCTTGGTCCTCTCGCATGCCGGCCTCCCCAGAAATGTCACGGCGCAGTCTCGATGAGGTACCCTAAGTCGAGGGTGTCCAGCGATAGCCGTTCTCTCCGTGAAGCCGCATTTCCTGGGCAACATCCTCCGTCAGTATCTGGTCAATTCTCTCAGGCGTAAAAGTTCTATCTGCTAAGGTAGGCCATCCGATAATCAATTTAAAGAGCTTCTTCTCGTTATTTACGGTAAAGGTATGGGTCAGCGGTCTGTCGGCGTGATACGCAACAGCAAAATTCTCGAATTCTTTCGTCAGATAGTTTGTGATCGCCTCGACATTTCTATCGATCCATGACGCGTCGTTATTAGCCACTTCTACCATCGCAGCACCTCCCTTGGTAAATCTTAAGACAACTCGGGTAGGTTCGAGCGTGCGAGCGTTGCTTCCAGTCGAGTCTCCGGACTGCCTTCACCCTCGCTCGAACCGGCTTAGATATTTACACGCAAAGTTTGTGCTCACTCAGATGCATGGTCTGTACTTGCCGTTGTCATTACGCCTGTGGCGGTCAAAGTTGTAGCGATCAAGATGTCACAGCAGGAACGATGCCTGAGGTCACCGGCGCAAGTCCAACGAGCTGATGCATGTTCACCTGACGGTTCAGAGATCGAAATGACTCGTTTCGCACAGGCCGCACAGTTCGAAGAGACCGCCATCGCATCAGCTCCGGCTCCTCACAACAAGATTCTCCTGTGATTTCAACATCTGTTCAGTCGAGCAAGGGTTGTGCACAAAACGATCTCGGTCCGGAAATCACGTGCAGTCAGCCTTTCCTCTTCTTGTCTTAATTGAGGAAGGATTCCGTGGATCGATAAGTTTGTACTGGAGATCTTGGTTCAAAAGCACATGGACAAGACATCCAACATCGAGCCGCACGTCAAGCAGTTGCAAGTTGCCGCCAAAACAGCCGTCAAGGAACGGTATGACGGTAAGCGCAAGAACATGAACCCTGTCCTGGAGGTGCCGGAAACAAAGGAAGATGGGGTCAGCCTCGAGACCGCGCATCGAATTTTTGCCATAGTCGTCAAAATAGTTCCCTAGCCCACAGGTACAACAAAAGTGAATGACGTCAAATGGAAGAGGCTACTTTTAACCCTGCTGTAGGGACCGCGTACGATTCCAACGTCCTGCCTGTCGCTCTAACGGTTGGTTAAGGGAGAGGGAGGTTTATGCCCAAAAACATCATCGTCTGTACCGACGGCACTTGGGACCATCCGGATTCCAAGACTCCCAACGTCGGCACGTCACCGGATGAGACGAATGTCTTCAAGTTCTTCTCCCTTCTGCCGGGCGAGGCGCAGATCCGCCCGACCGGGGTGCGCGTCAAATCGATCCAAGGACAAACCGCCTTTTACGACGACGGCGTCGGGGCCGATGGAATCTGGGCGGTGCGGATCGCCGAAGGGGCGACGGGAGCCGGTTTGGAGCTCAAGCTGCAAGCCGGGTATCGATTCGTCTCCGAGCAGTATGAGGATGGCGATCGGATCTACCTGTTTGGGTTCAGCCGAGGTGCTTATACCGCCCGTAGCATCGGAGGAATGTTGACCAGATGCGGCGTGCCGGCAAGGAAGCTACTGGACGATACCTTCGCGAGCCATGCCTTCGACGTCTACCGTCGACACGACAACGCCGTGACGGCTCAATTCCGCAAAGATTATCAAAGCCGGGACGTGTCGATCGAAGTCATCGGTGTGTGGGACACAGTGGGGGCACTCGGCATTCCCCTCGCACTCTTCAGCGGCCTTGACCATGTATTGTTCAGTTTTCACGACACCTCGCTGCACCCGAATGTCCGGTTCGGCTACCATGCCGTCGCCATCGATGAGAAGCGGGAAAGCTTTCCGCCGACGCTGTGGGATCCACGCGAAGGTGTGGAGCAGGTATGGTTTGCCGGAGTCCATTGCGACATCGGCGGCGGATATAAGGAAACGGGCCTGTCCGACGTGACGTTCGGTTGGATGCTGAACAGAGTGCAACCCCATGGCCTGCTGTTCAAGGACGGTACGTTCACCAAGGATGGAACCGCCACGATCACCGGCGATCCCCTCATGGTGCCGATGCATGATTCCTACAAACCGCCGTTCATCACGCTCCACCCCTCTGTGCGCGTGATTCCTCCGTCCGCCCCATTGCATGTCAGCGTGCAAAATCGACTGGAGAAGGCGAAACCTGAGTACCGACCCACAAACCTGCCGCCGGAACCGCGCAAATACGTCGAGTGATGACGCCTCGCCGACCGGCGTTCGCGGAAAAACAAAGGGAACCCCCAGCTCGAAGGCATCGGTTAAGTTAAGTAAGCATACATGTTCGTTCACATTCCAGCTCATCAGCAGAGCGGTCTGTGAGCGTCCCTCTCCACACGAACTCACGTGTATATGCATTTCGTTGGCCTGCTCCCAAGTTGAGGTGGTTCGTCCTTTTTAATAGGACAGCTTCATGTCTCATAACTACGACTTCCAAATCAGATTCATCTGGGTATCGATCTGCCGACCTGTCGTCATATAAATGAGGAGAGTGTGGGGTCAATAGATACGTGGTGGCCCATCGATCGGCAAGGATCCATAATTCAAAACGATTTCACTCCGCCAAGTTCGCATTCCGTCCGCTCCGTACATCAGAAACCGCAGGCCTGCGCCATATTTCTGGAAGGGTACCTATGAGTCATTTTCTCGATCGGCTTCTGTTTTTCCGGGAAAACCTCGACAGGTTTTCAGGAAAACACGGAGTCGTCAGACGAGAGGATCGTACTTGGGAAAATGCCTATCGCGATCGCTGGAATCACGACAAGGTGGTGCGTTCTACACATGGGGTCAACTGTACCGGCTCATGCAGCTGGAAAATCTATGTCAAGAACGGATTGATCACCTGGGAGACGCAACAGACGGACTATCCTCGGACGCGCCCCGACCTGCCGAATCATGAACCTCGCGGATGTCCCAGAGGGGCGAGCTATTCCTGGTACCTCTATAGCGCGCAACGCCTCAAGTATCCGTTGGTGCGGGCACGCTTGATGGCCTTGTGGCGAGAAGCTCGGAAGACGTTGGAACCGGTAGAAGCCTGGGCATCGATCGTCGAAGACGTCGACAAACGTGAGCACTACACCTCGATACGAGGACAAGGCGGCTTCGTGCGTGCGACGTGGGACGAGGTCACGGAACTGATCGCGGCGGCTAATATCTATACAATCCAACGGTACGGTCCGGACCGTATTGCCGGGTTTTCTCCCATCCCGGCGATGTCGATGGTGAGTTTTGCGGCTGGCAGCCGCTATCTGTCGTTGATCGGAGGCGTCATCCCGTCATTTTACGACTGGTACGCCGACTTGCCGCCGTCCTCGCCGCAGGTCTGGGGCGAACAGACCGACGTGTGCGAGGCTGCCGATTGGTACAACTCCTCCTATATTGTCGTCTGGGGGTCGAATATTCCGCAGACTCGGACTCCCGATGCGCACTTCTACACGGCTGCACGGTACAAGGGCGCCAAAACCGTCGCCGTGGCTCCCGACTTTGCGGAATACGTGAAGTTCGCGGATCTCTGGCTCGCGCCCCGGCGTGGCACGGATGCTGCGCTTGCCATGGCACTCGGCCATGTCATCCTGAAGGAGTTTCATCTGACCGCCCGCAGCCCCTACTTCTTGGATTATTGCCGCCAGTACAGCGACATGCCCATGTTGGTCTTCCTGCGCCCTGCCGGCAACGGATATGAGCCGGGTCGCTTTGTCCGGGCATCCGATTTCGACGGCCACCTCGGCGAAACCAACAACCCCGACTGGAAGACGGTGGTCGTTGACGAAACGACCGGCCATCTGTGCGTCCCCCAAGGCAGTGTCGGTTTTCGGTGGCGCGAGAAAGGACGTTGGAATCTCGATCTGGCCGACGCGACGACAGGCCGCAAGATCACGCCCGCATTAAGCGCATTGCCACAAGGCGAGGAGATCGTGCCGGTCGCCTTTCCCTACTTTGCGGACGATCACCCGTCGGTCATGCGCCGCCTGGTCCAGGCCAGACGGCTCAGCACCGTTCACGGCGACAGCCTCGTGGTCACCGCCTATGACCTCCTGCTGGCCAGTTACGGCCTCGATCGAGGGCTTGGAGACGATCAGGCGGCGCGGGACTACGATCAGGACGTGCCCTATACGCCGGCATGGGCCGAAAAACATACGGGTGTCTCTCGTCATCAGATCATTCGTCTCGCCAGGGAGTTCGCAGAGAATGCCGAGAAGACAGGGGGCCGTTCGTTGGTCATCGTCGGAAACGGGATCAACCAGTGGTACCACACCGACATGATCTACCGCGCGATCATTAACGTCCTGGTCATGTGCGGATGTGTCGGGCGATCGGGTGGCGGGTGGGCTCATTATGTGGGGCAAGAAAAAGTGCGGCCTCTTGCCGGTTGGACGACCGTGGCCTTTGCGCTCGATTGGGTCCGCCCACCGAGACACATGAACGGTACCTCCTTCTTTTACGCCCACACCGATCAGTGGCGGTATGAAAGCCTGCGGCCGGCCGAAACTCTCTCGCCGACGGCCAAAGACGATCCGGATGCGGATGCGGCCCATATCATTGATTGGAACGTGCGGGCCGAACGCAGAGGTTGGCTCCCTTCCGCACCTCAACTCAATAGAAATCCGCTCGATGTGGTGAGCGAAGCGGAGGCAACCGGAGCACATCCGATCGCCTACACCGTCGAACAGCTCAGAACCGGCAAGCTCGCGATCGCCTCCGAAGATCCCGATCACCCCAAGAACTTCATCAGGAACCTGTTCATCTGGCGTTCCAACTTGGTCGGCTCCAGCGCGAAGGGTCATGAATACTTTTTGAAGCATCTGCTCGGAGCCGATCACGGCGTCCTGGCTCCCGATCTCAAGGAACAGGACGCGCCGCTCCCGCGTGAGGTGATCTGGCGAGATGAGGCTCCCACGGGAAAACTCGATCTACTCGTGACGCTCGATTTTCGCATGTCCTCGACCTGCCTCTATTCCGATGTCGTGCTGCCCAGCGCGACCTGGTACGAGAAGGACGATCTGAACACATCGGATATGCACCCCTTCATCCACCCGTTGTGCGAAGCGGTGAATCCACTCTGGGAGAGCAAGGCTGATTGGGACATCTTTAAAGAAATCGCTTCGAAGTTCTCCGAACTTGCCGGACCGGTCCTTGGCACGCAGAAAGACCTCGTCTTGACACCTCTATTGCACGATACCGCCAGCGAGCTCGGTCAGGCGATGACGGCGGACGACTGGAAGCGCGGCGATTGTGAGGCCATCCCAGGCAAGACCATGCCGAACATGACCCTGGTCATGCGACCCTACGGTGAAACATACGATCGTTACATCGCGCTTGGGCCGTTGACGTGGGACCTCGGGACCGGGGCGAAGGGCATCGCATGGGACAGCAAAGAAGAAGTTGAAACGCTGCGCAGGCTCAACGGCGAGACGGGCAATCGGGAGCCCTATCCGAAGCTGGAAACGGCGCGGCAAGCGGCGCAAACCATCTTGACACTCGCGCCGGAGACGAACGGTCATGTCGCGATCAAGGCCTGGGAAGCCCTCTCACAGCGAACCGGTCGATCCCACAAACATCTGGCTGAAGGGCGGGCTGAGGAGAGAGTCACTTTCGATGACCTGATTGCGCAGCCCAGGAAGGTCATCTCCGCGCCGACTTGGAGCGGCATCGAGTCAGAAAATGTCTCCTACACCGGAAGCTATACCAACGTCCAAGAGCTGATCCCCTGGCGAACGCTGACGGGACGCCAACAACTGTACCAGGACCATCCGTGGATGCGCCTCTTTGGTGAGCAGGTCTGCGTCTACAAGCCGCCCGTGGATACCCGATCGGTTGAAGCGCTTCGTCGTCACATGAAAGACGACCGGAACTTCCTCGTCGTCAGTTGGATCACCCCTCACCAGAAGTGGGGAATCCACACGACCTACAGCGAGACCAGTCCGATGCTCACCCTGTCTCGAGGTGGTCCGATCGTCTGGTTGGCGGAGACGGAAGCCAGAGAAGCTGGTATCCGGGACAACGATTGGATTGAGGTCGTCAATGCTAATGGCGCGCTCGTGGCACGGGCGATTCTCAGCCAGCGGATACCGCGCGGAGTGGCGATGATGTACCACGCGCAAGACAAGATCATCAACATGCCCCTGGCTCCGGCCACAGGCCGGCGTGGAGGCATTCACAACAGCCTGACAAGGATCATTATGAAGCCGACTCACATGATCGGTGGGTATGCGCACCTGGCCTATGGCTATAACTACTATGGAACGGTCGGGACCAACCGAGACGAGATGGTCGTGGTGCGGAAGCTCGAACACGTCACATGGGACGTCGATCCATCGCGACCAAACGGTCACGCTCGAGTGATGTGAGACGTGCATCGATGGAGGCCTTATGAAAGTCCGCGCGCAAGTGGCCATGGTCATGAACCTTGATAAATGCATCGGCTGTCACACCTGCTCCATTACCTGCAAGAACGTGTGGACGTCACGTGAAGGCATGGAATACGTCTGGTTCAACAATGTCGAAACGAAGCCGGGCGTCGGCTATCCTCACGAATGGGAAAACCAGGAACGCTGGAACGGCGGTTGGGAACGTAAGGAGAACGGCACGATCAAGCCGAAACAGGGCGCTCGCTGGCGAATCTTGACCAACGTGTTCTCGAACCCCAACTTGCCGCAGCTGGACGATTACTACGACCCGTTTACCTTCGACTACAACACACTCCATCACGCGCCGGAAGGACCGGTGGTGCCCACAGCCAGGCCGATGTCCGTCATCACCGGGGAATTCAAGGACAAGATCGACGGGGGCCCAAATTGGGAAGATGATCTTGGCGGCGAGTCAGCGGAGCGCCTCAAAGACGTCAATGTCGATGGAATTGATCCGGATCTCCTGGCGTCATTCGAAAACACCTTTCTGTTCTACCTCCCGCGGCTATGCGAACATTGTTTGAATCCCACCTGCGTCGCGTCCTGTCCGTCCGGTTCGATCTATAAACGGGAAGAAGACGGCATTGTGCTGGTGGACCAGGATAAGTGTCGTGGCTGGCGAATGTGCGTCAGCGGCTGTCCTTATAAAAAGATTTATTACAACTGGCACACAGGCAAGGCTGAGAAATGCACCTTTTGTTATCCGCGCATCGAATCAGGCCAGCCGACAATTTGTTCGGAGACCTGTGTTGGTCGCCTGCGATACTTGGGCGTGATGCTCTACGATGCGGATCGCATCGAAGAAGCGGCGAGCGTCGAGCAGGAACAGGATCTGTATGAGGCCCAACTTGGACTGTTTCTCGACCCCAAGGATCCGGCTGTGCAGACGCAGGCGAAACAGGACGGGATTCCCGACAACTGGCTGGAGGCGGCCAAGCGGTCTCCTGTCTATAAGCTGGCGGTCGAGTGGCGTCTGGCGTTTCCTCTCCATCCCGAATACCGAACGTTGCCCATGGTCTGGTACATCCCGCCGCTCTCACCGGTTTCGAATTCAACCGAGACTGCGCATCCTGAGGCGGACGGGCTTCCCGATACATCCTCCCTCCGGATCCCTGTACGCTACCTCGCACACCTTCTGACGGCGGGGAAAGAGGAACCCATAGTACGTGCGTTGGATCGGATGCTCGCGATGCGCCGATACATGCGAAAGAAAGACATGGGGGACGACGCAGTCGTGATGCTGCCACGGGTGGGATTGAGCGAAAGCCAGATTGAGGAAATGTATCGGTACCTCGCGATTGCCGATTATGAGGACCGGTACGTCATTCCAACCAACCATCAGGAGGCCCTGTCGCACAGTTTCGATGACCAGGGCTCCTGCGGTTTCTCTGCCGACAGCCGATTTTCCGAGGGAGTGACGGGCCCGAGTGTGTTCGCCGGCAAGGAACGGACGAAGGCCCAATTCATCAGCGTGAATGAGATCCGGAGAGGGAACCGCAGGCCGTGAGGATTTATAAGGTCATCGCCTTGCTCCTGACCTATCCCGAACAGGATTGGCTGCAATCGGTCGGCGAGTTGCGCGCGATGGTGTCCGCCGAGGTCGGAGAGGGTCGGCATGCGGGGCGCCGGCTCGACTGCTTGTTCCACCATCTGCAGCGCGGAGCCTTGATCGACCTGCAAGAGACATACGTGGAGACCTTTGATCGAAATGCCGCCCATTCACTGCATGTCTTCGAGCACACGATGGGAGATTCCCGTGAGCGGGGTGAGGCGATGGCTCGACTGGTGGAAGGATACAGACGGTTTGGTCTGGAACCGACGAGCCTGGAGTTGCCGGATTTTCTTCCGCTGTTCCTCGAGTTCCTGTCCCTGATTCCGCCGGAGGAGGCGCAAGGGCGACTTGCCGATATCGAAACTGTTGTGGAAACCCTGCATGGCCGGCTCGCGGATGTCTGCTCACCCTATGCTGGAGCCTTCGACGCCCTGACGTCGCTGATGCCCGGCTCCCTGTTGTCAGGAACCTCGTCCTCGATTCGCACCATGAAGCGATTTCTTCGGTGGATGTGAGATGTCCAATCTTCACGAGTTCTTCTTTCAAATCTACCCGTACCTCGCCGGCTCCGTGTTTCTTCTTGGCAGTTTACTGAGGTTCGAACGAGGCCAGTATACCTGGACCAGCGATTCAAGCGAGTTGCTCAAGCGAGGAACGCTCCGATTCGGCAGTAACCTCTTCCACGTCGGGGTGTTGTTCCTCTTCCTGGGACATTTCATCGGCATTCTCATGCCGGAGGTGTTTGGGATCGTAGGCATCGGTCTGCAGGGACATCAGCTGGTGGCCATGATCAGCGGTGGACTCTTCGGATCAGCCTGTTTGGTCGGACTCGTCCTGCTCATCCATCGGCGTATATCGGAGCCGAGAATCCGCGCGACCACGCGCGTGATGGATATGATCGTACTCGTGTGGATTCTCATAACCCTGTCCTTCGGCTTGTGTACATTGTATTTTTCCGCCCAGGAACTGTCAGGAAGCAACCTGATCCCCTTGTCCCAATGGGCCCGCCATATCATCACGTTTCACGGCGGTGCTGCTTCTTTCGTGGTGGAGCTGCCGCTGGTCTATCAAGTTCACATGGTCTTAGGGATGACGCTGTTCGCGCTGATCCCGTTCAGCCGGCTCGTACACATCTGGAGCGGATTTGCATTGGTGGTCTACCTCCTGCGGCCTTATCAGGTGGTGCGTCCGGGATTGCGTCAGCGGTAAAGCGGTCACCAAAAGGCAAGAGCAGAGGAAGATGTGGCGACGTGCAGGACATCATCGGGACGGACATCATGAAGCTGTATACACACGGGATTTTGTCCTCAATGGAACGACACAGAACATGCTGTGATTTTTCAGCAGGACGATGAGAGTTTTCATGATGTTATGACTGGTCGAATGGATGTATCACTCCCGGTCAGGATAGAGCCTCAGAGGAATAGGCAGAGCCCTCGATGACTCAACCCCTATGCGGGAAGGCTTCTAACGCGAGAAGGACGACGCCATGACTAATCCCTTACTACATCTTCAGACATTTGGACAGAGCATCTGGTTGGACTTCATTCGACGCGGCATGCTGCTCTCGGGCGAAATGCAGCGGTTGAGGGATGTCTGCGGCGTTCGAGGAGTCACGTCCAACCCTTCCATTTTTGAAAAAGCTATCGGGGGGAGTCGTGACTACGACGACAGAATTCGCGCCCTCACGCTGAAGGGCAAAGCCTCCCGGGAGATTTATGAGGATCTGACGCTCGACGATGTGCAACACACTGCCGACCTGTTCAGACAAGTCTATGACCAGACGGAGGGAAGAGACGGTTTCGTAAGCCTGGAGGTCTCTCCGGACCTCGCTGATGATGCGACAGGAACCGTGGAGGAAGCGCGTCGCCTTTGGCAACTTCTCAATCGACCGAATGTCATGATTAAGGTCCCAGGAACGAGCGAGGGGATCATTGCCATCCGCCAGCTCACAGCAGAGGGTATCAACGTCAACATTACCCTGCTGTTCGGCCTCTCCCGCTATCGCGAGGTCTGCGAAGCCTACCTTGAGGGACTGGCCGCCCGCATGGCGAAAGGGACTCCGCTCGGCCCTGTGTCGTCGGTGGCGAGCTTTTTCCTCAGTAGAATTGACATCCTTGTGGATTCCTTATTGGACCAATACCGGCAGGAGAGGAATACCGACAAGTCTTATCATGATCTCCTAGGACAGACGGCGATTGCCTGCGCGAAGGCCGCGTACGGGATCTACAACGAGATCTTTCATGGCGACCGGTTCCGTCCACTGGCTGTTCAAGGGGCAAGACCGCAGCGACTGCTCTGGGCCAGCACGAGCACCAAGAATCCGAGGGAAAGCGACGTGAAGTATGTGGAGGCATTGATCGGTCGGGATACAGTGAACACACTGACGCTGGAGACATTGCATGCCTATCGGAACCACGGCCGGCCGTCGGCTCGATTGAAAGAAGGCATAGCGGAGGCGCGTGAGGTGCTCGATCGGCTCCGTGAGATCGGGATCGATCTGGAGAAGGTGAGCGACCAACTCGAAGAGGACGGCATCCGGAAATTCATCATGGCGTTCGATGGTCTCATGGAAAGCATCGAACGAAAGCGCATGGCGACATTGAAGGAGCCGCTGGATCGGCAAACACTGATGCTTCCGGAATACGACTCATTCGTTCAGGATCGGCTCAACGCACTAGAGCGCAATCGGTTCGCCGCGCGCTGCTGGCGGAAAGAGGCGGGTTTGTGGAAAACGGACGCACACCATCAGGAGGTGATCCGGCACTCTTTAGGATGGCTGCATGTCGCAGAGAAAATGGAAGACCATCTGGACGATCTCTCCGCGTTCGCCGAAGAAATCTGTCTCGCCGGGTTTCGACGCGTCGTTCACATGGGGATGGGAGGCAGCAGTTTGGCACCGCTGGTCTTCCAGCGAACCTGCCCACTGGGGGCAGACGGGCTCCCGTTGACGGTGTTGGATACGACCGATCCCGCGACAATTCTCAAGATCGAACAAGAGGGGCCTTTGGCCGATACCCTGTTTATTGTCGCGACGAAATCCGGGACAACCGCCGAGCCCTTGGCGTTCGGGGACTATTTTTTCGCCAAGATGAAGAAGATCAAGGGCCTTCAAGCAGGAGACAATTTTGTCGCGATCACGGATCCGGACACGCCGTTGGTCAAGCAGGCTGAAGAACGGAGGTTCAGGAGAGTCTTTCTGAATTTTCCCGATACCGGCGGTCGATATTCTGCTCTGTCATATTTCGGCCTTGTGCCAGCGGCATTGATGGGCATCAATGTATCCGAATTGCTGGTGCGGGCCCTTCGGATGGCGCATGCCAACACGACCTGCCTGTCGATCAAAGAAACTCCGGGAATCGTCCTAGGCGCGGTGCTGGGAGAATTGGCTCTGCATCACCGCGACAAGGTTACGCTCCTGACCTCGGCTTCGCTTCGGGCCCTGGGGCTCTGGCTGGAACAACTGCTGGCTGAAAGCACCGGCAAGGAGGGTACTGGGTTGCTGCCGGTCGCGGACGAAGCCTGCGGGGAATCATTCGTCTACGGGGAGGATCGGCTGTTTGTCTCTATCCGAACGCAGGACGAACATGACGAGTCGCTGGATCGGAGCCTCGCGGCTCTACAAGCGACAGGGAAACCGATCGTGGACATTCACCTTGAAGATCCGCTCGATCTTGGACAGGAGTTCTTCCGTTGGGAAATGGCCGCAGCGACTGCTGGGGCGATCATAGGGATTAACCCATTCGATCAGCCGAATGTGCAGGAAAGCAAGGATAACACCAACCGCTTGCTTGCGAACGTCGAACAGGGAGGGAAATTGCCTGAAGAATCCCCGACGGTCGTGGAAGGACCCTTGACGTTCTATGCTCGGGAAGTCGAGTGTTCCGCATCGGATGTGCTGCGACGGTTTTTTCAGCAAGCCCACGTCGGGGATTATGTGGCGTTGCTGGCCTATCTCACGGAAGAACCGGACATCGAGCACCGGCTTCAATCGATCCGGAGGTTGCTGCGCGATCGGTTGCATGTCGCCACCACGGTCGGTTACGGGCCTCGCTACCTCCATTCCACCGGACAATTCCATAAAGGTGGTCCCAATACGGGCCTCTTCCTGCTGATCACTGCCGACGAGACAGTCGATGCGCCGATTCCCGACCGATCTTACACCTTCGGCGTCTTCAAACGCGCCCAGGCGCTCGGCGACCTCGAATCGCTGCACAAACACGGCAGACGAGTGCTGCGGGTCCATATAGGCGAAGAGGTCACAGCCGGCTTGATAATACTGGGCCAGACACTGGATTCCGCTCTTGCTTCACCGGTCCAGGAATCTGTCGTCCATTGAGTGAAGAGTAGGACGTCCGTTGATTGCACCGCGATCGACAGCCTGCGGCACTACTCAGCCGGAAACATTCAGCTTTTTGGAAACATCAAGGCATTGTCGTTAAGCCACCGAATGAAACGAGAGAGGGCAACATGACTCAGGACAACCGACTTGACATGCTCTGTATCAACACGATTCGCACGCTCGCGATGGACGCGGTGCAGGCCGCCGCTTCGGGCCATCCCGGGACGCCGATGGCGCTGGCACCGGTGGCCTATTGTTTGTGGCAACGGTTTCTGCGGTTCGATCCTAAAGACCCGATCTGGCCGAATCGCGATCGCTTCGTGCTGTCGAACGGCCATGCCTCCATGCTGCTGTATTCGCTGCTGCATCTCTGCGGCGTCAAGGCGGTCAACCCTCAGTACGAGGCGCTGGGGGAACTCTCTGTTACGCTCGACGACATCAAACGCTTCCGCCAGCTCGACAGCAAGTGTCCCGGCCATCCGGAGTACCGATGGACGTCCGGCATTGAGACCACGACGGGCCCGTTGGGCCAGGGAGTCGCGACCAGCGTCGGCATGGCCATCGCGGGCAAGTGGATGGCGGAGTATTTCAATCGCCCGGACTTCACGATGTTTGAGTACGACGTGTACGCCTTGTGCGGCGATGGGTGTCTGATGGAAGGCCTGTCGGGAGAAGCCGCGTCGCTGGCCGGCCATCTCAAACTCTCCAATCTCTGCTGGATTTACGACAATAACAAAATCACGATCGAGGGGCACACCGAGTTGGCCTTCAGCGAAGACGTAGCCACGCGCTTCATCGGCTACGGCTGGAACGTCACACGCGTCGGCGACGCGAATGATCTGGCGATGCTTGACCGAGCGTACAATACGTTCAGGTCCACCACCGACCGACCTACCCTACTCATCGTGGATAGTCACATCGCCTACGGCTCGCCCAACAAGCAGGATACCCACGCGGCGCACGGCGAGCCCCTCGGCGAGGAGGAGATCCGGCTGACCAAGCTCAACTACGGCTGGCCGGAGGACGTCAAATTCCTGGTCCCGGATGGAGTCCGCGAACATTTCCAAACCGTGATGGGCAAGCGCGGACATCAGGCGCGTGAGGCTTGGATGGGGACATTCCTCGACTACAAGCGACGCTATCCGAACCTCGCCGACCAACTCGATCGGATGCAACACCGTCGCCTGCCGGACGGTTGGGAGAAAGACCTGCCGACCTTTCCCGCCGACGCCAAAGGGCTCGCCTCGCGGGATTCATCAAGCAAGGTGTTGAATGCCATCGCCAAGCATGTGCCCTGGTTGATCGGCGGCTCCGCGGATCTGGCGCCCTCGACGAAGACCAGGCTCACGCTCGATGGAGCGGGAGATTTCGAAGCAGGCTCGTACGGAGGTCGAAACTTCCACTTCGGCATCCGTGAACATGCGATGGGCGCTGTACTGAACGGGCTCTCGCTCTCAAAAGTCCGGCCGTACGGGTCCAGCTTCCTGATTTTCAGCGATTACGCCAGGCCGGCGATCCGTCTGTCTGCGCTCATGGAGCTTCCGGCTATTTACATCTTCACCCACGATTCGATTGGATTGGGCGAGGATGGCCCGACCCATCAACCGGTCGAACAGCTGGCCTCGCTCCGAGCCGTCCCGAATCTCCTCGTGCTCCGGCCGGCTGACGCCAACGAAGTGGTCGAGGCTTGGCGAGTCATCATGCAGTTGCGGCACGAGCCGGCGCTGTTGGTCCTGTCGCGGCAGGCGCTGCCGACGCTGGATCGCAGGCACGTCGCCTCGGCTTCCGGTGTCGCCAAGGGAGCGTACGTACTCGTCGAGGGCGGCAATGGAATTCCGGACGTGTTGCTGCTGGCCAGCGGAAGCGAGGTCGCGCTCTGTGTCGCGGCTGCCGAACAGCTGAGGGGCGACGGCATCAACGCTCGCGTGGTGAGCATGCCCTGCTGGGAACTGTTCGAACGACAGAGCCAAGAATACCGCGACCTGGTGCTCCCTCCCGACGTGATCGCGCGTGTCGCTGTCGAACAGGCCTCGACGTTCGGCTGGACACAATACACAGGGCGCGGCGGCGCCGTCATCGGTATGAGAACATTCGGTGCCTCGGCGCCGCTGAAAGAGCTGCAGCGCAAATTCGGTTTTACGCCGGAGCAGATCGTGGCCGTCGCCAAGGCCCAGGTGGCGACTGCACAAGGCTTGACAAGTGGTCTGAGGACACCCTGACTCAGGGAGAGGCGTCTAAGAAGGATTTCGCTGCCGCAGCGAGAGAAAGGATGGTCTATGGAACTCGGACTGATCGGACTCGGCAGGATGGGCTCAAACATGACGCGACGACTGATGCGAGCCGGCCATCGCTGCGTCGTATACGATATCCATCCGGAAGCTGTGCAAGCGCTGGCCAAGGAAGGAGCGCACGGAGTCGGCTCGCTCAAAGACTTCGTCCATCATCTGCCCAAGCCCCGCATCATCTGGTTGATGGTGCCGGCCGGTGCGGTGGACCGAACATTGAGCGGTCTTGTTCCGCTCCTTGATCGCGACGATATCGTCATCGACGGAGGGAACTCCCACTATCATGATGACATTCGGCGCGCAACAGACCTGTCACCCAAAGGCATTCACTATGTGGATGTCGGGACGAGTGGAGGTGTCTGGGGACTCGACCGTGGCTTCTGTCTGATGATCGGTGGCGACAAGGACAGCGTCCAGCGGCTCGCCCCTATCTTCGCCGCCTTGGCTCCCGGCATGAAAGCCGCTCCCCGCACAACGGGCCGCGAGAAAGTGGGCGGCACCGCCGAGCAGGGCTACCTCCATTGTGGGCCAAGCGGTGCCGGCCACTTCGTGAAGATGGTGCACAACGGAATCGAGTACGGACTCATGGCGGCGTACACGGAGGGACTGAACATCCTGCGTCACGCCGATGTCGGAAACCGCCCGCCCCCTCCCGATGCTGAGACTGCTCCACTGCGGTATCCCGATCACTATCGGTACACCTTCGATCTGGCCGACATTGCCGAGGTTTGGCGCAGAGGCAGCGTGATCTCGTCATGGCTCCTCGACCTCACCGCGAGTGCGCTCACCGAGAGTCCTGACCTCTCGCAATTCTCCGGTCGGGTGTCGGACTCCGGGGAGGGACGATGGACCATCAACGCCGCCCTCGACGAGGCGGTTCCCGTTCCTGTCCTGAGCGCGGCGCTCTACCAGCGGTTCAGCTCGCGCGGGGAAGCGGAGTTCGCAGACAAGGTGTTGTCCGCCATGCGGCGTGAGTTCGGAGGACACGAGGAGAAGGGGGTTAGAACAGCGGGAGCCTGATCATGACCGTCGAACAGTCCGACGTGATCGAATTCTTCGGGGCCAGCCGAGATCTTGCGTACAAGAACCAACTCCCGGAGCCTTGGCTGAACCGCCGGTGTCACAAGTCGGCAGTTGCCATGTGAGGAACAAGGCGGCGACAACCGCTCACAAAAGAATAGGGATCACCGCATGAGTAAGCACCCATTAGTGATGCTCCGCGCACTTCCTGATGAGTTGGAACCCCTCGCGGAACTGGCGCTCGATGTCAGATGGACGTGGGACCATACCAGCGACAAACTGTGGACCATGCTTGATCCCGATATCTGGAGCCAGACGCGCAATCCTCGGGCGGTGCTCCAGTATGCTCCGCACGAACGGTTGGAACAAGCCGCGCACGATTCGGTATTCAGAGAGGAACTGCAACAGGTTGTCGCTGCGAGACGCAGATATCTCGCCGAGAGCGGGTGGTGTCGCGAACGCTATTCTCCGCAGGCCCTCAAGACGATCGCCTATTTCAGCATGGAGTTCGGACTGGGTGAGGCGCTTCCGCTGTATGCCGGTGGCTTGGGTATTTTGGCCGGAGATATGTTGAAGACGGCCAGCGATCTCGACGTACCGATGGCCGGGATCGGCCTCCTCTATCAAGAGGGATATTTCCGCCAACTCCTGGATGGTCACGGCTGGCAAATCGAGGCCTTTCCATACAACGATCCCCTCAGTCTGCCGGTTCAACCGGCCTTGCTCCCCACGGGCGAATGGCTTCGCGTCCCACTCGAGCTGCCGGGTCGCACCGTATTTCTTCGTGTCTGGTTCGTGCAGGTTGGACGAACCACGTTATACTTGCTGGACAGCAACGACCAGCTCAACAGCGCGTTCGACCGAGGTATTACGAGCAAACTCTACGACGCTCGACCCGAACTCCGCCTGATTCAGGAAATGGTGTTGGGCATCGGTGGTTGGCGTGCACTCCTCGCTCTGGGCATTGAGGCGGACATCTGCCATCTCAATGAAGGGCACGCGGCCTTTGCGGTGTTGGAACGGGCTCGGAGTTACATGCAAAAAACCGGGCAATCCTTCGCAGAAGCCTGGTGCGCGACGAGAGCCGGCACAATCTTTACCACACACACCCCGGTGGCGGCGGGTTTCGACGCCTTTCCGTCCGACCTGATCCGACGGTCTTTCCGGGACTATGTGGCGCAATTGGGAATGACGATGGAAGAGTTGCTCCAGTTGGGCCGGAAGAATCCGCAGAATCTGGAGGAGCCTTTCACCATGGCGGCGCTGGCCATACGAGGAAGTCTCTTGGCGAACGGAGTCAGCAAACTGCACGGCGCGGTCAGCCGCCGGCTGTTTCAACCGTTCTACCCGCGATGGCCGGAACAGGAAGTGCCTGTGACGTCTGTGACCAACGGAGTGCATGTGCCCTCGTGGGATTCGGAGTGGGCGGATAGGCTCTGGACAGAAACCTGCGGCAAAGAGCGGTGGCGAGGATCCTTGGAGGAATTACCCAAGGCGATCCACGATGTATCGGACGAAGACCTCTGGAAGTTGCGCGCACAAGGCCGGCAAGCTCTCGTGACCTATGCACGCCAACGGCTCGTGCATCAATATCAATTGCTCAGTATCGATCCCGAAGCGGTCTCGGCGATCCGGCAGGCTCTCGACCCTCAGGCCTTGACGATCGGATTCGCCCGGCGATTCACAGCCTATAAACGTCCCACGTTGTTGCTCCATGATCCCGAACGGTTGGCCCGGCTCCTGAACCACCCCAACCGACCGGTCCAACTTGTGGTGGCGGGAAAGGCTCATCCACAGGATGAGGAGGGCAAGCAACTCGTTCAACGGTTCGTGCGTTTCGCGCGCTCGCCGGTGGTTCGCCAGCGGGTCATTTTTATCGCAGATTACGACATGGTCTTGGCTCAGCATCTGGTGCAAGGCGTGGACCTGTGGATCAACACGCCGAGGCGCCCATGGGAAGCATGTGGAACAAGCGGGATGAAGGTCCTGGTCAACGGCGGGCTCAACCTTTCTGAGCAGGACGGCTGGTGGGCCGAGGCCTACGGCCCGGAAGTGGGCTGGGCTTTGGGCGACGGTCGGGAGCACGACGATGCTGGGTGGGACGTCGTCGAGGCGGAGCAGCTGTATGATCTGTTGGAACGGCAGATTGTGCCGGAGTTTTATATGCAGGATGCGCGCGGCATCTCATGCCGGTGGGTCGCTCGGATCAGAGAAAGCATGGCCCGACTCACCACCGCTTTCAGCAGCAATCGTATGTTGCGCGAGTACGTAGAGGCCCTCTACCTTCCTGCGACCCGGAACTATCGCAAGCGGACGGCGGAAGGCGGGAGCCTGGCGAAACAGCTTCTTGCTTGGCAAGCTGCGCTGCATCAACACTGGTCGAGCATCCGCTTTGGAGAAGTCCGAATCACGCGTGAAGGTGAGTTGTGGCGCTTCTTGGTACCGGTTCATTTAGGCGGGCTGGCCCCCACCGCTGTCCGGGTCGAACTCTATGCCGATCCGGAAGAAGGACAAGATCGCCTATGTCGGTTGCTCGTCAGAGAGGAAACAGCATCGACCGCACCGGGTTGGTATCTCTACCAGGGGAGCGTCCGGTCCGATCGGCCGGCGGACCACTTTACTCCGCGCGTCGTGCCTGCCCACCAGGAGGCGACGGTTCCGATCGAAGCCCCCCACATCGCATGGGCCCGGTAGTGAGACCATCGTTGCGTGCGCCGTCCAGAAAACACGTCGACCGGATCACACAACCAGCTTCTGTTCCAGCGCGTATCGCGTGAGCTCCATGTTGTTTCTCAGGTGGAGTTTCTCGAGAATGCGCGCCCGATAGGTGATGATGGTCGTCACGCTCAGAGACAGTTCGGCGGCGATCTCCGTGCCGGTCTTGCCCGAGGCGATCAGGCGCAAGACCTCCAGCTCACGGTTGCTGAGTTGGTCGCGATGCCTGGTGGGGAATCCGTAGGCGACGGCCAGTTGCTCGGCAATCCGCGGGGTGACGTAGTTGCCGCCGCCGAGGACTTTCTTGACGGCTTGCACCAATTCGGTGGGAATGGCCGTTTTGGTGAGGTATCCATTGGCGCCGGCCTTAAACATCCGTAGCGCGTACTGTTCCTCCGGATACATGCTCAACACAAGAACCGGAAGCCTGGGATACTCGCGTTTGACGTCACGAAGCGCGTTGACTGAGCTCCCACCCGGCATATTGACATCCAGGACGACGACATCCCAAGGTTGAGTCCTGATGAGCTGAAGCATTCCCGGGATGTCGGCGGCTTCTCCGATTGTGACAGACATGACGTTGCTCAAGACCTCTTTGACGCCTTCCCGGAGGACGGGGAAATCATCGGCAATCAGAATCTTAAACATGAGTCCACCATCCGTCTTCTGGGGCACGTGGCCGAGAGGCAATCTGCGCAAAGAACCTGCCGAATCAATGGATCACAGAGTCAAGGTGTTCCATCCTTCCCGATCTTGTCGCGACCATTCATGGTGGGTTCGCGTTCCGGGAGACAGATGTCGACACCGATGGTCCGGTTCTTACTCAATTGGATTCTCCGATCTCGTGGATTGTTCGATCTCGTTGTCACAGTCAGATATGGAAAAGGGTCCAATCTACTCGACCTCTCAGAAGCCAAGTCCATGTAGTGATCCGGTCCGGCGACGAGTTCCTTCAACCCTACCATCGTTTTGGGATTCTTGAATAACGCTGCAACCGAATTCCCCCACTATCGTATCCACCTCGTATTGGATTAGCTCAAAACTTCCAATCCGGTCAGCTAGGATAACCCCTAGCAGATCCGCCTTGATCGGCAGGACAGACCAAATCCAAGAATTTATGACATGATCGAACCTATGAACAACGATAGCGCAATGGCGCGATAGCTTCTAAGATCTCTCTACAAGGTATGTACAAGAGTACCGCTCAACTTCATCCACCCTCTATTAATCTTGTGAAGAGTGCTGTCTGTGTTGAGCCTGCAAACCACATCCTCTTGGTAAGGTCGCGATGACGACCGAAGATGGTCAATTTCCTGTTCGCAAGACGTTGACCATGAAGCAGGAGTTGCCCATCTCTCGTTCCACCCCTCAGCCTGCATTGCCGAAGCGAGCCGACCGGAGCAAGGTCGGGCGGCGGTCCTCAACCGATCGGAGCAACCTTTCCATTCGGATTCTCGTTGCGGTTGACGGCTCCAAGGATTCAATCAGGGCGGTGAAATATGTGGGACGGCTACTCCGTTCTACTTCCGGTGTGAACGTGACGCTCTTTCATGTTCTTAACCCACTGCCACCGGTTTTACGGGAGCATGGAGGATCCGAAGATCCTGTTCGTGAGGAACAGTTAGGCAAGCAACTCAGGAAAGATCGGAAGACCTGGTATCGGAAGGAGCAGAAGCTGGAATCCAATATTTTGTCGAAGGCTCATCAGACGCTCGAGGGGACCGGTTTTCCTGCTTCTCGGATCCGCCTGAAGTTCGGCGAGGAAGACAATGTCGTCGGAACTATTCTTGAAGAGGCTCGAAAGGGTCGTTATCAGACCATCGTAGTCGGTCGGCACGGCGTGTCAGGTCTGAAAAAACTCTTTTTTGGCGGCATCACGCGGAAGCTGCTGCAACAGGCGACCGGGTACGCGGTGTGGATCGTTGAGTGATAAGCCTATGCGCGCAAGCTCTGCACCTCTCTCTTCATCGGCGATTCGATACTTCAGAGAAGGAGTCAACCGGTATCCCACCGTCCCCGAATCATTCGACGTTTCTGATCGGCCCACCACGTCGGCCGCTTGCACACAACCGTGAAAAGATGTGTAAATAGGCCCCCTACCCCAGCGGCTCATTCCGATCGACGGGAATGAGTGGAGAAAGGGACGGCACGTGCCGCGTGATCTGCCTCTTGGCAATGGGTCGCTGCTCCTCAACTTCGACGGTAGCTATCAGCTTCGTGATCTCTATTGGCCGCATGTTGGCTTGGAAAATCATACCGATGGGCATGTTTGCCGTTTCGGCGTCTGGGCCGATGGGCGGTTCGTGTGGCTGGACGATCCACGTTGGAGTCGGCGACTGCGGTATTCCCATGAAACGCTGGTGACTCAGGTCGACCTCTCCCATCCGGATCTCCAACTTGATGTGAGTTGTCAGGACGCCGTGGATTTTCACGAGAATCTCTACCTTCGTCGTATCGAAGTCAGAAACACGGCAGACCATGACCGCGAGGTGCGGCTGTTTTTTCATCATGACTTTCATATCTCAGGGCACGAGCTAGGCGACACGGCGTACTATGAACCGGAGCGCCGGGCGATCTACCATTACAAGGGCCCGCGGTGGTTCCTCATCAACGCGGCGGTGCCGGGCAAACGACCGGAGGATGTGCCGGATTCCGTCCAGGGCTGGCACATCGGCCTCCATCAATGGGCCTGCGGCCACAAGGAGGTCAACAACCTGAAGGGCACATGGAAGGACGCCGAAGATGGTCTGCTCTCGGGGAACCCGATTGCGCAAGGATCGGTCGATTCCACCGTAGCAGTCCATCTCGTTGTGCCGGCCCGCGCCACGCAAACCGCGTACTACTGGCTGGCGGTCGGCTCGAACTTTGACGAGGTGACACGACTCAATCGGTCTGTGCGCCACCGTGGCCCTTGGACCTTTATCGATCGAACCGCCTCGTACTGGCAGCTCTGGTTGGATGCACACCGACCGGACTTCGTCGATCTGCCGGCTGAGATTTGTCGACTCTACTGCCTGAGTCTGCTCATCATACGCACGCAGATCGACAACGAAGGCGCCATCGTCGCCGCCAATGACTCCGACATCGCCTCTGACGTGCGCGATACCTACTCTTACATGTGGCCTCGCGATGGGGCGATGGTCGCTTATGCGCTGGACTTGGCGGGATTCCTGGAAGTCGCGCGTCCCTTTTATCCCTTCTGCGACCGGGTCCTGACCAAGGAAGGATATTTGCTCCACAAATATAATCCGGACGGCACGTTGGCCTCGAGCTGGCATCCATGGGTGCGCGCCGGCCGGAAGGAGTTGCCGATTCAGGAAGACGAGACCGCCCTCGTCCTCTGGGCGCTCTGGAACCGGTTCGGGACGTGGAAAAATGTCGAGTATATCAAGCCGCTGTACCGGTCGTTGATCGTCCGCGCCGCAGACTTCATGACGAATTATCGCGATGCAGCCACGGGATTGCCATTATCTTCCTACGACCTCTGGGAAGAACGGCGCGGCGTCTTGGCCTTTACCTGCGGAGCCGTGTGGAGCGGCCTCGTCGCTGCTGCACGCTTTGCGAAAGCCTTCGGAGAGGAGGCGCTCGCTGGGCGTTACAGTGCTGCGGCAGACCAAATCAAGAAAGGCGTAGAACAAGTCCTCTACAGCCCGGGATTGAATCGCTTTGTCAGGATGGCGAATCGAGCCTCGGATGAAAGCTGGACCATCGATGAAACTCTTGATTCATCGCTGTGCGGGCTGTGGTATTTCGGCATGTTACCACCGGACGATCCGCGCATCGTGCGGACCATGAAGGCTGTGCAAGAACGCCTCTGGGTGAAGACCGACATCGGCGGCATGGCTCGGTACGAGGGCGATGGCTATCACCGGCAGAGTCAGGATCTTGAGAACGTTCCTGGAAACCCCTGGTTCATCTGCACGCTCTGGCTCGCTCAGTGGCTCATTGCGACGGCGACTAGCAAGGAGGACCTGAAAGGAGCGCTGCCGCTGTTCGAATGGTGCAGCCGCCATGCACTGCCTTCGGGAGTGTTCTCGGAACAGATTCACCCTTACTCCGGTGTCCCACTTTCGGTTTCCCCTTTGACCTGGAGTCATGCGGCGTTTGTCACGGCAGTTCAAGAATATGTGAATCGGTGGCAGAAGCTTCCACCGTAACGGCTACGGATCAAAACAGCAGCTAAGCGGAGGTTACGGTATCCGGTGTAATCCTGCACCCTGATCGTCCTCGCGACCCATCTGACTCACCGCCCCATCGTTGTCCTTTATAAAACGACAGAATCTTTATCGTCCAATTCGACAAACGAACCGTTTATTCCCTGATAGCGCGAGACCGTACAATCTGTAAGACTTTACGCGCAGCACAGGATATCGAATCGCAGGAGCTCATGAAATGAAAGGTACTGACTGCCCGGATCCGTAGCGTATTAAGTCAGCTCCTGAACGTCGCCATCGAATCGGGGAGGGACCTTCACTGTGAATCTCAAAGGCCTCATCCACAGGGAATTAGGCGAGGGTTTAACGGAAAGGGAATTGGCATTATCGGTCGGAGTCTCTCTCCGAACGATCACCAATATTCTCGCCAACAGAACCCCCGACGATCCCGCGGTCTGGGACAAATTTGCGAAATATTTCCGGATGAACGCAGACTTCCTGCGCACCGGCCTGTCGCCGCATGTCCGAACGACGGTTGAATTGCCGGTCAAGGCTCATCATTCCACGGCGGGTCAACTCCAACAGTTTCCCCTGCTGCGCTGGGATCAAATGGGTCAGGTTGTATCACTGAAAACCCTTCCTGATTTTCTCCAGGCCGAGGCAATGATCGAGGCGACCGACGTGTCCGGAACGCGCACCTTCGCCGTGAAAGTCCAAGACGATTCGATGGAGCCCCTCTTCAGCAAAGAGGAAATGATTTTTGTCAATCCCGACCTCGAGTGGGAACCGAACGACTATGTGATCGCGCGTCATCGGGATGGCGATTCAGAATCCATGCTCCTGCGTCAGGTGAAACGTGTCGGCACCCACTGCATCCTCCATCCGTTGAACCGGAAGTATGACGCCATTCCGGTGGCGAGCGAGGATGCAGTGTGTGGAAAAGTCGTCCGGCTCAGAAAGAATCTCTGAACGTATGTCGATCTGTCACAAAGGAGGGCACAAAGATGTGGACTCAACAGCATTCCGAGCAGGATCGTTACTTAACCCGCACCACGCTGGCGCGAGTCGTCGCCTTGTCGGTGTGGTGTCTCTCGACGGCGTCCTTCAGCGGCGCGGCGACCCAGACGGAACCAATGCACCCGCAGCTACTCCCAGGAGACCGGGTACTCCTTGGCACGGTGGATGAAGTCAGGAGCGATCAGGCGAGAATTAATACCGGCGAGCTGCAACCGCGATTCATTCCAATGGAGGTACGGAAGGCCAAGGGATTACCGGACTTGAAAGTGGGCAATCGGATCGAGCTGATCGTCAACGACCAGAATCTTCTTGTAGATGTGCATGTGATAGGAGAGTCGAGCCACCACTCGGTCGTTCATGGTCAGCTCGTCGAACCGATGGAGACCGGGCATGACAAGGCTGTAGTGCGCACAGCCGCCGGCACGGAAGCGTCTTATTTCATCCGGCCGGTCGCCCGAAGCAAGGTCGCCTCAGTTCCAGTCGGCGTGGATGCCGTGTTTCTCATCGACGAGTTGGATAAGATCGTCGACGTCACGTTTGGAAGCAAAGAAGCTGTCCATCGTGCGGCAGAACTTTGGCAGAAGAAATCCCCTCTGACAGGCAACCTTGCTCAGGTTTCTGGAAGAATCGTGATGCCTTTAAAGGACAATACCATCGTCATTCAAACCAAGGACGGCAAAGACCACACCTACAAGGTGAGACCGCTTATTCAGACGAAGCTGGCGACGCTCTCCGCAGGCGATACTGCCGTACTCCTCGTGGATGATGAGCACAAAGTCACGGACGTCGCCTTTGCCCCCGACAAGAGGCCGTAAACAGACATGCTCGTGAGTCCGTTAGACCCGATACAAATTCCGTCTTGCCGCTCACGACAAACACATTGTTCACGCTGTGGCGTCCTCGGCGATCATCGTGGCTAAGCGAGGGAAGGTCAGCGGAGTCACGTTCACCCTCACGAACTGTCCTAAGAAGGAATGGACGCATGGAAACCGGTACGACTCAAAAACAGACGATCAACGAACTGTACCAAGCAACTCCTTGAGGAGGATCTCATGACCATGGAAGGTGTGCCTGTAGGCGGGCTCAAGACCGTCGGTCAAATCGACGCGACCAATCCGTTAGTATTTCACGCCGGAGAGAACGGCATGGACATTGCGCTGGCGTTGTTGTCGACCCACACGGCCGGGGCGCCGGTGGTGGATGCCAAGGGTACGTATCTCGGCTTCATCAATGAGTTTGATGCAATGAAGGCGCTCGACAAGGGACATGATCTGAACAAGCTATCGGCCGAACAGATCATGCGGAAGGATCGCTTGACGATCACCCCATCGACGGAAATTCCCGAGGCTGCGAAAATGATGGAGAAACATCGAGTCGTCAGCCTCCCGGTCGAGCGCGGCGGCGTGGTTGCGTACTCAGTCACTCGGCATGATCTCCTGCGGGCGAGAATCGGTCTTGGCGTGGGCATGGGCATAGAGCCCTGACCGTAAATCCGAACCGCCGTAATCCGAAACATTGAAATCGCCCAGGAAGAATGTGAAGTTGAAGCCCCTTTTCCTGCCGCGACGAATCTGCCTAACCGCCAAGGCCCCATGAGCAAGAAAACAGTGGCGGAGCTCTTGGTCGACAGCCTGGCCCTCGTTGGGGTCAAGCGAGTGTATGGCGTAGCGGGCGACTCTCTCAACGGGATTACCGATTCCATCCGCCGGCGCGGGGATATCCGGTGGGTGGCCGTGCGACATGAAGAGACAGCCGCATTCGCCGCCGGAGCCGAGGCTCACCTGACCGGGCGCCTGGCGGTGTGCGCCGGAAGCTGCGAGCCGGGAAATCTCCATCTGATCAATGGGCTGTACGGTGCCCACCGGAGCCGTGTCCCGCTCCTGGCGATCGCCGCTCAGATTCCAAGCCGCGAGATCGGCAGCGGTTATTTCCAGGAAACCCATCCGGAGCGGCTGTTCCGTGACTGTAGTCACTATTGCGAATTGGTGTCACAGCCGGAGCAGATATCTCGCCTCCTCCAGATTGCGGTGCAAACCGCCTTGTCGCGCCGCGGTGTCTCGGTGATCGTTCTACCAGGCGAGATCGCCTTGCAACCAGCCCCTGTGAGCGAATCGCGCCTCAGCTTTGCACAGGCAACGCCGACTGTGCGACCGTCCGATGATCAGCTCGACAGGTTGGCGGAGGCGTTGAACGGCGCGCGTCGGATCACGATTCTAGGCGGCGCCGGTTGCGCCGGCGCTCACGATCAATTGATGGAAGTGGCGGACAAACTGCAGGCGCCGATTGTTCACGCCATGCGAGGTAAGGAGTTCATCGAGTACGACAATCCCTTCGATGTCGGGATGACAGGGTTGCTGGGATTTGCCTCCGGCTACCATGCCATGATGGACTGTGAGACATTGTTGATGCTCGGCACCGACTTCCCCTATCAGCAATTTTATCCAGATCACGCCACTGTCGTGCAAATCGATCTACGCGGCGAGCAGATCGGTCGACGGACCAGGGTGGATCTGGGGTTGATCGGTGATGTTAAAACGACGCTCGCAGCCTTATCGCCCAGGCTGGAACGGAAGAACGATGATCGACACCTGACAAATGCCCTGCAACTGTATCACATGGCGCGTAAAGAACTTGACGATCTTGCCTCGGGAGAGCCGGGCCGAAAGCCGATCCATCCCCAATACATCGCCAAGGTGCTCGATGACCTTGCCGCTGACGACGCTATCTTCTGCTGCGATGTGGGAACTCCCACCATTTGGGCGGCACGGTACCTCAGGATGAACGGCAAACGGAGGTTGCTGGGATCCTTCACGCATGGATCAATGGCCAATGCCCTGCCTCAAGCGATCGGCGCGCAACTGAGCCATCCCGGTCGTCAGGTGATCACCTTGTCCGGGGACGGCGGCCTCGCCATGCTCTTAGGCGACCTGCTGTCGCTCCGTCAGTTGCGATTGCCGATCAAGTTGGTGGTCTTCAAGAACGACTCACTCGGTTTTGTTGAGCTTGAAATGAAGGCGGCGGGCTTTCTCGATTACGCCACGACACTGCACAACCCGAATTTTGCTCAGATCGCCGAAGCGGCGGGATTGTTGGGGCTGACGGCAGAGACGCCGGAGCAGGTCCGTCCCATGCTGGCGGACGCGTTGAATCATGACGGCCCGGCCTTAGTTGAAGTGTCGGTGAATCGCCAGGAACTGGCACTGCCTCCCTCGATCAAGGTGGATCAGATGATCGGGTTCGGTCTCTTTATGATCAAGGCGGTGCTCAACGGACGCGGCGACGAGATCATCGACCTGGCGCGGACCAACGTGTTTCGCTGAGTGCAACCTGCTACACTTTTCGCTATGAGACAGCCGCTTACGATCGATATTCCCCCTGAGTCGCTGCAGGTGCCTGGGACAGAAGCCGAGGCACGTCAGGGAGCAAAGATCGCCCTCATCTTGGACCTGGTCCGTCGCGGAAGAGCTGCAAGGGCTCGCGCAGCGGAATTTCTTCAGATCTCGTTGAGTGACTTCCCGGCCTACTTGACCGAGTATCAGATTCCCTGGTTTGACTATTCTGCGGAGGCCCTTCCCGACGATCTGCGGACATTAGCCGCTCCACCACCCCGTCCTTACGCATGATTCTCGTCCTTGACGCGAGTCCCTCGATTGCGCTGGCTCGGATCAGCTCGCTTGGCTTGTTGCATCAATTGGCCGATCAGATCGTTATTCCCGATGCAGTCTATGCGGAAAGTGTGAGCCCGGCGCCTGGTCGTCCGAGAAGCCTTGAGATTGCCCAGACCGATTGGATCACTCGGTGGTCGGTCGATAATCGGACACACGTCCAGCAGCTCCGCACCCGCATCGGTCTGGGAGAAGCCGAAGCCTGGTCGCTTGTAAAACGGGGGGCACACCGCTACCTTTGTAACGGTCGACTTCGGAATCGATGTCTCTCATAAAGAGGTGATCATGCCCTCCGCAAAAGAACAGCTCGCCAAAATCCTTCAAGATCAACCGGATGACAACTCCTCTGATGAGCTTCTACGGGAGCTAGCGTTCGCACGAATGATCGACCGAGGGCTCGCTGACTCTGACGCAGGAAAGACCATCAGCCATGAAGAGATGGGGCGCCGCAGCAAGACATGGCAGAATTGACGTGGACCGTCGAAGCCGAAAGATGGTTGCGTGACATCTACGACTACATCGCGCTCGATAATCCCTCCGCTCCAGCCCGAACTATCGAAACCATCTATCTGAAAGCCGAAATCCTTAGGCAATTTCAAGAATCAGAATACCGCTACTAGCAGAAGCCAGACCGACACATCCGCATCCTGCTTCACGGACATTATCGTATCGCTTGCGTGATCAAGAGCTCGGAAGCGATCGACATCATCGCCGTCTTCCACGGAGCTCTGAATATCGACCGGTATCTACCCTAGCCCGATCGACCTGCGCCAGTCGGCATCGATGGCCTGCTTCGAATCAGGGAACTGGATGCCCAACAAGGAGCGAGCCCCTTTTGTAATGCATTCGCTGGCCATAAGTCTTGCTGGAACAGTCTACGCCGTCTTGAATATGGAATCCCGTCATGCAATTGAGTGCACAATTCAAGGTGCGACCCTCATCATGCTCCCATGACTCGCGCAATGGCATGCACAACACGAGATCTGCCCCCACATTTCTTTTCCTATACACCGACGACGGGGGGTACTTCGTGTTCGCGGGCTCACGCGAGGCAGACGGCGTTTCCAGTTGCGCCAGGGGGAGCGATGCCTCCGTTCGAGAGCTGCACGAAGCAGGACTATGCGGTGCTCATCGCGATCGGCGTGGGCGTGGAAGACTGAACACAGGCTGGGCATCGACAGCTTTCGCGGCGACGTTAGATCAAAGGCAACGCGAAGCTGTTCGTAAACGAATCACAACCCCTTTTATATTCCTCAAGATTGCGAAGGATCACACGGACTGAAAGTGCAACACAAGCAATTGGCAGGATTTCACCGGAAGCACGGCGTAGGGCTTGCCGTTGTTATCCACAAACCCCACCTCAAACAGGCCCGGATCAAGCGATTCCACCACAGTCCCCAGTTGTCCGCACAGTAACCCACGATCAGAGATATCTTCGGTCAGCGCCACCACATCGAGCACGCGAATTTCATGGCTGATGATGGATGCTCCCCCGTCTCCTGCTAGGTTTCGATCCCCAGTAAGCTCCACCAGTCCCTTGCCGCATGCAGCACGCGCACGATGGTGACACCATCCGAGTGTGGAATATAGAAAATCAGGTGGTTCTCAAAATCTTTGATGCGCCACTTGCGCATAGCAGCAAGATCAGGATGGCGCAGGGCCAGCGGCGAACCGATCATCGGGTGACGGACCAGATCGTTGAAACTCGCCTCGGCACTGGCCAGGAACCGCTCTGCCGTGTCCAACCCTGCCTCTTCTGCGAGATACACAAATTGCTCAGCCAGGTCACGCTTGGCCGCCGCGTGCCGGTAGACTGTCGGCATCAGCGCGGCTTCTTTCGGGCAGCCACCTTTGCCAAAGCCTCGGCGCGAATCTCTTTCCAATCTGACGGCGTCAGTTCCGCTTTCGAACTCCTCAATCCCTCCAGCAATTTTGCTTCCAGCTCATCCTCAGCTTTGCGCTTTTCATCGGCTCGGATGAGTTCCCGCACATATTCGCTGGCGCTGCTGTACCGGCCTTGTGCAATCTGTCCATCGACAAATTGCTTCAACGGATCAGGCAGAGAAATGTTCATGCTCTGCACCGGGTGCCTCCTTTCGTAATGTACCTTCTCAACTATGCCATGGATGGCTATAAATGGCAATACATGGCATTAGATGCCATGCTGAAATATGGCTGAGCAACTGATCCAAATAGACGAATATCCCATTTCATCTATTTGAGTGCGAATTCAAGGTTGAAGGGAAACACAGGCGACCAGAGAGAGGACTCATGGCGACAGGCGCTGGGAGCTCGATCACGGCGCGACGCTTTACGACGTGACACACCTGGCCTGCCGTTCCGCGCGCTATACCCCAGCGACGGTGGGTGGATCCTGCTCACTGGCTCACGCGAGGCAGACGGCGTTTCCAGTTGCGCCAGGGGGAGCGATACCTCCGTTCGAGGGCGGCACAAAGCAGGACTATGCGGTGCTCATCGTGATTGGCCTAGGTGTGGAAGACTGAAAACCGCTATTGCGCCGCCAGCTAGGCGTCGGCTTCAACACAAAGATTCCCAGTACATTTTCTGCTGGTGAGCTGGTGCATCATCGTCGCTACGAGACCCGTGAGCAGGCTCAGCGCGAGATCGCGGAGTACATCGAGCTCTTCTAGAAGCGTCAGCGGCGGCATTCCCGGCTCGGGAATCGCTCACCCGCCGCATTTGCCCAGCAATGGGTCCGTCAACAGCCGGCGGCATGAGGCTGCAATTCATGGCGTCCACTATTGCAACCGGGGTCAGAGAGCCCATGCTGCTCGACCAACTTCTCTGCCGCCAACGTCGGTCCAAACTCCCCATAGCGCATCTCATACAGCCTCCGCATCTTCGCCTTGACCGGCTCCGCGATGCGCCGAGTGGATGGCCTTCCCCGTCCCCGATGGATCAACCCTTGGTCGCCCTCTGCCTGCACCCGTCGATGCGCGCCGGCTCCCCGTTGGTTCCTTCGCGCCGGCACGAAAGGATTCTGGGGGCGCGCTTTGCACGACGCCTCAATCTAGAGGTCGGCACAATTGCAGAATGCACGCGGCCGCAACGCGAGCTTAGAACGCTGCAGCCCTGTCTGGCTAACACAGAGATGAGCGGGGCGGACACTGCGCCCAAGAAAGGAGCAAAGACATCACACGTCCGCTCGAGCGATTGGTTATGCGGCGACTTCTATGTACTGAACCTTGCTCGAAGGTGGGGGAATCGGAGCGCCGTCTTCCCGCAACCCCTCCAAGTGTAACTCGATCGCCTCGCGAATCTCGCGCTCAGTGTCCTCTGAAGTTACGCCTGTTGCAACGCACCCTGGAAGATCCGGAACGTAAGCCGAGTAGTTGCCCTCTGCTTTTTCGATAACAACTGCATAGCGCATGCTTTCTACCTCATTTCTTTAGGCCAGCCTGCTTCAAGATACTGTTGAGCGTCCCTGGGGCCAGATCGTCACTCGGCTTACCAGGCACCGTCACGCAACCAGGCTTGGTGCCGTGCTTGTATTGACGGTGGCTGCCCCGCATAGCAACCAGTCGCCAACCATCGTCTTCAAGCAGCCGCACGACCTCCTTGACTTTCATGCCCTGAGGATACCACTCCTCGCCCGGCGTTCCGATTGCTTACCCCGCCGCTAACGGCCCCGCGGCTCACCGGCAGGTGCGGAGCAACCGGAGGTTGTGCAGCGGCGGTCCGGTGCAGCCGCTGGTTCAGGACGCGCTTCGCGTCTTGAACCACGCGCGACAGCCGCGGGGCCGTTCGGGTGACGCGAAGCGTCGCCCGAACGACCTGGCGATCAGCGGCGGCCGGTCCCTCCGGTCGTCCGCTGCATCGGCGGGTTAGCTGCCTTCGCTTTCGGTTCCCTCCGCTTCGCCAGGCCGGTGTTCTGCCGGGGGACAGGCCCGCCGGGCGCCGGCGACCCATACAGCATGCCCTCGACGCTGATATCTTCATCGACTTCTGGCCAGTGGATACCCTGTCCCGCCCCGATCAAACGGAACTTCGCACGCTGGGCTGGCGTTGCCTCCGAAAGCCGCCATGACCAGGCGAGCGGGACACTGATTACCCGACCGTCTGCCAGGTGCGCGGTGATCTCGCTCTGCGTTATCTTCACGTCCCTGATAAGGGGTTCACTCCCTACCGCAGTGGTCATGCCATGCCTCCATGATTTGCTTGTGATGCTGGTGAATGATTCGGCGGATGCGAGTCAACTACTGGGCCGCGAAGCCATGGCTGCGCGCCAGCATGAGCGGAGCCAGCCAGAACTTGCACGTGGAATCGTCTCGTTCCACATGGACGTGAGGAGGCTCGCTGCAATCGAAGCTTGTGAAGAAGAAGCGGTAAGGTCCCGGGATGCCCCTGATGCGCGGCACTCATCACCTCCTCGTGGTTCGCCCCTTTCGTCATGGTTTCCCTGCCTCTGAGCAGCTAACTATGTTTAGACGGCCTGTATAATCCGGTTATGACAGGCTGTCCACTTCTGCCTAAACCGGCTAGCACGCACCGATTGTCCACCCTAACTCATTGAAGCATGGCACATTCTGCGCAAATACCGCCTTCAGGTCGTCGTCTTATGCAGTCTGTATAAGACAGTTCACAGACCATCGATCGGACTCCTCACCCCATGGCCGCCTTTGTTCAATACGTGCGTGTAGATCATGGTGGTGCTGACGTCCTTGTGACCGAGCAGTTCTTGGATGGTCCGGATGTCGTAGCCGGTCTCAAGGAGGTGCGTGGCGAACGAATGCCGGAATGTGTGGCACCCGGCATGCTTGACCACACCGACTCTGCCGACAGCATCCTTGATAGTCCGTTGCAGTATCGTCTTGTGAACGTGATGCCGTCCTTCTTCGCCCGTCTTCGTGTTGTTCCACCGGGTTTCCTGCGGAAAGACCCATTGCCAGCGCCAGTCTTTCGGCGCGTTGGGGTACTTCCGATCGAGGGCGTGTGGGAGCTGCACGATCAGCTGTCCATCCTCCCCCGGTCTGATCCGAATCGGAGCTGACGGCATGATCAATTCTTGATCCCTTCCTTATGTCCATGCGGGGCCGGAACAGAGGCGGCAGATTCTTGCGCCGAGCCGGACCCACTGTCAAGTAGAACGCAGATATAACCTAGCTTCCTGCTATTGGACCGCCTGCCCCTTCACTTCAGCGCGTCGGCGAACCTTTCACCGTTTCCTACACAAACTTAGGAGGTCGGACCTTGGATCGTGCATAACATAACTACGACGTTCGGATGTCTATCCGACACCCCCAATCAGGAAAAACTAATGGGAGTCAGACCTTGGATCGTGTATCGTTCACTTCCGGAGGACCGACTGCTCGCTTGGCACCCAACCTGCCGCGGCTGAAGTCCCATCGCGACTCCTCCTTTCCTTGGTACGAAGTATCGATATCGCCGCTCTTATGCGAAGCACGCATCGGTCTCAATTGTAAGCCTCAAGCGGCACTTCAGAAGAATCCGTTGATGACAAAAATTATGGCGAGACTCGAAGGGAGAAGCCTAACCTGACTAAGGAGTGCTACAATACCGGTCTGCAGAGAAGGAACCTGAGAGTCATGGCGGACGAGCATGCATCAGGGAAGGGATCGGCTCAAAGAAACTGGGTCAGTCTGATCCCCTTCGGGCTCCATCAGCAGCATCCGAACAATTACAAAGACATCCTCGACGCAGTCTGGGAAAATCGCGACAACCTCGGCTACGCCTACCGCATCTTGCGCGACGGCTGTTGTGACGGGTGCTCACTCGGCACCACGGGCATGCACGACTGGACCATGAAGGACCTGCACCTGTGTTGGGTCCGGTTGCAGATCCTCCGGCTCAACACGATGCCGGCCATGGACTGGCATCGCCTCGAAGATGTGGCTCCGCTGCGCGCCATGAAAGGCAAGGCTTTGAGGAAGCTGGGGCGACTCTGCGTTCCGATGATCCGTCATCGCGGAGACAGAGGCTTTCGACGAGTCTCCTGGGAAGAAGCTATCCGCCTGATTGTTCAACGACTACGTATCACCGACCCTCATCGCCTCGGATGGTTTCTGACTGCTCGTGGCATCACGAACGAAGCCTACTATGCCCATCAGAAAGTAGCTCGTTTCATCGGCACCAACCACATCGACACGAGTGCGCGCATCTGCCACGCGCCCAGTACGGCGGCGCTCAAGGAAACGATCGGCTGCTCGGCCACCACCTGTTCCTACCGGGATTGGATCGGAGCCGATCTCCTGGTGTTTGTCGGCGCCAACCCCGCCAATAATCAGCCGGTGACATTGAAATACCTCTACTATGCGAAGAAAGCCGGCACGAATATCCTGGTGGTCAATCCCTTCGTCGAGCCGGGCATGGAGCGTTATTGGATTCCATCCGTGGCAGAGAGCGCCTTGTTCGGCACGCAACTCGCGGACGATTTCTTTCACATCCATGTCGGCGGGGACATTCCGTTCTTCTACGGCGTGCTGAAACATCTCATCGAGCAGGACTGGGTCGATCGTGATTTCATCATCGCCCGGACCGTCGGCTGGGAAGACCTTCAATCCAAAGTGCGCGCCCTCCCCTGGGAGAGCCTCGAACGGGGTGCAGGGGTGACCCGCAGCGACATGTACCGGTTCGCGCAGGCATTCGGGAAGGCGCGTCATGCCATCATCGTGTGGAGCATGGGTGTGACCCAACATCGGTATGGGACCGACAATGTGAAGGCAATCGTGAATCTGCAGCTCGCCCGTGGGAATGTGGGGCGGCCACACACAGGCCTCATGCCGATCCGTGGGCACAGCGGAGTCCAGGGTGGCGCTGAGATGGGCGCCATGCCGAACGCCTATTCGATGGATTATCCGGTCAGCAACCAGAACGCAGCTCTGTTTGCCATGCCGGAATTTTGGGGCTTCCAGCCTCCTTCATGGAAAGGTCTAGGAGCGGCCCAGATGATCCTGGCGGCAGAACGAGGCGAGATCGACATCCTCTGGCAAAGCGGCGGCAACTTTCTGGAAACATTACCCGAGCCGGAACGAGTGCGACGGGCATTCGGTAACATCGGCCTTCGTGTGCACCAAGATATCGTGGTGAGTTCCACCATGCTGGAAGAGCCGGCGGACCTCGCGGTCCTACTCCCCTCTCGGACACGCTACGAGCAACAGGGCGGCGGGACAGAGACAAGCACGGAGCGGCGGATCATCTACAGTCCGGAGATTCCAGGGCCTCGTCCCGGCGAGGCCCTAGATGAGTGGGAAATTCCTGTCTTAATCGCTCGAGCGCTTGATCCTGTACGGGCAGCCAAGATCTTCCCGTGGGTTGACACACGCGATATCAGACGAGAGATCGAGCGAGTCTGTCCAACCTATAAAGGGATCGGCACTCTGTACAAGAAGGGAGATCAGGTTCAGTACGGGGGCCCTCGCCTCCTGGCCGATCGCTTCGGGACGCCTGACGGAAAAGGCCGGTTCACGCCGATCGATCTGCCGGAGGAGACGATTCCTGAAGGGCGATTCTTCCTCACCACCAGACGAGGCAAACAATTCAATAGCATGGTCGGAGCCGAGGTAGACCCACTCATCGGGGCTGCCCGCGACAGTGTGCTGATGGCGGCCGAAGATGCAACCCGCCTGAAACTCGATGCAGGAGATCCTGTCATCCTGCGCAATGAGCTCGGCGAGTATCGCGGACACATCGTCATTGAACGTGTCAAACCGGGATCGGTGCAAGTCTATTGGCCGGAGGCCAACCACGTTATTCCGGCAGGCCGTCTCGATCCCTGCGGCATCCCAGATTACAACGCCACGGTTGAGATCGTTTCGGCAGACGGCTAGACAACATGTCCTCGCGACCTTCGCGTACACAGAAACCCACCGCTGATTCACGGAGAAAACTACGCATAACGGCCGTCCCCGTGCGCCCTGTGGAGGTCACGGGAGTGACCGAATGGCAGGAGGGCAAAGTCTCTCGGTTTGAAGATTACCTCGTCGGAGAAGAACCGCTTGAGATTCGTATCGGCTCCAACCCAATCAGCATCACCATGCGCACACCAGGACAGGATCTTGAGTTAGCCTCTGGATTCCTACTGACGGAAGGCGTGATTACGAGCGCCGAGGAAATCGTCACGCTCCGGCAAGTCACTACCGGCAACCATAAACACAATGTTGTCCGTGTGGATCTCGTCCGAAGTGTCCGGTCCAAACCAGCCGCGCTACAACGAAATTTTTTGACGTCATCAAGCTGCGGTCTTTGCGGCAAGGCCTCCATCGACGCGGTGCGGGTGCGTGGTATCGTCCGGCCCAATCCAAATCTGCGTGTCTCCCCAGAGGTCTTGTGCGTTCTGCCTAAAACCTTGCGCTCATCCCAGACTCTCTTCGGCCGAACCGGCGGGCTCCACGCAGTTGGTCTATTCGATACGACAGGGAAATTGATTGCGCTGCGGGAGGATGTGGGACGCCATAACGCCCTGGACAAGCTGATCGGTTGGGCTCTACTGGAACAACGTCTGCCGCTCGACGAATCCATCTTGCTCGTGAGCGGGAGGGGAAGTTTTGAAATCGTCCAAAAAGCTCTGGTCGCCGGGCTCCCTGTCGTCGCCTGTGTCTCCGCCCCGTCCAGCCTGGCGGTCCAACTCGCCTGGGAATTTAATTTGACGCTCGTCGGCTTCCTGCGCGGCAAACGATTCGTCGTCTATACAGGTGAAGATCGTGTCCCAATGGCCTAACAACGGAACCTAACGTCGCATGACAGACCAAGAACGTATTCGCATCTTTGATTCCCAAGGAGAGGCCTATAAGCAAGCCTTTCAAATATTCCTCCAACACACGGACCAGAAGCGGAATGCTAAACGTTGGTTGCAGGGAGTGGTGGAGAGATTACCGGCTCATCGGGTCTTCATCGACGCCGGCGCGGGGAATGGTGAAGTGACACAGTCTTTCGCGGGCGCCTTTACCCGCACCATCGCCATTGAGCCGAACACCCATCTCCGAACACAGTTACAGCAGACGCTTCCGACCATCGAGGTGATCGGCCTACCGATCCTGGCAGCCCAGCCTGATGCGCCGGGCGATCTGGTCCTCTGCTCCCAGACGTTCTATTACATTCCGGCTGAGGAATGGCCGGCTCACCTGGAACGCCTCGTCTCATGGATGTCGCCGACCGGCGTGACGATCGTGGTGCTGCAACATCGAGAAAGCGGGTGCATGAACATGTTGTACCACTTCTTCGGTCACCGGTTTGAATTGCGTCAAGCCGCCGACGCCTTTCGTGCCAAGCATCCGGACCAGTATGATGTCACGATCGCGCTGGATCCTGCGCACGTCGACACGCCGGACTTGGACAAGGCCTGCGCCGTTGCGGAATTTATGCTCAACTTGGTGGAGATCACCGATGCACCCACCAGGCACGACATGGAAACCTACGTTCGGACCCACTTCGCAACGCACGACGGGAGGTACCGCATCCCGGTGCATCAAGATTTCCTTATGATCAGCCGCCGACCAAACGGGCAAGAGGCGTGAGTGTTTGGATGAGCGGGAAATACCTTAGCAGCCCTACCGCCCACTCTCTCTGCATGATTCTCGTCCTTGACGCAAGCCCGCGGTTTAACCGATTACGATTGCATTTCAACACCAGAGGGTAGCGGCAGGCTAATGTTACGAGCTTCACCGGACCAAGACCGTGCTAATATCACCCCGAATCGACGGGCATGCCCACTGTACTACGATCAGGCCCTATCGCTTTTTCTTTTATGCAGGCGAGCGTGATGAGCCGCGACATGTGCAAGTGGAGCGCGAGGACAAGGTGGCGATGCGAATTCTAAGGAGCTGACGCATGCCCGCTGATAAATCGCAGCGTGAAGGAAGCCTCGTTATTGCAGCCTTGATCGTGTTGAGTCTTGTGTTTGCCGGTCATTGGATCGTGAGCTACGTAAAGCACACCGATCCATGGGTTATCTTGCCTTGGTATGGGATGGTCGCAACCGTGATCATCGTCGTTGGCATTGTTACCATCCTGCGCCACGGCCGAGACAAATGAATCAATACTTGGACTAAGAGTCAGGGGAGCAGCTTGATCGGACTTGAATCATGGATAGCCCAGCTTCGCCGCTTCTGCATCGCCTATGCCGTCGATCAGAAGAGACGAATCATTCGCCCGATGGCCGTTGGTCACCGTCGATCTGCGCATGAGGAGTTGACAGAGCGGCTTCGAAGAAAGACCCGAGAATCGCCATCCGTCAGTTGCCCCTCACCTACTTCGACATTCCCGGCACTCCACCGCCGGGTTCATATTGCCTTTTCGATGATAGAAGAGTATTTTCCAGACCATTCATTATTCGACTAATCGAAATTGATGCGTCCCTTTGGGGATGCTGATCGAGACGGCGATACGTGGCATAGGCTGTTCTAAAGGCAATTCCATAAAAGGAGGGGCCTTATGTATCAGCGTCGCTGCGCCAGGTACCCGGTGCATTTTCGAAGCAGCTTATCAACGCCGGAAATTCCAGAAGGGACAGGAACAGCCATAGACCTGTCTATCCGAGGCTGTCGAGTCCAAAGCTTCATTCCCGTACTGGTTGGAATACGCATGAAGCTTTCTATCGATGTCCCGGAACCCATGACGACCATCGAGGTGGAGCAGGCGGTTGTCCGCTGGGTGTCCAGTCAAGAATTTGGAATCGAATTTGCCTCCATCTCTCCAGAACAGTTTGAGCGGTTGACAAAAATCATTCAGCAGCTTCCTTCTGTCCCTGATCGAGGATAGTGGCTTCCTGCGGCATTGCTTTTCCCGGTCATTCAGTCTATACAAACGCGCTATGACTGATGCACAGGTTGAAGAAATTAAGCGACACTTTGGCGTAGTCCCCGAAGCCCTCCAAAGTAACATCCGCCAAATCGCGGAAGGCCATTCGGATATTCGGCATGAATTGCAGGAGATCCGAGATGAATTCCGCGATGAATTCAAAGAAATGCGCGCGCTCATGCGACTTTCTTTTTCACAGCTCGACCAACGAATCCGCACACTCGAAACAGACATCTCCATGCTCAAAGCCAGGATGGACCGTCTCGAAACCCAGCGCATCTAATCTCCTGCCGACGTTTCTGCTGGCAAGGATCCATGGCAAAAGCTACGGTCCATCTATCGATGAGTTGTGTATGGTATTTCGGCCTGTCAGCCCTCTGTACGCTCACTCTCGTGAGCGGCTGTGGCACAACCTCGGAAGAGAAACTCCGACTGGCCGCAGCGGAGGGAAATGTTCTCCGAGTGGAGACATTCCTGGGACAGGGAATCAACCCGCAGGCAGCCGATGAGCGCGGGGTGACTCCGCTCTTCTTGGCTGCACAGCATGGACATCGGGACGTGGCGGCACTCTTACTGAAACAAGGCGCCGCAATGAATCACGCAAGGCAGGATGGAGTCGCGCCGATTTTCATCGCGGCACAAGAAGGACAGCGAGATGTGGTGGCGCTCCTTTTGGAAAAAGGAGCGGATGTGAATACTCAGGCGCGAATCGGGGGAGTGACACTTCTGCATATTGGGGCGTACCGAGGTGATCAGGAGCTCATCACCCTTCTGCTCCAACATGGAGCGGACAAGAATGCCAGAATGTCATCAGGCGAACGCCCGGTGGATTTGGCCGATAAACAAGGCCACCAGTCGCTGATTCCACTCCTCGAACCATGACCTGCTCAGTGTAGGTGAGCCCCAGACCGGAAGCGATTCAACTGCCTCAACGTACCAGATGTAAGGAACGTCTGATTCATTCACGTGTGTACTGAGCAATCTGTTTCTGGGTTGGTTAACGAGCACAACCAGCATCGGACCGAGATCGCCAGGGATCGCTTTATCGGAGGTTCGCCCACCGTCGGGCCGCCCGTTACCCCGTTCGCACCCAGGCCCTGCTTGACGGCCAGACGGCAACTGCTGTAGAAGGGCCGCGTGTCGATGACGTTGCTGATCTTGGTGAAGGCGAAGAGTACGTGGACGGCACGGCGCTCTAACCCAACGTTGCACCGCTCCAGTCGGCCCAAAGTACAGTGATGAAGGACGTTCGATCTCTCTTGACCACTCACAGACTCTATGTCGCTCCAGATCCTCGAGCAAGCCCATGATTCATGATGACGGCGATGCAAGCTATCAGGGGTTCTTCCGACAGGCACGCTTCATCGACGACCAGATTCGCCAACGCTCAACCGTCTTGTGTTCGATGAACGAATTTGCTCAACGCACAAGCAGTCGAGCGTTTCGTCGACGACCAGCGCCGACTTCCCTCCTGTATTCCTGCAAGTTGTTGGTGGGATCGAAGCGATAAGACTGCAATGCGGATTTTCAAGAGCTGACGCATGACCGCTGATAAGTCGCAGCGTGAAGGAAGCCTCATTGTTGCAGCGCTGATCGTGTTGAGCCTTGTGTTTGCCGGTCATTGGATCGTGAGCTACGTCAAGCACACCGATCCATGGGCCATCCTGCCCTGGTATGGGATAGTCGCAGCCGTGATCATCATCATTGGCATTGTTACCATCCTGCGCCGCGGCCGGGACAAATGAATCAATACTTGGACAAAGATCAGGGGGTTAGGAGCGCTATATTACACTGGTGATTTGTTGCTATGAGGTTCACTACGGCCGTCGCTTACAAGAAAGATGAACTGCTCAGTGCATCGAAAGTCCCTCGGTGCTTCGGGCAAGTACTGGCTGATTTGAGCGAAAAACGCCGTCGTCGCCTGGCCATCGTCAAAAACAATCATCTGGAGGCCATTCTCCTTCCCGTCGATGAGTACGAAACCATGGCGGAGGCTCTCAGTCTCCTGGAACATCTTGAGATCTACCGGCTGGTGCAAGAACGAAAAGATCGCAAGCCCAGTAAGTCCATCCGCCTTACTGCCTTGGTCAAGGAACAACGCCTCGCGCTATAGCGTCACGCTCACGGCGGACGTGGCAGACGATTTTCGCCGTCTCAATGGCGCCCTGAAGCAACCGGTTGCCAAGCAACTCAAGAAGCTCGAAACGGCTCCCCTCCTCGAAGGGCATCTCGGCAACAAGGCAGGCCTCGACCTCACAGGCTATTACAAGCTCTAGGTAGCCAAGAAGAGCGTCAGAATCGTCTACTGTATCATCGAGCGAGAGGTGATCGTGGAAGTCGTGGCGATCGGTAAGCGAGAAGAACTTGCGGTGTATCGTACTTCCCTGAAACGAATCCGATGAAGCGGCACAAATAAAAAGGCCCGCCTGATGAGGCGGGCCTTTGTTCTAAGAAACCTTTGAAACCAGCTTACGCTACCTTGACTTCGATGGCCTTCGGTTTGGCCTTCTCCGATTTCGGCAGATGGAGATTGAGCACTCCATCCTTGAACTCCGCCTTGACCTTCTCATCGTCAATCACATCGGGCAAGGAGAAGGTTCGGACGAAGCTGCCATAGGATCGCTCAATCCGATGGAACTTCTTCCCCTTCTCTTCCTTCTCATGTTTGCGCTCGCCTTGGATCGTGAGCACACCATCCTCGAGCGTAACCTTCACATCCTCCTTCTTCACATCCGGAATCTCGGCCTTGATCTGGTATTCGCCCTCGGTCTCACTGATATCGACCGACGGCGTCCAGTCCGCCACGATCATGGTCTCCTTCCCATCGGTGCGTGCCGCAGCCGGACGAGCGAACATTCTGTTCAACCGATCTGAAACTTCTTCTAACTCCCTAAACGGATCCCATCGTACGAGTGTCATAGCAACCTCCTTCGTGACTTTCCTTTATGATTGTCCGACTAAACCTACTGGCGCTGCGCCGATTCGCCTGTATGGTTCCTAGATAAATCGACAAAGGGGGAAGTCAAGAGTTTGAGGGCCTTGTCAATCCGTGGATTATCGCTGATCAATGGGCACGTACGGCCGGTTATGCTCGCCGGAGTAGATCTGGTCCGGCCTGAACAGCTTGTTTTCGCGCAACTGCTCCAGCCAATGGGCCAACCAGCCCGACACGCGCGACATGGCAAAGAGCGGAGTAAAGAGATCGACATCGATACCCATCTTGTCGTAAATAATTCCCGAGTAGAAATCGACATTGGGATAGATGTCCTTGTCCTTCAGCATTGTTCCGGCCGCCGCCTCCACTTCCAATGCGATTTCATACAGGGGCGAGCTTCCGCATTCTTTGAAAAGGCGCCGACAGAGTTCCTGCAGTACGGTGGCACGAGGATCTTTGACCTTGTAGACGCGATGGCCGAACCCCATCAGTTTTTTCTTGTTCTGCAGGGCATGCTCAACATACAGCCGCGCCTTATCGAGAGTTCCAATCTCTTGGAGCATCACCACCACTTCTTCATTCGCGCCACCGTGCAAGGGACCCTTCAAAGCGCCGATCGACGAGGCCACGACGGTATAGGGATCGGCCAGGGTTGATGCCGTGACCAGTCCCGTAAAGGTGGACGCGTTCATGGTGTGTTCGGCATGGAGGATGAGGCAATCATCGAATATTTCGTCCCACAAGAGAGGGACGACAGATTCCGTCAGCATATAGAAGAAGTTCTCGCTGAACCCCAGATCGTCGCGCGGCATGATCGGAGCATCGCCATGGCGAAGCCTTGCCCAGGCCGCCACGATCGTCGGCAATTTGGCGATCAGTCGCACCGCGCTCCAATAATTGTTCTGGACGTCCTTGACGTTGCGGCCCGGATAAAACATGCCGAGCGCCGCCACTGCCGCCTGGAGCGCATCCATGGGATGACCCTGTTCCGGCAAACTTTTCAACAAATCGATGATGCGAAATTTGATGCGCCGATGATGGGTGACGTCGGTGACCCACCGTTGGAATTCAGTCGCTGAAGGAAGCTGTCCGAAAAGAAGCAGATACGCCGTTTCCAGGTACGAGGAATTCGAACACAGTGTTTCGACTCGAATCCCGCGGTATTCCAGAACGCCGCGTTGACCATCGACATCGCTGATCGATGAGGTAGCAGCCGGGACTCCGGCTAATCCCGGCATGAAATCATGTGGCATGATGGACCCTCAGATTAAAAGAGATCTTGCTTTGTCTATTACTACCCTACCATGACGGTGCGTCATTCTTGCAATGGAAAATCATGATTGGCATACTAAGCCGTGCATGATCGACATGATCGCATGCTCGGATGGTATAGGGGCATGGATCAGAGATGTGAATGAAACGACCAGCCGCGATCATTTGTTGCTTGTTGATCATGCCGGCGGGGATCATGACCGTCTCAAGCACCATGGCGAGCGACACAACAATCGCGTTCGCCGTCGTCAGCGAACCTCCTAAGGACAAGACACGGATTCCAGCAAAGGTCGCGATCGAGGATACGGTCGCGGACATGAATCTGCTTGCATCCGACCAGATGCTGTCCAATTTAGTCTGGAAAACACTCGAAATCTGTCATGCGCTCAAACTCGAAGGGCAGAAGTCTTCGGACGGATTCCGTGTTCTCTCGGTGCGTGCGATCGACGCAGCCATGTTACCGATGGTGTTGCAGGGGGTCGCGGGAGATTGCCTGTTGAAAAAAGCCTTGGAAGTGGCTCCCTTTGTCGACTAACATCCGGGGTGATCAGGCTGCACAGTCTGGACACTGTTCTGGTTCATGGTCAGACTCCTGTTCCTCCATGGTAAGAGGAAAGTGTATCCCGCAGGCTCGACATGACCGAATCTCAAAATACGGAACGCCATGCTCATCAATTTCAGTGGGAAGCAGGAGCTCTTGAGGGTCATAGCCCACGAGTCCCTCATCGCTAAACTTCACAACGGCCAGCCGGTCGTTGAAGGCTTCAAAAGTTGCTTCTTGTTTTTTACGGGCGAGCACATGCCCAAGGACAAAGACGGGCTGGCCCTTACGCTTGATACGGAGATCCTTGAGTGTTCGTTGAGCGGCATTGGCGCAGGCGAACTGACCGGTGGAGCTGGTTCCAATCCACGGCATCATGATCCTCTTTCAGGCATCTCCCCGGTTGGGATCTAACACAGACTGAAAAAAATCGTCAAGACGCGTTTTTTCACAAGGAGTGACTATGGCGGAGATCACGATCTATCACAAACCGACCTGCACCACATGTCGACAGGCCGTACAGCTGCTCAAGGACAGCGGGACCCCCTTTACAGCCGTCAACTACTACGAGCGTCCGTTTACCAAAGCTCAGCTTAAAACGCTCTTGAAGAGGGCCAATCTTTCCCCTAAGGACGTACTTCGAACTAAAGAAGACCTGTATCGTGAACTCGGCCTGGCGAAGAAACAGCTCTCGGACGATGAGCTACTCGACCTAATGGTGAAACACCCAGATCTTATTCAACGGCCGATCGTGGAGAGAGGCGACCAGGCCATGCTGGCGCGACCAGCTGACTCTATCAAGAAGCTATTGTAGATCATAGCTTTAAATTCATAAACATAAAGTTACACTGTATGTCATAGGATGATGGCGAAAAGGCTCATCCGTCTCACCCTCCGAACCTTGGCGCTCGGAGCCATCCTTTGCCAGATAAGGCCGCAGCGAGTGAACGGCTGAGGTATACATGGTTGATACGTTGAACGGTGCGAGAACGTTTACAGCATTCTCAAGCTCAATCGCTAGCCATTGGTGGTCGGCGCGGACAGAGACCACCGAATCGTCCTGCTGTGTGGATCAACGGTGAAGGCGACCTTTCCGTTCAGCGCGTCAAGCAGGAGCTCACCTACCAAGATTCGTCTCCATCCCTTCAGGAGTGGGAGATCCGGCGTTGACCGATTCGTCTTGGCATCGACCAATTCCTGGAGATCGGCGCTCGTCGCCAACAGGGTCGGGGCAATCTCTTCCTCCGTGGCGCGAGCCTTCACGATCGCCTGAAGCAATTCGACGAGTCCGTTCGATTCCGGTTCAGATTTTCGTGCTTTCGGAAGCACCGGCCACGCCGAGGGGGGAAGCGCAATCGCCATGTGAATCGTGGCAAGGATCGACTCTCCATTGCGGTCTACTTCTGAAGCGTGGAGACCTCTGACGTTGCGCAACTCATCCTGGCGCCGCGGAGGATGCCGCGCCAGCTGAAGCAGCACTTCATCCCGGACGATCCGGCTCCGAGGCACATTCCTCCTTTTCGCTTCCCCCTCGCGCCAGGCTGCAAGTTCCCGAAGTACGGCAGCCGCGTTCGGCTTCAGCTGATCCCATCCTCTGATGCGTTGATACCGTTCTTGTGGCTCGCGACGAGTCTCGCCCACGACACCCTCAAGGCGAGAGAACTCTTCCTGAGCCCACTGAAGCCTTCCAAGCTTCGACAGTCGGCTGTGCAAATGGTCATGGATGGCCAACAAAAACGTCACATCCTCCAGCGCGTAGGCCAGTTGATCTTGGGACAAGGGGCGGGCACTCCAATTCGTAAAGGTATGGGCTTTGTCCAGCCTTCTTCCATGCACCCGTTGCACAAGGTTGGCATAGGCGACCTGAGGGCCGAAGCCGACCAGCGCCGCTGCAATCTGGGTGTCGAAGAATGGTTTGGGGATTTGCCCAGCGTGGACTGCGAAGAGATCCAGATCTTGCCGCCCCGCATGTACGACCTTCTGAATCCTCGAATCGCAGACAATCTCCCAGAACCCATCGAAGGCTTCTCTTGAGAGGACGGCTGGAAAATCGATAATGGCCGCAGTGTGGTCGGTGGCGACTTGAATGAGTTCGAGCTTCGGCACAAAACTCTCCTCGCCCACGAATTCCGTATCGAGCGCCAGGCGCGGGCTGTCCCGCAGTTGCGCGCACAATTCGTTGAGTGTGGCCGCGCTCGTGATGTACTGATGTGGGGTGGGCATCGTCACCGGTGCGTTACTCAGATGGGCTATAGCGGCGATCCGGAGGAGGCATGGGTTCCGTATTACTGAGACTGAGGTATTCCTTCAGAAACTGATAGGCTTCCAACATGCGCCGGAGCTCCGGTTCAGCACTGCGATCGCCGCTGTTCGCGTCAGGATGGAGTTGCTTCGCCTTGGTTCGGAACGCTGCGGTGACGTCGGCGAGAGAGCTGCCGAATTCCACACCCATGATCGCATAGGCATCCACCGCGTTATTCACGGCACGGGGATTCTGGGACAGCTGTCCTGTTCCACCGGCGGCTTTGAGCATATCGGCGAGACTGACTCGTTTGCGACGTCGTCGCGGGCGTTCGCGAATTTCGCTGTCGAATTCATCCCAACGCTCTTCGACGAACTCCAGCCGGGACTCCAACCGCATGGCTCCGGCCAAATCTCGAATCGCCTCCAACTCTTCCTCGATTTCGACGAGGGACTTGATGATTTCCTCGAGTCCCTGCTCCACCTGAAAGAACCCGTCCACACGATCTTCCATCATCGTATCGACGGCACATTCCAAGCTGTCCTCCGTCTTTAAACGCAGTGAACCGATGCGTTGCTGCATCCCGCTTCGGAATTTCACAAATTTCGCGGTTGAGAACGGCATGGTTCCTCGGCCTTCCAAGAAGCCGCATTGTACCACAGCCACCAGGACAGCCTGAAGACCGCAGCAGACTGTGTGTTTCCCATAGGGGCGACGTGACGCTTACTCAAGGATGGAGGGGTCGTCCGCCTTAGCCCGTCGTCTGGCCACTCCACTGGCGCGCGCAGCGGCAGCGACCGCCCGCGCGACACGCGGGACAACGTCCTTGTCAAACACGCTGGGGATGATATAGTCCTCACTCAACGTATTTTCAGGAATCACCTGGGCAATGGCCTGTGCCGCGGCCAACTTCATCGCTTCGTTGATCTCGCTGGCTTGGACATCGAGCGCACCGCGGAAAATTCCTGGAAATGCAAGTGCATTGTTAATCTGATTCGGATAATCCGATCGCCCCGTCGCAAAGATCCCACAGTGGGAAACCCCAAGCTCGGGAGAAACTTCTGGATCTGGGTTGGCCAACGCAAAGACGATTCGATTGGGAGCCATCAGATCGAGATCGTCGACCGTCACCACGTTGCCGACGGATAGACCGATAAAGACATCGGCGCCTTTCAACGCGTCCCGTAAGGTTCCTTTCGGACTGTGCGGCACCAAACAGGCGCGAAGATCGGTTCGGCAGGCTCGTAGTTGCTCGGCTTCGCCGTACAGGATGATGCCCTCCTTGTCGCATCCCAGCACATGTGCCGCGCCGGCAGCCAACAAGATTCGACAGCATGCCGTGCCGGCGGCACCGAGCCCATTGACGACGATCCGAACCTGTTCCAGCTGTTTCCCCGTGACCCTCAGCGCATTCGACAGTGCTGCCAAGAGAACCACGGCCGTGCCGTGCTGGTCATCATGCATCACAGGAATATCAAGCGATTTTTTTAGTTCTTGCTCGATCTCGAAGCAACGCGGGGCGCTGATGTCTTCCAAATTGACGCCGCCGAATCCAGGCGCGATCCCTTGGATGATCCGCACGATTTCGTCCGGCTCTTGCGTCTTCAGGCAGATCGGCCAGGCATCGATATTCGCCAGCTCTTTAAAGAGCATCACCTTGCCTTCCATGACAGGAAGGGCCGCCTCCGGACCAAGATTGCCCAGCCCCAACACCGCGGACCCGTCCGAGACGACCGCCACGCTATTGCTCTTGCTCGTAAAGGTGTAGACTTTCGACTTGTCTTTCGCGATCGCTTGAGAAACACGACCGACGCCCGGTGTATACACCATGGAGAGCACGTGTCTGGTACTGATCGGGAACTTGTTCCCCACCCGAATTTTGCCTCCAAGATGGAGGAGGAAAATTCGATCGGATGCAGAGAGCACGACGACGTCCGGCAACTCGCCTAAACGAGCGACAACTCTTTCGCCATGCTGCTCACTCTGAACATCGAACGTGATATCCCGAACCATGCGGGTCTTCGTCGCCGACACAATATCGACAGCGCCGAGATTGGCCTGCTCTTCCGCCAACAGCGCCGCCACTCTGGCAAAGATGCCCGGCTTGTTCGCCAATTCCAGACGGACAGTCAAACGGTAATTGGAGTAGGGACCGATCTCTCTCATTCGTGTCCTGCTGCTCCTAGACTATCACAACTTCAATCACGACAAGATTGGAATTTCCGACATCTATCGGGCTGGAACGCGACCTGTTCCGCGACTCCGTTGACGCTGTTCTCGTCGCGATGCTAGGTTGACCCAATGTCATCCACTCCTGAGAAACGCACTCCCAATCGACTCATTCACGAAACCAGTCCTTACCTGCTCCAACATGCCTATAACCCCGTAGACTGGTACCCTTGGGGACCGGAAGCCTTGCAGCTGGCCAAAGAAAAGAATCGCCCGATCCTGCTCTCGATCGGCTATTCCGCCTGCCACTGGTGCCATGTCATGGAACGGGAGTCGTTTGAAAACGAGACCATTGCCGAGCTCATGAATCGATGGTTTATCTGTATTAAAGTCGACCGGGAAGAACGGCCCGATCTCGATGAGATTTACATGGCCGCCACGGTCACGATGAATCAGGGTCAAGGCGGTTGGCCCATGACGGTGTTTCTGACGCCCGCACAAGAGCCGTTTTTCGCAGGCACGTATTTTCCTCCTGAAGATCGGTGGGGACGGCCTGGCTTCGGCAATATTCTAAAGCAGATTGCGGACTATTGGGACACACGCCCATCGGAAGTCCTGGAACAGGCCAAAGAGCTGACGGCCCAGTTGCAAGGCTTGAGACAACTCCCCTCTCCCATCTCCATCAGCGAATCGGTGCTCGAAGACGCCGTCGGCCAGTTCAAGGACGAGTTCGACGAAACGCATGGTGGATTCGGAACAGCACCCAAGTTTCCCCCGGCCATGGGCTTGTCGTTCTTACTCCGCAGCCACCGACGCTCTGGCAATCCCCACACGCTCACGATGGTGACCAAAACCCTCGACATGATGGCGGCCGGGGGAATCTACGACCACATCGGCGGTGGTTTTGCGCGCTATTCGACCGATGCCCGCTGGCTGGTGCCGCATTTTGAAAAAATGCTCTATGACAACGCGCTTCTGGCACGGGTGTATGTCGAGGCCTATCAAGTCACCAAGAAGCCGCTCTATCGCCAGGTGGCCACCGAAGTGCTCGACTATGTGCGCCGGGAAATGACAGGACCTGAAGGCGGCTTTTACTCATCGACGGATGCCGACTCTGAAGGTGTCGAAGGAAAGTTCTTTGTGTGGACTCCGGCCGAAGTGCGAAACGTACTCAAGCACGACGAAGACGCACGGAGATTTTGTGCGCTCTACGACATCACGGAATCAGGGAATTGGGAACACACGAACATCCCCAATCGACTGCGACCTCTCGAAGACATAGCCAAACAGCTGAATCTGACGAGGGACGAGTTGATGGAGATCGCATCTCGTGCGAAGCCCCAGTTGTACGAAGCACGCCGACATCGCGTCCCTCCCGGACTGGACGACAAGGTGATCACCGCATGGAACGGCATGATGCTGTCTGCCATGGCCGAGGCAGCCCGAGTGTTTGGACAGGCCAAGTATCTCGAAAGCGCTCAACGGACGGCCGATTTTCTGCTGCGCAGTCACGCCAAACCGGACGGCCGATTGCTGCGCACATCACGCGGCGATCGCGCCCATCTCGACGCCTACCTTGAAGATTATGCGTACCTGACCGAGGGCTTGGTGGATCTGTACGAAGCCGGTTCCACGGAGTCGTACCTGCAGGCCGCCGGCCGGCTGGCGGAGTACTTGATCAGCGACTTTATGGATCAGGAACAGGGCGGGTTTTTCACGACCGCACGACACCATGAATCCCTCATTCTCCGACACCGGGACGGCATGGATGGAGCCACGCCCAGCGCAAACGCCGTCTCCGCTTCAGCACTGGCCCGACTGTCTTTCCACTTTGACCGCGAAGATTGGCACCGCGCCGCGGCTGCTGCCGTACGCGCCTATGGTCGGCAAATAGCCCGTTACCCTCGCGCGTTCGCCAAGAGTCTGGCCGTGGTGGATTTTCTGACCGAAGGACCGGTGGAATTGGCCCTCGTGGGTGATAGCCCACAGGACAATGTTCACGCCCTCCGTGATGCGGTGGCGCGCTGTTACCTTCCCAACCGCATCCTGGCGACTGGTTCGCAGGGGCAACCAACTTCCCTTCCCCTCTTACGAGATAGGCCGGCCATTGCCGGACAACCGACACTCTACATCTGTCGGAATTACACATGCCGGCAACCGATCACCGATTCTCGTTCCGTCGAAGCAGCGTTGCAGGCAGACCAGACTGCATCGACGGATCGAGGAACCGAACCAAGGTTGCTGCGGGGCACCAGTATCTCAGGAAGCGCGACGGCCCAGGGTACGGCGACCTATGCGTCTCGGGTAATGGCACGGACAGGCGAGGCAGGCTCGGCAAACGGCTTTACAATGCTCGGTGCAACCGGCTTGACCACGACCAGGTTAGGGTTCGGAACATATCGGGTTGATATGCAGAATTCTCAATACCGCGAAGCGTTGAAAATGGCGTTGCGATCGTCTTGCAATCTCATCGACACCTCGACGAATTACACCGACGGCGACAGCGAACGGTTGGTGGGGTCTGTGCTGGCCGAGCTTGTTGCCTCGGGTGAGGTTCGCCGTGACGAAATCACCGTCGTCTCCAAAATCGGGTATCTCCAGGGACAGAATCTCAAACTTGCCGAAGCCAAGGAACGGTCCGGCCGTCCCTACCCCGAACTGGTGAAGTATGGGGACGGTATTTGGCATTGCATTCATCCGGAATTCTTGGCGGACCAGCTGACGCTGTCCTTGGATCGGCTTGGACTTGCGACGCTCGATATCTGTCTTTTGCACAATCCGGAATATTTCCTGTTGGAGGCGGCGCATCGTGGAGGCGACAGCCTGGAGAACCTTCGTGACGCCTTCTATGCCCGGATCGAGCGGGCGTTCGTCTACTTCGAAACGCAAATTAGGGCAGGGCGAATCAAATATTACGGTGTATCATCCAACACGGCTACGTCTCCTGCCGATAATCCGGACGCCACCTCTCTGTCGCTGATGATCCAAGCGGCCGAAGCCGCCGCCAAATCCGTAGGAGCTTCGACTCATCACTTTCTAGTCCTTCAATGCCCGATGAATCTCTTCGAATCCGGAGCCGCCGTTGCCGCCAATACTGGACGGTCCGGCTCTCAGACCGTCCTTGAGTATGCACGGCGGAAGAACATCGCCGTCTTGGTGAATCGACCATTGAATGCGATGTTGTCTCACAACAGAATGCTGCGACTGGCGGATCTCCCGCTCGAAGACCCGCCTCTCGACGTCGATCAACAGCTGAGCAAGGTCGGCGCGCTCGAACAGGAATACCGTACTTCCCTCTCGCCGACTATCCCAGCCTCCGGAACAGGGACGGCCCCGGCCGATTACTTCACTTGGTCTGCCGAACTGCGCCGTATTCATGGGCAAATACAGGGGATCGAACATTGGGAACAAATTGAGCATCAGATGATCGCCCCACACACCAACCACGTCTTACAGTTGCTCTCGCGCCAGCTTTCCGGAGACGTGGCCGAACAATGGGAACGCTGGCGGCAACGCTACATTCCGGAGCTGCTGACTCTGCTGCGAGGGTTCCGGCGCGAAGCCACCTTGCGCAGCCAAGCGCAGACCGATCGCGTCGCTCAAAGGATCGACCCGCTCGTGCCGACTTCACATCGCACCGCTTCACTGTCACAAAAAATGTTGTGGCTGCTCACGAGTACGCCCGGAGTCACCTGCGTGTTAAACGGCATGCGCGTGCCAGAATACGTTGAGGATTCGTTGGCAGTCTTAAAATGGGAACCGATCACAGATACCCGGCTGATCTATGAAGCAGCGATGACGCTTCCTCGCCAATGATCGGTTCGTCCTTCACTCGGAGGAGCATCGATGAGACAGGTGCGCTGTATCATGGCGTCGAGCCTATTCGGCTTTACCCTTCTCACCGTACAGGGTTGCGCAATAACAGGGTGGTGGGGATCGGAATCCGGTCAAGAAGAGTCGGCACAAGCAGAGCTGATCAAGGAGCCCGCGATTAAAGAGATTCCTCCTGACGACGACCAACTGACCGACTCGCGGACAAGCCTGGGCATGCGATCAGAACTCTTGTCTCGAAACGCCACCGGCCTCTCCGATGGGACATTGGGCGACGTCCTGTTCGATTTTGATCAGGTCACCATCCGGATGGATGCGATGCGCGTCTTGGAGGCCGATGCCAAGCAACTGCAACAAGACCGAGTGGCAGGCCTCCTCCTGGAAGGACGCGGTGATGAATTCGGCACATCAACGTACAACCTCGTGTTGGGCGAGCGTCGAGCCAGGAATGTGAAATCCTACCTTCAAGAACTGGGGATCTTCATCGATGTCCAAACAACCAGTTACGGGAAAGATCGCCCGCTGTGTTTTGAGTATACCGGCGAATGCAGACAGAGAAACCGGAGCGTCCATTTCGTCGTCAAATAATCCTTCGCCACCATGCTCCCCAGCTGTCATGTCCATACACCGCACAGGTTACACGTTGATTGTTGACAGGCTGCCCGCTCTTTCATTAAGGTCCGTCGATTCTCCAATCGTAGGGAACTGCTGTGTCTAAGCTCGCCGTCATCGACATCGGGACAAACTCCATTCATATGTTGCTGGCTGAGATTCTCCCCGATGCCAGTTTCAAGATACTGGACCGTTTCAAGGACATCACCAGGCTGGGTAACGGCGTCTTTGCCACAAGGCGGCTTTCGGACGAAGCCATGGCCCGTGCGTTGGAAGTCCTGAAAACGTTGGTCACGCTCGCCCGCAACAAGGGATTCGACCGCATCGTCGCAGTCGCGACCAGTGCCGTGCGCGAAGCCCAAAACGGCGGTGATTTCGTCGCCTTGATCATGGAGCACATGGGTCTGAGGGTGCGGGTCATCAGTGGGACAGAAGAAGCCCGACTGATTTTCTTGGGCGTCAAGCACAGCATCGCCCTCCCGGACGGACCGACATTGGTCGTCGACATCGGGGGCGGCTCCGTGGAATTGATCGTCGGGAATCGAGAAGGCTTGATTCACGGCAAGAGTCTCAAACTCGGAGCGATCCGTTTAGCTGAGCAATTCCTTCCCAAAACTCCGCCGTCTGAGTTGATGATGCATGCCATGGACGATGCCGTGCTCGCCCATCTGCGCGACGCGCTCGGATCATTCAAGATGAAGACGTTTCAGTCATTGATCGCCACCTCCGGCATGGCCGGGAATGTCGGTGAAGTCATTCATCTCCGTCAAACCGGACGACCGTTGCCACAGCATAATCTCGCGACGATTCTGCTGAAGGATATCCGCTCTCTCGAAGCCGAGTTGGCGAAGTCATCGGTCAAAGCTCGGTTGGCGATTCCCGGTCTAGACCCCAAGCGGGTCGACACGTTGTTGCCGACCGCCGTGGTCCTCAGATGTCTGCTGGAGCTGTCCGGCCTCAACGAGATCACGCTCTGCGACAGGGCGATTCGAGAGGGTGTCATCTATGATTTTATCGTGCGGCACCGAGAAGGGCTGAAAGCTGAACGTGATATTCCCGACGTTCGTCGTCGAAACGTGATCGGCCTTGCCCGGCGCTGCCATGCACCGGAGGCTCATTCACTGCATGTGGCCGACTTGGCACTGGGTCTGTTCGATCAAACCAAGCAGGAACATCGCTTAGGGCAGCAAGAGCGCACCTGGCTGGAGTACGCAGCCATTCTGCACGATGTCGGATATCTCATCAATCCGAGACAACATCACAAACACGCGTATTATCTCATCAAGAATAGTGACTTGGGTGGATTGACGGCTGAGGAAATCGACGTGGTCGCCAACATCGCCCGCTACCACCGGCGAGCTCTGCCGTCGTTGAAGCACGAAGCACTCGCCTGTCTGACACCCCGCTTGCAACGTGTGGTCAAGATCCTTGCCTCGTTGCTCCGGATCGCCGACGGGCTCGATCGGACGCATTTCTCGCTCGTTCAGGCACTGAGTGTCAAATTCGGGAAACAGATTACCATTGAAGTTCATTTGACAGGAGATGCTGAAATGGAATTGTGGGCCGCGAAGAGCAGAGCCGACCTGTTCGAGCAGGTCTTCCGTCGACGTGTCCAGTTCTCCGGACTACTGAAAACCGATCGATCATGACTGAGCCTCACCTACTCAAGACAGCCTGTCACCCTTACCCAGGGAAGTTGATCATCGTCGAAGGCATCGACGGGTCAGGCAAAAGTACTCAACTGCAACTACTGCATAAGTGGCTCGAGTCCAAGGGGCACAAGGTATTCTTTACCGAATGGAATTCCTCGGCACTCGTGAAAGAAACCACCAAACGAGGGAAAAAATCGAAGAGCCTCACCCCAACAACGTTCAGCTTGCTGCATGCCACTGACTTTGCCAGTCGGCTCTATCATCAGATTCTCCCTCCCCTGAAGGCAGGCATGCTTGTCCTGGCCGATCGCTATATGTATACGGCGTTTGCGCGCGATGTGGTACGAGGCGTGGCGAACGAGTGGGTACGGAAACTCTACGCATTTGCGATCAAGCCGGATATGGCGTTTTATTTCAAAGTCCCCATCGAAGTCGCCATCTCTCGGCTCTCGCGAGGAACTCGTGGCCACTTCAAGTACTATGAAGCCGGTATGGACATGGATCTGAGCCCGGACATCACGGAAAGTTTCCGACTCTTTCAATCACGGATTCTCGCCGAATACAACAAGCTCGTCGACGAATATGGTCTGTTGACGATGGATGCGACCCAAGACATCGAGACCCAGCAGGAACACATGAGGGCGCTGGTGGAAGAAGCGCTCCGTGGCTACAAACCAAGACGAGGCACCTATGGCCGACGCACGCTTTTTTGGCGACGGTTTGAAGTACCTAGATCCGAGTGATCTGAAAGGCAAGTTGATCGCCATTGAAGGAACCGATGGAGTCGGCCGAACGACCCACATCGAGTTGCTGCAAGAGTGGCTGGAGGTGCAGGGGTACGGCGTGATGACGACCGGTTGGACCCGTTCCAACCTCATGTCCAAGACCATCGAAATGGCGAAGGCCGGCAATATCCTCGACCGTTGGTCGCTCAGCCTGCTCTATGCGACGGATTTTGCCGATCGCCTCGAACACCAGGTCATTCCCGCTCTACGATCAGGGTTCGTGGTTTTGGCGGATCGCTATATCTACACGGCGTTCGCGCGTGACTTTGTGCGGAGCGCCGACCGCAAGTGGATCCGCGACGTGTTTGGGTTTGCGTTGATTCCCGACCTGGTGTGTTACCTGCGGATCGATGTTGAAACCCTGGCCCTTCGAGTCATCGAGACGACTGGGATGAACTACTGGGAATCCGGAATGGACCTCCGCCTCGGGGCTGACCTCTACGATAGTTTCAAAAGATATCAATCGCTGCTGATAGAAGAATTCGACAAGATGGCGATGGAGTTTCGCTTCAATGTCGTCGATGCAAGAAAGTCTCCCGAAGAGATTCAGGACGAGCTCCGAGGAGCTATTCTCCCGGTGTTACAGAACCCTAAACCCACAATCGGTACCGAAACGGTGCCGTCTTAATCCTGTCCCAGCCGTTTCTTGCCATGCGTTCGCTTGCCTATGGTCCGCAGCTGCATCGGCTGAAGCAGCCAGCACAGCCGACCCTGGCCAGGTCTAAGACCGTCCGCAGCCTCAAGATAGGCGGCCCCCGCCTTCTTAAGTGGAAAGTTCGGAAGGGTTTTTCCACAGAGCAACAGGCTGACCGCTTCACCGAGCTGAGGTTCATGCCCCACACAGACCACCACAGCATCCGACGGGAGAGTGTGGAACAATCCAACCAGCAGCTCAGCCTTTGCTCCGACCGCCAACTCTTCCCGCGTCTCGACCTTCACAGTTGGACAGACGACAGCGCGTATCAGCCTCGCTGTATCGTACGCCCGCACGAAGGGACTCGTGAATATGTGAGTCGGCTTACAGTCAAGCCCAGCCAACCCTTCGGCAGCCTGCCTGGCGCGATTCTTTCCCTTTTCGGTGAGCGGGCGATTCTCCTCCGCCCCTTCCCACTCATCAGGCTCTACCGCGATCCCGTGACGAATCAGAATACAATCCATAACACCTCCTCTGCATCGTGTCGCGCGAGCCTACCACAGAGAGCCTGTGCACTTAAGACAAGGTTTACATGGGTGGATAGCCAACTCAGTGACCGAGAACTACACTGCTCGCGGCGGCAAAGCTTCACCTATGAATTGCGACCTTCCCGCCCGCTTAACCACTGTCTCGCCCTAGCTCTTTTTCGTAGCCCCTGTCGGGCGGCGGGAGCTCAGCCGCTCAATACGATCAGCGACATCCCGATAGGTCGCATCCTCCCGCCTGATCCAGCGATAGGCTTCCAGCGCTTCCGCCACGCGACCCAAAGATTGCAACGTACGCCCTAGGACATAGAGAATCTGAACGGTTTCATTCGGCGACGCAGGTTTGGCTTTGAGGGCTTTCTGCAAGGCCGGGACGGCCTCCTCATAACGGCCGGACAATTTATAACACAGCCCGATCTGGGCGTACGCCTTCACGGCCCATAGTGGATCGACAGCAACCATTTCTAACTGCTCGATCGCGGCCTTGTGCAACCCGGCTTTTTTCAGCGCGAGTCCCCGTTCATAGCGTTCAGCAGACCTCACTTCAGGGTCGGCTAGGTTCTTGCTGGAATCCGACACGATTCGCCTGCAATCCTCCTACTTCTGAGCGTCGATGAGAAAGCGGTGGACATGATCCACGACGCTACTGAACCAAGAACATTTTTCGTTGACGGATTTCCCCTTGTGACTCAATTGCTTCAGCGTCCGCTCCAACGCTCGTAACCGATCGGCGACATCTCTAAATATTGGGGTTACCTGGTTGACGCGATGATAGACTTCTAGCGCCTGGTCGACCCTCCCGATGGTTTCAAGACTGCGCCCCAATAGATAGAGCACATCAAAGACGTCTTGCTGCTGGGCCGTGGGATCCTCCAAGGCAGTGCGAAACGCCTGTATCGCGGCATGATGCTCGTTCATCTTGACGTAACAGAATCCGATGTGTGAATTGGCCTTGAACCACATTGATTTGTCTCTAGTCGCTGAATGAAACAACTCTACTGCCTCTTTCAATCGCCCTTCCTCTTCAAGCGCCATCGCGCTCGTATAGTCCTCGTCCGGAGAAGTTATCAGATGATCGTCGGACGATTCTGCGCACACAGTGGTCTCCCCTGGACTCGAAATCGGATCATCCATTTCCGAGCGATCTTCCGGCGCCGCGGCAAGTCCGGCCAACTCCTCTTTCGCGGCCAAGGGAAGGATTCCTCCCTTGCTCCGATCAAAGGCTGCTTGGGCCACCACCTTGAAAGTAATGACGCTTGCTTGTTCGGCATACCCGTAGATCAAGGCGGTATCCGACACCTGATTGATCAGTCGCGGGTTCCCTTGACTCAATCGATGCACCAATGCACAAGCCTTGTTCGTAAAGAGGGACGGTTGTCCACCGGCGACTCGTATTCGATGCCGAATACAGTTGGCGGTCTCGATGTCAGAGAGCGGTTTCAGATGATAGTCGACGACGATTCTCTGTGCGAATTGAGTCATATCGAAACGACGGAGCAACGTATGGAGACCAGGTTGGCCTGAAAGGATGATCTGCAGCTTGAGGGTCTTGTCGTCGTTCATGTTGGACAACAACCGTAGTTCTTCAAGCAGCTCAGTGCCCAGACTTTGGGCCTCATCAACGATAAGAATGACCCGCCGTGAACGTTTCGACTCCTGGGACAGAAACTCCGAAAAGAGATGATAGGCCTCGATCGGGTCAAGCCGCTTGGTGCTTAACCCAAGGGACAACAGAATCCACGGCAAGAGCTGCTCAATATCGTAACGGGCATTGGTGACCAGCCCGATTTTATGCTTGCTTCCATGCTCAACGATGAGCTTTTGCAACAGGGAGGTTTTCCCCATGCCTGGATCACCCGTAAGCACCATAAACGGCGCCTGGCTCAGAATGCCGTACTCCAGGAGGCTGTAGGCAGTTTGGTGCTCCGAGCCAGGATAGAGAAAACCGCTGTCCGGCAGGAGCGCGAATGGCTTAGCCTTGAACCGATAAAATGCTTCGTACATGATTACGCCGTTTGATGACCGACATCTGGATCTAGGTGGCCAACATGGTCCTCATCTCTGCAAGAGTCAGAGACGATCGGCCGGCCTTGTTCAACACCGTTCCCAGAACAGGGCGGAAATTCTTGACCAGCGCCAGAGCCCGCTGCAACTCTTCACCCGTGGTCTTTCCCTCCTCAACCACCATGAGAAGGGCGTCTGTGTAGGGGGAGAAGGCCAAGACATCCGCTGTATGGAGCAATGGAGGGAGATCAAATATAACGACTCGGGAGGGATACCGATGTTTCAACTCCTCCACGAGGTCCACCATTTTGGGAGAGGTCAAAATCTCGGTGGAGTTTGAGATCGCCCGCCCCCCGGGCAGCAAGACGAACCGCCCGATACCGGGATGAAGGAGCAGATCCTCGACCGGCTGATCGTCCAACAAGTAGTCGGCAAGGCCAAGACAGTCTTTCAAGCCGAATACCTGATGTACGGTGGGATCCTGCAAGTCCGAGTCGACGAGAAGCACCGTCTGTGTTGTTTCCATGGCTAAACTCACGGCCAAATTGACGGCGGTCAGCGTCTTGCCTTCGCCGTAACCTGGGCTCGTCACTCCCACCACATTCCACCCGTTCTCTCGCAATCGCTGCGTAACCTGTGTTCGGAGGATCTTGTACGCATCGACGAACGGTCCTTTGCGATGAGCCGCCATGACCCGATGCCTGTGTAGCACCGCATGCGGAATGCTCAGCGATCTGGTTCGTGTATAGGTGATCGAGGGCGGCACCGATAGCCTGGCAGCCCGCTTCGGGCTCTCCCCGTCAGACGAGGAACCTTTGAAACCTTTATACAGCTCAAGCGCGGTACGAATACGATCCATGGTTACCTTTCTGCTTACTCCATGCCCAACCGTCTCAGCGTGGCAAACCACAGCACATCCAAAGGGACTACAAATACATGAAGCAGCAACAGGACGGTTCCAAACGCGCCGATCCCCGCACTTTGAACGATTCGCCGTCGCAATTTTGCGTGGGACACATCTGCTTCGTTCGGCATAAAGGGAACCACTGCCAAGGGAAAATGCTGCGTCAGGGCGACCAGTTGATCGGGCGTCCGAATCGAATGGTCGAGCGACTCGGCTGCAGCTCCCAGGCCGGCTCCCCCACCAGCGGCAAGGATGAAACCAAGTAGTACGATGGCCAAACGGTTCGGCTTATAAGGCTTTTCAGGAAGACTCGGTGGATCAATGAGGGAAAAGCGCTCGCCTTTCCGTTGCACCTCCAAACCTTCGGCCACCTTCGCCTCCAACAACTTTGATCGAATGTCCTGATATTTTTGTCCGGATGTATCTCGATCCCTTGTCAGAACAAGATACTCCGGTTCAATCTCCGGCCCCTTTTCCAGGCGTGTCGCATACTCCTGTAGCCGACGCTTGATGTCCAGACGAGTTTTTCGCAATGCTTCCAACGAGAATGTTGTGGAATTCAACTGAGCCTGGAGATTGATATAGGCGGGATTTTCCGGACGCTGATTGATCACCTTGTTTCGAACGGCGCTGAGGCGATGGACATCCAGCTCAAGAGCGGAGATTTTTCTCCGCGTCTGCAGAACGTCCGGATGCTCACTTCCCAACCGTTCTAAGCCGGCGGCCAATGCCGCGCGCGCATCGATGAGTCGCTTCGAGGCCTCCTCCCCATCAGGGGCCTGTCCTGTCTCTCTTTGCAATGCATCGATCTCCTGTTTCATCTTGATCATGTCGGGATGATCCGCCGACAGATTGGCCGCGGCGCCGGCATACTCCGCTCGAAGTGCGCGTAAGCGCTCGGTTGAATCCAAAATGCGCTCGCCGGTCACGGATAGGATGGGCGTATTCGGTTTGATCGTCGCCAATTCCCCTTCGAGATAGGTTTTGCGTTCTTCGAGGCTTCGGACCTGCTGGTCGACCTCCATTGATTCACGCTCGGCTTGGTTCATCAACTGCTGATTCAACGGCATCAACTCCGGAAGCGCCCCGTTGGCCCGCTGTTTAAACGCGGCGATCTTTTCATCGATGTCGCTGATGTGGCGAGCAAGATTTTCGGCTTCTTGCTGAAGGAACGAGGTGGTTTCCTGGGCTTGGCGTTCACGGCTCTTCAGGTTTTCGCCCAAGAACAAGCTGGTCAGCTCATTCGCCACCTTCTGCGCCAATTCCGGAGAGCGATTTTGATACGCCACCGTAAAGGCAATGGTCGCCTTGGTCGCGTGCTGTGTGCGTTTATCTACGACGTCGGCACTGATCACTTCCACCTCGAGGTCCTTGGCGAAGCGTTTAACAATTTCTTCGGTCGGACTATTCTTCCGTTGATCGTGGTAGAGATCGTACTGTTCCACCACCTTCCAGAGGGTCGTTCGACTCATGATCTGTTGTTTGATAGTCTCAATCCTCTGATCGGCATAACTCGTAATCGTCGATCGTACGAGGTCGGATGGAATCTCCTGCTCCTCGATCAAGATGGTCGCGGTCGACTTATAGGTCGGCGGCCAGAGAAATGCTAACGTCAGGGACGACGCCAAGAGTCCTAGACCGGTCAGGAGGATAAGCTTGCGACGGCGATGAAAAGCCGCGATGTAGTCCTTCACGCCCATGCCGGGTCCAGATGTCTGTGGCGAAACATGTGTCTGTGCCATAGCCTCAGTAGGAGTAGGAAAGTTTTGATGGATAATAGGTCACCATGAACGTCGTCGCGTGGGATTGAGCTGAATCGATGGCACTGTCGGTGTCTCGCCATCGGTACATATATGACACCTCCGCCTGCCACCATTCGAGAAACTTCCAGGAGAGTTTTGGCGTAACACTGACATACCTGCTATCCGGATAAACTTCCCCGATGACCGCGTTCGTCGTTCCCGATGTGAGGATTCCGACGACAGTCAAGGAGCAGGCCAGAGTCTCCGAGACATCGTATGACGCGGAGGCTTCTCCTCGATCGGTCTCAAGGAGTAATCCCAGCCCACTTGGAAGAAGGTCCCGAGACAACGAGGCTCGCAATGAAGCTCTCTCAAATCGTTTCGTCAGACTCGCCCCTGCCAACCACACCGTATCGCTCGTCGTAATGTCGCCGAACGGTGAATGCGAGCTCGTAGATAAAAACCTGGGACCGCCAGACACGGTTCCTGTGAGTGATTCGGAAAAGGCATGTGTGAGGCTCATATTGATCCCGGGGAAATCGGCTCGAAACGGAGACGGCGAATCGGTCGTGTGGAAATCAACATACGATCCGGATAGCTGGAGTTGATCCCGCTCCGAGAGTTGATAGAGCAATCCCCCTGAACCTCCCACCAATCGGTAGTCAACCAATCTGTTGCCCTCATATGTGGTGTCGGAAAATCGTATGGCCGATTGCAATGACAGTTTTTCGGTCAACCGTCTCGTCCACGTAGGATTCGCAGTCCATTGATTACGCTGAGTAAACTGCAAGACAACCCCGGTCTCCTGTAACTCACCGAGCAGCGTATTGTCGCGGATGAACCCACCGGTGAAACCTATGAGATCCTTTTCGGCCTGGTATCGCACCGACAAGGGAGCAAAGACATTCGTAAACTGCCTGTCCTCTCCACCGAAATATCCGACGACATCCGCGGCGATTCGGCTGCTCACCTCAAGACGCTCGGTCTTGCCGGCGAACTCTGCCGCTGGAGTCACCCAATAGCCGTAACTCTCAGAGTGAGGCAGAGGGGTCAACAGCAAGTTGCTGTTGTAAATGCCCGTGACTCCGATTGATGGCGCGAGTGACCATTCGGCAGCCTCGCTTCGCGGCGCCATCTCACATGCAACGACCACCACCGAAAGAGCGTACACGGTATGACAAACCCGGTCTCTCCATTTGCGGCTCGGGGGCATGAGCACGACGCTCAGGGGACCATGACGACGTCACCGCGCTGCAGAATGATATTTTGCTCCAAATCCCTGCCTTTCCGAACATCTCCATAGCGAAAGGGAATGGCATGTTGTTCTCCCCTCACCCGCCGTAAGACCTTGATATCGTTCTCCGCTGCAAACGGAGTCAGTCCACCGGCAAGACTGAGCGCCTGCAGCACGTCGGTGTAATGACCGATCAAATACTCACCCGGCTTATTCACTCGGCCGACGACGTACACCTTGTAACTGATGACTTTTGTGACCGCGACCGAAACATTGGCATTCGGAATATACTTTGTCAGCCGCTTCACGAGGTCGCCACGAATGTCCTCAACTGTTCGATCTTCCGCCTGGATATCGCCGACGAGGGGAAACGAAAACATCCCGTCCGGACGGACGACGACTTCTCGCGTCAGCTGTTCATCCTTCCACACCGATACCAGCATGATATCCTCGGCGCCGAGCCGATACCCTGGTTCGACTTGCGACACCAGCCCGACAGTCATCGCATCCCCGGCATGAGCAGACATCGCCGTTATTGCGACGGCCGTGGCCAGTAGTACCCCGTTCACCATCGATCGCACAGATCGAGACATGAATTCTTCCTACCCCCTTATCTGCGCAAGGACTTGCTCTGCCTCCCGCCGTCCCTCGAACGAATCGGAATTCTTCAGCGCCTTTGAAAGATAGGTACGGGCCTCGGTGCGTTTACCGGACTGAAACAATGCCATTCCAAGATGATAGTTCAGGACAGCAATGTCGGGTGCTTTGGCCACGGCGTCTTTCATCAGTCGCATCGCCTCCTCCGATTGCCCCATTCGGAATCGCACCCAGCCGAGGGTGTCGATAAAGAGCGGGTGTGGCGCCTCTTTCTCAAAATCTCGACTGAGCGCGAAGGCCTTTTGCAGACTTGACAGATCACCCTTGTGGTCCACGAGCAAGATGGCCAGATTATTCGCCGCCAGAACGTTGCGAGGATTTAGCCGCAAAGTCGTCTCGTAGGCGTCCATCGCAAGATCGATCTCTCCATGCTCTGAGTGCACAGAGGCCAAGAGCATGTGCAACTCCTCACTATCGGGGTTGGCCTTGAGCCCCTCATGTAGCACCTGTACGGCCACATCCGGGTTCTTCCTAGAAGCCGACGTGGCCCAGTTAAGCCAAGGCGTCATCCACTTTGAATTCAGTCGTACGGCTTCGCGATAGTGAGGAACCGCGACTTCATGTGCTCCAGACAGGGACAATACTTCTCCCAGCAACCCGTGGGCGAACGGATGGTCCGGACGAGCCGCGAGGAGCGTTTCCAGCCGTGCCTGAGATCGGGCCATGTGACCTAGAGCCACTTCAAGCCTCACGAGAGACAGGAGAGGTTCGGGTTCGTTTGGAACCAACGCCGTCGCACGCTCATAGGCATTCATCGCGTCATTCAAACGACGTTGAGCCTCGTACAGTCGTCCTTCCGCCATCAAGGCCATGTGACTCCCGGCTGCGACGTGACGGATCCGTCCCAAGGTCTGTTCTGCTTCAGGCCAGTTTTTCTTCACCAGGTCCAGCGTCATCACCATATCGAGGGCAGCAACATCATCGGGATGCTGTTTGAGCAGGTCTTCCAGTCGAACACGTGCCTGCTGGTACTGACCGTTTCTACTTTCCAGTACTGCGAGGGACCGGTTGGCATCGACCTGGTCAGGATACAGAGCCACGGCCCGCTCAAAACTCTCTTTCGCAAGGTTGGTCTCTCCGGTGAGCTGATAGGCCTGGCCAAGGAGAAAATGAACCGTTGCCAATTCAGGCTGATCATGTAAGACCGTGCGAAAAGCCTGAACCGCATCTTTTCCATTCCGTCTGGCTAACGCCACACGTCCTAAAAGCGTCAAGCCGTCCGAAGAACGGGGGTTGTCTCCTAAAACCTCCTGCACTTGCCGCTCAGCTTCGATCTGCTTGCCGGCCTGAAAGTCCATCTCCGCCAACTTCACCTTGGCTTCCGACCCGACCGGCTTATCCTTGTACTCTTGAACCAATGCGGCGTAGCGCTCACGGGCTTTTGCGTCTTGTCCGGTCTTCCTGTAAATCGTGGCAATCCCGAACTGAAGTTGACTCGAATGCGGCAACTGTGCGACGGCTTCCAGCAAGACTCGTTCGGCAGACGCAACATCTTTCCTACTCATAAAATAGTCGGCCAAGAGAAGGCGGCGCTGCTCGCTGTTCAGATCAAGCACCACCGCGTTGCGTAGAACTGCTTCCGCTTTCTCGTAGGCAGCCTGTTGAACATAGAAGCGAACGAGCCTCAGCCGATGGTCGATGGACTCAGGCTCGGCGTCAATCATTCGACGAATAACCGTCTCCGCGCCGTCGACGTCGTTCGCCTGTGTCAAAACTCTAGTCAAGTTGTTCAGAAGATCCAGATCTTTCGGATGAGCACCCAACGCGCGTCGTAACGTGGCCTCGGCATCACGATAGCGTCGGCGCTGGTCGTACAACGTGCCAAGAAGGATGGCGACATCCGGTTCTGTTGGAAACTCTTTCGCGAGTGCCTCCGCTTTAAGAATCGCCGAAGGAACAGCTTCCTTCGTCATCGCCTGTGAGGCGATCTTCAGTGCATTCGCTTGAGGATGCTTTGGCTCCTTCTTCAGAACCGTATCTGCCGTTTCCACCACCTGTTCGGTCAACCTGGCTTCCAGGTAGTACTTACCCAACGTAATCAACGCTGCGGTGTGACCTGGATCCAGCCGGACAGCTTCCTGATAGAGCTGGACCGCGTTACGCCAATTCTTTTCCTTTTCCTCAACACGGGCAAACAGGACATAGGCTTCCGCATCCTTTGGGTCTATTTTCAGCACATTTCTGATGGCGACACGCGCCTTGGGATAGTTGGCCGCCTGAATGTACTCACTGGCGCGAGCGAAGTACTTTGCCTTTCTCTCCTCGGGACCACCACAAGCCGTCCATGCGACCACCGATAGAATCACGACGCCGGTCCTCACGTACATACTGAAAGTCCACCCACGTCTGTTGTATTGGAATGCCCTTGGCATGAAACCTAGGCTATTACGTAACTCGGTTTGCTACAACAAAATCCGAATTCCGAGTCCGAACAGGATCCAGAGCGAAACGAATCCCAACTGTCGGACACGGCTGGAAAATGCATGGAGCAGCAATTCGAAGGTGAAGAAGAGCACCATCAATTTTGCGGCAAAGATCCCCAAGTGCGAGAGATCGGCGCTGACCTCCGGAAGCAGCGGGAACGTGACGGCCAAGAAGACCATTAAATAGTCGAGCGGTGTCGTCTGAAACCGGTTCTCCTGGTTGAATCGAAGACTCAATAACACCATGACGGCGACCACGACGAAGAACGCGTTGTGCGCCATCGTGACGGTAGATAACGTGCTCGCTCGCGACCCATCGTAGACATACAGCAGAAACGTGGTGCCCACGTAGAGTCCACCACGGACGAAGTACGGCGCGACTCGAGGAGAAAGCGAGAGGCCGAGCAACACAATCCCGAATACGATGATCGACAGATAGCCGACATCGGTCGGCACATTTGATGGGACAAACACCAGGGCAATGAGGAAACATGGGACGGTCACGGCCAGAAACTGCATCGGCAGATCTGTCAGCCAGGGGCCATTCGTCAATCGCGTCACGGCCACATTGGATAGAAAATGGCCGCTTTGTGGAGTGAGATTGGGAAGAAGGTCGCGCCCTGCTGCGACGAACAGTATCAAGACTGATCCTGCAATCATGAGGTAGAGGGGAAGGAGCAATAGGTCGGACTGCCATCGCAGCAGATACGCCAAGCCCAACATCCCTGCCTGGATCACGTAAATGACGGTCACAGCCTCATAATGCGTGAACCCAAAGCGAAGCAGTTTGTGGTGAATGTGCGCACGGTCGCCGATGAATGGAGAGCGGCCTTCAGCCAGCCGTTGTCCGATCACACCAAGGGTGTCCAAAAACGGCAGCCCCAATAGGAAGAGAGCAAGGCTCGGACTGAATGGCCCTCGTGAGGAATCCGTCAGGAGAACGGCGAATACCCCCATGATGAATCCCAACAATTGGCTGCCGCCGTCTCCCATAAAAATGCGAGCCGGGTACGTGTTGTACCGCAAGAACCCCAAGAGCGCCCCAAGAAACGGAATAGTAAGGATAAGGACGGTCGAATCACTAGATAGATAGGCCAAATAGGCGATCCCGCTGAGCGTTAAGAACGATAAGCCTCCGGCTAGTCCATCCAATCCATCCGTCAGATTCACCGCGTTTGATACTCCGATAAGAAACACGACGGTCACACACATCCCAGCCCATGCCGGTACTTCCACATCCGGTAACAAGGGGAGTGAGGTAAACCAGATATCGCCGCCCAGGACAACGGCAAGGGCGGCAATCAGCTGCCCTACGAGTTTGCTTCGATAGGTAAGATCGACACGGTCGTCCCATACTCCGAACCCCACGAGAATGACGCTGCCGACCAGAACCGATAGCGCAACAGCATCTTTCGGAACCCACCAGGCAATCGCAGCGCAGGCACCGATGGCGAAGGCAAGTCCCCCCACTCGTGGAATGGGGTGCTCGTGCACTTTTCGTCCTCCGGGCAGATCCATCACCTGAAATCGTTCGGCTGCCAGCCGTAACGGAGGAATCAGCGCCATGGAGAGAAGTAGCGCCGTCATGAAGCTAAAAAACAGCTCATTCACCATGGATTGGTCACCGCATCCTCACCTGTGTTGGTTCAGTTCGGTACAAACCTGGTCAGCTCCCGCCCCACCGCAATCGCTAATTCCTGTAGACGTTGATCCACAATTGCCTCGGATTCACCGGGACCAACGAGCGAAGCCAGTCTCACCAGCGCTCCATCAGTTCGTTGTCTTGAGAACGCATCCCACAGCAAATACCACTTCACCAGATATTCGTCCGTGAGGTTTCGGTCCCGTTGTTTGAACCAGTACAGCACGATTTGCTTCTGTTCTCCCTTCTGGATCACGGCTCGATTGACCCTGAGTGGTTCTATCACCCCTGATGACATCGATAATTCTTGCTGTGTCAAAGACCCTATTTCCCATCCCCCGCCCGGCAGACAACTCTGAGGCGAATGAGCCGACTGACCTTTCCGCTGTGACCGATAGTACGCCGCATAGAAATTCACGGGATGCTGAGTGCCCCAACGATAATCGGCAAGCACATAATCATCGAATCGAAGCGCATCGATGTATTGCTGTTCGAGGGGAGCGGGTTCGCCTCGCCATCCATCGATCTGCATCGGGAAATCGACAAATGCGGTTCGTGGAGGGGAGACCTCCTCACGGTCCATGACCGTGGTCGAAAACAACGTAAAGGGCGCGAACAGAGCCACACTGCACAGATAGGCCGGCCCCGGTGAGAAGATGTTGCCCGGTGTATTCTCGAGCCCGACTTTGCGCCCAGCGTCCAACTCCTGATGTCTCAACGTCAATCGCTCAGACCACGATTGCTGCGGCACAGACACTCCTAGCTTTCCTAGGAGCTTCATTTCCATCAGCAACAGCCCGAAACTCACCATGAAAACGACCCATCCCTCGAACAGATGATAGAAACCCTCCGCAGCTCCTTTCCCGTAGAGCTCGACAAGCACTCCGATCATGCCGATCCGAAAGCCATTGGTCAGGATGGAGATCGGAATGGCCGACAACACTAGGACCGCTCGTTTCCACATCTGGTCCTTAAATGAGTAGGCGCAGAGCAAGGCGAGAGAAATCAGTGGAAGCAGGTAGCGAATGCCGCTGCAGGCCTCCACGACTTGAAGCTGCACGGGCCCTAGATCAATGACATTGCCTTCCTGAAAAGCCATCACGCCGACGAGTTGCAAACAACCGACGCCGAGCGATGAGGACCAGAGTTGAAGCTGGCTCGAAAGACCTGCGTAGAAAAACGTCGGCAGCGGGATGGCGGTCAGAAGATAGCCAAGAGGGAAGGCGATGGTCCTCGTCCCGCGAATCCCGAGGAGCGTAACGGCCAACCCGACCATCACGATCCACAAAGAGGCATGTAGGACCACAAACAACGTGGACAATTCGCCCACGACATAGAGAAAAAGACCCGCTGTGATCACACCAAGTCCCCACCATGATTTCTCCCTCGGTACCTGCAATAGACGATTTCGAGATCGCCATATCAAGAAGGCACTGATGAGTGGCACAAAGATGCCGTGGCTATAGTCATCGGTGCCAAACCAACGGCTGAACAAGAAGGCAAGACTCTCTGCATACATGTAGATCACTAGCGCCACAATCAGGACTGAGGTGAAAAGCAAGGAACGTGTGCCGGTCATAAGCGTGAGGTACTCACACGATGATCAGGAGCTAGAGAAGCGAGCTAAACCGGTCTTGAAGAGCGGGGCGATACTTTCCTTGGCAACTTTCCAGCTATCGATCGGGTCCGCAGAAAGAACGGGCTTGATACCATAATCGAAGTATCAAGCCCGTCAGAAATTAGACGACTAGGCCTTGGACGCTCGGAGATTTCTCAACCCTCCGGCTCCCAAACCTACCAAGGAGATAAGCCCCGCTCCAAACAGCAGGACCGCCGCCGGCAACGGTACAGCGGTCAGGCTACTGATCGATCCGAGATACACGGATGGATTACCGTTGACATCCTCGAAAAAGAGCCGCCATTGCGCACGACCGCCATTCAAACTGCTCAAGCTTGGCGGACCTTGAAGGCTCAAGTCGGTGAACAACCCTCCGCCATTGTGGTCGAGACGAAGATCAAAACTGAATGGTCGCGTGGTGGTACCACTAATCGCTTCACCAGTGGCAGCAGTCACCAATGCCCAACGGTCGACAATGCCACCCCCCAGCGGCATGTTCTGGGAAATCGTCACAGCATTGGCACCAGGGGCAAAAAACGAGTTGTGCCCGAACCCCTCTATCTTCAGGGTAAAGCCTGTTACTGCACCGTTATAAACGCCACCGCTCCCTCCCGTCGCATTGTCAAATTGAAAGAGGCCGGAGATTGTGTCCTTGGGAGCAATGTTGTCGACACTGCCGGTGAACGAATAGGTCACTAGAGCCGCTTGCGCTGCACTGATCGAAACCGAAAGGGCACACACCGCAGCAGCCGGCAGGATAAGTCCTCTCCTAAGCCATCGTTTCATCATCCGCATGTCGCCGCTCCTTCTAGAGGTTGATTCATTAGGGACACGTATAAATGGGGAGTCGTTCAGCAAATCCCAGACCATGCAATAAAGTTTGCATGTCACTGAAAACTAAGGAAGACGATGGAGACCAAATGCAGCAACTGTGTCTATGTTGCTGCAGCCGTGTTCAAATCTGTAAAGAGCGACAGATAGAAACACCATGACGTCGCCGGCACAGCACTAGCGACGGGGAACACAAAGCATCACAATTCCAAACCGGTGAGCCACACCCTGCAAGTTCAGTCATGAGCTAGGCAGCCTTTTTCTCGCCGTGGTGGGCAATTTCTTCCTGCTTCGACCCATCTGTAGCTGTCAGAGTGGTATCTCCACGGAAGATGTGTCGACGAAGCACTAACCACACAAACTTTGGTGCGGACACGAGGTTGCGTCGCCACATGCGGCGAGGTTCAAGGATGAATCGATAGGCCCACTCCAAGCCGATGTTACAGACCCATTTAGGAGCTCGTGAATAAGTTCCAGCGTAAAAGTCAAATACCGCACCGATCGAACCGATCACCTGAACATTGAGCTCCCGACGATTGATCTCCACCCATTTTTCCTGCTTCGGCGCCGTCATGCCGACCCAGAGAACATCGGGTTTAGCCTCGTTGATTACTTCCACCATTCGGTGATTCTCCGTTTCACTCCAGGTGCCAAACGGTGGAGACAAGGCTCCGCAAAGCGTCAGAGATGGAAAATCAACGGCAAAGCGTTTCGCGATACGATCCAGAACCTGCTGCGACGATCCAAAAAAGAAGACACGGCCCTGGCCACGTTGTTGGAGTGCGATCAGCACTCCATAGAAGTAGTCGGTTCCTGTGATTCGAGGCCCGATCCGGATACCGACGAAACGTGCCATCAATGACGCGCCGATACCATCCGCGACAACAAAATCGACATGGTTCAGGGCGGAATGAAAGTCCTCGTCCTGTTGTGCGACCACCAACGAATGAGGATTGGCGCAGGCAATTACCTTTTGAAACGTTCTGTGGGCGACAGCATGCATGGACGCTTGCACCATGTCTGTGAGGGACGTCCTGTCAATTGGAACTCCTAGCAGGATTCCGGCATCTCGTTTGCCCACACCGGCATTCTCACCTGCGCATACGATTGTGCTCATACAGCACCTTCCTTGCAGGACAACGAAAAGACATCAATCATCCGTTCGATGTGTCGTTCTTTTGTATAGAGAGCTTCATATCTTTTGCGGGCGCGTACTCCCATCGCTTTGATAGCCTCAGGATGATCCAGCAACCACAGTATGCGATCTGCCAACTGACGAGGATCTCCGATCGGCACTTCTAGTCCAACTTCTCCATCCGGCACTGTGTCACGCAAGCAACCTCGATCCGTAAAAATCACAGGTACTCCAGCCGCCATCGCCTCAATGACAACCAACGGCTGGCCTTCTTGCTGGACTCCAGGAAAGACGAAAATATCGGCAGAGTCAAACAAAGCCAGTTTCTCTGCAACGTTTACCTGCCCGCTAAAAGCAAGATAGGCCTCGATTCCCTCATGCCGAATGAATTCGTCGGCCCACACTTTGTCTTCCGCGTGCGACCATGGTCCTGCGAATATGAACTCCACATCCTTTCGCTGGTGGAGTACGAATGGGACAGCTTGGAGAAACACCAGAGCACCCTTCAAATGGCTCAATGTACTCAGATGAAGAATGCGGAACCGAGATCCGGACCGAGGAACGTTCTGACACACAGCGGTACTCGACCAATCGATGCCGTTTGGTACGACGGCAATTCGCTTTTCATCAATAAGGCCCGCGAATTGATCCTTCAAAGGTTCTCCGAGGACAATGGCTCGCGTGACACGTCGAAGGACAGTTTTCACGTAGGCCTTCATGAACCAAGAGCGCCCAAGAAACCACTCACGAAAATGTCCTCCGTGCAGGTGAACAACGATGTGGCTCCCGCAAAGATAAGCCGGCCAAATTAGCAAACTGTCTCGTAGAAAACCGATCGTTGACTGAGAGAGCACGAGATAGCTCACTGTCGGCCATGAACGAATGAGCACATCGACCAATTTCACCCATTGTCGAACAAAGAGGAGAACGTCATGTAAATCTGGCTTATTGACGTGTTGAATGCCACGGCGATCAGCGAGATCGAGATGATACACATCAAACTGTCCTACGATGTCCGATTGCAGCAATACACCTATCGCCACAGCAACTCCATGGAATGGTGGCGGAGTAGGCCCTATCAGAAGAAGTGATGGTCGTGTACTCATGGACTTGTGAAGATGCGGGCTGAAGAGGTGCGCAATCAATTCATGGCACCTCACCAAGATTCATGGTTTGTTCATGCTGGCTCAGCACACAGAGGCGTCTCACATGCACGCCCCCATCGAGACGCACCGAGTTCCTCGCCCCTGATCAACTGGATATGACAGCTTGTCGCATTTTCGACTCACCCACCTTTCGAAATTCTCCTACTAAACTTTGAGCACTTATGCCTAAGTGCCTCAACATCGCGAGATGCAGTACCAAGTAGGCCCCAAAGGCCCATACATGGGAATTCTCCGACTGAACTGGAAAAAGACCTACATACAGACACGTGGGGAGAGCCAGCCAGAACAACGGAAAACAGTCGCCGAGATCTATCCTTCCATAACAACGACGGAACATCAGAAGGTTAGAAAGACTGAACACACCAAATCCGATGAGAAGCGACACAGTGATCGACCAAGAAAGAGAGGCAATGCAGATCAACAGCGACATCTGTACAATGAGGACTGACACCTGCAGGGTCGCGCTGTACCAGGAACGGCCTGAACCTTCGATGGCCTTGTAGAAGACCTCCGTCGAGTAATAGATGGCAAACCCCAGAAACAAGCTGGGAAACAACTCGGCGGCCTCATTCCCCTTTTGGCCGAGCCACAGATTGAACAATGGTTTCGAAAAGGTATATGCAAACATCACTGCAGGTGGCAGCACGATCACTCCGTAAACAAGGAGAGGGCGAAGGATTCGCATTAAGTCGTCATGTCGCCGTGACAGAAGCGCAGAAACCCCTAACACCCCGAGCAGGGGAGTTGTCATGACAGAAGCCAGTTGTGTGCACAGCCTATAAGCGACTTCGAACGCTGCTACGGTCGCCAGACCGTACGCCTTGGCCAAGACGATCTTGTAAAGAGGTTCCCTGAGAGCGATCGCTACCGCCGCCACCTGTATCCCAATGCCATACTTGAGCATGCTTCTCAGTTCGCCGGTGTTCGTTCGCCATGGAGCAAGGTGCAAAAACGGGAGACGCCATTTAGCGACTCCATAGAAACCGAGCACGATGCAGAGATTGCTTACAAGGAGGGCAAGGCCCAGGCTATAGATACCCGGCCACACAACGAGAGCTATAAGAACAGCGGCACTATAGATAAGCAGCCAGCCAAGAAACACGGATTGAGAAAGAGAAAGTTCCTGAAGACCCTCCAATACTGCCTGATAGGGAATGACCACCAGTCTTACGCTAAAGGCGATCACCGTGACGACAAACAGAAACCGGGCCTCCTCGAAAAGATAAGCTGGAACGTACAACAAGTCTTGGATAATCACCCTATGGAATAGCAACAGGATGAAGGTAATACTGGAGGAAAGGATCAAGTATACCTTCACCGTAGCCATGAAATGTTGGCTCACAGCTCCATGGTTGTCTCTCAGCTGCGCCACATGATAGAGGAGACTATTCTTGAGCCCAAAATCCACTAAGTTGAAGGCATTGACGATCATCGTGCTGAACGCCCAAAGCCCGAAACGCTCCGTTCCCAATGTGTTGAGCATAATTGGGGTCAATACCAAATAGACGGGAACTGCGAGGCCGACTCTCAGAAATCCGACGACTGAGCCTGCAAGCAGTTTCCTCCTAAGCGTTGATATGTCCATGCTCTTCCTGAGAAAGGCAATCTCACTTATGACTCGAAACCATTCCCTTTTCCTGGACAGATTCGAGATACTGTGTTGAATAATGTTGAGGGTCAAAGTGGAGTTGCGCATGCCTGCGTCCTTCGGCACCTACTCTCCTTCTCAGCTCAGGATTACTGGCGAGTAGGCTAAGCTGTGAGGCCAAGGCGTGACTGTTACCACCTGGGTAGAGAAAGCCACTCTGGCCTTGGACCATCAACTCAGGATGGGCCCCCCGATCGGAGATTATGACGGGAATACCCGATAGCATGGCCTCGACCACAGCAATCCCAAAACCTTCATCAAGCGTCGGGTTCACATAAATATCTGCGGCTTGCAGATAATCTCCGATGTCCTTGCTATTCCCGATGAACGTGATCACATCCTCCAGGCCGTTCGCCTTAGCATGTACTTTCAGATCGTCTCGGCAAGGGCCCTCCCCTATCATCACGAGCCGAACGGAAGGCACGGCTTTCTTCAAATCGCCAAATGCCTGAAGCAGCGTGAGCTGATCTCGCTCCGGAATCATTCTTCCCACGTGAGCGATGAGCACTTCATGGTTAGCCACCCTGAGCGCGGCCCGAACATTCTGCCTGGTCCTACGAGCAATCCGCTCCTCAACTGGATTGTGAATCGTTATGAGTTTGTTCTCAGTTCCGGGAAAACTTTGCTGAATGGATTGACGCGTATGATCGGAATTGCAGATGATGAGATTCACCCAAGGCAGTACAAACCGAGTCAATACTCTCCCCAACCCTTGGCGATAATGAGCACTGCTGTGCTCATTGTGAACGATCGGAATACGGTTCATTTTTGCCACCACAAACCCCGTCAGGAGGGACCTCGTAAAATGCGTACATATGATGTCTGCCCTGCACTGCCAGGCTATTCGCTGGATCTGCCAAACTAGAGCCAGCGGTGATTCTGCATCGATGGCATGCACCTCACATCCACATTCGATGAACTCGTGCGCGAGCGGCGATGGTCTGAAATGGGCAAAGACGAGCTTGGCATGTTGCCGGTCGATATGTCGCGCCAAATACAACAACTTTCGTGGCGTTCCGCCATGTCCCTCTAAGGTTTCTAATACATGGAGCATGGTTGTCATGCGATCTTCCTCGCTCCAATCATCTTCTCCCGTTCAATGAGGCCCAGAGCTATTCCAAATGGCAGAAGGCCAAAACTATAGGTTAGAGGCGCATGTACCGGCTGTACCACAAGAAATACGAAGATCGTTGCTGCCAAAGACAGGCAACGAACAGTCAAAAGCGGTCGGATCTTCTGGCGAGCTAATTGAATGAGGCACCAAGAAAAGCACACAAATGTGCCGTACAGAAGAAACTGCCCCGGATAGCCAAACTTTAGAGCTACGTCCAAATCCCCTTTGTCGATATATCCCAACATGTCTCCTTTGATTTGTTTTTGAAACAGAAGGCCGGCCTTGGAGTCTTTATCAATAAAACCATAGCCCACATACGGATTCTTGTTTAAGATTATCCGGCGTTCTCTGGCGAAAACTTCTCGCCCTTCGATGGCCCCACCTTTTTGACTTTGGAATTCGTTGATGCCAGACGAAATGAATTGATCAAACATCCGCTCAATCGCGTCAAAACTTCCACCGATCACAATCGCGACAACCCAAACCGATGCCGCAATCAACGAGCCGAGCTGTGCGGCCTTCGATAGGATCTTCACTAACCTCTGCCTCACGAGCAGAAGACACACCGGAATGGCGCCTAACACTCCCAGCAGATAGGAGCGAAAGAATGTGAGGAGAATCCCGCAGAGCGTGAGAACCAGCCTGATATTTGCACGTCCGGCGGATTGTGTCAGTTCGAAGAATGAGTGAAGAAAGGTGATGACAATGACCGGCCAGAAGGACACATAGACCTTCCAAAACCAGTGTGCTTCCCGGCGATAATCAAAAGACATCTGCTTAAGGAGTGTTTCCCCAAAGACTTGGCTAAGAATCTCCAAACCAGAATAGTACAAACCTAGACCCAAGAGACATCGCCATCCCCATTCCACATCCTTTTCTGTTCGAAGAAACAGAAACACCCCAAAGTAGGAAAATACCGACATGAATTCCTTTGAGGCCTTCAAAGACAAAAACAGGGAAGAGTTCTCCGCCACCACGGGAAGTGCGACGCCATAGATCCAGAACAAGCACAAGATCAGATAGGGAACAATGAATGTGGCTTGATACAGTTCTCTAAGCCTGGGAAGCGACAAGAGGACCAACCCAAGCGTTACTAGGACAATGTACAGATGAATATCGAAGATGCCTTTCACTGCGATAGACATCGGGTCTACCAACCCAAGCATCTGAGAGGCAGGCAGAAGCATTAACAGGACAGCCGTGCCGCGAGAAAAGACAAAGAGGAGGGATCCAAGGGCTACGACCGCAGCCAGGTTGAGAAGGACAACGATGCTCATGGGCAAGACTTCTCGGAACAGGGAAAACAGCTTACGCTCGGATTTGTTCTGACCAGACTGGATAAATCACGGTAGCGCGACGTCCTAAACCGGTGCGCTCCCGCGCTCCTATCGAATGCCAAGCCCCTGTAGCGTTCGCACCGAGACGGCGTCGGTTTGCTGTCGCTTCAAAAGTCTCCAGGAAGGGACTGCCTCTTCTTTGAAAGGGCCTCCGCGCAATGCTGATACCTGGTCGTCAGACATCTGAGCATAAATGTAAAATCCGATCCCCAGTGAGGACCACCGGCGTTGCGCATAGGAGGCGTACTTAGCGACAAGTACTCCCTTTCGTGGAACGGCCGGAGCGGTCTTATGCAGGCGGTCGTAGTTCCCAAAAAGAACGATCAGCTGCTCTGGTCGGCGAAGATCTTTTCGAACGGCATCGATGGTTTTGTAATCGATCGTTTCCCGATAATCCATTGCGAAGATCACGTCGATGAGACCTTCGTTCAGCCAACCCACTTCATCTCTTCCTTCGAGAGGTCTGGACTCTGTGTTGGGCTTAGGATGACCGTCCACACTGATGAGAAGATTTGGTTTGATCTCCCTGGCTCGCGTGGAAAAAGCGTACACGATTTCCCGGACTGCGCTATCTTGCCACTGCTCGAGACGGCCTCTAGCTGACCCGACGATTCCCCTCTGATAGTAGTCAGTCCAAAGGCTCACTCCGGTAAACCGTCTGTAATCATCCTGACACGAGTCCGACGTACAGAGGCCCATCGCACGGATATAATCGAGATTCACGCCATCCACATCGTAGCGTCGAACAAGGTCAACCATCAGATCAATGATAAACTTCCTGAACTCCGGATTATGGACGTCATATGCGCCGTCCGGAACCCCGTCGCCGAAATAGCTTGGGTGAAGGACGTTTTCTCGCCGCATAATGGTAAACCAAGGATGGACCTCTATCCCAAGCGAATGGGCCTTCTGGATCAAATAGGCCAACGGGTCATATACAGAAACGACGGCGGCGAGCTTGGGATCCGGCTCCGCCAGCGGGGTCGGGTAATATGCGCCGTTGCCGTGCCACACACATGGAATGTACACGTTGAATCCAGCCGCCTTGACTCGACTAAGAATGGCATCTGCACTCTCTTTTGATACGGCCCAGTGCATATCTTCGTCGAAAATCACGCGGCTTTCCTGCACCTCTCCTCCTCTTGATCGGACAAGCGGCTTCTGAATTGCCAATCCTTCATCAAGCCATCTCCACTTTCTCGCGGTTGCCCCCTCCTGATCCTTCTCTTGATCCTCGTATGTTCTCTTCGCCTCTTCCTCACTGAATGGTCGGGAGTACAGCAGAAGCTCATCCAGTAGCGCGTTGGCGCTGCGTCCCGATACTTGGGTCGTCCCCCTATCACTTCCAAGATACAGAGGGCCCAGGCCGGAATAGTCACCGACGAACGATTGATCTCGAGTGGCCACTTTTCCGCCGTTGATAAAAAGCTTGCAATTACCGTTCGCTCCTGCCTCCCACACTGCGGTGACCATCGTCCACGCGTCGCGCTCGAATTCATATGGCAGGGAGCAATGAATGGATTCTTGGTTGCTCACGATGAAATAAAGACGATTGCGCCCTTGCGGCTCCCACCACCCGAGTGTTATAGCCAAGTAACTCTTCTTGGGGTCATTCCAAGCCAAGGACACAAAGGTGTGTGACGTGCGGTCGTCTTCCTTCCAGAGTGGGTACACCCAAAATGAAATTGTTCCGCCAGCGGCCCTAAGCTGCGTTCCCACACCAACCTCGGCGTACGCCTCAGATCTCAAGCGAAGCGAGTTCCCTGACCTTTGAGTTCGAATGAATTCTGACCCAAAGTGCTGGATTCCTCTTTCCAACACACGCTGTGCATCTACAGACGCGCTATCGAGCCGACCTGAGTTGCTTGCTGCTTGAGCTATTCCGCTCAGCTCGGCTAAGACAGCCACGGACAATACCAGTATCACCATAGCCCGAATATAAGACGACGTTGGTCTTGCCAGGAACGCACAGGCAATGAGATGGAAAACGTGCCTCCAGAGATCAATGATAGAGTTCGTTGGGACCCTGCTCGCGCTACTCATCTCTAGAGAAGCACGAATGACAATGGCATCGGACTCATTCAGGTTTTTGACAGATACCATAACAAGTTATGCACCTCCACTGCTGACACGATGGATGCAGATTTAGTTAGGAAAGCTGCTGAGATCGTATTGGCTCTACCTACACGTGGCAACTTAAAACTGTTTTTTATAACAGTACGATTTGTGTCGAATCGGGTGCCTTGAATGATGCGATGAGTAGGAAAGTTGTGAAACTGATCATGAAACGCCGTCGTCCATGAACGAATGTGAGACCGTACAGCCCTGCACTAACTAGAACGGACAGAGACTCGTGCGCTATTCAGGACTTGACTATACTGGTTGATTGATGGATTGCGATATCAGGCATAACTTGAATGAGGCGGCTCCGCATGGAACCAACCATGAACTACCTATCGTTCAACACCCGCTCCAAATGCTCTACAATCCGTTCCGCAGTCTTTCCGTCCCACAGCGGAGGAACTGAGCCCTTCTTCCATTCTCCTGCCATTAATCGCGCGAGCGCGGGAGAAAGTTTGTTTGGATCAGTCCCGATCAGTTCGTTTGTCCCGATGGAAATGGTCTCCGGTCGCTCGGTGTTATCACGAAGGGTCAGGCACGGCACTCCGAGCACCGTTGTTTCTTCGGTGATGCCCCCCGAATCGGTAATCACTCCTGTGGCATGCTTGACGAGATAATTAAATTCCAAATAGCTCAGTGGATCGACATAGTGAAGCTGGGGTGTCGCACTGTCGAGTTCCAGGAGATTTTTCGCGGTCCGGGGATGTACGGGAAATACCACGGGCAGTCCTCTGGTGCCTTCAGCGATGGCGCGGAGCAGCGACAGGAGCTGCTGTGCTCCATCGACATTCGCCGGTCGATGCAGCGTCACCACAAAGTATTTCTGCGATTCAAGTTTCAGCGAATGCCAACAGGTCGGCGGCCGCAAACGTGGAAGATGCTTCATCAATGTATCGATCATGGTGTTGCCGACGAAAAAGATCCGGTCATCGCTCACACCGGCGCAACGCAGATTGTCGTTGGCCGTCTCGCTCGTCGTGAAAAACCAGTTGGTGATGGAGTCAGTCACCACTCGATTGATTTCCTCCGGCATGGTCCAATCCCCGGATCGAATGCCGCCCTCGACATGGGCCACCGCCACACCCAGCTTTCGCGCCGCGATGGAACAGGCCATCGTGGACGTGACATCACCGACGACAAGACAGAGGTCGCTTTTGTCCTTCAACAAGACCCTTTCGTACCCGACCATGATACCGGCGGTTTGTTCGGCCTGAGTGCCGGATCCCACCCCGAGGTTGATATCCGGGTCGGGAATCCCTAGTTCCTCGAAGAAACTCCCGGACATGGCACGATCATAATGCTGGCCCGTATGAATCAATCGGTACCGCAACTGTCCGCCACGCCGCTCGGCGGCGTTCAATACCTCGATGATCGGCGCGATTTTCATGAAATTGGGCCGTGCTCCGGCGATGAGATCGATGCGCTTCACTCAAAACCTCACATTGCAGGCCGATTCAACTTTGTCGTCCACCGATTGTAGCTGACTTGGAGCTTCGTGCAATGGTTCCAGTTTTTGGCGAGCGCCATGGGTCGCAAAGCCGATGTCGGCACATCCACACGAGTTCCCGCTGGAATGAGCCGACTTGGGAGAGAGATCTAGAACCGCACTTCCCGTATCGCCTGACGGTTGTCTTGAAACCACTGGGTCGTCTTTTTCAATCCATCGCGCAAGCTATGTCGGGCTTGAAATCCGAAAAGCTGCTTGGCTCGACTAACATCAAGACAGCGACGCGGTTGGCCGTTCGGCTTGGTGGTATCCCAATTCACTTGGCCGGTGAACCCTACTTCGGCTGCGATCATGCCGGCCAGATGACGAATCGAGATTTCTTCACCGGTTCCCAGGTTGATGGGTAGGTCACCATCATACTGTTCAGCTGCGAGCAGAATGCCTTCCACGGCATCCTCGACATAGAGGAATTCTCGAGTCGGCGAGCCATCCCCCCACAGGCTAATCGATGCCTGTCCTGTTTCCTTTGCCGTCACGCATTTGCGGATGAGTGCCGGAATGACGTGAGAGGTTTCGAGATCAAAGTTGTCGCGCGGCCCATAGAGATTTACGGGGAAGAGCACGATCGAATTAAAACCGTATTGCTGCCGATAGGCCTGTACCTGCACCAACATCATTTTTTTCGCCAGCCCGTACGGAGCATTGGTTTCTTCAGGGTACCCGTTCCAGATGTCATCCTCCTTGAATGGAATCGGAGCAAATTTCGGATAGGCGCAAATGGTTCCCGTTGCGATGAACTTTTTCAGCCCCAGCTGGCGGCCCACCTCGATCAGCTGTGTGCCCATCATCAAGTTATCGTAGAAAAACCGACCTGGATTGGCCTGGTTGGCCCCGATGCCACCGACACGAGCTGCCAGATGGATCACCATGTCGGGCTTCGCGTCGCTATACAATCGCTTCACCGCCTCCATCTGGACCAAATCGTAATCCTTGCTTCGCGGCACCACGATCTGCCGGCATCCTTTCGCGCGCAACTGGCCGACGACGAACGACCCAAGAAATCCGGCTCCCCCTGTGACAACGACGCACTTATTGGACCAGAAAGACATGAGGACACCCAAGTCTCAATGTTTTCTACCGACCCCTTCCAATCTCTCTCGCTCCGCCGCGAGATCCGCGTCTACCATCATGGCGATCAGCTCGTCGAACCGTACCTTGGGTTGCCACCCGAGTTGTTTCTTGGCCTTGCCGGCATCACCGATGAGTAGATCAACCTCAGTCGGACGGTAGTACTTGGCATCGATCTTCACGTGTTTTTTCCAATCCAATTGCAACCGGTCAAACGTCAACTCCAACATTTCCTTTACTGTGTGCGTTTCGCCCGTCGCGATGACATAATCGTCCGGAGTCGGAGCTTGCAGCATCATCCACATGGCTTCGACATAATCGCCGGCATATCCCCAATCGCGCTTGGCTTCCAGATTTCCCAGAAACAAATCTTCTTGGACACCCAGCTTGATGCGGGCAGCGGCCTTGGTGATCTTCCGCGTCACGAAGGTTTCCCCACGTCGCGGCGATTCATGGTTGAACAGGATGCCGTTGCAGGCAAAGAGATTGTACGCCTCCCGATAGTTCACCGTAATCCAGTAGGAATAGACCTTGGCAGCACCGTACGGACTCCTTGGATAGAAGGGAGTCGATTCCCTCTGTGGCACCTCCAGCACCTTGCCGAACATTTCGCTGGACGACGCCTGATAAAACTTCGGCTTGAGCCCCGATTCTCGTATGGCCTCAAGCAACCGAATGGTGCCTAACCCTGTGATCTCGCCGGTATATTCAGGAATATCGAAGCTCACGCGGACATGACTCTGAGCGCCAAGATTATAGATCTCATCGGGCTGGACGGTGCGCAAAATCCGATTCAGAGAACTGGCGTCGTTCAGATCACCGTAGATCAAGTGAAGTCGCCGATGGGGCACATGCGGATCTTCATAGATCGGATCGATACGACCTGTGTTGAACGAACTGGAACGGCGCACAATGCCATAGACTTCGTAGCCTCTACCGAGCAGAAATTCCGATAGATAAGATCCATCTTGGCCGGTAATCCCGGTAATTAGTGCTTTCTTCACGCAGAAATCCTCCCTGAAGCGGAACGGATTATTGCGTGCTTCAGTCCGTTTGTCCACTCATCCACGCAAAAAGATCGTTGATGAAAGATTCTTGCGACCAACGATAGGAGCCATGTACGATGGAGTCAGATAGAACTGAGGGCAATTCGTGGCAGCAATTCCTCCACAACGAGTGCGCCGTATCGGCCTATTCCTCTGTCTGGTCGTGTGCGGGCTCTTGATCGCGCACTCCATCAATGCCTTCGTCGCCGAGGCCTTGTATGTGATCCCTACCCATCCGGTTGGTTCCGGCAACGACCGAGCGACTGGCTCTCGGCTGCGCGCCTCCTATTCACCGACCCAAGCAGCGGAGGATGTGCGTTCCAGCGGCCTTTTCCTTCTCCCCGCCGCTCCTCAGGGCGACCTCACAAACTCTGATAGGCGAGGGCCAGCCGGCGCCCCGGTTCGAGCTTCGCTCGGCTTGGCGGCCAGGATTCGCTTGATCGGTGTCGTACTGGGCGATCAGCGCGGTATGTTTGCGATCGCGGAGGAGCTGGCCTCTAAACAACAGACGTTGTATCGCGTCCATGACCAAGTTCTCGATCTGGGAGAAGTAACTGAGATTCGGCGGAACGGAATTCTGGTCCGCCAAGGTAACCTGGAGGAATTATTGGAGCTGGCGCAGTCGGAAAACCAAGCGGTTCCAGGCGGTTCCACTGGTACGACTGCTGCGGCGGCTGCCCAGACGCAGGCAACCGGCGTGCCTCTACGAAAAGTCATCGACCGCCGGGAGGTGGACCAGGCCATGAGCGATCTGCCGAAACTCTTATCCCAGGCCAGAGCCGCGCCGCATATGGTGAACGGAACCATCAACGGGTTTCGACTGGACTACATCGCCCCGACCAGTTTCTACGAAAAAATCGGGGTTCAGGCGGGAGATGTGTTGCAGCGCGTCAATGGCGTCGACATTCGCGATCCCAGTACCATGTTGAATCTACTGCAACAACTGAAGAATGAGCAGATCGTCAAGCTCGACGTGCTGCGAAACAATCAACGATCCACGATCACGTACGAGCTTCGCTGAAAGCCGAGTCGCGCGCTCTCCCGACAATCTCCCTGGCATTTGAGCCAGCACCCCTCGATAAACGACGAAGCGACTCCTGCAACAGCCGACTGATGGCGAGGAACACTCACCGTCTAGGGAACAGAAGAGTTCACCATTTGCGTTAAGAATTCGAGGCGTCCTTGCCAGTCCATCGGGAGGGAGAGTATCTTTACGACCGGGATCAAAGCGCATCAGAGGAACGCCTACGATGGCGCTCATCCCTATTTCTGAGAGGTCTGGGCAAAGTGTCGGAACAACTCGACAACGATCAGGCCAATCCGACGGTACATCGTCCTCTATTGGGACAAATCCTCGGGCAAAAGTTCAACCTTTTGGATTCAAAACTCGAGGAAGCCTTAGCCTACCAACGGGAGAAAGGTGGCCTGCTGGGAGAAATCCTGCTGCACTTGCGCTCATTGAAGGAAGAGCAATTGATGGAGGCTCTCGCCCAGCAGTTTGAGATGGCTTGGATGCCCCATCTTGACAACGCCCATGTGGACCACGAACTGATCAAGAAGGTACCCATCGCGTTTTGTCGACGCTATCGCGTCTTGCCGCTTCGATATGAGGAAGGGGTCATTCTGACCGCATCGACCGATCCCTTGGAAACGGTCGCGCTTGACGATCTTCGATTGCTCTTGAGCAAACCGATCAAACCGGTCTTGACCACCAGCGTCGTTCTGCTGGCCAGCTTGAACCGGGCCTATGACGAAATCGCCAACCCAGCCGGTGCGGAGCAGGTCATGGAGGACATCGCGGCAAACCAGAGCCTCGACCAGCTTGCGCATGAGCTCGACGAGCCACAGGACTTGCTGGACGCCACCGACGAGGCTCCGATCATCCGATTGGTCAACTCGGTGCTGTTTCAGGCGGTTCGACAACGGGCGAGCGACATCCATTTCGAATCGTTCGAGCGGGGGCTGGTGGTCCGCTATCGTATCGACGGCGTGCTCTACCCGGTCCTCACCCCGCCCAAGCACCTGCAAGCCAGCATTATCGCTCGTCTGAAGATCATGGCCGGTCTCAACATTGCTGAGAAGCGATTACCGCAGGACGGTCGGTTCGGCATCAGGACATCCGGGAAAGACGTCGACCTGCGGGTCTCCGTCTTGCCCACTTCGCATGGCGAGCGGGTCGTATTGCGATTGTTGGAGAAAGAAAATCGCCTCCTGAATCTTTCGGAAATGGGGTTCTCGAAAGAACGGCTCGCCGTGATCCATCAGCTGATTCAACTCGCGCACGGGATTATTCTCGTCACCGGTCCGACCGGAAGCGGCAAAACCACGACCCTCTATGCCGCTTTGAGCCACATCAATGCGCCGGACAAGAATATCATCACGGTCGAAGATCCGGTGGAATACCAACTGCTCGGTATCGGGCAAATGCAGGTGAACCCCAAGATCAATTTGTCCTTCGCCGCCGGACTCCGCTCGATTCTCCGGCAAGACCCCGACGTCATCATGATCGGCGAGATTCGCGACCGTGAAACGGCGGAGATCGCGATTCACGCCTCGCTCACTGGACATCTGGTGTTTTCCACGTTGCATACCAACGACGCCGCCAGCGCCCCCACGCGCCTGATCGATATGGGAATCGAGCCTTTTCTAGTGGCTTCATCGGTCGTCGCCGTCCTGGCTCAACGACTGTTGCGAAGGATCTGTCCTGACTGCAAACGCCCCTATCGTCCAAGCGAAGCAGAACTCGGTCGCTTGGAGGTCGCACCCGGTTCCAATGTCACCCTGTATCGAGGAGCCGGCTGTGCGGCCTGTTCGCAAACCGGCTATCGTGGCCGTACCGGTATTTTTGAGCTCATGGTACTGGATGACGAGATCAGGCGGCTCATCGGAAGCAAGGCCGACTCTACCGCCATCAAACAGGCCGCGATTGCCAAAGGCATGGTCACGTTAAAGCAGGAAGGGGCTGAGCGCGTCGTTCAAGGGCATACCACCCTGGAAGAAGTCATGCGGATCACTCAACAGGAAATCGACGTCGAATAATGCGGCATCGACGCGCTGACCGTCTACCCCTCTCAATTCGAGCTTGGACTGTCCGGCACCGGTCGCCCAAGCCCGATACGTCCGGAGTCTGCTGATCATGCCTGTCTATCAATACCAGGGCTACCGGAGCGACGGCGGAGCCGCGACAGGGATCATCGACGCGGAGAACGTCAAGGTTGCCCGACTCAAACTGAGGAAAGAGGGTGTCTATCCGACCGATGTTGTCGAGCAAGGCCAAGCGCCGAGTCGGTCGCGAGACAAAACCCACAGCCGCACGGAACGATCCCTCGGTCGATCGGCCACCCTCACCGCGAACGATCTGGCCCTGATGACCAGACAGTTTGCGACACTGCTCGTAGCAGGGCTCCCGTTGATCGAAGCGCTCGGCGTCTTAGTGGACCAAGCGGAGAAGAAATCCATCAAGGCCCTGCTGGCTGATCTCCGGGAACAAATCCGTGGAGGTAAAGCCCTGAGTGCTGTCTTGGAGACGTACGAAAAGGACTTTTCTCCCATCTATGTGCACATGGTACGGGCCGGTGAGGCCAGTGGAGCGCTGGATCAGATCTTGTTCCGCCTCGCGGAGTTCTTGGAGAAACAACTCGCCCTGAAAAACAAGGTCACCAATGCGATGCTCTACCCCATTATCATGCTCGTGATCGGGTCGGTCATCCTTTTTTTCCTTATTACGTTTGTCGTCCCCAAAATTACCCTCGTATTCGCTCAGCAGAAACAAGCACTGCCATGGCCGACGGTTGCCTTGATGTCGGTCAGCCAGTTCTTTGCCGACTATTGGATGGTATTGGTGGGGCTCATACTCGGAAGCCTCTATGCGACGCGGCGCTTCGTCCGAACCGGCGCCGGTCGCATGATGGCGGATCGATTGATCCTAAAACTTCCATTGCTCGGAGACGTCGCGCGGATGGTGTCGATTTCCAGACTCACCAGCACCCTCTCGACAATGTTGGCCAGCGGAGTCCAATTGCTCGACGCGATGGATGTCTCGAAGCGCGTCATGAACAATGGAGTCCTTGAGGAAACGGTTGAAACGGCACGGCAGAACATCCGCGAGGGGGAGACGATCGCCGATCCGTTAAAGCGCAGCGGCGAATTTCCGGCCTTGGTCACCCATATGATCGCCGTCGGTGAAAAGAGCGGTGAAATGGAGGAAATGTTACGCCGGGTGAGCCAAATATACGATGGCGAAGTGGAGCGGGTCATCGGTCGCTTGACGTCGCTCATGGAGCCGATCATGATCCTGGCCATGGGTGCCGTCGTCCTCTTCATCGTCGTCGCAATCCTATTACCCATCTTCGAGATGGGGCAGATGGTCCACTAGGGAGACAATCGGAACATAGTAGTAAAAGAGCGTGAAACGAGATAAAGGGGGACTCACGATGACCGATCCGGGAAAACAGTGCCAGCCTACCACACACATCGGTGAACGCAATCGACTGCTTCGCTTCGTGGCCTGCTTGGGCCAGCGGACATCGGCAAACTCTGCAGGCTTCACATTCATCGAAATCATGGTCGTCGTGGCTATTTTGGCCATACTTGCGGCCCTTGTCGTCCCACGCATCATGGGCAGGACGGATGATGCCAAGCGCACGGCGGCTAAAGTTCAGATTCGAAATATCGAGGGAGCGCTGCAACTCTACAAATTGGATAATGGTGTCTATCCCACTACGGAACAGGGCCTTAAGGCACTCATTGAAAAGCCTTCCGTCGGTGTGGTCCCAAAGAAATGGAAAATCGGAGGATACCTCCCCAAGCTTCCCGAAGATCCTTGGGGAAATCCGTACAAGTATCTTAGCCCAGTCCAAAAAGGCGAATATAAAGTGGAATATGAGGTCACCTCCCTTGGGACGGACGGCGAGGTCGGCGGTGAGGGCGTAAACGCCGATATCACCAATTGGAACCTCGACAAAGAATAGGAAGTCAATTGGTCACCGGTCATAGGTCATTGGAGAGCGCAGGCTTCACCATCCTAGAAATGCTGATCGTCCTGTTTCTCTTGACCATGGTCGTGGTGGTCGTTTTCCCTCGCTTCAGTCTCGACGAAGACCTGAGCTCCACCGGACGGAAACTGATCGGTGTCCTTCGCACCTTTCAAGGACTGGCGACCACAAGCCAACAACCCCTGAAGCTCTACCTCGATTTGGATCAGGGAACCTACTGGATGATGCTGGTGGAGGGCAAGGAAGAACGGCTTCCGCTCGATCCCGCCTGGAAGCTGCCTCGTTCGCTGCCTGAATCGATTCGATTGACGGAAGTCTCCGTCGGACAAGACAAACGTTTTTCCGGACGAGTCGACATATCCTTCTTCGCCAATGGTAGGATTGAGCCGGTCACGATGTACTTGATGGATGCGAAGAATAATCTCCTGGGGCTGGCCGTCGATTCATTGACGGGAGGGATTCGGGTGAGCGACGAACGACTCGACCCCCCTCTGAACCGGATCATCCCCGATCGGGTCCGACCTCTGTTGAAACCGACTCAGCAAGCAGGAGCAGGCGCACCGCCGAGAGGGTTGTTTCCAACTCAACAGTAGATCGCGATGGACCAAATGGGAGACCGAACGAAGTCCGATGAAAGCGGATTCACCCTGCTCGAAGTGCTGCTGGCCATCGCCTTGCTGGCTATCGCGCTCCCGATTCTCCTTGGCCTCAGAAATTTCGATTTGGAGCTCCAGGAAAGAGCGTCCGAACTGACGGCCGCCACGCTGTTGGCCCAAGAGAAACTCCTTGAAACCGAACTCGCAGGACAATATGCCATCGGGGAAAGCACCGGAGAATTTCTCAATACCCCGCTTGGAGCACAAATGACCATCCAGACAACCCCGAGAGCGGTCGGGTACAAATGGAAGCGGACGATCACGCCCACCCCGCTGGAGCTGATTCGAGAGATTCGTATCAAGATCTCGTGGCTGCGGGGAGGACTGGAGGAAACGGTAGAGGTCAGCACCTATGTCTTCGCCGGCCGTCTCACTTTCTAAGTCCCAAGCGGGCTTTACGCTTGTCGAGATCCTGATTGCTGTGGCCTTGCTGGGCCTGGTCGGCGCCATGGTCTTCGGGTCGCTCGTCATGACGACGAACGCCGTGGAATCCGGACGAGAACAGGCCGCTAAGGAACAAGCGATCCGAAGAATCTTGCGTCTCATGGCTGATGAAATCTCCCTCAGCAAACGCAATACCATGTATCCCTGGGTGGGAACGAACGGGACACAAGACGGGCAACCGGCCGACATCCTGGCCATCCTCGCGATGAGTCAAGAATTGAGCACGTCGGCCGCCAAGGAAAGCGAAACTGTTCGCGTGGTCTATACGCGCGAGCGTGATCGCCTGATCCGGTTCGTCCGTAGAAATCTCTATACGCTCACCGATACCAATGAATCGTTGGATCAGATGGAACTGGCCGATCACGTCCAGGCCTTCAATATCCGATATTACGACGACCAGAACCGGATCTGGCTTGACCAATGGCCGACAGTCCCCAAAATTCCTAAGGCCTTGTTGGTTGAAGTGACATTTCAATACCCCGATGCCGACCCTTGGACGGTGAGGGAATGGGTCGCGATCGGCACATCATGACCATCAAATGGCCCGAAGCATGGCGAGAGATCCTCGCTTGGACAGTAGCGGGAGTCACCATCTTGGTGTTGGCTCTGGTGGCCACCTTTCCGTACGGTCTGCTCCAGGCGCGGGTGGTTGCGGAACTCACAAGAGCGACCGGGATGGAAATCCGAGTTGCCGATTGGACCGTGGAGCTTCCGATAGGCCTTGAATGGCGAAACGTCACCTTGACACAACCGAACTGGACCCCGATACAATTGGCGGTGCTGGAGGCCAAACTCGGAGTCATGAAGGCGTTGGGCGGCACGCTGGGGCTCGATGTCGTCGCAAAGCTGAATGAGACCTCTTCCCCGATAGGTCTCGCCAAAGGCACCGTCACCACCTCGTCCCTTTCCTTGGCGAGCCCCGTCACGATCAATGGGAAGGTTCAACAAGTAGATCTTTCCAAATTGCTCCGTCGCTACGTCACGCATGGTACGCTCAACGGAGATTTTTCCCATCGGGTGGACTCCGCTCAGGCGACCGTCGCCACGATAAAGGGGGAAGGCATGTGGACGGCCGAGGCAACGGACTTGGTGATCGATCAGATTCCCCTTGGTAACGGACGAACCCTGTCACTCGCATTCAGCAAGGTTTCGTTGGGACTCGCATGCCGAGATCTCCGCTGCGACGTGACACAGATGAAAGGCGAGGGTATCGACGGCACCTTTACAGGCGAAGGACTCATTACCATTCAGCAACCGATGCAACAGAGCCAATTGAATCTCACGGTGACGGTCGTCCCAGGCCCTGGATTTGCTTCGAAAGCTGGAGCACTTGGTCTCCCCTCGCTACCTCCGGGAACACCCATGACCGTCAAGATCGTCGGAACCTTGGCACAGGCCAGGATTGCATTGTAAAGTACGGGCTGAAGTTTCAGGTTGCAGTTTCAGTTCACCTGATGCTATTCGCTCGTATGTGAAACCAGAAGCCACAAGCACGAAACAATTACGGAAGCCGGATTCATGGCCATTGTAAACGAATGTGTCGGGCTGGACATCGGACAAACGGGCTTGAAGGCCGTACGTTTCCGTCGCCGCTTGAGCGGGCGGGAAACGATCGATTACTTCCAACATCCGATGCCGTTTTCCCGCCCCGAGGACCTCGAGCCAGCTCGACGGGTCAAATCGTTGCGTGGATTCCTCTGGCAAAACGGACTCTACGGCACAGACCGGATGGTGACCGCGATTCCTTGCCAGGACCTTTTCGTCAGAACTCTGTCCTTTCCCTTCAAAGATTCAGCCAAGCTCGCCCAAGTCGTCCCTTTTGAAGTCGAGAACCTCGTTCCGATGCCGCTCGAAGATCTTGCGGTCGGAAGCTTAGTGTTGCCACCTGGACCAACGGCGGAAGGCACGGCCCGCGAGAGTAAGGGTTCGGATGTCCTAGTCACAGCCGCACCGAGAGACAAGGTCGCGGAACATCTCCGGTTTCTGGCTCAAGCCGATGTGGAGCCCTCGGCGATCAATGTCGATGCCATGGCTCTCTTCACCGTGACTCAATTCCTTCAAGAAGAAGGCGCGGTTGTCCCGCAAGACCTGGCCATCATTGACGTCGGAGCGTCGAAAACCACGCTCTGCCTCGTGCAGGGAGGACGTCCCCTGGTCCTTAGGACGATTCTGTGGGGAGGCAACCACCTGACACATGCCTTGGCCGTCCGCCACGCCTGTAGTTTCGCAGAAGCAGAACGTCGGAAGCGCACGATGGCCGTGGATCAGGTGGACAGTCTGTTGGAACCGATCCTAAAGGAACTCCGCATCACCTTGCAGGCCCATCTGGGAAACGAGCGCAGCCGCTTGACGCACTGTTGGGTATGCGGAGGGGGGGCCAAGTTGCAAGATATCGGCGAGTATGTCTCCCGACAATTGGGACTGTATCCGGTAGGACCCCGGCAGGGGTTCGGAGCTGAAACCCCAAGGGCATTTTCCATCGCCTTCGGCTTGGCGATTCACCCAAAGATTATCCGGCCACGATGGCGATTCACATCGTCTCCTATGGAGCTCGCGCTCGATCTCAAAGGCGTGACCGACGCCGCCTCGCCGGACCGCAGCACGACCAAACAAGACCGCCGCCTGGCGATTGCCGCCGGGCTGGTCATTGCCGTCCTGGTGATCATAGATTTCTCGATTCACTTCATGTTGCACGGCCAGCGGGTCGATCGGCTCAAGACTGCGCTGCATAGCCAGTATGAGCAATTCTTCGGAGCGGGTGCGGCTCCCGGGGAAGAGCTCGATCAAGCGCAGTACCGCATCGGAGTCCTGGACAAGGCCCTCGGCGTCGTCGATACCGCCGACGGCAACGCGTTGCGCACGCTCTCGACCTTCGTGAAACAACTCCCGCCTGGAACAATGGTGAAGGTGCGCGAGCTGACCGTCGACGGAGCAGCCATTCTCATGGAGGGTGAGACCACCTCCTTCGACGCCGTGGAACGACTCAAACAAACCTTCGCATCGAGCCCCCAATTGAAGGATGTTGCGGTGACGGAAACCCGAGTGGGCGCAGGCCCCAATCAAGTCGTATTTCGAATTACCGTCACGGTGGAGAAAACATGATGCAGGGTTTCCGGGAACGTTGGCGACAGATGTCGCAGCGTGAACGCGTCATCGTGCTGGCAGGCGGGATTGTGTTTGGCCTCAGTCTCCTCTTTGTCCTGATCGTCGACCCTCTATTGGACACCCTGGATCGACTCGATCGACAGGAAGTGCGGAAGCAGAAAGACCTGGCCGAATTGGCGGTATTGGGTCAAGCGTATCTCGTCAAACGGGACCGCTTGGCACAAACCGAGAGCCGCATGCCGGGACCAGACAGCCGTTTCTCTTTACTGACATTCATGGAGGAAGCAGCCACCACCGCCCATGTGCGCGAACGTATCACAGGCATGCAACCTCAACAACAAACGTTGGCGCAAGGTTACGAAGAAACGGCGGTTGATCTCCGATTGGACGGCATCCAATTGCCGGACCTGTTGGCACTGCTCGTGGCCATCGATCAAGCCCCGTACGACCTTCACGTTCGCCATCTGCAGATCCGCCCGAAATTCGATAATCCGGTCAATATCGACGCAACCGTCCGGGTCTTGAGCTATGCCAAGAGCTGACGAACGAGGCGTCGCGCTACTCTTGGCACTCCTGGTGCTGACGATCCTCACTGCTCTTATCCTTGAGTTCGATGCGGAAGCACGCCGGGAATATCGAGCCGCCGCCGCCTTTCGGGACGATTATAAGGCAAGCATGTTGACCCGCGCCGCAGTACAGGCCGCTCGAGCCGTACTGCTGCAAGATCTCTTACGTGAAAAGATGACGGGGCAGAAATACGACGGGCCGACCGATATCTGGGCCATGCCGATCAAAAATTATGCGATCGGAGATGGGTTTCTGACCGCCCAGCTCCAGGATGAGACCGGGAAATTCAATTTGAACGACCTCGCATCGACTTCGGGAGGTGACATAGCACAGAAAAAGAAGATCCTTCGGGCCAAACGATTATTCGAACTCCTTAGGGTCAGCCCAAATCTGGTCGATGCTCTCATCGATTGGATAGATCAGGATGAAGTGCCTCAGCCGGCCGGTGCCGAGAGCCTCTACTACCAATCATTGAGGCCGCCCTATCGATCCCCGAATAGTCCGCTACCCGGGCTGGGAGATCTACGGCTCATCAAGGGGTTCACGCCGGAGATCATCGAGCGGATCACTCCCTATGTGACGATCTTCCCGCATGAAGGAGGGGCGCCGATGAACGTCAACACAGCTGATCCTATCGTCCTTCAGACGCTGGATCCGAGCGTCACTCAATCCGTCGCGCTGGAGATCGTCCAAGGACGCCCCTACAAGACGAAAGTGGAACTCGATCGGGTTGCGAGCTTTCAAGAAATCGGCCGGACACTGAGAAGCGATTACGATGTCAAATCGGACTATTTCTCCGCGCGCCTTGCCGTCACCGTGAATGAAACGACCAAAACCGCATGGGCCATACTGAAGCGAGATGCCGGCAAGGGGGAGAGCACTGTCGAATATCTGCGAATGCTCTAACCGGATGCCGATATTAGCACCGAACAGAAACTTCCGGCGATATTTTGGGCAGCGGCTGAGGTTTACAGCAACCTCCTAACCATACAAGATGGGTTTCGAGTTTTAAGGTCCAAAAGATCATGCTCTCAACATCTGACTTGGAGCTAATCAAGCGACACCGTGATCGTCACCTCATTGCCCCGCTCGTTATACGCCAAACAGGGAAAGAACGATCGGGCCAAGAAGATCCCCCGCCCGTTCGTGTCTTCCGCCTCACAGAGCTCTTGGGATCGCGTGAGTAGGCTCCTCCATTTGAAGCCCTTGCCTTCATCGGTGATCCGGTACGCCAGACTGTTTGCGTCCTTATCGTGAAGCACATGCATGATTACCCGACGGTCTCTCAGCCGTGCTTGAGCGAGCCGATGAGCCAGCAATTGCTCGTAGCGGCCGTCCACGAGAGCTTCCTGCTTTTCCCGGTAGACGATCTCGAGATTCCCATGTTCAACGGCATTAAAAAGCAATTCGTGTAATGCTCCGCGAAGGTGCAGCCGTCGGATAGGAGACAGGGTCGAGGCCGTCGTCTTGATGAGCCAGGAGATCACCCCTGGGATATGGGTCGGGTCGGAATCGACGGTCAGTCGATATTCTGATCGACAGAGTCCCGGAATATCCGCGAGGTCTCCAGGCAGGAGATACCGAGCGCGCTGCAACGCATGCGCCAGTTCTTCTTCAGTCACGGGCTTGTGCAAATAGTCGGCGGCTCCGACCCGAAGCGCCTGTACGATCATCGGTTCCGGTGCATCCTCCGCCATGACGATCACAGGACAGAGTTCGTGCCTGGCCTTGAGCTGCTTGAGCAAGGTCAGGCCCGTTGCTTCAGGAAGAAACAGGTCGGTGATCACAATGTCCGGTGCCGCCATATCGATCGTGGTCAATGCGGTGGTCGGATCGGACGCCGCAACGACAGAAAACCCTCTGCCTTGCAACTGTTCTGCGATGCGCGCCTGAGTATCCGGACAGGGATCGATCACCAGGAGATGGTCAGACGTTGTGGGTCTGTTCATGCGACCATTCCTTTGTTGCGCACCTGACAGAGTGCGGCCAGAAGCCGTTGGAATTCCTGCTCCAACGTGGCATAGAGCCGTCCCCCCTGCGCCAGATTGTCCACTTTCGCCGACGCTTCCAATGCTTTGCAGGCTTGAAGGGCAGCCGGCGCGCAGAACTGCAATACAGCGCCCTTCAACCGGTGACAGGATCGTGCCACACCCCCTGCATCCCCGGCATTGAGAGCCGCCCGAACTTCCGCCAAATCCTTTGGACCATGCTCCATGAACAATTCGATCATCATCTGAAACGTCTCTCGATCGTCATCCAACCGAGCGAGCGCTTCATCCATGCTGAAGATTGAGTCTAGGTTCATGGGTTCCACTCCCATTGAAGCGGTCACAGGGCTATTTCCACTCCCATCACCGCCACATCATCTGGAAATTGCTCATGCCCTTGCCATCGAATGGCCTCTGCGATGGTCCCTGACACCACCTCCGTCAGGGGTCGCTCACCAAACCCGCGAATCGTCCCGTCCAAGCGCGCTTGCCCCCATAGTTCGCCGGACGGATTCGGCACTTCGTAGAGGCCGTCACTGAGCAGATACAGACGGTCACCCGGGATAATAGGCAGCTCCGCCGTGAGGTAGCTTGTCGAGCTATCGAAACCAAGCGGCAGATTCGGTTGGGCCATCCAGCAGGTCTCACCAGACCGGCGATGAAGCAACACTCCGTTGTGCCCGGCTGTCGCATAAGACAGTGTACGGCACCGGAGGTCGAGGCTTACAAATACGATCGTGAAGTAATGGCCATTTTCCGTAAGAGGGAATTGCTTATTCGCTTCCGTCAGGACCGCACCTGGGTCATTCGAGCCGACATGGTGCAGCAAGCTGTCTCTGCGGAGAAAGGTTGAAATTGAGGCTGATCGTAACGCCGGCGAGACTCCGTGGCCGGACGCATCCAGCAAATACAGCCCCAAGAAATCGTCGCTCCACTGAACGATGTTGAAGAGATCACCGCCTAAGGTGAGAGAAGGTCGATAGGCGCGAACCATCTGCACACCGGGCACGACTGTCCCCGAGGCTGGGAGCAGCGTTTCGACATAGCGGGCGGCGGACTGAAGCTCCCGTTCCAGCGCCTCCTGCTTCTTCAGAATTTCCTCCGTCACATCCTCAAGCCTTCGGATCAAGGTCGCCGTGCGCATGCCCGCCTGAACGCGTGCCGTGATTTCGTACTTGCTGGCAGTCTTGCTGAGAAAGTCGTCGGCGCCTCGGGCCAGGCCTTCGGCGATCTGTTCAGGCTGGTCATGACTCGTCATCATGAGGATTTGACTCGACAGCAGCTCAGGATCCTGACGAACCTGCTCGCAGAACGACGGTCCGTCCATCTCCGGCATCATCCAATCCAAGATGGTCAGATCGGGCCGCTCGCGGCGGAGCACTTCCAACCCGGCCTTTCCGTCTCCGGCTTCGATCACCCGATAGCCGAGCCGTTTGAGTCGAGCCGCCAACGCCAGCCGTGCGGTAGGCTCATCGTCCACGACCAACACAGTTTGTGGTTTCGACGCTTCGGCACTTCGAGGAAGTGATACCTTCACTGGAATCGGCATCACACCTCCTGTGACGAGATGCGGCACGCATGGCGGCTGTCTGTTCCGACGGACGGTGTCACGGTTTGGCTACGCTGCTTGTCGATGCCCGGTCAACGCGTCCTGCTCGTTGTCGTAGACTGGGATTAACTTCTGAATGTTCGCCAGGCTCATGATTTCCCTCACATAGCTCTGCGGCTTCAACATGCTCACTTTCCCTTGACTCAGTTTGAAATTCTGAGAGACGAGGGCCAGCAAGCCCAGTCCTGAACTGTCTACGAATCGGACCTCAGCCATGTTTAAAATCAGATGTCGGCAACCTTTCTGCCGAATGGCTTCGACCGCCGTCTTAAACTGTTCACGATTGGCATAGGTCAGATCACCCGTCATTTCAAGGATGACCCCGTTTGGAACAGGTCGTTCTCTTGTTTGCATCGTCATGAGCACCTCCTTCTTCGGATCCAGTCGAGATCGGCTCGCATCGAGTTCTCACGAGCCCCGGCCTGCAGCCGCCGCTTCCTCGGTAGGAAACACCGCGATCATCCTGTCGATGTTCGCCATCTCCAGAATCTGTCTCACCGTACCCTGCGGACCCACCAGGCTGAGTCGTCGTTCTACCGCCGTCAGTTGCTGGGACGTTAGCACCAACAGCCCGATCGCTGCGCTGTCGACATAGGTCGCCTCTTGCAGATTGACGATAAGGTGCCGGCTTTGGGATTCCCGAAACGCCATCACCGCAGACGAAAAGTCCTTGCGATTGCGATAGGTGAATACCTCGTCGATGTGAAGTACGGTGGCGTCGTGCAATGTCCGTTGAGTAATCGGCATAGAGACTCCAGCTTCGTTAACGTCCGACGTATGCAAGGATGGCCCCGGCAATGTCATCAAGCGGCACAACTTTGTCGACCGCGCCGGCCTTGATGGCCTCCTTCGGCATGCCGAACACGACACAGCTCGTTTCATCCTGAGCGATCGTGAGGGCCCCAGCCTGTTTCATCGTCAACATTTCTTTGGCGCCGTCGTTTCCCATTCCTGTAAGGATCACGCCGACGGCGTTGGAGCCGGCATAACGGGCCACGGACGAAAACATGACATCCACCGACGGCCGATGGCGATTTACCGGAGGATCTTGATGGATCCGCACCGTGTACCGAGCCCCGCTCCTGACCAACATCATATGGAAATTACCCGGAGCGATTAAGGCATGTCCCGGCAGGACACTGTCTCCGTCTTGTGCTTCCTTGACGGCAATCCGGCAGAGACGGTTCAACCGGTCAGCCCATGTTTTCGTAAATCGTTCCGGCATATGTTGCGTAATCAGGATGGGTGGGGTATGCGGCGGGAGTCTTTCCAATATCTCCTTCACAGCCTCCGTTCCACCGGTAGAAGAACCAATGGCAATGATAGTATCGGTTGTTTTGATCATCGCGGTGGAAGACGGACTGGGCAACGGTGAAGAACTTGCTTTCTGATCGACCCTACACCCTCCATTCTGCCCTCTGATCCGAGCCACTGACGCCGCTTTGACCTTGGCGATGATATCCTGGGCGATCTCCTCCATTCCTTCTCGAAGATCGATCTTGGGCTTGGCAATAAAATCCACCGCTCCGAGTTCCAACGCGCGCATGGTGGTCTGGCAGCCGGCCTCGGTCAGCGAACTCATCATCACGACCGGCATCGGGTGCCCACGCATCAGTTTCTCCAAAAATGTGAGCCCGTCCATCTTGGGCATTTCCACATCGAGAGTCAGCACGTCGGGGTTCAGCGCCTTGATCTTTTCCCTCGCAATATAGGGATCCGGCGCCGAGCCGACGACCTCAATTTGAGGATCTTTCGCGAGCAACATGGCAAGCACTTGCCGCATCAACGCTGAATCATCGACCGTCAAGACGCGTATCTTCTTCATCGATTGCTCATGACCGGTCACCAGTAGCCCATCCCCATGGATCGAGGATGAGGACAATGGTCGCTGGTCCCTTGTTCCATCAGAACAGCGTCACGTCCTCTACCGATGCTTGTTCCTTCAACTGAATCTTTGTCGCATACTCGTTCTCGCGTTCGGCGATCGTGTAATTCTTCCCCCGCTCGATCTTCTTCATCAGCACTCGTCCCGACTCGGTAAAATAGTAAATTTTTCGCGCGAAGCTGTCTCCGAGATCCGTCCGACAGGCAGTCAGTCCTTCCGCTTGGAGATAGTCCAGGACCCACTCGGCATTCCTGGCACCCACGTCAATGTTGCCATCGTAAATTCGTCCTGCCCCGAACAACTTGATCTCCAGGCGACTCTTGCTGCCTCCGCGTTTGACAATTTCATTGATCAGCGCCTCCATCGCATATGAGCCATATCTGGCGGACTCGCCCCAGGAGTCATTCCTCCCCTCTTTTGGCTTCGGCAACATAAAATGGTTCATCCCGCCGACCCCGGCGACCGGATCACGAACGCATGCCGACACGCAGGAACCCAGCACGGTATAGACAATCATGGGATCCGGACTGACAAAAAATTCTCCCGGCAGGATCGCGGCAATTTCGTGCGGGAAGCGACTGTCACGCATCCGCCGAATATGGGCGAAGTGATCGGTTTGGATCAGCGCCATCGCTATCAGTGTTCCCTCTGATAGATCGTCGGGGCCAACGAGCTGAACGCGTGATTCACCCACTGGAGACTCTCGGAATGCCCGATGAAGAGATAACCACCCGGCTTGAGATGGCGGTGGAACTTCTTGATCAATGTTTCCTGAGTCGGCCGGTCGAAGTAGATCATGACATTCCGGCAGAAAATCAGGTCCAGAGGATTCTTGATCGGGAACTGACTGTCCATCAAGTTGAGTCGACGAAACCGAATCACCGCAGCAAGATGCGGCTTCACCTTAAAGAGGCCCGCGCTAGCCCCCCGCCCGCGTAAGAAATGCCGCCTCAGCACCTCCGGCGGCACATCACGAAAGCGGTCTTTGTTGTATGTACCAGCTGCCGCTTTATCCAGTACTCGGGTGGAAAGATCCGAAGCGAGTATCTTGAAATCCCACTGGGCGGGATTCTGCGCATGTTCGAAGAGCGTTATGGCGATCGTATAGGGCTCTTCACCGGTCGAGCAGGCGGACGACCAGATGCGGATACGCTTTTCTTCCGCCAATTCTGGAAGAATCCTGTCACGGAGGAAATCGAAATGTTTCGGCTCACGAAAGAAATCGGTCTTATTGGTCGAGATCAGATCCAGCAGACAGGTGAATTCTTTCCCCTTCGGATCGTTCAGGACGAGATCGTAGTACTCTGAAAAGGTCGACAACCGGAGGTCGCGCAGTCGCTTGGACAGGCGGGACTGCACCAACGATTGTTTTCGGTCTCCAAGCGCAATTCCGCTCTTGTCGTGGATGAGCCTCCGAAAGCGTTGATACTCCTCTGTCGAGATGGCGTATTCCATGGCGGTCAAAACCTGGGACGAACAAGGCGCGCCTCGGCTGACGCAACGCACCCATGCATAGAGCTCTATCGGTCTGTCAAGAGCTAATCTTAAACGAAGCGGACGGACACGGGCTGAGGGAACACGACGGAGGGTGCTATGCTGCACTCGGCTTTGTACAAACCTTCACATGGTTAGGTTGAGGCCAAAACAGAACTACGTGATGTCATGAAGGAGAACCTCCCGTCGGGAACAATTTCAGCTGAGCAATCCCTCGTTAAAACTCTTCGAACTCCTCCGACCCCTGGAAGGTATTCCCTCCGGAGACGACCATGGCATTCTTCGGCGTATTCGTTTGAGGGGATCGTGACTTTGCCACCTTCTGTTCCCGAGTGTTATACGCGCGGTCGATCGAGCGCGCAGTATGTTCCCTCACACTGGCGATGGCCAGGTTCTCCGCTTTCTCTGCCTCGGACATCCTCTGGATCTTGAACAACGCCATTCGGCGCAGGAGTTCCGCCGCTTGACTCCTCATCGACTGACTGGCGCTCGTGGTCTCCTCCACCAGGGCCGCATTCTGCTGTGTCGTTTCGTCCATCGCCATGATCGCCTTGTTCACCTGGTCGATCCCGCTCGCCTGCTCCTGCGACGCCGCCGTGATCTCAGCAATAATGTCACCGACCCGCTTCACCGCACTCACGATTTCTTCCAGTGTCTTCCCCGACTGATTGACCAACTCGCTACCGTCGTTCACCCGTTGAATCGACTCGTTGATCAGGGCCTTGATTTCCTTGGCCGCCGTCGCCGAGCGCTGCGCCAAATTCCGTACCTCCGCCGCCACCACGGCAAACCCGCGCCCATGTTCTCCCGCCCGTGCCGCTTCCACGGCTGCATTCAAGGCCAACAGGTTTGTTTGGAATGCAATCTCGTCGATCACCGTGATGATGTCGGCAATCTTCTTGCTGCTTCTGTTGATCTCCCCCATCGCGTCCACGGCCCGTTTTGTGACCGCCCGACCCTTGTCCGCCGTATCCCGCGCGGCCACCGCCAGTTGATTAGCCTGCTTGGCATTGTCCGCGTTCTGCTTGACGGTGCTCGTCATCTCTTCCATCGAGGCACTGGTCTCTTCCAGTGCCGAGGCCTGTTCGCTGGTCCGTTGCGACAGGTCTTCGTTGCCCTTTGTGATCTCTTCGGCACCCGTCGCGACCGCCTCCACAGATTCACGCACGGCAGCGATCGTGGTGGCTAGATTCATCAACGCGCCGTTCAAGCTGGTCTTCATCTGCTCGAATTCGCCCTGATAAACCCCCGTCAACGCCTTGGTGAGATCATTACTCGCCAACGCGGTGAGCACGGCTTGGGCTTCATTCAAGGGAGTGGCGACGGCATCAAGGAGTTGGTTAAAACTCTGAGTGAGCACCTTGGCCGTACCCTCGAACCGATCAGTCTTGATGCGCTCGGATAGTTGGCCGGCTGCCGCGGCGACAATCAGTTTTTCCACTTCGACCTGCGCCTGCTTCTGTCCCGTGATGTCATCGGCCAATTGCAGCACTTTGAACGGCCGCCCCATCTCGTCCATGACCGGGTTGTAACTGGACTGGACCCAAACCTCCTTGCCGCTCTTCGTGATGCATTTGTACTGACCGGCCTCTCGCTCGCCGCACCCGAGCTTCTCCCAGAAGGCGCGATACTCTGGCGATCCGCTATACGACGATTCTACGAACTGACTGTGGTGTTTGTCCTTAATTTCCTCCAGGCTGTAGCCCATCGTCTGCAAGAATACATTGTTGGCAGTGAGCACATTGCCTTTGAGGTCGAACTCAATGGTGGCATAAGACGCGTCGATCGCATCGACGATGCCCTTCATATTCTGACGCGCGAGCTCATATTGCGTGATTTCGTAGCGCACACCTAAGTATTTCCTAGGCTTGCCGTTCAGGTCCATGATCGGCTTGATCACCGCATCGACATAATAGGGTGTACCATCTTTCGCGCGGTTCTTGATGACACCTCGAAAGATCTCTCCCTTACCGATCGCTTTCCACATGGTCTTGAAGATCTCCTTCGGCATGTCCGGATGGCGCGTGATGCTGTGCGGACTACCGATCAATTCTTTCTCTGAGTACTTGGAGATTTCACGATATTTCTCGTTGGCCGTGAGGATATCGCCCCTGAGGTCGGCTTCCGAAACGATGCTCGTGGTGTTCATGATGTCGATGCGTGCCTGCATCTCCTCCATCATCTCCTGTTGTTTGCCCCCCGCCTGGGCCAACGCCTCGGCCATTTGATTGAACGCCTGCGCCAACTCGCCGATTTCGTCCTGTGTCGTGACCGTCGAGCGGTGGGTCAATTGGCCGCCTTGGAGTTTATGTGCCGCATCAAGCACATTCAGCAAATTCTTACTGATCAACCTGGAGACAAACCATACGGTGAATGCGCCGATGAGGATCGCGCTGATGTTCAATAACCCCATCCCCAAATTCAGGTTCGTGCTGAGATCGTGACCGGATCGATAACTCTCCTCCGCTTGTCTTTTGTTTTCTTCGACCAACCAGTCTACTGCCTCATAGAGCACGTCGATTTTCCCTGCCAGCTCGGTCTTCTGAACCTCTGCTGCCGCGTCCTTGCTGAAGTTCTTGCTGAGCTGCAACACTTTCTTGCGGATTTCCATATACTCGGGAATCCCGGCAATTAGTTTTTCAAATACCTTTTTTTCAGATTCCGTGACGATGAGCGGGACATACTTCGCCAAGAGATCCTCGATTTCTTTGTCGAGTTCCGTGATGCTCCTTTCCCGCGCGGCCATTGTGGCCGAGTCGTTCGCCAATATGTGCCATACGACGAAGTTGCTCCTGCGCAGCATCTGCGCGCGCAGATCACCCATGACCGTGACCCCCACCAAGTTCGTCTTATAGATGAACTCCGTGTTCCCATTCAGCCGATTCATGCCTACGATGGACAAGCCGCCGATGATGATGAGCAGTAGTCCGATGATCACGAAACCACACAACAGTTTCGATCTGATCTTGAAATTACTGAACCTCTCGATCACAGGGCCTCCCTCAAGCGCCGCCGGCCAGACCTTCTTGGAATTTCCAGTCTGCTATACCCCTTTCATTGTGTTCGCTCAACTGAGCCACGCCGAACATGGGCACCGCCGCAAAACACACAAAGAGCATTCCCCTCGTTACAATGTGGCAATCGATTTGAACTTGGTCCGCAAGTTGAAACACTTGTTCACGCTGCGCTCCGTTCGTCCGAGGAGGTCAAAATGTGGCTCGGTTCAACGATAAGACAGCGCATCCATGAGACGCTTAGTTTCGAGTGTCCCCTGGGTGCGCCGTCAACTGACAGGTCCCTTCCCTGCCCTACTCAAACATTTTGAGCCGTTTGCTCGACCGGCATCCTACACCTTGACTGACACTCTATCGGTTTGGGATGGGAAAGCTTAAGCGGCGACGGAAGACAAGCTCGCGGTCAGAACAACGGAGGGCCATGAGAAGGAGTGCTTCGGGAAGGGATGTTTGAGAGCTCCATCGGTACAGAGATAAACACCACCGATGCAATCCTCACATGCGTGAGGAGCGACCGTCCTTCGCGAGCGACATCGGACCAGCGCCAGCATGGACGTCGGATGCGACTCGAGCGATCTCACGATTGAACATGCCGATGAATTCGGCGCGGGCATGGGGGGCTCTTCCACCTGTTTCACAAGCACAAAAGCGTTCTTGATCCCGGTGATCGGGTGGTTGATTTCATGCGCGAACCGGCGGCTAAGCGATCCATCACCACAGATGTTCAATCTGCGCTCGCTGCGATTTCAGTCTGACGATCTCATCGGTTCGCTCGGCAATCTGATTCTGCAGCTCTTCCGTATGGCGAGGCCGCTCAGCCTCCAAGAGCTTACCCTCGCAAATATCGCGGCCCCCACCAGCCGAACTTCCTTCCCACGATAACGACAGGGCCTTCCTACATTTGAACACTCGTTCCGGCGAAACACCTCGTCCCACAATACAAGATGTTCCGGTATCTCTTCCGAATGCGCCATCATGGTGAGGAGTCTGGCCAGAAGCTCGAGTGTGTCGTATCCGCGCAGCTCGGAGTAACGCACCCCGCCCTTCCGGGCGGGGCGCGTTACTGCCGACCCTTCGACAATGATCGCATCTGTTTCAAGACCGGCGGCTGACCGGAGCTTCGTTCACGTTTCGCCATAGGGGATCACTTTCCGCTATGGCATGGCCGCCAGATTAGTAGCCGGACATGCCGTTCGGTCCGGCTCCTTGCGCTGAGAGCACCACCGGCAAATCCTTGGATGAATCTTTCCCGACTAAATCCAGTAACAACCGGTCGAGGTCCAACAGTGACACCAGTTTGTCGCCGGACTTTCCAATCCCGTTCAAGAACGTCACGTCGACCTTATTCCCGAAATCCGGTACCGACTGAATATCCTTTTTCTCGATGTCGAGCACGTCCCATACCGCATCAACTACCAACCCCATCACTTTGGCCTGCACCACCACCACGACGATGACGGTCAACGCCGTGTAGTCGATTGTCGGCATACGGAATTTAGTCCGTAGCTCGATAATGGGCACGATGGTTCCGCGCAGATTCAAAACTCCCTTGATATGAGGCGGTGTATTCGGAATTTTGGTCACGACCGTATACCCCTTGATCTCCTGCACACGGAGAATATCGACACCATAGAGATCTTCTCCAAGACTGAATGTCAAGAACTGGCTCCCGTCTGTGCTCAATCCTGCTTGCTGATTGAGGTCATTGATTTTCTTGTCCATAGCTGCCCCTCCATAGAAGCTCTCTTCTCGCTGTTTCGCTGACTCAGGGTGACGGATGCTCAAGCTGCAACCGGATGACCGTGGCGAGCGATTTCGAGCACGCCACGTACATCGACAATGAACCCGACCCTGCCATCTCCAAGAATTGTTGCACCGGCGATGCCTTCGACCTTACGAAAATTCTGCTCTATGCTTTTGATGACAACCTGCTGTTGTCCAAGAATTTCATCCACCATAATCGCCACCCGCTCCCCTTCCGTCTCCAGAATGAGCAGAATAGCCTCCTTGGGATCCCTATGCTGTGACTCGCTCGCGAAGACTTCGTACAATCGCACGATCGGGATGTAGATGCTTCGAACATTAATGAGTTCACCCTTGCCGACCACGGTTTTGATCAATTCGGCTTTAGGTTGGATCGACTCGAGTACGGACAGGAGCGGCACGATGTAGGTTTCCTTCCCGACCCGCACCGTCATGCCGTCAATGATCGCCAACGTGAGCGGCAGCTTGAGTATGAATATGGTGCCCTTACCCTTGGTGGTTCTGATACTGACTGTCCCTCCCAGACTTTCGATGTTTCGCTTCACCACATCCATGCCCACACCACGACCCGACACGTCCGATATTCTCTCCGCGGTTGAAAATCCTGGTTTGAAGATCAACGGCCAGATTTGATCATCTGCCAGTTTATCGCTGTCGCTGATCAAGCCTTGCTTGTTTGCCTTCGCCACAATCTTGTCGCGGTCCAATCCACGCCCATCGTCCTCCACTGTGATGCAGATGTTTCCGCCCTCATGGAACGCATTGAGCCGGATCGTCCCGACCGCTTGTTTATTATTGTCCAATCGCTCTTCCGGAAGCTCCAATCCATGATCGGCCGAATTCCTTATCAAGTGAATGAGCGGATCGCCGATGGACTCGATGACCGTCTTGTCCAATTCCGTCTCTTCTCCGGACAGGATGAGTTGGATCTTCTTGCCTGTTTTGGCTGAAAGGTCGCGCACGAGCCGAGGAAACTTGGCAAATACGGTACCGATGGGCAACATGCGGATGCTCATGACACGTTCTTGAATTTCTCGAGTGTTCCGTTGCAGTTCCACCATACGCTCCAATAACACCGGCAACTGCCGCATCTCGAATCGAGACCCCAAATCGTTCAGCATAGATTGGGTGATCACCAGCTCACCCACCAAGTTGATAAGCCTGTCAATCTTTGCCGTATCAACGCGGATGGAGGTGGCATCCGGTTTTTTCGCCAGCGCGCGGAATTCCTGCTGACGTTGTTTCTGCAGCGCCTGTTCGATCTGTTGGCGGGTGACCACCTTTTGTTTGACAAGAATTTCTCCTACCCGCTCTTGTTCTCTCAGCGCGCGATCAAGCTCGTCGTGAGAAACCACGCCACCTTCCACGAGAATTTGCCCAAGCAGTTTGGGAGCTTCTGGTTCGGCGGAGAAGTCTGCTTCCGTTACAAGATTCTGCGCTCGCTCTCCTGCGCCTTCAAGCGGCTGGATTAATAGCGCGCTGTCTTCTCTGACACATTCGAAGACGGACTCGATTACCTTCTGATCTTTGCTTGTTGTCAGTTGCATGGTCCATGACAAGTAGCAGGTCTCCGGATCGATGCAGCCAAGCTCCGGTACTCGAGACATATCGAGCGTGACTCCGGTTAGGACGCCAATGCTTTTTAGTTCTTTGAACGTTTGAAGCGGGTCGAGCCCTCGTTGAAATAACCATTCCGGAGGGATCCACTTGATCGCAAAAGTCTGATCTCCACCACAATTTTCGCCTGAAACAGGTTGCGCATTTGTCCTATTCACATTCACTGCCGACGCCTGCGAGTCCGACGCACTCGATGAGGCCAACTCTCCAGCGAGTCTCTCGACGGTTTTGTCGTCAATCGCCGCGCCTGACTTTGTTGATTGGATCAGCATCTTCAAGCAATCGAGTGCCTCTAAGAGGAGATCCGCGATGGATGGAGAAACCGCCTTCCGCCCATTCCGGAGTAAATCAAGCAACGTCTCAATCTTGTGGGTAAATTCCGCAACCGCATTAAAGCCGAACATGCCGGCTGTGCCTTTGATCGAATGGGCCGAGCGAAAGACCTTATTGAGAAGGTCGAGATCCTCCGGGTGCTGTTCCAATTTCAGGAGCCCTTCTTCAACGACCGCGAGATGCTCAGCCGCCTCCTCAAAGAACGCGTCCTGAAATTGTGCGAACTCGTTGTTCATCTTCTGCCTTGTCCTCCGTGAGGGTCATCGTGACTCAGCGAGAGCTGCGTTGTTTCATTGGTAGGGTCTAAGTCTTGGGTTTCAAGTCTCAGGTTTCTGATTCCATCATGAAACTTCGACCTGCAACTTAAAACTCCGACGCGAACGCTCCTCGCACGACGGGTTCGCGCCGCTATGCCGACAATACTTTGGCGATCGTTTTCAGTAGGATGTCCGAGTTGAACGGTTTGACGATCCAGCCCGTTACACCGGCTTCTTTTCCTACCTGTTTCTTGTCAGACGCCGACTCGGTCGTGAGCATGAAGATCGGTGCGAATCTGAACGCGTTCAATTTCCGTAATGCTTTGATGAGCGTGATCCCGTCCATCTCCGGCATATCCAGATCGGTCACGATGATATCCAACTTGGGCTCTGCTGCAACTTTACTCATAGCATCTTTCCCATGCTCTGCTTCGACGACGGTAAAAGAGGGCTGTCATCTGGGCTTTCAAATCGGCCTCAAGCGCATGGCACGCTCCGGAAGCGACTCCCCTGCTCGATGATGCTCAAGAAGCGCACTGAGTGCCGCTTCAACGGCGGCCTAAGGATGCGCGAACCTTCTGTTGTGGTTCTCCGAAGAATTCATAGCACACAGTCCCGGCCCCCCTCGCACCTCTCGATTGCGCTTCGAACCTGTGTCCGATACCGTCTCAGCACCCGCAGTAGGGTTCTCACTCGCTCAGAGGATCGGCCAATCCCAAGTGATTCAGTTTCGTCTGAAGGTCATCGGAGATCCCCATCACGATCATGCGTCCTTGCTTGCGTGCTGCCAGCATCAGCTGAATCGCCGCCGCGTCCACTCGTGCAACGCCGCTGAGATCCAATGACACCAACCCCTCATTTGCAAGCAGCTTCATCAGAGATGCCTTGAACTCCGTCACCTCAAAGATGGTGAGATCGCCCTTGAGGGCGAGGTGTCGGGGATTTTGATCTTCAGTCCGCTTCGTTTGAGATGGAGCCGGTTCCGTTGTCATCGATCGTGAAGCCACTTTGCTGAGGTTACTGACACGTACTGTCGGTTTCATTCGAACGAGACTTGAGAGTCAGGCTGCCTGTGGGAACCTACGGTAGGGCTACGGCGTCCGGAGTCGACCTTCACCGAGCAACTCAGGACCAGGCTGCGACGCGCTCGGCGGCGATTCGTCAGTCGGTTGCTTAGGTATGTCCGTCTTATCCGCTGTTTGGAGAAGGGGAACCGGAGGCGCTTGCTCAAGAATCACGACTTCGACTCGACGATTCTTAGCCCTCTGTTCCGCATCAGCGTTCGCCGTCACGGGTCTGGTATCGGCATGCCCCACGGCCGCCAGGTGATCCGCCGATACTCCGTACAGCTCCGACAATACCCGTACAACCATTACTGCTCGAGCGGCCGACAGTTCCCAATTAGAAGGAAATTGTGCCGTCCGAATTGGAACATTATCCGTATGTCCTTCGACACGGGCATGTCGGTTCATTTCCAGGATGGCTCCGCCTAATCCTTCGAGAAAAGGGAGGGCTTCCGCTCTGACAGTCGCTTCTCCACTGGTAAACAGTAGACGATCAGGAATGGTAATTACGATGTCTCCATTGATCGTCTGCACGACGGTGACGAACGCCACCATGTCTCTCAGTTGCTTGTCTTTAATGACTTGGGCTAATTGGCGGATACGGCGGATCATGACTTCCTTGGCGTCGGTTGGATTCCGCCCTTGCAGCGCTGGTTTTGCTTCGCCGACGCTGATTACCTGATTCGCACCCGAGTGGTTAACGAGCGGATTCAACGCCGCCTTGATCGATTCGCTGACAGTTCGGTACTTTCCGATGTTGACCGACGAGATCGAGTACATCACGACGAAGAACGCAAACAGTAAGGTAATGAAATCGGCATACGAGACCAGCCAGCGCTCGTGATTTTCGTGTTCTTCGTGTTTATGCTTCGCCATAAGCGTGTAAATCGTTAGAGGTGAAAAAGTGAGACGTACAGCTTGGACTTGAAATATGACGCTTCACTTTTTATTTTTCATATTTCACTTCTTTGTCTCTTTCGTACGTTCGCTGTGTGGAAGGACACTCTCCAACTTTTCTTGCAGCAACCGCGGATTTTCACCATGGGCGAGCCCGACGAGCCCCATGATGATCAGGTTGCGGCCCCCCGCTTCCTCTTTCAGCTTCAGCTTGATCTTGTTGGCAACGGGGAGGAAGAAGAGGTTCGCCGCCCCCACGCCATAGATCGTCGCGACGAACGCGACCGCGATCCCGCTGCCAAGTTTCGAGGGATCAGCGAGATTTTCCATCACATGAATCAACCCCAGCACCGCGCCAAGGATGCCGACCGTTGGGGCGTATCCTCCGGCTGCTTCCCAGACCTTGGCCGCAATCATGCCTTGTTCCTCATGGTGTTCCACTTCAATTTCGAGAATCTCATGCACAGCTTTCGGTTCGGTGCCGTCAACAATCAGCTGAATTCCTTTCTTTATGAAGGGGTCTTTGATGTCTTTCAATTTTCCCTCGAGCGCCAGCAACCCCTGCTTTCGCGAGAGGTTTGCGAGATCCAAGATCAACTTGATCGTGCCCTTATTGTCGATGTGATGGCCGAAAAGCGCCAGAGACAGGGCCCCGACCGCCTTGATGACGACCGGCAGCGGATTCTGGATACAGATCGCTCCGACCGTCCCACCGATCACGATGATAAAGGCGGTCAGCTGCAGGATCGAACTCACGTGGCCGCCTTCCAGCACTTGCCCCCCAACGATGGAACCCAACGCGATCACGATCCCGAGTACTGTTGCAATATCCATTGTGCGGGCGCCTCATTTGAATCCGAGCTGAGCCAGGATGTCGTCGGCAACCTTCTGCTTCATGCCCGTCGTTTTCGATTCCTCAAGTTGTTTGAGTAACTGTCCGGCTGTGCCGGTATCACGTGCCACCTCGCAACTTTCCTGAAATCCGAACACGACCACAAGCTCCATCAGCCGTCCTTGCACTTCGTCGAGAATGGCAACAAGTTTCTTCACCCGTTGAGCCACCAGATCTTGAAAGGATAGGGCGGTCATGATCTCCGTCAGACATTTGCCGTCCCGAGCGAGGACAGAGGTCACCTTCTCGAGACGTACTGCAAGGGTCGCGCAATCCATCGCCTGTAAGACCTCGACGACCGAGGAGAGGTCGTTGGCCATCTGCCCGTGATGATCCTGAATCATCTCCGTTAAACGCATCACCTCAAGTGTGCCATCCTCCGTCATCTTGCTCAGATCGCTCAAATGGGAGGCAGCGGTCGGCAGCTGAGTACTGCTGGAAATGATCTGCGGGGTGGCTGCCGAGATGGCTTTCATCGCGTTATCCACAAAACGAGTCAAGGCCCCGAGTTCTTCGACTAATTTAGGTTCTTGATTCTGCACAACCTTCCCCCTATCCCAGTGCAAACACGGATCTGTTTGATCACGGGTTACTTGAAGATTTTCGCAATCTTTTCCTGCAAAGTCTCGGCTGTGAATGGCTTGACGACATAGTTGTTGACACCCACTTGCACTGCCTCGGCCAAGTTGCTTTGTTGCGCCTCGGCGGTCACCATCAAGACGGGCGTTGTCTTGATCTTCTCGTCCGCTCGAATCGCACGAAGCATGTCGATGCCCGTCATGACCGGCATGTTCCAGTCGGACACCACGAAGCCGAAGGTGTCTGTTCGCAGCTTCTGCAGCGCCTCTTGTCCGTTTTCCGCCTCATCTATATTGGCGAATCCCAACTGCTTCAGAATATTCTTGACGATTCTTCTCATCGTCACCATGTCATCAACCACGAGGATTTTCATGTTTGGATCGGCCGGCATAACCCCTCCTTTTTCTTATCATACCGTCACAGTCACGATGACCCACGGCCTTGTCCAAGATAGGACGGTTGGACCTTTCCACGGACTCTCGGCGCTCCGTTGGATATCGGCACATTCACCGATCGACCTGAGCCGGAAAGGCCCGATGCGGTGCCGACTTCGCTGCATGAGTGAGGAATGATCGAGGTGCTTGGAAAACGCTTGTTCGGGAGGCCCTCGCCGATAGGATCAGGCCTCCGCTCAGGACCTGGGGCCTTGTCGGCTAAGGGCGGCAGTCGAATCATTCTGCCGATGAACCAAACAGCCACCCCCGGATCGCTAGGCTTGCCGAGACCGACCATGCATCCATTCATGGATATCACGGCGAAGGAAGCGCCAATGCTTGCCAATTTTTGACGCCGGCAGTTCACCAACTCGGGCGAGTTTGTAGACAGTAGACTTCGGTACCCGAAGGAACTGAGCCACCTCCATGACGGTCAGAATTTCCCCTTCCCGTGCTGTGGTCTCCACGGCCTGGATCGCTGCTGCTGTAGAGTCTTGATTATTCATGACGACTGAGGTATCGGCGTAGCGGTTTCAAAACTTGAGTACCTAGTAGAAGCGGATGTCGACCAACGACTCTTTTTTTACCCATTCCACTCGGATGAATGATATGCATTCATGTTTCTCCACGACTGACCGACACAGTCTGTGCTACCGGGCTCAAACCCATAGAAACTGAACTCAATGGCGTGTGTGATATCGGTCGCTTCGGGAAAAGGCGGAGTGGGGAAAAGTGTGATTTCGGTCAACCTGGCTCTCGTCTTGGCACGGAAGGGGAAGCAGGTAGTCCTCGCAGACCTCGATGTCGGCGGCGCCGACGCACATGTGCTGGTGGGCCTCCTAAACCCGCCGTTCACCCTGACCGACTACCTCAACCATCGAATCGAGCACCTAGATGATCTGGCTCAACGTCTCTCCATTCACCCGAACTTGCGGATTATTCCCGGCACCGGCGACACATTGGCGACGGCCAACATGGCCTATTCACGGAAGATCCGCCTGATCCGGAATTTTCAGGACATCCGCGCGGACGTGATCATCGTCGATATCGGAGCAGGAACGGGCTATCATGCGCTCGATTTCTTTCTGATGGCCGACCATTACCTTGCTGTCGCAACCCCGGACCCGACCTCTGTCCTGGATCTCTACAGATTCATCAAGCTGGCTGCGATTCGTCGTGTCTTGTCGATGTTCGTGATGCGGGATGTCATGCCTGAGAGGTTTACTAATCGAGACTACAGCAGTGTGGAAGAGGTGTTGGACGTGGCGGGAAAGACTGATGAATCGGGCCGAGCGGCTGCTGAGAACACTCTGCGAGCTTTTCAGCCAACCCTCATCCTCAATCGAGTCACAGGGCGGGCTCGCGTCAATGTGTTGCAGCTTAGGAAGTTGCTCAAAGAGTATGTTGGGGGTGACTTAACCTTATTGGGTGAAATTCCCGAAGACCCTGCGATGGAACAAGCGGTACGAGCCTACATGCCGGTGAGTCAGTACGCCCCTTCTTCCCCTGCCGCCGCTGCGTTGGAGAAGATGGGAGAGGCGCTGCTACAGCTCCTCAAGACCCCTCCTGCCCAAGCGGCATAACCTGTATCGTTGAGGAACGATCAATTTCTACAAGACAGAAGTCCGGCGGGCTCTCAATCGTTCGGCTTGTGTATGGAGAATGTGGCGGATGAGATGCTCCTGATCGTTTGCACTGATCTCGACGAATTCCGTGGCAAGAATCCAGCCCTGTTTCTGGGGCTCCGATGTCGATCGGATAACCTCCGCCACTGCGTGGATGGAGGTAAACGGAGGCAGGATCAGCTTGACCGATATTCGGTCGCCAACAGCGAATTCGCGGCAGGACGTGAAACCCACTCCCCCTCCGCTCAAATTGACATTCGTCAGCTTCGCCATGACGACACTTGACGGCGCGATCGTCGTGAGGGAATTGAGAATGACTTCGAGTAGGTAGTCGACTTTCATGATCCAAGGAAGCACCGGTGAGCCGATCAATGACTCGCCAGTGCGCGCGAGCAGGTCCGCTGTAGGCTTCGTAACCGCTGCTGAAATCATCTCCGGAGTAGTGCTGCCTGTCTCGACAGAATTGACGGTTCCAGTATCGGTCAGCAAACGATATTCCATCAGCACCCTGTCGTCGATTCTGATCCATTCTCGCCGTTCATCTGCGGAATGCTTGGATGGTACGGAAGGAGCCGTGACTGGAGACGTCATGGTCATGTAGCTTTCTTTGCTATGGGCCTGTCTCAGCGTAGCGGCGCGCGCCGGCTCTCGGCCATGAAAGACGACTCAGTTCCAGTGGAAACGCTATACCTTCCTGGATACGGTTACAGGAGCTGAAGACCGCACCTCGAGTCGCTGATGTAGGCCTTGAAGTCGCTGCCTGGTCGCCGCCGCCTCACCCAATAGAGACACCAGCGCGGCTTGCGCGATACGCACACGATCGCAGATCTGTTCATCGACCTTCAACAGATCGCTCGCCTCTCGAATCGGCGTCTGTATGACCGACAAGTGAGCAGCGCGATCACGATAACATTGAACAACGGCGTCCCATTGTCCGAACTCAGCCGCCTCTGCAGCAGCCTTTGTGAGCCGGGCAACGACGACTTGACTATTCTCCCCCGTGGAGTTCACCGTACACCTGCCATACGAGTCTGCTGTACCGCAACCTCAAGCCACCCCTCACGAAGTGTCGTCATGCAACGCAGCGGGCCATCAAGTCGGCGCGCATCATTGCGGGCATTGGCCGTGACTAGTTCGCTGAGCATGTACTCGTAGAGGCGGTGCAGCGAATGGGCGATCTCACCGCCTTGTTCGAAATCGAGCACACTATTGAGCTCCCCGATGATGGAAATGGCTCGTCCGAGGAATCGGCCTTTCTCTCTTAGATTGTTCGACTCAATCCCAACCCGGGCCAGTTCAATCGATTGGATGGCCGCGTCGTAGAGCAGCACGACGACCTGGACTCTGGAGGAGGTCATCACCTGTGTCTGCTGATACTGGTTCGTGTATTGAGTGAGCATAGATCCCTTCCCTGGACGATCCTAATTTTTCCCAGTTAGTGAGGAGTTGGACTGAAGGAAGCCGATCTGGCTTTGCATTTGTCTTAGGAGCCCATCGAGCGCGGCGTACTGGCGGCGGAGCCGTTCTTCATACTGCGTGATGAGATCTTCTTTCCGGGCAATCTCGTCCGTCACATCCGAAATCTGGTCGGTGAGGCCTCGTTTTCGGACCGTCAGCGCTCCGGATTCAATATCATCGAGCGTATCCACCGCTGCATTGAGGAGCTGGGCGACTCCGACGCTGCCGGTTTGATTCACGAACAGATTTTTGACTGCCGTGTAATTAGAACTGAGCGCCGCATTCAGCTTGGCATCATCGACCGTCACCGATCCGTCACGCTCCGTCTTGAACCCGACGTCACCCACCGAAACATAGGCGGTCGATCCCGACACGACGGAGGAGAGTGCCGTCCTTACCTGGCTGAGCACCGTCCGCACCGTCGGTTCGTTAAAGAAGATTCCGCCCTTCTTGGTCGTGATGTCGTAGGTAGTCCGCTCGGTGATGAACTTGACCACCTCATTGTACGCCGTCGCCAGAGATTTGATGTTGGTTTGGACGGCCGACATATCCCGTGAGACATTGACCGAGATCGTACTTGAGCCGGTCGTCTTAGTCAGCGTCAACGCCACATCAGTAATAGCATCGGTAATACTGTTGCTGCTTCGTTGGAATGTCAGTGGATTCAGGGTGGGATCGCCCACAACGATCACGGCGTCCTGAGCCGCTTGAAGAGTATCGGTTCCTCCGGTTCCGGTGCTGTTTAGAAAATCGAGGTCGGTGTTGTCTGCGACAATGGTGACCTCGTTGGTAGCACCGGTACTAGTGGCGGTCAGCACCAGCCGGTAGGCGGGAGAAGCCTCACTCCCCGTGTTCACGACTGATGCGGTGACGCCGGCACCGAGATCATTGATGGCGGATTTAAAATCTTCGATTGTCGCGGTGGCGTTCAGACTGACGGTTTGATTCGTGCCGCTGCCCACGCGGAAGATGAACGTCCCCGAGCCGCCGCTCACGATATCGGTCGTCGTGGACGCAACCGCCTTCGCCGCCTTGCTCGTGATCTGGTGGGATTGCGCCAGTTGCGTGACCTTGACCGTATAGCTTCCCTGAACTGCCGACGACGACCCAGTTGCCGTGAGCACGGTTGTGTCGCTGACCGACACACTGGTGCGGTCGAAGTTGGAGGGCAGGCGCATCTTGTCGGCCGCGCTCTGAAGGCCGATCAGCTTCGTGTTCAGCGTAGCGTAGTCGGTCGATTTCGAATTCAGGTCGTCCTTCTTGGCGTTGAGTCGATCGACGGGGATGCGCGACGCCTTGACCAATTGATCGACAACCTGGCCGAAGTCCAGTCCGTTTCCCAGGCCGCCAAAACTTATCGTGGCCATGTAGGCTCCTCGCGATTATCCTACGCCTGTTCGCTCAGTAGGATCCCCTTCTGGCTGGACAGGTACTGTTCCAACTCCAGCAACTCTTTAGCTGGAATCTGGCGAATCACCTCACCGGATTTCTGCTCAATCACCTTCACAACCACCCGTTTCGTTTCATCGTCCACTTCGATCTTGAGCCGCAGGTCCGCCAGACTCATGACTTCGTTGACCTTCGTTGCAGCCCGATCGATCCTGGCACGGTCATTCTGGAAAGCCGACTGACCGTCCGAGTCGCCTCTCTTCGCCCGCAGCTTCTGCCCGACCGAACCCGATAGGTCCTCTTCGCGAACGCGATTCACCTGAGGATCTGCCTTTGGGGAAATGCTCTGGATCATGGCAGCCTCCCTACTGAACTATCGAGGCCGCGCCCACCCAGGAAACGCGGGCGCGGCCTCGATAATCGATTACCCTCGGAGTAACGCCAGCGCCTGCTGCGGCAAGGTATTCGCCTGCGCAAGCACGGCAATACCTGTCTGCACCAGAACCTGGTTCTTTGTGAATTGTGAGGTTTCATAGGCAATATCCGCATCGCGGATCCGCGATTCGGCTGCCGTGAGATTTTCACTCGAAACCTCCAGATTTGCGATCGTAGCTTCGAACCGATTCTGGAGCGACCCATACTCGGCGCGTGCGGTTGCCACGGCGCTGATGGCGCTGTCGATGTTGCTCAGCGCGCTCTGTGCATTCGCCGCTGTGGACACGTTCACACTGCTGATACCCAACGCGGAAATCGTCAGTTGGTTCAGATCCATCGTCAACGTGTTACCGGTGCCGCTCTTGAAACCCACCTGCATCGTGAAACTGATCGTGCTGCCGCTGGTCAACGCTTGTCCATTGAACTCCGTCACCTGCGCAATGCGGTCAATTTCCGAACGCAGCGCCACGAACTCCTGATCGATATACGATCGTTCGGTAGCGCCCACCGTGCCGCTGGATGATTGCGAGGCTAACTCGCGCAGGCGAGCCATGAGATTGCCGATAGTAGCAGCCGCTCCGTCGGCGATCTGCGTTAAGCTAATCCCGTCCGAAGAGTTCCGAACAGCCTGGTTGATGCTGCGAATGTGCGCCCGCAAGGTTTCGGATAGGCCGAGACCGGCCGCGTCGTCGGCGGCGCGGGTGATGCGGAGCCCGGACGAAAGACGCTCTACCGAGCGGCTCAAGCTTGCCGAACTCACACCCAAATTGCGCTGGGCCGAGATGGATGCAGGATTGTTGTTGACAATAAGTGACATAGCCCCTTCCTCCTTGAGTCAAAAACCTGATCAGCCCTTCGCCTCCGGCATCCGTGCAGAAGCTCGCCCTGCTCATCTCCGTGAGCGGGTCTGGTGTCTTATCGGCTGAATCAAGTGGGACTTGAGTCTTTCATCAATCAAGCACGAAGTGGCTGAGCCGATGATAATGGACACCAATCTGCTGTCACCATCAGATATCCAACCGAGGCAAAATTTCATACTCCAAGAGATCCGCCAAACGAACCACGTCTTGAGCCGCCCGCGACTCCAAAAGCTGTTGAACCCAAGGCATGACGTCGGAGGCTCCGGCCCCTACCTGCATCGTGACCGAAGTCCCATCTACGAACTCGAGATAGTCTGCCAGCTGTCCCAGCCAGGCGTCGAGCGAGGAGAGCGGCAATGGTCCGAATCGCAACGGCGAGAGCAAGGCCGCCCCCTCGGTGCGCAGAGTTTCTGCGTATTTCCTGATAGACCCTTCGGCGGCCCGTATGAGATCCGGCATCGGCTGCGACACGGCCGTCAGCTGCCGAAAGCGCACGACCGATTCAGCGAGAAATACAGGGTCCAAGTCACGGTCTGTAATCGTACGATGATCGAGCTGCAGTTTGGTGACGATCCGAGCCCGAGCATGAGCGCGCTCACTAAGCTCCGTCAGTACATGTTCCATCGTCAGCGGTGCGTCGACTTCCCAGTGGTCTTGATCGAGCGTAATCTGCATGGGCCAGTCTCCTCTCATTTGATACCGGCGTAGGACACAGGTATGTTTGCACTCGAAGCGGGTACCTCTCGCGGGGATGCGAGGTAGGAGGCCACGACCTTCGTCTCGTGGCGCCAGCGATGATACGCCGCCGCGTGATGCCTCGCCATTCGCTCCAGCCCTTGCTCATTGTCCTGATGCAACAGGCGGAGCGCGGCCGTGATCAGCGGTCTTGTGGCCCACGTCGTTCTTCCGGCCTGAGCCACCTTCTGACGTTCCTCCGCTTGTGCCCGTTGTAACGCTTGAATGGCTTGGACAGGAAGCGGCATTTGCCCGGTTAGCCGGACGATGTGGTCAGCCCGTCGGCAGAGGCTGTCGAGCAACGGCATCATCGCCCTCATACAGGCCAATCCCTCGCCGGTGTCCGGTGCAACACTGTTGAGTGTCGGCAGCCGGCTCGTCCGACCGGCGAACGACTCATACCAGCGGCGACGCCAGAATGCCGCGTACCAGGTCTCTATCGCATCTTCACAACCGGAGACGAGTTCAAAAGTACCCAATTGATCCGCATCGACGCCTGATCTGTACAAACGATAGCCCGGTACAGTCATGGGCAACGGTCCCTGCCTCACCACATGTTGCATGACACCGTCGACCACGTCGATCGGCAGCCGATCCTTACAAGCGTGGTGCGAACACACCTGGTCAAAACCACAAGGCGCGCATTCGAGATCCGACTGCAAAACCCAATGTCCTGGCCCGTGTGGACCGGTCTCCTGGAAATCCACATGGCCGACGGACAGATCGATGACCGGAGTCTGCACCCCAACGGCCAAGTGCATCGGTCCTGTATCGTTTGTGAGCAACACCCGACAGTCCGCCAGGAGAGCGACGAGCTGCGGCAAGGTCGTTTGCCCGACGGCATTCTTGATTGTGCTGCGCCCACCCGCCTCTCGATAGGTCCGGATAACATGAGCGATCGCATCCTGTTCCGATGGCGATCCGATGAACAGAATGCCGCCATCCCAATGCTTGCTGAAGCGGGCCAGTGCCACGCCGAAATGCTGTGGCCGCCAGGCCTTCATTACGTCGCTCGCCCCTGCCTGCACCGCGATCCATTTGCCATCCGGCCCTCCCGGACTCGACAGAAAGCGCCTCGCCCAGTCTGTATTTTCGGCTGGCGTCGTCACACACAATGGTGCAAACGAGCCCGGCCTGCTCCCAGCCATTGCATAGAGGTCGACGAGGTTGAATCGATTGATCCGGCGGATCTGATGAATATCGGTAAAATACACCATCCAGGGATTGTTGATGACCGTACCGCCGTCCCAAGCGCTCCGCGCGCCGCGGATATCCTGCGCGCCGACATATTCGGCCAGGAGCGCACTGGATCGGTTGAATGTGAGGTTGATGATGCGATCGTAGCGGCGCTTGTGCAATTCGTCGGCCCACAATGCGATCTCTCGATAGAGCGCAACGGCATCTTTGGCGCAGACCCGGCTCTCATCAATCAACGCGTGGAAATCATACGCGATGATGTCACGCAAGCCGCTCAGCATAGAGGCCACCGGCGCGAATTGTCGATCGACCACAAGATCTACCGCCACGCCGGGCCATTCGTCTCGGAGACGTGACAGTAGAGTGCCCATCTGGACGAGATCGCCCATCCGGGTGATGTTGATGATCAGGACTTGCCGCATCATACGAGATCTCTCGTTTCTACTCGATAACTATCCAGCATCAGAACCAGCAGCTCCTCTCGCGCCAATTCTCGGTCGGCACCTTTCGTCTTGATCTGAGCCGCTACCTCCTTGAGCTCCACTCGTTGATCCGACGGAAATCGGCGAAGGAGCGCTGCAAGCTCGGGTGGTGTATTTTCACGCTGCGTCAACGCGCCGGCGTTGCGGTCCCCGCGCATAATGGCTCCGATTCGATCAGGTTGATGCACACCGATGGTAGTCAAGAGTTCCTTCATGCGATGTTGGTACGTGTGCTGCGCGAACACACGACGACGCGCGGCCTCAGCAATCGCGCGTCGTCCGGGCACATCATCGAGCCAGGCACGGATAAGCAACGGCACTTCAGCCACCGCAGCGAACCGGACCAGCTCATCGGCGGCGAAAAGATCTGGCATGAGTGATCGCTCGTCGACCAGCTGAAATGCACCGCAAGCAGCCAATTCGAATGTCCGAGGGTTGACGAAGTCGGCCTCCGGATCGAGTCCGTCGCCGTCATAGGAATGAAGATTCAGGTTGATGGAGGTGGCATTGAACACTTTGATGCAGGTCTCTGTATCGATACGGTCACCGCCGCGCTGGAGCACCGACGTGAAGCCCTCTGCGCCTTCCCACTCATTGCCCCAGAGCTTGAACGACCAATCATTCGATAACCATCGCGGAAGAACGGTGCGCCGGTTGGCATACCCCGCCCCTACAAAGGACACATCGGCCCCATACTCGTCCTGGTCGGCTGCAGTCAACACAATCGGCCGATGCAGGTTTGGCTCGGCCGCCATCGGCAGATAGCTGACATGGCGAGCCCCCGCCCGCTTCAGCGATTCGAAGCAGGAGCCTTCCTGGATGACAAACCAATAGTCGTACCCGCCGGCTAACTGCTGCCAGTAGGTCAGATGCCGGTGGTTTTCAACGAACCACATCGCGGTGAGAAATTTCTTCTTGCGCAGGTGCTCGAGCACCGCGAGATTCATCGGCGCCTGGGCAAGCGCCAGCACAAGATCCGGCGGATCTTCGGCAAGATGCGTCACAACGCCTAAACTCAGCACGTCGGCAAACCGGCTTTGCATGGTGAGGCGGTGGCGTGGCTCGTGATAAACCCCGAATGTTTCGTAGCTTATCCGATGGGGACTTTGATCCAGCCAGCTGACCCGATGACCCAGCGATTCCAGTGCTGCGACCGTGTGGTGAGCGATCGGGAGCGAGCCGCCGTAGATCGGCCCCACTACGGCAACATGAAGTCGGCCCGTCTGTTTGGCCGAAACCATCCGTCGGAGCCCTGCTTCCAAATCGCGATGAGCGTCGGCGTGTAGGCGGGCGGCCGGTCCATACGTCATGAACCGAAGCGGCTCCGACTTTGCGGCCAACTCCTCTGCCATCGCCGCAGGAGTTCCCCACAGCCATTCGACTCGGTGGACCCAAGCCGCCATAGGCCTCGTCGAGACGGCGTCTTTGAGCTCTGCCACATTGGGCACGACAACCGCCAGCATCGCCCCTTGCGGCTTGAGAGCGACCAACGCTTCGACGTGATACAGCAAGCCGACACCGAGCACGACCCCAAGCTCGCCGGCTTTCCATTCACGCAATTGAGCTTTGGCCCATGCTTGGGCTTCTTGACGCGGATCGTATCCGCTGTGAACCCATCGTCCTTCATACGTAGCCGATGGACTCCCTTCTCTTGAAGGCGCGACCGTCAGCAGACCACCGGAATTTTCCTGCGTAGTTTGGACCAGCGCTGGGTACTGCTTGCGAAGGGCTTCAAGATTCTGCGCCAGATACTTCATGAAAGGACCGTCTCCAGTTCAAGCCAGAGCGCTTCACGTTCGGGCGGTGGAACGGCTGATTGGCCGGCCGGCGTATAATAGGCGCCCCATGCATCGCAGTGGCTCGTCCATACACTCCAGCCGACCGGTGCATGGTGCCCCTGCTCACACATCACGGCGATAGTTTCGTCGACCGGCCAGATCTCACCCCGCATGTCTTCGGCCTGCCACACGACATGATGGAAACCGTAGGGTCCCGTCTCATGGACCCGTGCCCGCGCAAAATACCAACCGATAACCGGCCTGCCGAGCGCCGCAGCGAGGTGCAGGGGACCTGTGTCCGAACCGACGACTCGATGACAGCGAGCAAGAATGGCGGCAAGCTGCGACAGAGAGGTGCGACCGGTCGTGTCCCAAATCCGACCCAGAGCCGACGGAGGCAGCGGTGCTTGAATCTCTGCGGCTCGTTCGCGTTCCATTCCGACAAGTACGATACGACTTTGCGGCATGCATGAAAGCAATAAGGTCATCAATCGGCGCCACACCTCCGTGGGCACAAACCGCTCGGTCTCCCCCGCTCCCACGATGAGCGCAATCCACGGAGCACCGTGTTTACCAATAGGTTCCAAATCCTCAGGCAATCGGACGGTCGGAGGATCGAGCATGACGACAGACCCTGGCGGAGAGATTCCACAGAGCCCGCAGAAAGCATCAGCCAGGTGCACACGCTGTCCCAGACGCCGCTGCGCCACATCGCGAATGTAGCTTGCCCACGGTGTCAGCACCTCGCTAAGCGGCCCGTAGAGAAATGGTCCTTTCACTTCTTGAGCGAGTAATGAGGCCACCAGCAGTGCCCGGTGATGTTGATTGAAAACATAGGCATAGTCGTACCGGTCCGGCGCCAATGCCATCAAGGTTGTATCGACCTCCACAAGATGCTCTGCTCGCAAATTCTGCTGGGCGTCCATCGCACGTCGCTGCCAGGCCGCTCCATCCCACGCAAGGACTTTCTCGATGCCCGGCAGCAGACGTCCCACATCGGTAAGATGAGACGGACAGAGCAGATCGAATTGCGTCTCGGGTTGACGCGCGTGGAGCTGCGCGATCGCCGGCAGCGATTGCAGGAGATCTCCCAGTCTCGCTAATTGTATGATTAGCGCGCGTGGCATCCTTCCCATGTCACTGGCATGAGCTGGACCGATTGAGGGGTTCTTTCAGGTCCTGCTTTGACACCCCTCAGCTAGAACGAGGTGGCGAATCACTGGGCGGCTTCCGTCAGGATCACGGCTTCTTTTCCTGCAATCGCCCGGCCCAGTTGGTCCAACCCATCGGAACCTGGTGCAAGCGTCTGCAGCGCATCATATTCCCGTCGGGCCGCTTCGACCCGTTCACCCCTCAGCAACACGCCAGCGAAGGCAAATCGCACGGCTACGTCACCAGGGTTTCTCGTCACATATCGATGCAATCGCTCACCCAACTCTGACCAACGGTTTTGTGCCGTGCCGGCACGGAGCAGCCAGTGGATCGCCTCGGCATCGTCGGGATTTTCCTCCAGCACCTCAAGAAACTGCTCCCAGGCCCCTTGCGTGTATGCCCTTCCCATTGCCGCCATTCCCACCCCCATCAGACATTTCCTGCGATCCGCTCCCTCCTTCATTGCCAAAGCAAATGAGCGCTCGGCTTGCTCATATTGTTCCCTCTGCATGCACAGAATGCCTTTTAGCAACAGTCCCTCCGCATGATCCGGGGAAGACTCAAGCAGGATCCGGAGGTGCTCCTCTGCATCCACCAAGTTCTTCTGTTCGACCAACATACGGATCAGCGCGAGTCGCTCGCTAGGCGCATCAACCAATTCCAAATAGCGCGAGCGGAACCGGACCCGTAGAAGCGGCTCTTTCATCCGCTCGGCCACCATGGCGCCCCAACACAGCACGAATCGGTCATCCGGCCAGTAGTCCACCAATCGGAGCTCACGTGTGACAGCCGACCAATCCTGCTTCAGAGCAGCCGCTTGCGCGGCTGCGACATGAGCCCAACCCGCCTGATCGCGTATATCTCCCATCGGCTTTAATTGTGTGGCAAACTCTGCGTCTTGAGCACCGCCGACCAATTTAAATCCATCCCTGTGATAGTGGAGATCCTCATCCCCCAGCCACCAATGATCGCCCCACCGTTCTTGAAGCCGACGGCTGTTATGCACCTCGTACTCTTTTCGACCAGGAGTTTGGCTTTCCAAGTGATACAACACGCTGCGGGGCTGGTAGATCACATGGTACCCCTTTCCCCGAACCTTCAGACAGAGATCCACATCCTCGAAACCATTGACGAAACCTTCGTCGAATCCCTGTACCTCGTCAAAGATCTCCCGACGCACGAGCATGCAAGCCGCAGTAACCGCCTGGAACTCGCGCCGCTGATTCACCGCAGAAGCATTACTAGCAACGGTCCGATAGATGTGATAGGCACTCCGCTGTGACCGCATGAAGACCACCCCCGCATGCTGGACGGAGCCATCCGCGAAGAGCAGTTTGCTGCCCACTACCCCAACTTCCTGATGCTCATCCACCTCGCTGACCAACGGCTTAAGCCACTGTGGTTGAGGGATCGTGTCGTTGTTCAGGAACACCAGGTATTTACCGCGGGCCGCCCGAGCCCCTTGATTACACGCCTTGGCAAACCCGAGGTTCCGGTCGTTCCGGAGGATTTGCACATCGCCCTTGAGCTCCCCTAACAATTCCCCGGTCCCATCCGTGGATCCATTGTCGACGACGATCACTTCGAACCAGATATCGGTCGTATTGGAGGCAAGCGCGGTCAGACATTGCCTGGTCAGTTCCACCTTGTTCCATACCGGGATGATGATGGAGCAGACGTAGGACTTCATCGGCATCGACGCTTGGAGTTTTTCGAGATGACGCTGCTGGGCTTCCCGGACGCCGGCAATCCGTTCTGCGTAGGGCGCATATTTTCGGTAAATGATTTCAGTGGTGCGACGATAGGTCGCTCTGGTCCCGCTCGTCATGGATGTACCGTCATTCCGCCAAGTGAACTCGGCAGTCCTGACCGGCAGGTGTTTAAACGGGAATCGAGTCGCCATGCGGATCCAGAAATCCCAATCTTCATGAGCGAAGAGAGATTCATCGAATAGGCCCACCTCATCGAGACAGGCTCGGTCGTGCATCACACAGAGAACCGGAAAGTAGTTGGACACCAGCAGATCCGCCGGTCTGAATTCAAAGGAGTACGGAACATCGCGCCCGGTCTCGACATACTCGCCGTCGCTCTGCCGTTCCTGCACTCGCCAGGCGTCGGTGTACGCGATGCGGCATTCACGACGATCCAGGTAGGCGACAAGGGTCTCAAGATGATGAGGAAGATAGCGATCATCGTCATCAAGATAGGCGATGTAGTCACCCTTCGCCGCACGGAGTCCGCTGTTGCGGGCTGCAGCCAAACCGCGGTTTCTATCGTGGGTAATGGCCGTGATGCGATGTCGATCGACACAGGCCGCCACGACGGACGCCACGTCGCAACCAGCATCATTGACGACGATGACCTCGAAGTCCTGATAGGTCTGCGCAGCCAGGCTCGCGAGTGCCATCTGGAGACGATCGAGGCGATTGTATGTCGGGACAATGACGGACACCTTCGGTGCGCGTGTAAAGGGAATGGGACGTTGGCCGGCGGGTCGGCGACAGCACCATACTTGATAGATTGGGAGTAGGTTCATGGAGCGGAGATCGGCCGGCGTGGGCGCCGGCACATAACGCAAGTCAGGAACCTCAACATGAATACGGTCCAGTCCCATTTCGACGAAGCCCTGCGCAGTGAATAGGCTCCGCAGTTGCTCTTCGGTCACCCAGTCTTCAACCGGTTGATTGGGCGGCGCGATGGTCTTCCACTGTTCCCACACTTCACCCCTCGGCGTCGTAAGGATCAGATAGCCGTCCGGCTTAAGCAGTTTGGCCAGTTGCGCGAGAAACTCTTCTTTTTGCCCATGCGGAACATGCTCAATGACCTCCGACGTGAGCACGACGTCGTACGGCTCGAAGTCTGTCCGCCTCAAGACGCTCTCCGCCGTCCCTCCTTCGAACCGAAGATGGGGAAACAGCTTGCGCGCATGCTCGACGACGCCTGCGACCGGCTCAATGCCCTCACAGAAACCATATCCTGCAGCGAGATTGGTGAGCCATCCGCGGCCACACCCGATGTCCAACATCCTGAGTTGCTTGTTCGGCTCCTGCTGCCACACACGGCGCAAGATATACTCCAGGAAAGCCGCGATCTTGCTCCAGCGTGCGGCTTCATCCGAGTTGGGCTCAGGCGTGGACCAGTGCGGCGCCTTCACGAACAGGTTGATATAGAAATTATCGCTGTCCATCGATTCCTCACAGACCGGCGTAGTGTCGTCGTCTCATCACATCGCACAGCCCGCTCTGCGGCTGATTGACTCAGCACCGACTCCTGCACCCGCTGTCCAGTCGATACGCTCAGAGTGCATTCCAAGTCCTGTGCCAGCCGTTACTGCTGTGGCGCGATGAAAATCGCCCTATTCAAGGGCGGGACCTTCACCGCAACTTTCATACGAGGTAATATTTTCCCGGTGTGGAGGCAAGAACGCTCACCCGGCGAGGCTACGGAGATCAGGGTTACGGGACAACAAAAGAGGCGCCGGCCTTCTGGAAGACGCAATGTTCGACTGCCTGCCGGACGGATCCGCCCCACCCGCGATATTCGATGTACTCGAGTTCATTGAATCGAAACTCGATGCCGATCATCTCACTGCCCTCCCGCATGTCGGCGTTCTTCACGACACCCGTGAGGTTCGTAATATGTCCGAGACCAGGGAGTTCGAATTCGAGTCGGACCGTTGCTCCTGGGCACAGCCAGGCTGGTCTTCGCACCAGCACCACACTGCATCCCCCCTGACTGAGATCTTTCAGCAAGCCACCGAAATAGTTGCTGGTGGGCAATGCGGACTCGGACGCGTTGCCAGAATCCGCTCGTATCAACAAGACCGGCTCATTGGTCGATACGCGGAGATGTTTTCGCAGATGCATTTCTTCCACCGCCTTCGGAAACGCAACGAACAGCAGGGGCACCGGCGAGGTAATCAGATCGCGTATTTCGCTGCGATAACCCACCAGTTTGCCGTCAAGCAGATAACTCACCGTGCACGGAGTACCTGCTGCGACCGGCTGATCATGGCCGAGTTGAATCGGCCATTCGCAGACAAGCCATGCGTGATCCTTCCAGCCGAGAAGCGTCGAGCCGTGCATGACCTTCTGCTGATCGAGCGTAAGGGATATTTTTAGAGGAAGTCCGACCGATAAGAATGATGCCGCGGACGGAACAGACACGACAATCTCGTTCATGCCCTTCGCTCCAGGATAGTCGGCTGATATGGACCAACCCTGATGAGCCCTATCGGAATGTCACAGACAGATCTTGATGAGGAACAGAGACGATGGAGCGTATCGTCTCAGAAGTGATTCACGCGCATCACGATTCACGGATAATAATCAAGTTCGGCGCATGCTTCGCCGATAATGGACGTAGAGCCTCCCTTCTGTCGGCACGTTCGACTGGAGACCTTTCTGACCTGGAGTCCAAAACCGTATGGCGACAAAACGTATCCCTATCGAGCAGCTCATACCAGGCATGTTCATCATCGAGATGGATGTCCCGTGGTACCGAACTCCGTTCCTTTCCCATAAACGGCTGATCAAGGATCTGCAGACCATCCAACTCATGAAACAGCATGGGATCAAGATGGTGACCATCGATACCGGCAAAGGGTCCGACCTCCCATCGGAATCCTCGACGAATACACAGCAAGCTGCAAACCACCACTCTACCAGCCCTGATGTCCCAGCTCCTCCGAGCCAAAAACCCGAAGGTAGGCAGGAGGCGAAATCCGAAGATCATTCCGTTACCGTCATCTACGCACAGGCTCAAGAAGCGGTGGAGCACATCTTCGAGGAGCTTGAACGGGGAATTCCTCCTTCTCCCGAAGCGACCAAAGCCATCGTGTCGAACGTGTTGGCGCAAGTTCTCAGCGACCGCGCCGCCATGGCTACGCAGGTCGCCATCCAGAAGATTAAGCACTTCGACCGCTCCCTGACGGCTCATGCGTTGGACACCTGCATTTTGTCCCTTGTAGTGGCCATTGAGAGCGGGTTGGATCAACCGACGCAAGAACAGGTCGGCATGGGCGCGTTGCTCCATGACACCGGATATGTCCGGCTCCCGCGCAATCTCGTTCGTAAACGGGATGAGTGCAGCGGACAAGATAAGACTCTGCTCGAACAGCATTGTAAACTGGGCGTCGCACTCCTCTCCGAACATCCCGGCATGCATGAGGATGTCTTACGCATCGTCAGGGAACATCATGAGCGGGCTGATGGAAGCGGGTTTCCAGCCGGTCTAGCCAACGACCAGATTTCGCGCCTCGCCCAGATCGTCGGCATCGTCGATGTTTATGACGGCATGGTCAGTCGGCGCGGCACACGCCCGGCTATGATCCCACACGACGCCGTTCGCCAACTCTTCTTGACCGCTGAACGAGGACAGTTCGCAAAATCCCTGGTGGAGCTCATGATTCGAAGCATCGGCGTCTATCCGGTCGGGAGCCTCATCCAGCTCAATACCGGCGAACAGGCGGTCGTCATCGGAGTTAACCCTCAACAACGACTCAAACCTCTGATAAAAATCACGACCGACTCACATGGAGGTTCTTATGCCACGCCCATCGAGGTGGACCTGGCTACACCATCTCCCGACCGCAAGGTCCGAACCGTGCTGCGCGTCTTGGACCCGGCCCAAGAACGTGTCAACATCGGGATACACCTGGATCAAACCCTCTCACGGGCCGCATGATGAAGCCGGCTGGACGGAAACGGAAACGCAACCGCGACCGACACCGGCCTGCAGCCTCGCTTCCGACGACCTTCACAGGCCTGGATCTTCTCGAAGGGCTTCCGCTGGCCACCGTCATCCTCGACAGTGATTTCATCGTATTGGCCGTTAACCGTGAGGGCCATCGGTTGCTTGGACCACGGTTTTCTTCCTCCACGATCCGATCCTTTCCATCCCTGTGGTCGATGCTCACCCAGTCGGACGCAACCGTCATGACCGCGCAGCTGAACGAAGTGCTGAACAACCGCCGCCCGACTTCCGTGACACAACATCTGATCTTGCGGAAGGCAACCCGCCCCGTTCCAGTGGAATGGACTTGTGCGCCCAGTATGTTCAATGGAAAGACCGTGCTGATTGTCGGTATTCGAGACTTGTCCCATGAACTGGAATTGAAACAAGCTCGCGATCGGCTGGTCGCAATCGCGGAGGAAAGTCCCTTACCGATGATCGAACTGGACCGGCAGATGAGTCTGCTGTATGCCAATCCCGCGATGATCTCTCTGCTTACTCGATTCGGATACAGCCTCGAAGGATCTCCCAACGTCGCCCCGCGTACCCTTCCAGACATCGTGCGGCGCTGTCTAGCAACAGGCCAGGTGCTTCATGACGAGACAGTTGTGCTGCCAGAAGCCAGTTTTTCATGGACCTTCTGCCCGGTTCTCACTCATGGGCTCGTGCGAGGCTATGCCGCTGACATGACGAGCGTCCACAGGACACAGCAGGCGCTCCAACTCTCCGCCGACCAGCTTCGCCAGAGTAACCGCCGTTTGGACCAAGCTCTGGACGAGGCCAAGGAATCGGCACGCGTCAAGACGGCATTTCTGGCGACCGTCAGTCATGAGCTCCGCACTCCCATGAATGGGGTCATCGGTATGACGAGCCTGTTGATGGAGACGCCCTTGACGCCGGAACAGCAGTCCTACGCGGAGACTATCCGGCAATGCGGCGAAGCGCTCCTGCAGCTGATAAACGACGTGCTCGAATGCAGCAAGATCGAGGCAGGTAAGCTGGAACTGGAGTGCCTCGACTTCAATCTAAGAACCACGGTGGAGCAGGTGTTGGCACAATTCGCCAAGCGGGCGGAAACGAAAGGATTGGAACTGACCGGACTGGTACACGCAGCGGTTCCGATGGGACTCAAAGGCGACCCAGGCCGCCTCCGTCAGGTCCTCACCAACCTGGTCGCCAACGCGGTGAAGTTCACCGACAAGGGCGAGGTGACCCTGCAGGCCTATCTTGAAGAAGACCTACCGGACACCGCCGTCATCCGTTTCGAAGTCATTGACACAGGTATCGGAATCAATCCGAGTACCCAAGCCAAACTGTTCCGTCCATTTGTGCAGGCCGACAGCTCCACAACGAGAAAATACGGAGGGACCGGTCTTGGTCTTTCCATTTCCAAGCAACTGGTGGAGTTAATGGGTGGACGGATCGGAGTGCGCAGTACCGAGGGGCATGGCAGTACCTTCTGGTGCACCGTGCGTTTCAAGAAACAGGCGGATTCTCTGCGCGCGATTCTTCCAACCGGAGATCTTACCGGAAAGCGTGTCTTGATCGTCGATGACAACGAATCGAATCGTTTGATCCTCCACCATCTGGTTTCAGGTTGGGGGATGATTGACGAACTCGCGGAGGATGCCGAATCAGCTTTACACCGCATCGCCGAGGCAACGCAGCGTGGAGTGTCGTACGATCTTGCAATCTTGGACGTCATCATGCCGGGAAAAGACGGGTTGCAGCTCGCACGAGAGCTGCAAAGCCACCCGGCTGGGTCAGGGATTCGCCTCGTCGTGATGACCTCGATGCTGCAACGTGGTCATGCGGAACAAGCCCGTCAAGCCGGCGCGATGGGCTACCTGCCGAAACCAGTCCGCCACGACGAATTACGCGATTGCCTACGAACCGTGCTCGGGTTGCCCGATGGCCAAGCGCCGAAGGACGCACAGGCATGCCCCGTCGTGCCTCAACTCGTCACCAGGCATATGGTCGCGGAGCATGTGCAACATCGACGAATTTTGGTCGTGGAAGACAACATGGTCAACCAGAAGCTCGCCGTGCGGATGGTTGAAAAACTGGGCTACAAACCGGACGTCGTCGAAAACGGTAGAGAGGCGCTGGCTGCCCTCACCAAGGGGGACTATGCCGCCATCCTGATGGATTGTCAGATGCCCGTCATGGATGGATTTGAGACCACTCGACGCATTCGGGAAGGTGAAGCGTTGGTGGCCTCGCGTGACTCGACCGACGGAAGCGCGAACCGTTCAGACGAGACTCCACAATCGACTCGGCACATGCCGATTATTGCGGTCACCGCCAATGCGATGCAGGGCGATCGCGAGCGTTGCTTGGCAATCGGGATGGACGATTATCTCGCCAAACCAATTAAACTGGAGGAACTACGGAGCACACTGGCACGTTGGGCACTCGCACCACCCAATGTGGTGGTCCCCGGGAAACAGCAGCCAATTCTCACTACCTCTGACTCAACCAGAGGAATTTTTGATCCTGCAAAAATGTACCAGAACATCGGGAGCGACAGTGAGTTATTCGCTCAACTCGTCCGCCTGTTTCTCGATCGTCACCAGACTATGCTGGCTGACATCAGAACGGCGCTGGCCGATGCCGACTCGATCGTCGTGGAGCGCATGGCACACACTTTCAAAGGCACAGCCGGAAATCTTTGCGCATCCGAAGTCGCGCTCTCTGCCGGTCGTCTCGAAGCAGTCGGCCGCCTCAACGCGCTCCACGACGCCCCTCCCGTCTACGCGCAGCTCGAACTAGAAGTCGCACGACTCGTCCGTGTGCTTGAATCCTACAGGCAGGGATATCAGCCTATCTCCCAGGAAGCCGCCTGAGTCACGCGGGCCGTGTATTAAGACCATCATCGTTTTATTGCGAACTGACTAACTAATCCAGCCAGTGTCTTGGTTCCATAATTACGTCGCGGGGACTGAGCCCATACTTTCACCCTTGCCAGCATTGCTGAGGATGTGGGTTGGGCGGCTCCAGCTTAGGCCGGAACTCATTCCTAATCCAGACGAGTTCGAGTTTCTGCTTGGCGTTGCGATCGCTCACGAAAGGGACCTTCTGGTTCTCGCGGTCCAGTACCCGGGCTTGCGCTTGAGGTGCATAACAGCCGCGACATAGACCGTCTTGCCTTGTACGGCATAAATCAGGCCATAGGGAAACCGTGGGATCAGATACCTGCGGAACCGTCCCTTGATCTTGCGCCACATGAGCGGATGCCGGACAATCTCCTCGGTTGCCGCCTCGACGTCGGCTAGGAATGCCTTCCCCAAACCGGGCTGACTGTCCTCGTAGAACGCGGCGGCGTTTCGCGCTTCCGCCAGCGCTTCGGGGTCAACGAGGAGTTTCACCAACCCAGATCCTTGCGAATCTGTTTGAATGCCCGTTCGACCGGCACCCCTTTTCGTGTCCCACGTCGCCAAGCGGAAAACCGGCGCTCGGCCTCCTCTACCCAAGCTTCCTCCACCTGGGTCAACGGCTCTTGTGTCACACTTCGCATCAAACGTTCAGCCAGAACTTCCCGGTCCTTTGCCGACAAACGAACCGCTTCGCGTTCGATTTTGAGCAATGCTTTACTCATTCCCCTTTCCTCCATTCGGTTCTGAACTCACTCCATGATGAGAAAAATGATGTCGCTTGGCCCCTAGGGCCGGGCTCGTTCTCCCACACGATGAGTCGGTTGTCGTAATATGTCGCGGCCCGTGACTCTGTGCGGGATGTGATAAGACTTCTCTGGGTCCTCCAGCAGGATGCGCGGCTCCAGCTTGAGCCGGAGTTCCTTCACGATCTTAGTGATACTTGCTGCGGCGGTTATCAAAAGCTGGCTTCGTACCTTCGAGCACGTTAACGACATGGACGTTAATTATTGGGTTTTCAATTGAGCCTGACACGTATGTAATCTTGGACGACTGTTTCCGGTCAAATGAGCAATAGATCACCTGCTCCGCATCGCATACTACGGCCAAATTGGGATTGTGAGTCACCATAAATATTTGCCGCTTCTTCTTAGCCTCATTAAGCACCGGCACTAAGAGATTAACCACGGTTTCGTTATCCAGATTTTCTTCTGGTTGATCCAAGATGATGGGATTGCGACCCTTATCAACTAGCAAATAGAAGATGAGCAGGAGCGCTCCGCGCTGACCGGGCGACAGCTGCTCAATCTGAGTATCTTGGAACAAGAGGGAGTAGCGAGGCTCTAGAAAGGAGAGCCCAAAGATTAGATCGTAGACGTCCACAGATGTCTTGTTTACTCCGCTTGGGGCTTTCGCTGTTCGAAGAATCGATGAGATCCCAACAATGCTCGGATTCCCACCGTTGGCTGCTGCAACGATCTTGTCATGTAATTCAGTAACAAATTGGAGCGCTTGGTCCCTCTTGCTGAGATCTAGCTTCTCCGCAACTCGCTTTACAGCAGCATGGCTTTCTTCGTCGCCCTTGAACTCACCAGCATTTTGCTTGATGAGCGTAAAGAGAGCTGTAGATAGCGCATCGGTCGATCCGCCGAGAGTAGCTTGAAATTGAAGTTTGTATTCATCACGAATCAACCGGTTACTTTGAATTAGATCTTGTACAGGCTTGAACAGCTCCTCGCGAGCCTTACGTTGAGCTTCCAGAATATCAAAGATTTCTCCTGCCATTCGGAGGCGTTTCGTCCTCCGATCTGTCAACGCTGAAGGTAGTTGTTCTAACTGAGTAATTCTTGCTTCAACTCCCTTTAACGTATCCGGGACATCACCGGCGCCAGTCAATTCAGCAAGCTTCTCCTGCCACGCCTGGATGGCTCTTAGGCTTTGCTGGTATCGAAGCTGCGGCTCGTTCAACTCTGTATTGAGAAGCAATTGCTTCTCCAGCAGCTGTTGCTTTTCCTGTGTATCCGCCTCAGTCTTCTCATCGAGCCCTTTTCGTTCGAGAGCGATTTCTTGGATCACTTTATCAAGTGGTCCCTCGTTAATGGTTAATGTGGCGATTGCAGACAGTTCCAAGCCGAGTGTTTGCAAGTCGGAACTCGTCTCTTGCTGAAACGTTTTGAATTGGCGCTGGAGGATGCGAAGCCGCTCTCGGAGCGATTGTACTGCCTGTGCTTTTGCTGTCAGATTAGCAGTTGTTGTTGTCGCGGTGCGTTCTCGAACTTCAATTGCCTTGAGTTGGTTATCAATGTTCTCGAGGGCAGTGGCGGCTTGTTGCTGCTCGACTGTTAATTGCTCCGAGGGTTTAGGCTCCGCCTTCGGAGAGATTTTCCTATGCTCTTCGATCTGCTTCTTTTTAAGAGTTAGCAATTCTTCAAGGGACTTCCTGACGCCTGGTTGAAGCTGCGCTTCAATCGTTTCAATTTCCTGATTCAAGCGCCTCAATTCTTTGCGATACTCGCTTAGTTGATCTCTGTAGCTACTTTCTTGTTGCTCAATGAGTTGACTGAAATCGAGTGCTTTCTGACGGATAGCGACACCCGTATGGTCAAAAATTACAGCCCTAAGCTCATTCTCGAAAACGTCCGATTGCCCAGACACATGGTCGTTACATAGCTTTTCGAAGTGGGCCTGTGGAATATATCGCACAAGCTCTACGGCTGTGGGTTCAGGATCTTCAGATAGCGCCTTCGCCTTGCTTTTGGATTGATCGCACCAAGTCATTTGCCCTTTGAAGTGCTTTGCCAGCTCTTTCGGCTTCGCACGAAAACGTTTGGGCGAAAGAAAAGAGAAATGATGATTTTGTTTGGAGTCTCCGAGAAGTGCGATTACGTCTGCGAGTGCGCTCTTACCACTTCCCTTGTTGCCTATGATTGCAACCAAATCTGGGCTTAAGGACAGATTACAACTTGAGAGCCAGTCGTCCGCTACGGATGAACCTGTGTTCTTACTAACTTCGACTCTATCGATAAAGTAAGTCTTGTTTTGTTCAACCTCTAGCAACTTGGGTGGGCGCGTACCGATGAAAGAACGCTTTGCTGGTTCCTTTACCGCTTGAAGCAATCCCAGAAAGGTGGGGTCTGCCTTAATCCAAGTCACTTTAGAGGAGGGAAAAGCGCCGTAGCCGCGCTTATCGTTGTTACCAGCGTCCCCCACGAAACGATGGGCGTCACTGCCGGACACAGCCAGTCTTGGCTGGCCCAAGCTAGCCTGAAAGCTTTTTATCCATTTTGAATTACCTGGAGTTTCCTCACCCACGAATGCTCCTCGGAGGTCACCGTTGCGAGTCTCGAAAATTGGCGACGAGGTGAATAGCCTCAAGAAGTAAGCATAATGATCCTGCCATTTGACTTCCGAAAGACCATCACTCGTGTCATAGGGCATGAAGCCGATCGCCTGACCCTTCGGTACCTTTTCGATAGCCTTTTTATAGCTTTCACAGTTTATCTCGGCGATCGTTGCACCTGCGAAAAGGGCGCTCTGGTCGTCGCCATCTATCTTGGTTTTCTTGAAGCCGTGGACTTTCAATTTGTCTTCGCTGACTTTTCGAGCGAGATCGATAAGTGAGCTGTCAGATAGCGGCCTGTTAATAATTTCCACTTGAAGCGCAGACTTAAAGTCGTGAAGAACCTGCTCGTCAATCTGATCAGAGAACAATACGTGGGCATTTAGGCGGCAGGGGGTTGGAGCGGCTAATCTCAATTCAATACCTGGAAACACTGTCTTTGTAAGCTTGTGCGATTCCGATTGCTGCAATCTCCTCTTTAGAGTAAACCAACCTTCGAACGTCCAATAATCCATGATGGCATACACAGCCGGTTCAGCTGCATTTAATGCCGCGATCATTTCATCAGTCAGATCTTGATTCTTCTTGGAGCCAGGAGTGGATTCGAACCGCGTACCTTGCCAGTGAAATGATGCAGGCGAGTGAATATGGAGATCCCATTGTCTCCACTCAGCGCCTCGCTCATGTTTCTGCTTTTCGGACATGATTCGCAATTACTCCGAAGTGAAACCTTTGCTCGCAGAGTCGCTCTCCAAGAGAGGTAGCTCAAGCCCTTCTATTTCCTGGATCGTCTTCCCGGCAATCCCCTGCAGATCTCCGTACATCCCAGCCGTGGCCTGCATGACTCGATCAATCTGTTCTTCCCTCTTGGCCCATTGTTTGATGATCGCCTTCTTCTCTCTATCGAGATCCTCCTGCATCGAAGAGAAGGCCTCGACGATGGCTTCGACTCGCTGACGGAAGCGTGGGCCTGTCAGGTATTGATAGATCATTTCCGTTTTGGTTTGCTGACCCTCCGAGGCTTGGCGAGCCGAGGCGACTTCGATGAGCGTCTGGCGGAGCGTCAGGGCGAGAGGAAGTACCGTCTTCGTGTGGGTGACCCACACGTTTTCGACCAAGCCAAAGGTTTCGACTTCCTTCGGGAGCGATTGGCTGACGATGACTGCAATCTCGGCTTTGGCAGCCCGCTGGTCTTCGCGCAACTTCGCGAGCCAGCCATCGCTCCAATTCTTGGTGCGTTTCGATTCCCAGATAATGGTCCCGCAGGACTGACCGTTTGTCCCCACGACACGCTGAAGCGCGTCTCCGCCATGTTCCCCTTTGGGAACCGGCTCGATTGTGTCTCTCGGAAATTTGGTGCGAAGGAGCGCTTCCAACTCCAATTCCTGCACTTCCCCCTGCAACTGCTGAGATCCCTGTTCAGCCTTTCGTTTCAGCTCCTCAATCTGCTTCTGCATCGAGGCAATAGTTTGTTCTTTCTCCAATACCTTTAGTTTCAGCCCTTCCTCGGCTTCTTTCTTAGCTTGTTCCCTTGTCACAGCGAGCCCTTCCTGGACTCGCTTCTCGACGGTCAGATCCAGCTCGCGCTTGGCATCATCCAATTCTCGCTGCTTTCGGAGGAGATCGGCCTGTGCCTTCTGCGCCTCGGCCAGCTTCGTGTCCCGTTGCCTCAGAATGTCGTTCAGATCAGCAACTTCTTTGGCCTTTTGGTCGAGGTCATTTTGTAAAGCGAGCTTCGCCTTCTTCCCCTCCTCGATCGCAATCCTGCCTCGCTCGTGCATGAGTTTCTCAGCCACCTGCTCATCGAGTGCCTGCTGGGATTTGGAAAGAACTTCCTCCCGCTCACGTAAGGCTGCATCGCGTTTCGCCACATCGGCATCTTTCTGAGCGAGGCGTTTTTCGTACTCGCGGCGTGTAGATTCGATCAGTGGAGCAGCAAGCGACTCGGTCAGCTTGATCTCTGTCTTGCAGCTTGGACAAATGATGGTTGGTTCACTCATTTCAGATTTCGTCCTCATCGTATCTACAAACGGCTTACCAATAACGGCAGCGAGGTGAATCTTACACGAAGTACCTGTCTTGAATGAGAGTGCGCATGCCCAAAGCTCTTCCGAAATCAATTGATCGGAATGAACCCATCGAGAGTGCTTACCGCTTTTCATCCGAGAAAGCAATCATTCCGAAGCCAGACCTGCCAAATCAGGCTAGACATTCGGTCGCAGGAGGTTCGTGAACTACAGGAGTATCAGAACAGTCAGGGTGCGTATCGTCTAGACGCGACATTCTACAGGGTGAGAGGCTTGCGCCATCTCGGATGATGAAGGTCCGGAGACGGGAAACAAGGGGTGCCGGGTGGGAAAATCTTCCGAGAGCACTAACTGCTTTCCGAGTTTGGTCTTGTGGCTGATGACCAGCGGTCCTCGCAAATTGGCGGTGATCCGACCTGGGTCGTCGGATGGGATGGTCAAAATCACAACCAGCGCGAGATCTTCTCTCTCCCTCGCTCTGATTTCAGCCCAGGCGTCGGTGGGAACGTCGACCTGATAACCTGGATGAAACAGGGCAGGATCCATGATCACAAATGCCAGCGTCGATTCTTCAACCGATTGAAGCCACTTGAAGGGGGCATCGGTGTCATGATCCAGCATGACATACCGCTGCTGCTCAGGAAAACCGAGCAGCCCTGAAGGAAACGTCAAGATGCTTTCGGCGCGGACTTCGAATGATCCAAAACGAGTCGATGTGCACTTCACGATCGTGCCCTCACGAAGCAATCCTGGTTTTTGAAGGGATCAAGCGACGCAATGCATCGATGGGTACCACGTGAGTCTTCGCGGCCAATCGATTCTCCTCTTGAATCCTCACATAGACTTCTTCCCGATGGACCGCAACAGCAGGCGGCGCTTCGATTCCCAGACGGACTTGGCCGCTTTTCACCCCGAGCACGACCACACGGATGTCGGGACCGATCGTGACGCTTTCTCCACATCGACGGCTGAGCACCAGCATACCAGCCTTCCTTGGCCAATCGAGGTCGCACAGAACTATCGGCCATCATCCGAACAATCTTGAGGTGCGACTTCAACGCAGATGTTTCAGAAGAGAGTTATCGAATAACCGACCGAGCGTTTCGCCCGCTGCTTGAATGGCATACTCCTGCAGAGTGAGATCTGAGATGGTTCGTGCCAGGTCGATATCTTCGAATGACGACAACTGGTTAGTGGACAAGTCTTTTGACTCCGCCAATGCTGAAGACGTAGAGTCCAATCGGTTTGCTAACGCGCCAATGGTGCCCTGCGCTGCAGACACCTGACTGAGGGCTCGGTCGAGGCTGCCCAAACTCTCCGCGATTCCAGCTTTGAAATTTCCCCGGAGTGCCGCGAGGAGTTGTTGCACCGTATCGAACAGGTTGACATCGGAACCACTGAACACCTCATTGCCCGGCACGTTGGTGGGAACGACCTCTCCGTCCGCCACTTCGATCTGATGGCTACCGGAATCTCCAGCGTACTGAGTATGAGTCAGGACATGAAATATGTCCCCCGCAGCCGGCGCCGATACGCCGTTGGTTATGCGAAACCGGATTCCGTCAAACTCCATAGGAGCTCCTGACGTGTACGTCTGATTGGCGAGCACGGTTTTCGGGGCAATTGCGACAGCGAATCGATCTCCGGTCGCGGGTCCTCCTTGTTGCCCATTTGAAAGCACCAGGCGGAGGCCATCGAATTCGATGGCGCCGCCCGACAGGTAGGAGTTCCCGGTCGAAATCGTGGCTCCCGTGGTCGTGTTCAAGACGGAATACTGGGATGCTGAAGTAAACTGTATTTCATACGTGTCGAGCGTCACTCGCTGAGGGTCGACGATTCCGGCATCAGTTGCCCCAACGCGACCTGCATTGGCAGAATTTGGAGCGACCGTGACCGGTGCCGAAACATTGACGACGTCAAAAGTCCCAGGCCCACTAAACCTCACAACATAGTTATCAAAGGACGTCGTACTCGTATTGACGATCTGCCCTTGCGAGACTGATGCTCCACCGCTGTTGCCCGCGGCCGCATTCGTCGTCACTGTCGCAGCGAACGTCGATCCGCCGGAACCGGCACTCCCTCCGTTGAATCCAAGCAGGGTGCGAGCGGAGCCGCCCAATACTTCTATGTTTGACGTTGGACCGTCAGAATTTGAGGCGATGACCAGCCTTCCGTCGGTGTACGTCACTGAAGCGCTTTTTCCCGCCGCGATCAGAGTGGAATCGGCATTGATGCGGCTTTGCACCCGAGCCGCCAATTCGGTTCCACTGAGAGTCTCGGTACCGCCGGTCAAATCGATCGTACCCGATGTCACGCCATCAATCCTCACCGTCAAGGTATCTGCAACGCTGTTCGTCAGCGTCACAGGTGTCGACAATGTCAACCCCGCGGCGAACCCGTGCCGGCTTGTCCCACCGAAGACCGGTTGGTTTTCGTCAAACTCGGCGTTTCCAAGCTGGAGCAGATGCTGGAGCAACTCTTTGATTTCATGTGCGCCGGTGGCTCGCTCTGTCACGCCATTGGTATCGGACGCATACTGAACCGCCAGCTGTCTAATACGAGCGAGCGTCGCGGTCGTACCTTGAAGAGAGGCATCAGCCAGCTCGACTCTCGTGGTGGCGGTCGAGACATTGCGAAGTCGCTGTTCAAGTTTTACTAATGTCGCTTTTTCTCCGACGATTTGATGGAAACGGCCGGGATCGTCGGAGGGTTGCAATACCTGCTTGCCGGTAGCGAGATGTTCCTGTAGTCGCAACGCTCTGGATCGAGCTTGTTGATAACTGTTGACCAGAAACCCGAAAACCTGTTGCTCGGTTACTCGCATAGCCGTGTGACTCTCCCTATCGTTTGAGCGAGATCAAGGTCGACATCATTTCATCGGCAGCAACGATCATGCGTGATGCGGCCTCAAATGCCCGCTGATACTTGAGAAGATTGACCAATTCCTCATCGAGCGAGACACCCGACACTTGGGCACGGAAGTTCTGTAATTGCTCATGACGAATTTCCTCCGCATCAAGGCGCTGACTCGCCACCTGTGAGGCCACTCCAAGGTCGGTCGCGGTTTTACGGTAGGCGTCGAGGAGCGTGGCATTGTCGAGGCCGGTGAGAGTTTTTGACTGGAGCGCAATCAGCGCCAATCCGTTCTGATTGTTCCCGGGAACACCAGCGCGCGTCGAGGAGAGCGCGATTTTGGACGGGTCTGATAGCGAAACGGTCACATCACGGGCGGCATGCTCGCGCGAGTTAAAGCTCAGAACGTCGTTGGCGGCGGGCACCCCATTAACAGTCACCGCAATCCCATCGACATGAAATGTTTGAGGGCCGCTGTAGGTTCCAGCTGCAGCCGTGCTGGTCCCGGCAGACAGGCCCAGGCTCGCCCTAGCCGTTCCACCGATCACATCCACGGAACTCGTGCCTCCGACGGAACTCGACTGCAACACCAATCGGTTCGTCGTGCTGTCGAACAGCACTGTCACCCGTCGGCCGGCCGCAGCAAGCGTCGAGTCCGCGTTGATTTTGCTCTCGAGTTCAGCCGCCACCGCCGCACCGGAGATATAGGGCCGTCCTGGTGATGCGGCACCGTTCAGTGTGATGCTTCCCGATGTCGTTCCATCTACCGTCACCACCAAGGTATCATTCGCTCCTGTGGCGATGTTCAACGGCGCATCGACGGTTGGAGAACCGATGGCGGTGCCTGTGTAATTGCCCTTGATACCGGTCCCGGTTGTTGCATCGACGAGCGCATAACTGTTGGCCCCAGTGAACCTGATTTCATAGTCATGAAAGGTCAAGAGACTCGGCGCGGTCACTACTCCATTGCCGACTGAACCGGTTCCAACATTCGTCGTAGGCGCTTTGGTCGTGACCGATAAGCCGGAGAAGAAGTCCTGCCCGGTAGAACCGTCAAGGCCATACCCCAGGCGGTGAATTTGGTTGACCTCATTCACCAGAGATCCGGCTAACGCATCGATTCCCTGTTGGACCGAAGGAATCGTCCTGTCTCGTACGTCCAAGAGTCCGCGAAGTCTCCCGCCGGCGATCAAGTGGTTCACGACACTCGGCTGAGTTCCTCCGATGTCGTACCCGATATCCAAGAGGCCCTGGTTGTCCGAGGATTCCACCCCGACCAGATTTCGCGTCGTTTCATGATCGACCAAGACCAGTCCGCGGGCCATGAACACCGAAACAGTGCCGTCAGGCTGTTCGAGAGTCGCCACGTCGATCCTCATGGCTAATTCATTGATAGCCAAGTCCCGCTGATCTCTGAGATCATTGGCGTTCTGACCGCTGACCTCAGCGGACTTAATCTGGGTATTAAACTCGGCGATCTTTTTCGTCAGCCCGTTGATCTCTCGAATGTTGACACCGATTTGCATGTCGATGGCACGGCGACTCTCGGTTAAATCCGCATTGATTTGATGGAAGGTACCTGCCAACGTCGAGGCCTTTGCCACCACAACCGAACGCGGGGTGACCTGAGAAGGCGTGGTAGTTGCGTCCTGCAGAGCCTCAAAAAACTCATCCAGTTGTCCAGCCAACCCCTGCCCGCGAGTATCACCAAAAAGACTCTCCAACCTCTGTAGTTCGTCTCTCGCCACGGTGAATTGGCCCAAACCTTCTTGAGAGTTCGTCAGTTCCCGATTCAAAAATACGTCCACTGCCCGTCGTATTTGCTCAATTTTTACGCCGGTCCCCACTTGCCCAGGGTTGCCGTCAGCAGGCCGTTCTTCTGTTAGGACGACTTCCTGTCGGGAAAAACCCGGCGTGTTGACGTTGCTGATATTGTGTCCGGTAACGGTCAACGCCTGTTGAGCGGTGAAAAGAGCGGACTTCGCGACATCGATTAAGCCGTTCAGTCCCATCGATCGTCAGCCCTCCCGCCTGATCAACGCAGCCGGCATTCCGCTACTGCTTCGAGAGCCCGACACTGTATAGAGGTCTTCACCTAGAGGTGGTTGGCGGTGAGCCTCCATTGCCCGAATGAGAAACGATTGAATATTCTTAATCAGTATCTGATTGACCGTGATGTCGTGCTTCACCCCCCGGACTTTATCCGCAAGCCGCTCATACTGCTGTATGATTCCCTCTGCCTGCGGACTATGCGTTCGGCCTAGAATTTCTGTCAGCGTTCGCCCGGTTTCCGGCCCGCGATAGGCGCTTGCCAGGCGATCCAGGACCACATCCAGCTCTTCCCTGAGAATACGAAGGCTCTCAAGGATCGTGATCCTTGAGTGATTGATTGACACGAATTCTTGGAGTGCCAACCGCTTGATGACCTCTCGCTCTTGAACGATGTTTTGCGCGAGAAGGTCACACTGAACGGATTCGCGGGTGAGGATATTGCTCAACTCATCGAGAGAGATTGACTCATTCACAATCGGCAACCTGCCCATCCATGGGCCAACACGCAGACCCGGTTGTTGGTATCGAACATCCGCAGGTCGAAGAGACTCACAGTATGGCGTCGGTCAGAACCTGCTTAATGAGAGCATCTCCAACCGCACGGCCACTGACATCGTAGGTGCCGCTGTCAAGAGCGCGCTTGATGCGCTCCACATGCTCAGCTCGTTCAGGATCAGGCTGATTGGCCAGCTCCCGAATCCGTTGAAGCTCCTTCGCCTGGGCGGAGATTTGAACCTCATCTTTACGCACCTGGGTGCTGGCAGCCGCTTGTCGCACCCCTGAACTCTCGGTGTCCTGAACCCCAAGCAACAGTTTTGCAAGATGATCTACTTTCCCATGACCTGAAATCTGCATGTTGCCGCTCCTTCCTCGGCCCGCTTCTCCCAACGACCGTTCTGAGAGAAATATGGATGTATCTCGGTCGAGCTTCTTATCGGTTTCTACCCTGAAGAACTTGAGTGTTCCAGCGAAGATGAGCCAAAATGTTGTTGTGCATAATCCTGGACCATCCTCGCAATGCCTATTCCCTCGGATTCGGCCGCCCGCCTCCCAATCTCCTCATCATAAAATGAGTAAAAATACGCTCCCTGTTTGTTGGCGACGGTTCCTTCAGGAACCGTTTCTCTCATCACCTTCAGCAAATACGAGATAAAATAGGCCTCGAACTGCCGCCCGGCCTGGACCAGTTGTTGACGTGCCTCAGCAACGTCCTGAGACTTTAAAGGATCCGCATGAGGGGCAGGACTAGAACGTGAGAACACATGGTCCATATACAACGTCGCATCCCCCATAAAATGGCTTCTGTATGGTTCTATATTATTCATATATATCCATGCTATGATTAAATTACCTCAAGATTAGCCTGAAGTGCTCCGGATGACTTGAGGGCTGAGAGTATTGCGACAAGGTCGCGCGGCGTCACTCCCACTGCATTGAGAGCCCGCACGACCTCTCCCAATGTCACGGTCTCATCCACCACCATAAGCCGCGATTCCTGCTCCTTTACCTCCGTCTGCACATCCGGTGTGACGGTGGTCTGTCCCGCCGAGGAGCCGATAAGCGGCGCCAGGGGCTGCGACACGTTCAACGTGTTTTTCACCGAGATGGTGAGATTACCGTGAGAGATCGCGCATGTGGAAATCCGCACATGCTCTCCCAACACCACTGTCCCGGTCCGCTCATTGACGACGACTTTGGCCACAGCATCGACGGTCACATCAAGCCCCTCGATGGAGGCTATATACTCGACGACGCGGCCTTGAAACGATTGAGGAATCGTCGCTTTGATGGATCCGGCATTCACGGCCGATGCACTGCCTTTCCCGAAGGTACTCTCGATGGCTTCGGCAGTCCTGATGGCAGTCGTGAAATCAGGTTGCCGTAGGAGTACGGAAACCGTTTCCCAAGAGTCGATGTTGACCAGCAGCTCTTTCTCGATGATGGCTCCCCCCGGAACTAAACCGGCCGCCTGATGATTCTTGGCGACTGTAGCCCCTCCCGGGCCGCCCGTCCCGCCGAGAAAACCGCCGATGGAGACCGGCCCCTGCGCGACGGCAAACACTTGTTGGTTTGCCGCCTTCAAGGGTGTGAGCAAGAGTGTCCCCCCTTGCAGACTCTTGGCGTTCGCCATCGACGACACGACTGCATCCAGCGTCATCCCCGGCTTCGAAAATGGAGGAAGCTTGGCGGTGACCATGACTGAGGCGATATTTCTGGTCAGTAACTGGATGGGATCGATCACCAGGTTCACGCCCATTTTGTTCAACATGGACATCATCGCCTGAATCGTGAACTGTCCACCGATCACTCGGTCGCCGGTACTGTCCAGACCGACCACCAAACCGTATCCGATCAGCTGGTTTTCGCGCACCCCTTCGATCACGCCGATATCCTTGATCCTCACTGCATCGGCGCTGGAGGGAATTAGGAGACAACCAGTCAGTATCAGCACGCTCAAGGTCGGGGCAAGTCGTGTGAACATGCGTGAGTACTCAGTCTCGCTACGGACGTTTAGAAATGGAGAACTGCGACCGACGAGCAAGTAGAAAGCGCGCCAGCCATCCCTGTTCAGGGACCACTTCTTTCACCGAGTCACGATCAACATCTTCCAGCATATGGAATTGCGTCCTGCTCTCGGAGGAGGGGGGATCAAAGTCAGCCCGTCGTACGACTCCACTCTGCACCATCATCTGCAGAGTGTGAGGATTGAAGGGACGCCGCTTGGGAATCCCCCTCCTCGTTGTCGTGCGTCTCAACGAAGCCGCCATGGCAGACTCCCTCCTCAGAACGGATAGACCCAATCGAGAATGCGAATGAACCACCCTGGTCGCTGCACGTCGTCAAGCACACCGAGACCGGAATATTCGATTCTGGCGTCGGCGATGGCGGATGATAGAACCGTATTCTTTGTATCAACATCGACTCGCCGCACGATGCCGCCGATGCTCATCAACTGCTTTTCGCTGTTGACAGTCACTTCACGACGCCCCTCGACACGGAGATCGCCGTTGGGAAGCACTTCGGTCACGATCGCGGAAATGGTCCCGGTTAGAGTCCCTTCACGACTCGTCGCGCCTTTTCCACCGAATTTATTACTGGCGCTGGCGTCGATTCCCATCCCCCGTCGAGTCTCATCGCTCAATCGTATGCCCGGTATTCCGATATATCCCATCGCACTGCCGACGAGACTATTCTTAATCGTCGACTCGCGTTGGGCCTCCGTATCCGCCGACTTCGATCCTTTGTGTTTTTCGACGATCTTTACGGTAAGGATATCGCCGATGCGCATCGCGCGGAGGTCCTCATAGAGATAGGCCCGCCCGTTCTCTTCTTGCCAGAGCGAACCCACCGTCTTCGGCGGCGGCAATGGAGCCACGACGACTTTGCTCGCGACATTCGGCGGACTCGAACATCCCTGAAGGAGCAGCACCGCAATGACACCAAGACCCGTGGATCGGCAAGGCAGGCTTAGGTTAAGGGACAGAGCGAGAGTCACCACGATTTTTCTAGAACTCCACCTGAACGAGATTGGGAGCAATGACTTTAGCCCTCAGCTCTCTGCCGGAATCCAGATTGGCGACCATGATGGTCTGCCCGATTTGTCCGCTCGATTTCGTCACGCCATAGGCCCGAATCGAGAGCCCCCCACGTCGCGCTTCGATGAGGACTCGATCGCCCTTTTTGATCACCAACGGAAGCTTCACGAATGCGGCGCGCAACGGAGTATCCGGCGGAAGAGGTCGTGAGGCGCTTTTTCCTATGACCTCACCTTGATCCGTAATGAAAGGATGGTTGACCTGATGAACCTTCATTCCGACAGTCTTGAGATCTCCCATCTCGATCAGTTCGTCGGTCTTCAGCAAGCGGGTCGCCACGACCGCATCGATCATCGCCGCAATATCAGCCATCACTTGGATCGTCCTCAGAGGTTTTCCGTTCGCCACCGCCTCTACATGAAACAGGCGCCGGCCTAAGCCTTCTTCCGTGGGGCCGGGAATAACATGTAATTCCACCGTCCCACCGGGAATCATCACAGGGTCAGCTGGTTCCAGGACCGTTACATGCACGGTCTTGACCTTGCGCCCCCACTCGCTCTCCAGATGCTTCTGAATGGCCTTCCTAATCAGATCGGGACTGACCTCGCTGGGAGCCGTTCGTTCCACAACGCTGTCGGCCGCGCGATGAATCGCAGTTCGAGACATCGGCGAAGTCGCGCGAGATTCGCCACTCGGTCCCGCAACTACCGCCGTCACATCGAAGATTCCTGGCAAAAGGAGCATGATCAGGATCGGTAAGAATCCGGACATGAGGCGCTCCTTATCGTCTGAGATTGTTGGCAATGGCCATCATTTCGTCGGATGCCTGAATCGTCTTGGAGTTAATCTCGTAACTTCGCTGGGCGATGATCATGTTGACCATTTCCTCGGCGAGGTTGACATTCGAGCTCTCCAGGAATCCCTGCTGAATCGTGCCGAATCCGGTGGTGAAGCCGCCTGTCCCCTGTGTTGGAGGTCCCGATGCAAAACTGTCGATAAAGAGATTGTTTCCCATGGCGACCAACCCGGAAGGATTGTCGAATCGTGTGAGTTGAATCTGGCCGACCTGTGACGCTTGCGTCACGCCGGGAAGTAAGACCGAGACCGTGCCGTCCTGACCGATATCCACCTTCAGTGCGCCGGACGGAATCGTGATGACGGGGTTTAGTAGATCGCCATCACCGGTCACAAGGTTGCCCACGTTGTCGCGTTTGAAGGAACCATTTCTGGTGTACATGATCGTTCCGTCGGGACGAGACACTTGGAAAAAGCCGTTGCCGTCGATCGCCAAGTCCAGTTCGTTATTCGTTTGACGCATATTGCCTTGCAGCCATTCTTTCGCCACCGTCGTTGGACGCACCCCGGCCCCGACTTGGATGCCGACGGGAAATACGCCCACGTTGGATGCATTCGTGCCGGGAAGGCGTTGAATTTGATAGAGCAAGTCGGCAAATTCCGCCCGGCTGCGTTTGAAAGAGTTGGTGTTGACGTTGGCGAGGTTGTGCGCGATGGTGTCGACATTGATCTGCTGCGCCGTCATGCCGGTCGCCGCTGTCCACATGGCACGAATCATAGAATCCTCCAGAGCTGAAGAACTGATCGCAGATAGCTGATCGCAAGAGATTTCATATCAGTTGAAATCCAGGCCTTGCCCTCGGCTAGTGGCCGTCGGCGATACACATTCCGTCTCATAACACCCGCCCTACGTCTTGAATCGCGACCTCAGCCATCCGATCAAGCGTCTGAATTAGTTTTTGTGTCGATTCATAGTTGCGCATGCCCTGAATCATCTTCACCATCTCGCCGATGGAATTGACGTTGGACTCTTCGATGTGTCCGACCTGAAGCTGTGGAGCTTTGGCGATTTTTCCCTTGTCGGAAGAGAATAGGCCATCCGATGATTTCTGCGGCATCTCGTCCTGGTTGAATTCCATGACTTTGATGGTCGCCACAGGTTTATCATCAACTTTGATGGCTCCCTGTGTCGTGATCTCCAATTTGCCGGGAGGAACCTTGATCTCACCCATTGTTCCCATCACCGGATAGCCGAGTCCGTTCACTAACCGACGATCACGATCGAGCGAAAACATACCGTTGCGGCTATAGCGAGTTCCTTGTGGAGTATTCACTTCAAAAAATCCGGGGCCTTGAATGGCAATGTCCAGGGCATTGCCTGTGAGTCTGATCCGACCCACTTCAAACGTCGTCTTCATCGCGTGTGGGGCCACAAACGCACGTTCCGTAACCCCCAAGGGTCTGGCCATCATCTGCTGGGCCAATCCTCCAGTTGGACCGCCGACCGGAATCACTGCATGGTATCGAGAAAAGATGGTTTTAAAGGCCTGCTCATCCTGTTTGAAGCCGGCGGTATTCGCGTTGGCCATGTTGTTCGCGAAGACTTGCATCCGCCGCTCATGGGCCAGTGCTCCGGACAAGATGGGATAGATACCTCGATTCATGCTGCCGACTCCTTTGGCTTTCGAACGAGGGACAGCAACCCCCATGCCAGGGTCGCCGACGTGAAGCAGCTGAAACAGGCTCGATTACACGGTTCGAAATGATCCTATTTTTCCGTGAGATGCAAGGAAATGGACAACGCTGCAACAGGAGTGACGGACGTCGTCGCGTCTTAGCTGTAGAGCTCTAGGCTATTCCTGCCAGGCCCAGAGAAAAATATTCCTAGTAACGTCCAAACAAACCTCTTGACATCCGTTGGCGGAAGGTATAAGTAGTTGTCCTGAACCATTCGGTTCATCCGAGGTGCCACATGGCCCTCCAAGTCCGCCATCCGTCGTCCCCCCTCACGCCTCGGCTTCCTCGCTTCATTTCATCTCAGCGCTTCGCCGATATCGCGGATCACGTAGAAGACCACACCACCCATGCGCGCCATCATCCGGACCTCCCTCCCAAAGCGAGCCGATCCGATCGTGAGGAGGCTCTCGCGACCAAGCCTCCGGCTGGAAGACCCACCATCCATCACGAAGAAGGCGCACCATGCGTCACCCCATCTCTCTGCGACTGCTGACCATCACGCTCGTATTCCTCGGCCCTCTGTGCAGTATCGAAGCAGCCGTGTCTCCACCAAACCCGGCACCGGCTCTGTCGAAACCTCAGATCACCGCGACCCTGATGCGGTTGCCGCTCCAGTTCGAGGCCAATCAGGGCCAGGTGGATGAACAAGTCAAGTTCCTGGCTCGCGGCACCGGCTACCGCCTCTTTCTCACCCCATCCGAATCGGTCCTGGTGCTGCAACAGCGGGAACCGGCCACGGAGCCGGCTCAGCGGAAGCGCGGCGAGCCCACCGCCAGACCGGAGCCGCCGGCGATCAAGCAGGCGGTCGTGCGGATGAAATTGGAAGGCGCGAATCCCACGCCGACCGTGGACGGCATGGAACAACTTCCGGGGATCGTCAACTATTTCATCGGCCATGACCCAGCCAAGTGGCGGACCAACATTCCCACCTACGCTAAGGTCCAGTACCAGGATGTCTACCCGGGCATCGATCTCGCCTATTACGGGAACCAGGGCACAGTGGAGTATGACTTCATCGTGGCGCCGGGGGCCGACCCGGATCAGATCAGGCTGGCCTTCGAAGGGGCATCCGACATCCAGGTGGCGGACAGCGGCGATCTCCTCCTCGCGACCGAACTGGGCGACGTGCTGGTCCAGAAGCCGCTCGTCTATCAATTGGATCAGGATGGGCACAAAACGCTCGTCGCCGGGAACTACCTCGTCGAGCGGAAGGCCGCCAACCTGCCCTCCGCGCGGTCCACTTCCGGGTGGAGCCTCCTCACATCGTCGGGCGTCCGCCTCCGAGATTGGCCGCTGGGCGTGCCTAGGCCAGACTGCGGCAGCGAGTATTCCTGAAGAGCCCGGTGCGGGAAAACCGCACGCCGGGATCTGTGGGGGGGGCGGTCGGGTAACTGGCCGTCCTACCGCGATGGCGCCAATAGGAATGAGGTTGCGTTGTTGGAGGCTGCCAAGAAGGACAAAAGCAACCTCAGCGAATGAGAGGAAAGGAGGCTCGAAAATGCGAGCAATGTACGTTCTCTCGGTTCTCTTTGTGGCATCGATCACCTCGACGGTCAGGATCCAGAGCGCCGGTGCGATGCCGATCGTCGATCTCCCTGGTATCGTGTCGGTCACGATCTGGGAGGATACGCGGGTTCTGCTGACGGACCCGCTCAACGAGGTGACCATTCCTCTTTCGGATAACCGGCTCTCGACCAGGCTTGCTACGTTGGATGCGTCGAACCATGACTTCGCCGTATTCCGTAGCGGCTTCGACGAGTTCTACGACTTTTTCTTCTCGAACGCCGATAGCAGGCCCAACCCGAGGGGCGCCTTCCTGACGGTCGAAGTCAGGTATAATCCGACCTCTTCGTCCAATGGAGGCAACATCTCGGCGGTCGCCCTGAACTTCCTCGATGGCCGCAGGGTGTTCGCCAACTTCGTTGCGAGCTTCGTCGTCTTGGGTCCGGGAGATGCCAAAACGGTAGTCTACGCTGTGGACGGAGACCTCGACACGGCGACGCTCCTCGGCAACACGCTTGGCTCGGACCAACGCCTCAGATTGACCGTAGGCTTCCCTCCCATAGTCGTTGAAGTCCTCATCGACATCCGCCCCCGCAACTGCCCGAACAGCATCAACCCCAAGAGCGAAGGGAGGATCCCGGTGGCCATCCTAACGACTGACTCTTTTAATGCCGCGACTGTCCACCCGACCTCAGTCCGCTTTGGTGCTACCGGCACTGAGGCTACTCCAGTGCAGACTGCCATGGACGATGTCGATGAAGATGGGGACACCGATATGATCCTCCACTTCGATACCCAGGACACGGGCATTGTGTGTGGGGATACCGACGCATCGCTCACAGGAGAGACCGTCAGCGGGCAGAAAATCGGAGGATCTGATTCCATCAAAACGGTGGGGTGTAGGAAAGGTTTGGGGTAAGGGGTCAATCACACATCCGGCGCCTGCACAAATGGGGTCGGTTTCGACCCGGATGCCTTCGTGACACAATTCACGGCCATGGGCGCCCTGGCCTACTCCACCATCCTGGGCGGCGGTGATCGTGGGTTTGGCATCGCGGTGGATGGGAGCGGCCAGGCCTATGTGACCGGCGCGACTGGCCCAGGGTTTCCCACCCTCAATGCGAGCCAGCCGGCTCACGGAGGACATTTCGAGGATGGCTTCGTGACCAAACTCAGTGCCTTGGTGACGAACCAGTCTCCCGTCTGCAGCGTCGCCCAGGCCAATCCCGCCGCGCTGTGGGCGCCCAATCATCAGTTGGTCCCGATCGCCATCATGGGGGTGACCCATCCGGAAGGGGATGCGGTGACGATCACGGCCACCGGCGTGACCCAGGACGAGCCGGTCAACAGCAAGGGCGACGGCAAGACGAGGCCTGATGCGGTGATTCAGGACGGTGCCGCCTCGGTGCGCGCCGAACGAGCCGGGAACGGCAACGGCCGCGTCTATCAAATCTCGTTCAAGGCCGAGGACGGCCACGGCAACTCCTGTAGTAGCGCGGTCACAGTCGGCGTGCCCCATAGCCAGAAGAAAGGGCTGACCGCGATCGACGACGGCCAACTCTACGACTCGACTATTCCATAATCCGTCCCGATCTCATGAAGAGGAGGGCTGCCGCTTGTGGCAGCCCTCCTCCGGAGTCTGCTTTTGTGGCTCCAACAATTCGTCCATTTTTTCAAACGACATATTTGGCTCCGAGAGCCAGGCATCATACAAAGGCGGCATTTCTTCGGACAACGGAAGGATGGAGCTTGCAGGTGCTCACGCGGATTTTCGGGATTGTCAGGAGTAGGCAAGAAAAGCAGAACAGGGTTGCGGCAGGGATTACTTCATCGAGATCATGGCTCGCGGCTGCCGATCTGCATAGGCCAGGCTTGACGACGAAGAAGTAGTTGTAACGGGATCCGATACAAATGCAATGGACTCATCGGCTGTTTGCCTCTCCGAGAGGGCTCGTGACGCGGCTTCAAGGAGTGCCTCTGCTTTAGCCCCCGGTTGCGGCCCCACGATTCCATCAATTCGACAGGAAATCAGCAACTCCTGACCTTCGATCAACAGTGGGAGTGCGATGGTCTTCTGGATTTTCTCAGCAACCAATTGAGCCTCATCCGGTGATTCGAGGTTATCGGCGATCACAGCGAAGGTGTATTCGTCCAAGCGTGCCACCACGTCGTGCGGTTGCAACGTGCTCTTAATGCGGGCGGCTTGCACTCGCACGACCAGAGTCACATTTGGTGCGGCTGAGGTAGACAGTGGACGGAACTGTTCCAGGGTACATACCAAGACAGCGACGTGCCGCTGAGTCGTCTCAGCCCTGCTCAGGGCCTGTTTGAGAAGTACAAGGAAAAGCCGTTGAGTTGGAAGACCGGTCAGACTATCGTACGCCGATGGCGCACCATCCTGCTTGTGCCGCGCAAGGTCCTGACTATATGACCAACGCAAGAGTCCCGCCACCCCAAATCCGGCAGCGATGAAAAGGCCCATCCATCCGATGATACGCTGTAGGGAGAGGACCTCGGCCACGCTGGATGAACCGGCGGGTGTTGTCTGCATCCACGCGATGCTGACGCCGCAAGCTGTTGCCGAGGCACACCACCATGCTAGAGAAGGTGGCCGCGACCGTGAGGACCCATGGTGTGATGCCTTCCAGTGCATCGTCGTGATGGCTGATGGAGGACCTGACTTGAATTCGGAATAAACGGAGAGACGATCCGTGTTCGAGCCCGATGCGATGAATTTCCCTTCAATCCACCAGGCCCCTGTCGAGATCTCGTCCAATAAGATATCGGTTTTTTGACTCAGAACTGAAGGTAGCGATCGCCGGACATCGCGATCGGCATCACAACGAAGCCGATGAGGAGCCGACTCAGTCGGTCGGCCGATTCGATCAATTCGGTTTTTGCAAGTGCGCCTTGAGCCTGATGATGGCTTTGGTGTGGATTTGACAGACCCGTGACTCAGTGACTTTCAGCAGCTCGCCGATTTCCTTCATCGTGAGCTCCTCGTAGTAATACAACGTTAGAACGAGCCGTTCTTTTTCCGGCAACGATTGGATAGCCCCGGCGAGCGATGCTCGTTCACGTTCGTTGACCAATGAGGAAAGGGGATCAGGCGTGTGTGTATCGACCAACATCTTGACCACTTTGTGCCCGTCCGGCTCATGAAGATTTAAGTCGTCCACGCTGATCATCACTGCCCCCCTAGCGCGTGTAGTGAAATCATCCAGCTCTTCCAAGGACATCTTCAGTTCTGCCGCCACCTCCTCATCCTGCGGCGGTCGACCCAGTCGGCTGATGAGCGCTGTGTGAGTCTTTTGCAGCAGGCCGATTCGTTCATGAACCGATCGTGGGATCCAATCCATCGAACGAATCTCATCCAGCATGGCTCCACGGATTCTGAACTCCGCGTAGGTCTTGAACTTCGCTTCTCTGGTCGGATCATACCTGTCCATGGCATCCATGAGTCCGATGGTGCCGACCGAAATCAGATCCTCCGCGTCCAAGTACGCGGGAAGCCGGAAGGCCAGACGGTGGGCCATTGCGCGAATGACATGGGCGAACTCCTTGATGAGTTGTTCGCGCCTGACTCCCTGGGCCGAAAAGGATTGCCGCTCCCGTGGCGAGGCTGTCTTGCTCATGATCTTCCCTTGTCCGATCGGGTTTCAGTTGCCCGCCGACGTTGCCGCTCGTTGCCAGACGAGCTGTACGGAACTTTTTGGGAGAGCAGGCCTCGGCCACTGGAGTATCTGTTGTGCTAACCGCTTGAAGGCTTGGGCTGCCGGGGCATCGGGGAATAACTCCGATAGCGCCCTCTGTTGCATGACCGCCAAATGCACATAGTCGTCATAGGGGATCGCTCCGACCAATTCGACGGTCACATGAAGAAAATGATCCACCGCCACATCCAACTTACCGAACACCTCGGCAGCTTCGCGAGGACTCTTGGCCTGATTCACCAGCACTTTGAAACGGCGTTCCCGATACTGGCGGGCCAAGACTTTGATCAGTGCGTAGGCATCGGTGAGCGATGTCGGCTCCGGCGAAACGACGATCATTGTCTCATCTGCCGCAGAGGCAAAGAAGGTGACGTTCGGCGAGATGCCCGCACCGGTATCGATCAACAGCACGTCCATCTCTGAGGTCAGCTGCGCCAGTTGCTCCTGGATCATCAACTGTTGGGCTTCAGTCAGCAACGTGAGGCGCGGCACACCGGAACTGGCCGGAAGGACATGGATGCCCCCCGGACCTTTGAGCACGATCTCGTCGAGCGTATGGGTACCCGCCAATACATCTTCGATGGTATGCCGTGGAACCAGCCCCAGGAGGACATCAAGATTCCCCAAACCGAGGTCGGCATCCAAAATCAGCACGCGCTTCCCAACCCGCGTGAGTGCGACGGCAAGATTCGCGACCACATTGGACTTCCCCACGCCCCCCTTGCCGCTGGAGACCGCTATGACGTGGGTGGACGAGCCACCTTCCCGACTCAAATCCTCCGACATCAGGACAGACTTTCTTGTTCCGAACGGCATATGACGACCTCCAGCCAGGTTATCCATGGTGAATTCTTGCTTCCATTACAGCAGGAGTTGCTTCTGAAGATTGAACCGACCGATTGACAAACACCTGAGAACCGGTGGAGCATTCCGCAGTGAGCAGCGCCGCCAACCGATCGGATGAGGCCACCTCGATATCTCCCGGAACTCGCCGTCCGATGCTCCAGTAGGAAAGAGGCACTCCGGTTTGATACATCACTTCGAAGATGGTACCGAACGATTCCGTCTCGTCGAGCTTCGTGAACAGAAGACGCAGCTGCGGCAGATCACCCAGGCGCCTCGTGATCCCACAGAGGTCCTGCTGTCTTGTGGAAGCCTGAAGAACCAAATGCGTCGTGACGACCTTTTTTGGCAGAAGCTTCTGCAGTTCATAGACCAATGCCAAGTCACGCGGCCCGATCCCAGGCATGTCGATCAGCGCAAGGTCTACCTGAGTATGGCGACGGAGCCCTTCATGAACTTGTCGAGCCGACAGGGCGCAAGCGAACGGCACACCCACGACCTTGGCATACCGGCGCAACTGTTCGACCGCGGTTTCCCGACAGGTATTAAAGGTAATGAGGGCGACGGATCTCCGCTGCTCGAGACGATAATGTGACGCCAGCTTGGCTACGGCAGCGGTCTTCCCGGCTCCGCTCGGCCCGATCAGTACACCGATAGAAGGAGAGCCCTCCCCGTTCAGGAGTGACTCGCTCGTTCGCACACGCTTCGCGATTTCACGCTGTAACGCGCGCCGCATCGACTCAGCGTCCCATGAACCGACGGCCTGTTCAGTCATGCCAGCCTCGTGCAAGAGTAGATCCGCGGTGGAGGGAGTCATCCCCCGCTCGATAAGCGAGCGACGCAGCCACTGCGGCATGGGCGACGGCTGACTTCCGATTATTCTGCTGTCCTCCCGCGAGAGATCTTCCAACAAGCGGCCCAATTCATTCATCACGGTATGTAGATGCCGCCGGCGATTCGGCTTCAGATGTACCGTAGATGGCTTCAACGAGGCAGACTGCTCACCGATAGGCTGTGTCGTCGTCTCACAATCAGGCTTCAACACTCTCTGCAGTGTCTGTTGAAAGGTATGTAAGGTCTGCTCGGACAGCGCGGAATCCGACCCGGCGTCAGACGGTTTCGCAGGAGAAGCTTGTTGCACCTCCTTACTTTGAAGAAACCGTTGTCCGTCATGATCGGAGGCGGCCATCACTTCCAGAACCGGTCGATCGAATGCCCGTACGATGCGCCCCCCCTCACGCACTTCTTTCGCCGACAAGATAATGGCGTCCGGCCCCAGTTCTTCCTTGATGTCGCGCATGGCATCCTGCATGGTGAGCGCGTGAAATGTCTTAACCTTCATGGTTTATCTATGTCGGCTGCGCCAACTCCAGGTCGATCCGCACCGTATCTAGCGACTGCAGACGGACGAAGGAATCCACTTCATTGAGTCCCATCACGGGAACGCTATGTAACAGACGATCGCTGTGCCGACGGAGATGGCGGCGCACAACCTGAGAGCACAGCACGATCGGCTGCTGCCCTCGCGCTGCAACCCGTTCAGCTGCTTGTTTGAGGCCGGTTAACAGCTTATGCGAGAGGGTGGGATCAAGGTTCAACGTGGCCCCGGGCGGCAATGCCGCCGCTTGTTCCGCCAACGACCGATCCAGTCGGGGATCCAAGGTGATCACCTGTAAACTGCCGTCAGGCGCTTGATACTGTTTGGTGATGGTTCGGGCCAACGCCTGCCTCGCATACTCCGTGAGGACTTCCGCATCCTTGGTGTTGGTGGCCTGATCGGAAATGGCCTCGAGGATCGACCGGAGGTCACGAATGGGAATGCCCTCCTTGAGAAGGTTCCCGAGAACCCTGACGACCGTTCCGAGCGGCAGCAGCGTAGGAATAAGCTCTTCCACCAGCTTCGGATGCGCCTTGCCGATTTCGTCCAACAGGGCTTGAACTTCCTGCCGTCCCAACAATTCATGGCCATGGCGCTTGATCAATTCAGAAAGATGTGTGGCGATCGCTGAACTCGTATCGACCACGGTATAGCCAGCCATTTGAGCCTGCTCTCTGGCAGCTTCCGGTACCCAGAGCGCCGGTAACCCGAATGCAGGCTCCTTCGTCGGGATGCCCTGCACCAAACCCCGTTGGCCGGTACCAGGATCAATCGCCAACAGATTCCCCGGTAAGACGTCAGCCTTGGCCACCTCCACCCCCTTCAACATGATGGCGTATTCGTTCGGGCGCAGCTGAAGGTTGTCACGTATATGGATCGGAGGCACGACAAAGCCCATCGATTCCGCAAATTGTCGCCGGAGCGCTTTAATCCGATCGAGTAGTGCGGTGCCTTGTGTTCCCTCGACGAGTCCTATCAAGCCGTACCCCACCTGGACTTCCATGAGGTCGAGCGGAGTCACTCGGGTCTGGCCTTCCTCGACCTTCGGAGCGACGGGACTGGGAATCGGAGCTGCTTGGACCTGTTCCTGCTGATGGAGTTGGTAGGCGATCCATGCGATAGCGCTCCCTAACGCTAAGAACGCCACATGCGGAAGCCCCGGCACCAATCCAAGCGCGAGAAGAATACCAGCAGCAATGCCCACCGGTTTGGAGGACATCAACAGTTGTCGAGTCATCTCGCTCCCTAAATCCGTTTCCGAGGCGGCACGAGTCACCACGATGCCGGCGGCGGTCGACACGATCAGGGCGGGAATCTGTGCCACCAACCCCTCACCGACGGTCAGCACCGTATAGGTTTGAGCCGCGAGCGCCGGACTCATGCCCTGTTGCAAGATCCCGATCGCCAAGCCACCGATGATATTGACGAGTATGATGATGACGGCGGCAATGGCATCTCCGCGAACGAACTTGCTGGCACCGTCCATCGCGCCGTAAAAGTCCGCCTCTTCCGCAATCTCCCGTCGACGGCGGCGCGCGTCCGCCTCATTGATCAGGCCGGCATTCAGATCTGCATCGATGCTCATCTGCTTTCCCGGCATGGCATCCAAGGTGAAGCGGGCCGCAACCTCCGCCACGCGTCCGGCGCCCTTCGTCACCACGACAAAGTTAATGATGACGAGAATGGAGAACACTACCAAGCCGACCGTGTAATTGCCCCCGACGATAAAGTTCCCGAATGCCCGAATGACTTCCCCTGCCGCCCCTGCTCCTTCGTTCCCATGCAGCAAAATGAGACGCGTGGAGGCAATGTTGAGGGACAGCCTGAACAAGGTGATCATTAAGAGGACCGACGGAAACACCGAGAAATCGATCGGACGCCGTACTTGGAGTCCAACGAGCAGGATCACGACCGACAAGGTGATGTCGAAGCTCAGCAACAAATCGAGCAGGAATCGAGGCAAGGGCAACAGCATCACCATGAGAATCGCCACCACCCCGACGGATATGACCACGTCCGGATGCTTGATCAGCTGGTTTCGTTCGACCGGTTCTATCGCCGTTGCCATAATCCCTTAGACTTGTGGAGTCAGGCCTTTAGCGCGATACACAAACGCCAGAATCTCCGCAACCGCGCGGTACAGCTCGTTTGGTATCTCTTTGCCGATATCGACGAGTTTGAAGACGGTTCTGGCCACGAACTTATGTTCGACGACCGGTACTCCGTGATGTCGAGCCAACTCACGAATACGTTCAGCGACCAAGCCGGCTCCTTTGGCGACCACCACAGGAGCGCCCATGGTGGTGGTGTCATATTTCAGCGCAACGGCCAGGTGGGTCGGGTTGGTAATCACCACATCTGCCGTCTTTACGGCGGCCATCATGCGTTTCTTCGTCATCTCGCGCTGAAGGGTCCGCACGCGACTCTTGATCAGCGGATCGCCTTCCGTGGCCTTGTGTTCCTCCTTGACCTCCTCCTTCGACATCCGCAGACTTCGTTCCCACTCATAACGTTGGTAGAAGTAGTCGAGCCCTGCCAGAACCGCGATCGCCCCGGCGACGGTCAAGCTCACTTTCAAGGAGAGACCTCCGGTTACTTGGAGGGCGGTACCGAGATCGAACTCGATCAACCCAGGAATCTGGAGCAGATCATACCGAGCTACCCAAAGGCCGATTCCCGTCACGATCGCGATCTTGAGCAGCCCCTTCAGAAGCTCCATCACAGAACGAAGCGAGAACAAGCGGGAAAGCCCCTTAATCGGGCTGATGCGCTCGACATCCGGTTGAACGGCATTGGCACGCCACAGCAAGCCGGTTTGCAGCAGCGACGCAGCGCTGCCCATCGCCAGAATGCCCACCACGACGGGGAGACTCAGCGTCACCACTGCGAGACCGGCATGGATGACGACGGAGGACACCTGCTCGATCGACATTCCTTCGCGGAAACCTAGGGGGAACGAGAGCGCGAGTCCTTGGCGGGTCATCTCGGTCATTTTCTGAACGCCGAGCGGCAGCATGGCCGCCAGCAGTCCGATGCCGCTCAAGAGGATGACTGCGGTAGACAGATCGCGACTGACGGCGATCTGCCCTTTCTTGCGCGCCTCCTCTTTGCGTTTCGGCGTCGCTGGTTCTGTCTTGTTACTCCGGTCCTCAGCCATGTCCCAGCGCTTTCATGATCCCATCGATCGTGAATTGCAGCCGCTCGATTTCCCGAACCAGAAGCTCCACCACAAACGGTATGGACAATCCCAGCACTGCCAAGCCCCCGGCGATGGTGACGGGAAAACTCAGGACAAACACGTTGATCTGACTGACGGCACGTCCAAGAAGCGCGAGAAGAATATTGATCAGGAGAATGACGACCAGCACGGGCGCCGCCAATTTCAACCCCACCATGAACATGTGCTGAAAGAGGCGAATGATATCGTCTCCCATTCCTCCGGGAAGGGACGCACCGAACGCCGGGATGGACTCATAGCTGGAGAGAATTGTGGCTACCAGAAGCAGATGGCCGTTCAACGAAAGAAAGATGAGGGTCGCCAAGAGCGTGAAGTATTGGCCGATAATGGAGGTGTGATCGGACGTCGCCGGATCGAAGAGTTGAACCACGCCGAACCCCATCTGCACGCCGATCATCTCTCCGGCAACCTCCAGCGCGCTGAAAAATAATCGAACGGCCAGTCCGATCGTCAAACCAATGGTCATCTCATTGACGAGCCCGCCTGCCAAGGCGACAGGATCATAGGGAATGACGGGAAGCGGGACCAAGGGAGCCAACAGGACTCCCAACGCCAGGACGAGAGCCACTTTGACTTTCAACGGAACAGCTCGGCCGCTCAAGACCGGCAACGCAGCAAGCAGCCCTCCGATACGGGAGATAAGGACCAAGAACCCTTGGAATTCCGGGAGGACAATCTGGATGGTCTGCGTCAACGCCATAGCCTCGTACTAATGGATGTAGTTGGGAATATTCATCAAGAGATTTGCCATGTAGGTGGTCATGACGTTCAGCATCCAGGGAAGAAAAAGCAACAGCGCCACAAACAGGGCCACCACTTTCGGGACAAATGTGAGCGTCGCCTCGTTCAGTTGGGTCATGGCCTGGAGCGCACTGACCGCCAGACCGATGAACAAACTGAGTCCCAAAATCGGCGAGGACACCAACAGCGTCGTTTCCAGCGCTTGCCTGCCCAGTTCTGTCACCATTTCCGGCGTCATTCGGTCATCCTCACAATCGACACCCAGCGATCGGCTGGCTGCAGAGGGCTCACCGCTACTGAAAACTCCGCACCATGGACCCCACGACCAGGTACCAGCCATCGGCCAAGACGAATAAGATCAATTTGAACGGCAGAGAAATCACAACAGGCGGAAGGAGCATCATACCCATCGACATGAGAATACTGGCGACGACCATATCGACGATCAAAAATGGGATATAGATTAAGAACCCGATTTGGAAGGCAATCCGCAGTTCGCTCAGAATGAAGGCCGGAATGATCGCCTGGGTCGGCACGTCCTCGACACGGGCCGGTTTCGGCATGTGGCTCAATGTGATAAACAGTTCGAGGTCCTTCTCCCTCACCTGGCGCAGCATAAAGTTCCGCACCGGCTCGATGCCCTTCTTCCATGCGTCTTCATAAGAGAGCTGTTCAGCCATTAATGGTTGCAGCGCATTGTGGTAGACGGCTTGGCCCACCGGAGCCATGATGAACATCGTCAAGAACAGCGCCAACGCCAGTAACACTTGGTTCGGAGGAACCGCCTGCGTTCCCAGCGCTTGCCGGAGAAAGGCCAACACGATCACGATCCTGGTAAACGACGTCACCATGATGAACAAGGCCGGCGCCAAGGAGAGCACCGTGAGGAGGATCAAGATCTGGATCACCACGGCGGTTTGTTTCGGACCGTCTGCGCCGAAATCGATGCTCACCGATGGGCCGACCGCCGCCGCTTCCGAAGGCGGTAGGATGACCAGCGCCATCGCTCCGACAATGATCACCGCCAATAGGCGGGCGCGAGGCTCGTATTTATCGGTCATGAAGGCCCTTGTCGTGATGAAAGACGCCGAGCGGTAGGCGTCGCAACCAAGCAGCAAAGCTGTCCCGCGGAATCGGCGCCGCATCGGTGGGTGGCTTCTGGTCGGTGAAGGCGAGTAATTCACGCAATTCAGCGGAATCGCCGATGCGTCCCAACGGGACAAGATCGGTCGGGGTCGTCCCCACGATCAGATATTCTCCCGCAACCGACACGAGGGCAATCGTCTTGCGTGGAGCGATGTAGCTGCTGGCTAAGACGCGAACCAGAGGACGCCCGCCGACGATCCCCAAACGCTGCCCCATCACCCGACGGACCGTCACCGCGACGATCCCCATCAAGACCAGCACGATGGCGAGTGCTGAGACGGTGCGGAACAGGCTTTCCCACAGATCAATCACGGCCTTCTCCTCGGATCATTCAGCGAAGTTGCTGCACGCGTTCTGCCGCACTGACCACATCGGTCAACCGAATGCCGAATTTTTCATTGACGACCACCACTTCGCCGCGCGCAACCAGTTTGTTATTCACCATCACTTCCATCGGCTCACCCGCCAGTTTATCCAGCTCAATCACGGAACCTTGAGCCAGTTGCAACAGATCCCGGATGGCCATCTTCGTAGAGCCTACATACACAGTGACGCTCATTGGAATATCCAGGATAAAGTCGATGTTCTTCGGGGTTCCTCCCGTCTCCGCCTGTTGGACGGGGGGAAATGAGGCCGGCTGCGGCGATTGATTACCGGCCGTCTGAGACTCGGGACGAATTGCGGAATCTGACTCAGCCATGGTCACTCGCTTATATGGTGTCGCGACTAGTTCAAGAGTTTGGCCACGCGACACGCGTGATTGCCCTTGTAAATTCCCGGGCTACCTTGAAATTTGTGATACCCCTCGATATAGCAATCGAGCGGGTCCCCTGGGTGCTGGTCGAGCACAATCACGTCACCGGGGGCGAAGTTCATGACGTCCTTCACCGTGACGGTCGCGGTTCCCAGCCGTACCGCAATCGGAAGCGGACAGTCTTGTAATCGCTCTCGGAATCGATGATTCCACTCGCCGTTTTGATCGACCTGATCGGAGACGAGGCCGGAATAGAGTTTCTCTTTGATCGGCTCAAGCATGCTGTAGGGATAGACGATGTACAGTTCGCTGTCCCTTTCTCCCAAGATGACCTGCAACGTGACCACGACGACAATTTCCGATGAGGTCACCACCATCGCGAACTGAGGGTTGCTCTCAGAACGCACATACTCCACCTTGACCGGCAGGACGGCATGCCAGGCTTTTTCCAGGTCGACAAGCGAGTGCAGCAACAGCTTCTTGATGATCCTTTGTTGGACCGGCGTAAAGTCCCGCCCCTCGGGCTTCACTTGGGTCTGCCCTTTCCCACCAAAAAAATAGTCCATGACCAGGTACACCAGGAACGCGTCCATCACGAAGAGCGCGCTGCCTCGTAACGGAGCCATATGGAACACGTTCAACGAGGAGGGCATCGGAACTTTCTTCAGAAACTCGCCGAACTTGATCACCTGCGTCCCAACGACGGCGAACTCGATGGCCTCCCGAAACATGCCGGTCCAGACGACTGATTGGCGGCGAATGAATCGGTCGTTGATCATCTCCATGGTCGGCATCCGCCCGCGGATGATCCGTTCCTGGTTGAACAGATCGTATCCCTTGACGCCTCTTGCGTCCGGGACAGCTTCCTTCGGAACCGTCTCCACTTCGCCTGAGACGACGCCCTTCAAGAGCGCATCGATTTCGTCTTGTGAGAGAATCTTGTCCATCGTGCCGTTGTTACTGAACGACGAATTCCGTGAAATAGACGGATCGAACGCCTGGTTTCTTCAGGAGGCCGTTGGTGCGCTGTGTAATTTCATCGCGCAGCTGGAATTTCCCCTGGGTCGTTCTGATCGCATTGACGTCCTTGCTGCTGAGCAGGACGAGGATGGCATCCCGCATCTGAGGGATGCGGGCGGATAGCTCGGCGGCCACGGCTTCGCTGTCCACCTCAAGTTTGAGGGTCAGCTTCAAGTACCGAACATCGGACGTGTCGGCGAGGTTGACGATGAAGGGGTCCAAGTCGAACATGACGCCCGGCGCAGAGGCCTGACCATGTTTTCCACCGGCCTCGCTCTTGGAGTCTGCCTTTGCATCAGCGTCGGCCTTATGCTCTTCCGAGTTTTCAGCACCTTTGCTTGACCCTCCCAGGAACTTGACCACCACAAACGCTCCGCCGACACCGAACACCAAGGCAACAACCGATACGATAATGAGCAGTTTGATGGGGAATACCGGAGCGGGAGCCGATACTGAGGTTTTTTCATCGGCCGCGGCTGCATCTGCCATAACTCCTCCTCGATTGACTCAGTGGCCCGGTGGGGAGACTGCAATGGATATGCCACTATGCCGCTGAAACCCCTGGTCAAAAGAGATCGTGAATCAATGCACTTGGCGAGGATCCTATTTGGAATTTTCCTAACGTGCAGGAAGAATCGCTCACTGTCGGGCGGCCCCTTGACACTGTAGTCAAGAATCTGACGTGAGAGATGGGTAAACTCGGACAATGGGCGGACGTTGGAGCCGGGATAGGGAGGGAGGTCGGGCTGGGTCGGGCAAGAGTCCCAGCCCGATTTCACATCAAGAAACTACCGTTTCAGATTCACCAATTCCTGGAGGACCTCATCGGAAGTCGTGATGACTCTCGAATTCGCCTGAAATCCTCTCTGTGCAGCAATCATGTCGATAAAGCTTTCCCCGAGATCCACGTTCGACAGTTCAAGCGTGTTGGAAAGAATTCGTCCCAGGCCCGCGGCCGTTGCAGGACCGACCAGCGGCTGTCCGGACGTGCCTGATTCGGCAAAGGTATTCTTACCGGTCCGGACGAGTCCGAGCGGGTCAGGGAATCGAGCAAGAGCCAGCTGAGCCAACGGACGAACCTGCCCGTTGGAGAATCGTCCGTTGATGAGCCCGTTGGTTTCCACAGAGAAGGATTGCAGCGCGCCGGCACCGAACCCATCCTGAGTCTGCTGAACCAATCCTGATGCAGCTCCGAATTGCGTACTGAGATCAACTCCGGCGCCACCGTCGGTCGTCACACTGCTGCCGAAATTAAACGCAAACACCTGATCGGCTGTCGCACCGACAAAATCGATTTGCGCCTGCCCCACCAGGGCTCCGGCGACCCCGGCGGCGGTGCCACTATCATAGCTCGTGACCACGCTCTCGGTATCAAGAGCACCTGACGTCGTAAAGGTCAGATTCCCTGAAGCCAAGCGCACGATACCAAGGGACGCATTGATGTTGGACGCATGATAATTCGTCGTGACCACCTCGTTAGTACTGCCGACGATGTTGTAGTTCCATGTGTTCGCCGCGGTCTTAGAAAAATACGTGGTGAGCAGATGAGGGTTCCCAAGCGAATCGTAAACGGTGAGCGATGTTGAAAACTGGGATGTCCCGTTCGGATCCGTGAGGGAGAAGACACTCGTTGAGGACTGTGAATTGAGATTGGCGCCGATATCGACGGTCGTCGTTGGATTCGGCGGAGCGGTCGTCGAGGGTAACGTCACGCCTCCGATGCTGGCCGTAATCAGCCCGCTGGTGTTCACTTGGTAGCCCTGGAGGAAGAAGCCGCTTGGGTCGACGATGCGACTTTGGGAATCCAGATGAAACTGTCCCGCTCGGGAATAAAAACTCCCGCCGTTTGCATCCCGGAGAAGGAAAAAGCCGTTGCCGTCGATCGCCAGATCCAGTCCGTTACTGGTGGTGCTCAGCGAACCTTGGCTGAAGTTCCCTTGCACTCCATTCAGGGCTACGCCGAGGCCTGTCTGAATCGCCCCTCCTGCTCCTCCGAGGGAAGAACTGATCAAATCGGCGAATACGGAACGGCTGGATTTGAACCCGATCGTACTCAGGTTGGCAATGTTGTTCCCAATGACGGATAACGCGTTCCCGTTCGCGTTGAGCCCGCTGACGCCCGTGAAAAGCGACGACAGAATTCCCATGAGTACAACCCTCCTCTTGGTTATCGCAACTCAACGATCTCGGACGGATCGACGGCCAAATCACCGACAAGGAGTTTGGCTTGTCCCTCTTCCATACGCACCCCGGACACGACGAGCGACGCACGCCCCTCCACGTTCACCGGCTTGCCTTCCGAATCAACGGCCGAAATGAGATAGCGGTACGTTCCCTTAGGCATGAGGGTTCCACTCTGGTTTTGCCCGTCCCACGCGGCTGTATGCGGTCCTGCCGGTCGATCGCGATATTCCAGACTTCGCACGACTTGGCCCAGTTGATCCTGAATACTGACCAGAACTTTCGCGGCATCCTTGTCCAATGTGTACCCGAATTGAGCGGGGCCATCGGTGAGTTGCACCATCGGTTGCCCGATGGTGACGGTGCGGCCGATCATGGGCAGCAGCGTGAACTGCAACGAGGCGGTCTGTGCATCGAGGCTCTTCTGAAGAAGCTGCGCCTGTTTCGCGGTCTGCTCCAACTGACTGAATTGTGCGAGCTGCGAGATAAATTCGGTATTGTCGGTGGGCTTCAACGGGTCTTGGTTCTTTAATTGCGTGATGAGCAATTTCAGAAAATCGTCCTGACCCAACTGTCGGGGTCCTGTCTTTTCCGCTGTCGGAGGAGTTCCGGTCGAGGTGAGTTGGGATACATCAATCATTTGCTCTATCTCCTTTACTGTCTACGCCACCAAATTCAATAGGCCATGAAGCGGTATGCGCGTTTCGTCCTGTCGCTCCTGACTCTGTCCCCATTTCATCCCTTGCGAGCCCTGATCCCAGGTCTGTCCTTGTTCCTGAGAAGGGCCATGGTGGAAGGAACGACCGGCACTCTGACGATCGATATCCACGCGGAATTGTCCCATGTCCAATCCGTTCGCTTGCAATGCGGCCTGAAGACGGTCCTGTCCGTTGATGAGGAATTGCCCCACTTCAGGCCTGTCGGCCGATAAATGTGTATGCACCACATCGTTCGTGATCGCCACACGAATGTTCACGTGACCCAAGTCTGGCTGTGCCACATTAAACACGACTGACCGGCCCATCACCTGTGCGGATTTATCTCCGAGATCGTTGCCGGGCATGGCAGGTTGCGCATGGCTAACGAAAGGGGTGGTGGGAGGAGGCGGCAGAGGTGAGCTGGAACCGACGCCTCCGTGAACTCCGGTGATGGTCGCCGCTATAGGTTGTCCCCCCGTCGCTTGGTGCTCACCAACCGCCGCCTGCGATACCTCAATCTCAGCTTGATCATGCGGAGAGCCGCTTTGACCGGTCCTCCACTCGACGAAGGATTTGATCACATCAAAGTTCGATTGATGGCCACGCAGTAAAGGCACACTGACCTTCGATTCACCGTTTCCATCGCCGCTGACGGATTGTGGAGGATCTTCGAACGACAATATGGCCGCCGTCTTCGATTCCACATGATCTTTGTCACCGTTGGCTGCTGCATGGCCCTCCGAATGTAAAGCAGCGGGACGTACAAGCGCGACTCCATCCGCGATCCGAGGAGCATCATTCATCGGACGATCGATCCTTCCCTCAGTCGGCGTCGAGCCGGAACTTAGATTGGACGCGTTTTGAGAAAGACCGTCGGACTGTGGACGAGAGCGACCGATCTCCTCCCCGGAAGAAGCGGTATGAATTTTCACATCAGCAGGAGCGGTCTTTGTATCGGCACCGCCGACAACGGCTTGCAGGCCAACTTTCACGATCGGACCTGCTGGAGCGTCACCCTTCGTAGAAAGCGCCGCCATGGCCGATGGCTGTTCTGGTTGATCCTTTGATGCCGTAGCCGCTCCGTCTAAGGACGCCGCATCATCGTGAGTCGCAAGAGCCGTCATGGAAGGCACGGAGGATTCGGGTGGTATCAAGGTAGAGATGGAAGACACTGTTGTTGCCTGGTGATCGTCTTCGGACGATCGAGAGTCCTCTTCCCTGGCCATCCGTTCTTGGTTGATCCTGTATGTCGCGACCGGAAGTGGAGTCGGAGCAGATCCGGGCTGAGACTCTGAGCCATGAGAATCGGAACGGGCATCGTCCTTTACAGCGGAAGATTCGCCATCTCCCCTTGCCCCCCTTGAAGCCTTGACCGACCTGTTTGCATCCTGATCAGAACGATCCTTCTCCGACAGCTTTGATGATGGCGCGTCAGCACGATCCGCTCGAACCGAGGAATCATCTCCACCTTTCGCCTCGTTCACCCGAGGCTTGTTATCAGATTGGCTTGAGGATCGAATGGCGGCCGTCTCGCGGCGATCACCCCTCCCCTCCTCTCCACGAACTCTCTGAAGAACCGTCGAGAAATGTTTCCCGATACCACTGGAGTTGGAAGGAGAAGCTGTCCGGACCGACCGAGAACTCCCGTCCATAGAAGATCTAGAGGACCTGGATGGAGGAGAAAAGGTGTCGGCAGCAATGAAATCCATGGGTGTCAATCCTACTTCTGATCCAAGGCAGGCGAATACAAACCCCATGCCAATTGAGCGGCTTCTAACACCGCAGGGAATTAGGCATTGGGGTGAAAATCCTTACGACTCTGTCCGGAAAGAGGAAAACTTTACAGCGTGGTAGGCAAAAGTAACCCGTGAACGGTAAGCAGCCCTGTTACAGCGGGGGGTCGACCTGTCGGGAGGGATGTTTCTTGGTGCGATCTTCCGGCTGCTTGAATTGAAAACGCCAATCATATTGGCCGGATTCGGGAACTGAGCCGAACCATCCTTCGGCCGTGAAATGCTGATCGGACTTTGACTTGCCCTCTGGATAGAATTTGAAGCGCAGATGTTTCCCCTGATCACCCTTCGTGTCATCAGAGTTAAGGCTCCCGGAAATTTCTAAGTGGTCCTCAAGACTATCGAGCGCTTGATTCAGCAGCGAACGGAGGAGACCGGAAGTCATTGCCTGATTGAAGGGTTGATCGGGATCGAACGATTCCGCCTCAGTCGCCCAGACAGGAGCAGCCAGGCACATCAGAAAGAGCGCGGTTGCACAAGCTCGTATCATAAGGAGCACTGTAATCCGTGGGCAGGACATGGTCAAGGCTTCCCTAATACCTGGTCACCTCCGTCGTGCACAAGTCAAGATCCGGTCCGAACTTACTCGACCTCAACTTCTCACTTCGACCGTTTGTTTTCAAGTCAGTGACGTTGGCAGCGGGAGATCAAGCTGAGGATGCTGTCTGGTGAGATGAGGAACCAGCCATTCCGCATTAAACATCATCTCATCTTTCAAGAATTCACGGAGGCGGGTGAACGGTGAGGTCAAGGAGCTGCAGGGTATCGACAGTGGCCGGCGTGGCAAAACATCGCGCAGGTCCGTTTGACCGAAACAATGATCCTCCTGCTTGATTGAGCAATCCGGAAGGAGGATAATCCGACTGGGTGAGGTCAGCTCATGGCCCTATCACGAACTCGAATCGGGTTTTTGGTCGGAAGTATCTCCACCTTGCTGGTCGGATTGCTGGTTCTCCATCTCTCCGCGGAAATTGCAAACTCTTTCTTGTCGTTGTTCCCCCAACAAATAGTTATTCGCGTCGTGATCATGGCCTTGATCGGGCTGCCCATTTGGTACCTTCTACAACGTCATGAACGTGCAGAGGAGATCCAACGGCTCGATGAAGGTTGGGCCGCGCGCTTACATGTACGGAGCGAAGAACTTCTGGCCGTCAATAACGCGCTCGTCAGTGAGGTGTCAAAACGAATCGATACTGAACAGTCACTCGAAGCCAACCGTCGGGACCTTCGCCTGCTCGCCTCGCAGCTGCTTCACCTCCAGGAGGAAGAGCGACGGCGGATTTCACGCGATCTGCACGACGACATCAATCAACGCCTCGCCCTCTTGTCGATCGACATCGAAATGTTGGAACAACAACTTTCCCATGCCCCTGTCAGTAGTACGGTCAACAGGGTGCACACGATTCATACCCGGATCGCCGAACTCTCAGACAATGTTCGTCGCTTGGCCCATCAGTTTCATCCATCCATCCTTGACGATCTGGGTGTCTCTATTGCACTCCGACGTCTGGTCGATGACTTTCAAGCCCGTACCGGTATCGCAGCCCGGTTTCTAGGTAAAGACATCCCCACACACGTGGCGCAAGACGTCGCCACCTGCTTGTACCGCGTGGCACAAGAAGGGTTAGCAAACATTTCCCGCCATGCCAGGGCAAAGAATATTCGCGTCGACCTCCGGCGAGTGCGAGACGGCCTCCAGCTTATGATAAGCGATGATGGAGTGGGATTTGATGTGAATCAGTACGAGGGTCGGCGGGGAAGCCTCGGGTTGTTGAGCATGAGGGAACGCGTTTCACTGATTGCCGGAAACCTGGAGATTCAATCGACACCGGGCGAGGGGACACGTGTCTGTGCGTGGGTGCCGTTCAAACAGAAGCCTGCATGAGCAAGCCCCGCGTCCTCTTGGCGGATGACCATGCGCTGGTGCCGGAAAAACAGTGTCAGGTGGTGGGGTCCATCGCTGAACCCAATCCGGTATCGACGATCAGGATCGTTTGCCGATACGCCAGCGGGGGATTCTCCAATTAGTGGCCGAGGGACGGACGCTCAAAGAAATCGCTTCAACACTGGGGCTTCCTCCAAAGACGCTCGAGTATCATAAGTCAAAGCTGATGGAACAAGCTGGCCTCCATACGACGGCTGAACTGACAACGTACGCCTTGGCCCACGGCCTCACCCGCTCATCATCCAAATAGCCTCGAAATCTTTTCCCTTTTCGTTCCATCCTTCCCGTGGAATTTCCCCTTGCACTCTAGGGAAGTACCTTATGGTCCACGAAATGGTTTCTTGCTACGTAGGAGACAGGGTGGCCGGTCGTTAACAAACGAAGCATGGTTCAAGGCAGAGGCCTGACACAATGCTTGTTGTCGATACATCCAATCCAGTGGCCACGACTCCCTCTATTCTCCCGAATGCCAAGAGCTGGGCATATCTGTCCCACGCAGAGGGCGGTGTGTGCAGAGATAAGGCTATTACATAGTCCCACTGCGCCATGAGGCGGCTCAGCGGGGAAATCATCTGGCGGCGATCCAACGGAACAACATGACCTCAGTAGACGAGCACCCGAGCCCGCTACATTCTGTCGAGCGAGCGTTCGTATGACGACAGGGGATCATTTAGAGACCCGCTGCCTCGGATGGCACTTCCTCCTTCTCAACCTCGTGCTGGGCCTCGCCTACATCGTGGTGTTCTTCTCCGGCTCGTACGTGCTGATGGAGCCGTACGCGGCAGGAGACTTGGGCGGCGTGAGGGTCAGTTTCGGGGGGTGGGCACAATCGACTTTCTTGACCGCCCTGGCTCTTGGCTTTCCCCTCGCCCGCTGGCTCTCCGACCGTTATGGAGAACCCCGTGTCTTTTGCGGCGCCTTCCTCGCCTACGCCGTGGCCTCGGCCTGCTGCGCGACGGCCGACAGTATTGTGGGCTTCGTGTCGGCACGCATCCTGCTCGGTCTCGTCGGCGGCGTCATCTTGCCGCTGAGCCAATCCTTGCTGCTCAAGGAGTATCCCGATCACCTGAAGTCGGTGGGGCTGGCGATCTGGGGGTTGTTCACCTTGATGCCCTTTACGGTGGGGCTGGTGACCGGCGGGTGGCTGACTGAGCATTGGGGCTGGCGTACCCTCTTCGTCCTCAACATCCCCCTGGCGCTGTTGATCGCTGCCCTGGCCGCTGCCTTGTTCCATGGACGACGGCATGAGGTTCGCCAGGAGCCCGTCGATCTCGTCGGCTTTGTCCTGTTGTTCGTAATCTTCGTCAGCTTTCAGTCGATGTTGAACGGAGGCAACGACTTTGATTGGTTCGACGATCCGCTGTTACGCGGCCTGTTGGTCGTCGTCCTCGTGGCGGTCCCGATCTGGATCGTCTGGGAGCTCGGCGAACGCCGGCCGGCGATGGATCTGCGGTTATTCGCGCATCGGAATTTTGCGGTCGGCCTCCTCTGTCTCTGTTTAGGCTTCTTTTCGATCCAAGGCTTGCTCGCTCTCTTTGTCGTGCACCTGCAGCTGTTGCTGGGCTATTCCTCGGAGCTGGCCGGGCTGGTGTTCCTGCCCATGGTCCTGCTGGGGATGCCGCTGATCGCCGTGATGCATGAAGTCGCCAAACGGCTGGACGTCCGCTGGCTGGCCTGCGTGAACAGTTTGGGCTTCGCCGCCACGTTTTATTGGATCGGCCTCTTCGACGATCCCCACTCGTTCGATCAGATCTTTTGGCCGATGGTGCTCGAGGGGGTCTTCCTCGGCTCGTTTTTCACCCCGTTGACCGTGTTGACGTTACACGGCCTTTCGGGGGAGCAACTGCTGCGCGCGGCAGAGATGGCCAATATTCTTCGCCTCGCATTCGGCGGGATGGGAATTACCTGGCAAGGGATCGTGCTCTTCCGCCGGCTCCCCTTTCATCAATTGCACCTCAGCGACCATTTCGGCGGGCGATTCTCGGCGTCGTATGATGCGCTCAGCCAGTTCACGGCGAAACTCGAGGCCCTCGGCGTCGATCCTGCCGTGATCCAGCGCAAAGTGCAACTGACGATGAAGCAGGCGGCCGGCATTCTCGCCTTGAATGACGCGTTCCTCCTGTCGAGCTACCTCTGTCTGGGGATTGCGGCGCTGGTCTGGTTCGCGCGGTCCAACCGCGTGCCGCTGTTGCAGCCGGCGAAAGCCCTGCGTGAGGTGCAGGCGAAAAAGCTGGTGAAGCAACCATGAGCTACGGCCGCCTGACCCTCTCCCGCTCCGCCTCGGCCTTGTGCCTGGCGGCCCTGGTCTCGGTCACCGGCTGTGAATGGTGGATCTGTCAAGGGTCATCCAAATTGCCCCAGTTATGGTCATCGAAAATTCCCCACCCCGTTAGGTTGTCGTTGACGCTTCTTCGACCCGCACAAGTCCGGCTTTGAGTTTCTCCTTCAGCCGGTAGGAATGGCCCCGGATGTTGATGGTGATCGCGTGGTGGAGCACCCGATCCAGGATCGCAGTCGCCAGCACCCGGTCGCCAAACACCTCGCCCCAAGCCCCGAAACTCTGGTTACTGGTCAAAATCATCGGCCCCTTCTCATAGCGGCGTGAGATGAGCTGAAAGAACAAGTTGGCCCCGGTGCGGTCAATGGGCAGATAGCCGATCTCATCAATGATCAGCAACCGGGGAATGGTATAGAGCTTCAGCTTGTCCTCCAGCCGATTCTCCGTGAGCGCCCGAGTCAGCGTAGCGATCATGGCGGCGGCTGTCGTGAACAACACCCGATAGCCCTGGGCAATGGCTTGCAGCCCTAGCCCGATGGCCAGGTGGCTTTTGCCCACACCGGGCGGCCCCAAGATCACGACATTCTCGCCGTGCTCGATGAAGTGGCAGGTCGCCACCTGCTGAATCTGCTTCTTATCCAACGAAGGCTGGTAGCTGAAGTCGAAGACCTCCAGACTCTTGACGAATGGAAATCGCGCCAAACTCGTCCGCATCGCAATGTTCTTCGCGGTCTTGGACGCGACTTCTTCGCCGAGCACCTGGTCGAGGAAGTCGGCATAGGGCAGCTCCTTGACGGCCGCTTCTTGTAAGAGGGCCTCCAGCCGCTCCCGACTCTTCAAGAGCCGTAGGCGCGTGAGTTGGTCACGGAGCCGTTCCAGTTGCGCCGCGTTCATGGCCGCCCCTCCTGCGACGCCGTGCGCTCACACACCGCCTCGTACCAGGCCAGATCCCGCACTTCGACCTCCGGCAAGGCATCGGGGCGAGGGGACCGATCGCTCACCGTGGACCGACGGTGGCGGGCGAGACGCGCACTGGCTCCAGGGCCGTGCTCGGGCTGGATTCGGAATTGGTGCTGGCCCGGGAGCACCGGGTGCGTCGCGATCTCTTGGTCACGGTGAAAGATGTGGACCGTGTCCCCCCGTCGTTGCACTTCAACCCGCTGACCAATGAGCCGGAAGGGCACGGAGTAGCGGTTCGTCGCCAGGCTGACCAAATAGTCCTCGGCCACGATCCGTGAGACGCGCGCCTCCTGCTGGAAGGCGCGCTGGTCCGCCAGCGGGACCAGGTGGTTGCGTTCTCGCGCAAACCGGACGAGTGGCTCCTCATGCGTCGTGCCATGGATGCGGCGGTCGGCAATTGTCGCGGTCCATTCGTCAAGTTGGGTTTGAAAGTCCACCAGATCGACAAACGTTCGTCCCGGCAGAAAGTTCCGTTTCAGATATTTCACGCCGGATTCGACCTTACCCTTGGTCTGGGCCCGATAGGGCCGACACACGCGCGGCTCAAAGCCCCAATAGTCGGCGAAGGCTTTGAAGGTGGGATTCCAGAGCCGCCGCCCCGTCTCATCCGCATAACAGACGGTTCGCGGTCGGTCATACAGATGCTCTCGCGTGTGGCCACCGAAATGCGCAAAAGCCCGTTCATGGGCCTCGAGAAACTGCGCCAGCCGCTCATCGGCACAGGCGTAATAGAACCCACGTCGGCTGAACCCCAACGTCAACACGAACACGTGCACCACCGTCGGGCCGGCGCGGAAGGGCACGGTGGCTTGGCCCCAATCAATCTGACTCTGCTGGCCCGGCGGTGTCTCAAAGCGGAGGAGGGCCCGCTCCGCCTGCAGCTGACCCTCACGCAGCGGCGCCACCCCTCGCTTCACCGTCTCATAACTGCCGATGTACTCGTGGCTCGCTCGCAGTTCCTGATAGAGAATCCGCGCCGAATAATTAACCTGCGACGCACGGGTCCGCACAAAGTCGGCATGGGCGGTCAGCAGCGTCTCCGTCATCGCCGCTCGGCGATAGGGTTGCCACGTCGTCTGCTGCAGACTGCGCCGCACGGTCTTCCGATCCAGGTCCAACCGCCGCGCAATCCCTGAAATGGATCCCCGCTCTTCATGACGCAACCGTCGAATCTCCGCCCACCGCTCTTGATCCACCATACATACCTCCCGAGTGTGGTCTACCTGGGACGGTATGATCGTTGTCTCCTTGCTATCGTCAAGTTCCATCACATCCCTCCTTCGGTGAGAGGGTGGGGAGAATTCATTGACCACATCTGGGGATTATTGCATGACCGCTGACAGTGGATCCCGAAGGGTGAGCCGCCGGCGACCTATCTGGAGCCGCCCGAGTTGCAGGAGACCCTGGAGGAAGTGACCCACCGGTTGCATCAATGGCCCGAGGACCGGTGGTGGGACCAGTTCCACAACGCCGAGCTCACCCGACTGATCGAGACGGCGCTGCGCGACAACCCGGGGCTCAAGGTGGCCTCCGCACGCTTACGCGAAGCGCAAGGGCTGGCCCGGGTGGAAGGGGCCCGCCTGCTGCCCTTCCTGGAGGCCGATGCGTCGTTGACCTACGAGCGCATCTCGCAACACGGCGTGTTCGCCGCCTTGAACGCGGAGACGGCAGGACAACGTATTCTCCTCGGCATGATCAACCCGCTCACAGTGCGGTACGAGTTCGACTTCTGGGGCAAATATCGCGCGACGCTCGACGCGGCGCTCGGGCATGCGGCCGCCGAAGAAGCGGAACGGGCCGAAGTCCGACTCCGGCTGACCACCGGCATCGCCCGAGCCTACTTCCGCGGGCAGGCGCTGCAGCAGCAGCTGGAATTGGTCCACGCCATCGTCGAGCTCCGTCGCCGGCTACGGATGCTCGCCGAGACCCGGTCCACCCTGGGCATTGATAATGACCTGGCGGTGAAACAAGCCATCGCCGACTACGAAGCGGCGGTCACGCGCCAAGCTGCGGTGCACGATCACTTGGACGTGCAGCGGAATTTGCTTGCCCGCCTCATGGGCACAGGGCCGGACGACGGGCGCCACCTCGTCACGGTGGCGGGCGCCACCATTCCCGAGCAGATGCCCGTCCCGGAGCACCTCTCGATCGGCTTGCTGGTCCACCGGCCTGATTTGGCGGCGGCCCTGTATCGTGCGTACGCCGCCGCGCGGGTGGTGAAGGTCGCGAAAACGCAGTTCTACCCCACGATCGATCTGACCGCCTTCGTCGGGTTCAATGCGTTGACGTTCACCAAGGGGGCCGACAAGTTGGCGAATTTCCTGTTCTCCGGCCAGAGCTTTTCCTATGGCCTCGCCCCGGGCCTGCGCTTGCCGATCTTCGAAGGGGGCCGCTTGCGCGGCGAACTAGCGACACGTCGGGCGGAGTACGACACGGCGGTGGACCTGTATAACGACACGCTGCTCGACGCCTTGCGCGAAGTCGCGGACAGTCTGAGCGCGTGGCAGGCGACGCGTGAGATGTTGGCATCGCATCAGCGCGTCGTGGCGTCGCTCAGCGAGGACTGGCGGCTCGCCAACGTCCGGGTCGTGTCCGGACTGGACGACGACCGGGAAGGGCTCCGCCATCGCTACCCGGTATTGGAACAGGAATATGCGCTGCGGGCGCTGGAGAGCGATCAACTCGTCGCGATGGTGGATCTCATTGAAGCCTTAGGCGGCGGCTACCACAATCCTGATATCGAGAAGAGGCCGGCGCTGCCGGCGAGTTGACCGGATGAGCGACACCGATGCCATACCCCCACCGGCACCGCAACTGATCGAAGAATCGCTGCACGCGCAGCGCAACCGGCGGCTGGCGCTCGTGGCGCTCGGGCTGAGTCTAGCCGGTCTCGCCTATGGCGGACATTGGTGGACAACGGCCCGGCATTGGGTGCAAACCGATAATGCCTATGTGACCGGCAACCTCGTGCCGGTCGCGGCGCAGGCCGGCGGGATCATCACGCAGGTGTTCTTCGAAGAGACGCAGTTCGTCACGCGCGGCGAGGTACTGGTCCGGCTCGATGCGAACGAAGCGACGACGGCGCTGGGCCAGGCCCGCGGGCGACTCGGCGACGCGGTCCGGCACATCAACGCGCTCTTCATTACGCAGCGGCAACTGGCGGACAAATTGGCGGCGCGCCGGGCGCGGCTCGACGTGGTCCGCCACGACCTGGCTCGGTACCGGCGTGCGGTGCCCAGCGGCGCTGTGTCGAAGCAGATACTCCAGAATGCGCAGGATCACGTGCAGGCCTTGGCCGCCGAGGTGCGGGAAACCCAGGCGGAATACGACGCGCTCGACGCGCAGATCGGCGGCACGACGGTGCTGGACCATCCGACGGTCGAGCTGGCGAAGCATGCGTTCATCCACGCCCATCTCGAATATGCGCGGCAGCAGATCCGCGCGCCGGCGTCGGGCTACGTGGCGAAACGCCGGGCCCAGGTCGGCGACCGGGTCAAGCACGGCACGCACCTCATGACGATCGTGCCGCTGGACCATCTCTGGGTGGAGGCCAACTTGCGCGAAACCGACGTGGCGGACGTTCGCCCGGGTCAACCGGCTGAAGTGCGCGTGGACCTCCACGGCGGCCACCACACGTTTCGCGGCACGGTGGAGGGCCTGGTCCCCGGCACCGGGAGTCCGTTCGCACTGTTACCGCCGGACAACTCCACCGGGAACTTTATCCACATCGTCGAACGGGTGCCGGTCCGGATCGCGCTGGCCGCCGAGGAACTCCGGGAGCATCCGATCAGGCCCGGCCTCTCCACGGTCACCAAAATCCAGGTCAGCGAGGGAGGGCAATCCGTCTGTCGTCGGCGAACGTCGAGACCGAGGAGTATCAGACCGACGTCTATGACCACGAATTGACGGACGCCGAAGCCCTGGCACAGGACGTCATCCGGGTCAATCTGGTGACTCGCCTTGCAGGATCCGTGGGGACGGCAGACGATTAGGAATCATTCCCCCTCGTCCCGATCACCCTTCGTGTCATCTGAGTTGAAGTTCTCGAAAATTTCTGCGCGGTCTTCACGTCTATCGGATGCTTGATTCAGCAGCGAACGGAGCGCCAGCGGCGGTCAGCGCCTGATTGAAGGGTTGATCCGGGGCGAACGATTCCGCCTCGGTCGCCTAGGCGGGAGCGGCCAGGCACATCGCAAAGTATACGACTACGCATGGTCGTACCATAGCACCAATGCAATGGCTGGGCGTGATATGGTCAAGCACTCCATCGGGATGGAGGAGCCTTCTCCTGCTTTCGCCCTCATCAAAACTCCGTCTATTCCCAACACACGAGATGAAAGGACAGCTCCCGCTGAATCACGCGAAAGTCTGCGTGATTGGTCGTGATCACCCTGGCGCCGATACTTCTTGCCGACAGGGCGATCAACACATCACAGGCCCGCTCACGCAACTTGGCGGCCTCATAGTGCTCTCGCCGTCTGAGCTGATGGAGGATCTCGGCGGCCCTCAGCCACTGCTGCTCCGTGGGCGTCAACACTTGGCACCGCCGACTCAATTCCAAAACAAACTTCCGCTCAGTGGCGGTTCGAGCCCCGCGAAGCAATTCGTGGAGTACGACGGAAGAACAACGGATGACGAAAGGAGATTGCAGCAGGCGAAACGTGAAGCGGCCGGATCGGAAATTATCAATGTAGACCGTGGTATCGAGCAGCGCGAACTTAGTGGTCTTCGCCGAAGGCATCGGGATTGCCCACACCGCTATAGCGCTGGATGATGCGATCATGCGCGGCTTTTTCCGTGACCAAATCCAAGGCGCGCTGCAGCGTTTCGCTCGTCGTCTTGGCACCGAGCGCTTTTTGAGCTCGTCGAAGTTGTATGGGATTTACTCTGGCGGAAACTCGAATGAGCGCCATGCACAACCTCCTATCCGACAGAGTGCTAAAATCTGTCCGACAGCGTCAAGCCAGCCACGCCGATCACAATGAAGCCAGGTTTATGGGAGGTCCCTCGGCGAAGCAGCCGTCGCCTTCTTCCCTGTTTTCTCCCTCTCGCGGGAAGTCAGGTTGCGTATGTATATCCAATCCAGTATATTTGACCCATGAAGCGACTACGATTCCTTGGGGACTCGCTCACGTGTTTGCGGGAGTTTCCCGAGGCTGCCAGGCACGACGCGGGCTATCAACTGGACAAGGTGCAGCGCGGTGAACAGCCGGACGATTTCAAGCCAATGCCTTCTATCGGCAAGGGCGTCGAAGAAATTCGGATGTGGGACGACACCGGCACATACCGCGTGGTCTACACGGCCAGGCTAGCCGATGCGGTCTATGTGCTGCACGCATTCCAGAAGAAAACGCAGGCGACGGCCAAGCGCGACATCGAGCTTGCCAAAAAGCGATTCACCGAACTGATGAGAGGTGCCCAATGACCAAAACCAAGACCAAAACTAAAACTTTCAGCAGCGTGTGGGATGCAATTGCCGACACCCCTGAGCAGGCGGCCAATCTCCAAGCGCGAGCCGAACTGATGCGGCAGATCGCGGCTATCATCAAAGCCAAGGACTGGAAGCAGGCCGACGCCGCAACCCATTGCGGCGTCACCCAGCCTCGCATCAATGACTTGTTACGCGGACGCGTGTCGCGGTTTTCGCTGGATGCCCTAGTGAATATCGCCACGGCGCTTGGCCGGCGCGTGCATGTGGAGTTGAAGGTCGCGTAACCAGCCACCGACATGCTGGTGCGGCTCTACTTGGGTGCATCATGCCGGAGTAGGGTCGGACCTTGTACTGTGTATCACCGACAACCGTATCTGTTTCTTACACCGTGCGGTGGCCGAAGCCCCACGTCGGAAATCGCCCAAGGCGCGGCGTCATGAGGAGAATAGAGGCTGGCGAATACGGCGTGCGCTGGAGTATTGAATGACAAGTTCGAACCGACTCTTCAGCGCTATGCACGATTCAAGAGCCAACCCCATCTTTCGATGCACGTTTCAAGATCCGACCCTAGCTTCTACGCATGACAGCGCAGAAGTTGCTGACCCCTTGGGCCTGTTTAGGGTTGAACTGTCTCACCTCTGACTCTTCGTTTTCTGCGTCCGGCAGACCGCCTGCAAGCTTTATGAAGAGGTAAGCGATTGGCCCCATCGAACACACTCCTTGGGTTTCCTGGACCAAAACGAGACGACCCGGTAACCATTAAGGAAGCCGTTGTACTGCACTTGTGCACACACGTCCGCATTTCGCTCGAGCTTTCATCATCGGTATGCCAGCCGCTTCGGGCATGAGAGGGATTGGTCACCACTTCAGCTATCTCATGGCTCAGGGTCAGGGTGAACTGATCGAGAAGATGTTTCCCCTCTGGATAGACAATGACGGCGAAGTAAACTTCATTCTCCTCATCAGACGACGACAAGAAGAAGGCATCATGCAGACCTATTCCGAGTTCGAGGACCAGACCAGGTGGCAGAAAAATGACATAGCATCGATTGGGACCAGCGAAGGGCAATACGCCTCTCAGAATTTGTTGTCGCAGCCAGGGCACGACATGCGCCGACCCCTGCATGTTGGCCTTGTCTAGAACCTCAGCTTCAGGAGAGGTGGCGATCACATTCGCCTGCCCCTCTTTCTGAAGAAACGGACCCGCTGTCAAGAAGTAGGAGGCCAGTCTCCTTCCTTGTCCAATCTGGTAGACAGTGTCTTCTCCGTATTCGGCCAGTGCATCCAGGTAAGCACTCGTGGCCAACGGATCCAGAAAGGTATCCAGGGAGGATGCCATCTCACGCAACTGGGGTGTGGACCAGTTCCCAGTGGAGACTCCGCGTACAATCACGTTCAAGTAAATGCAGACCAGTTCAATCTGTTCAAGCACTGGACCGCCATGGTAGATCATCTCGGTCATACATACTCCTCTCAGGAAAGACAGGGCTGGGCTTCCAACAACAGATCAGCAATGGCATCGTCAATCGGATGACCCGTAGCGTCCTGATAGTAGGTGAACGCCGGTGAGGGATTCACTTCGAAGCAGTACCAACTCTCATCGGTGCTTTTGCGCAAATCAATCCCTGCCACAGGCAAGGCGAGCGCGTAAGCCAGCGCTCGACATCGTTCAGCGATAGCCAGTGGGAGCGTGGAGGGCAGCAGTTCAGCCCGCATCCCCTGGGAGGTCGCATACCTGTAGTCGCAGGCTGCCGAAAAGATTTCGCAGGCAAACACCTTGGCCCCAACAACATGCACCCGATAATCGGTTCCCGCCACGTAGGCTTGAAATTGCGTCGGACAGGAGGCAACATTGTCCAACCGCTCCTCATGAGCAGTGGTCAGGCGCGAGACGATACTGCGTACCCCGCTGATCGACTTATAGATGACCTCCTGGTGTTGGGCCCAGAATGCGCGAGCAGCCTCTGGGTCAGTGGTAATGAGCGTTTCGGGAGTGGCAAACCCGGACGTGCGAATAAGTCGAGCTTGATAGGGCTTGGAGTTGTTGCTCGCCATCGCGCACGGGCGATTGATCACGAAGGCTTCTGTGAGGTCTGCCCACGATAATAACGCATCATCGATACGCATCGCGTGCTGCCAGGCCGCACTTGTTGGACCCGCACGCTCGATCACCGACAACCGCACAGACTCGTGGGGTCGCAGATAGGCTGCCCTAACTCTGCTCAGATCGATAACCTGATTGGGGGTGCGTACCCAACCCTGCACCTTAGTTCCTACGATCAGTGAAACCTCTGTTTCGAGCACCGCGCCTTGATCAATGAAGGCGATCTCATATCCTCTGCGGGAGAGGGCCTGCTGGACCGCTAGGAGTGGCGTATCCTCGGGCAGCCCCCACAGAACAAAAGTACTCGAGGACCGCATGGGTAACCTCGTTATCGGTCAGATCTGGAAACGGATGAGCGCCAATAAACAACGCTCCTGGCTCCGGGCTGCTAAAATCGACGGCGAGTAGATCCACACCGCTAGCTTCAGCTAAACGTCGAGCCTGCAGAGCCAGGGTTGCATGCCCTTCTCCGAGACAACGTTTCCCCACTACCGTGATCCTCGCCACGTTCGCGGCTGGATCATCCATCGTCCGATGCGGGCCAAAGGAAACTTGTCGCTGTACTGCGGAGACAAGAAGGCCAGCTCTGGCCGCAGCATACGTCCATTGTTCTTTTCGCCAAGCAGGCCCACAGAGACCGGTAGGGGTTGGGCGATTGAGGACGTGACAGGGCACACTGATTAACCAGGCAAGCAGAAAGGCCGTCATCTCGACTGCGACATAGGGGCGATCGGCTGCAACGATATGGCCTAACTCCTGCTCCGGCACACAAGTCAACCGGGTCAGCACGCCTCCAATCTCCCGCACACCTACTTCCTGTCCTTGGATAATTGCCGTCGAGGAGGACATATCGTCAGGGAAAAAGCGCCAACCCGGCTTGGAGAGATCCCCAGCAGTGAGGAGCCTAGCATCGTGCGATTGCCAGCACTGACGTAGGGTGCCGGCAATCGCATCATAACGACTAGCGACAATCACAATCATCCGTCACTTCCTTGCCGCTCACTGGCTGCCCGCACAGCTTGCATGCCGACAGCGGGACGCTCTTCGGGGCGAATGAAGGCATGTTCACTGGCCTGACCTTCTGAGGGCAGCTCTCCCGTATCAGCGTCCGTCGTGCCGCGCAAGCTTTCGACGTTGTCCCGCCCTTTCTCCTGAAGATTCTCTTTGCTCAGGGATTCTTTGTTATCTTTGCGATCTTTAGACAGCTCTTTTCCTTTCTCTTTCTCTTTGCTTTCTTTGGTATCTTTGCCCTCTTTCTCCTTTTCTTTCTCCTTTTCCTTCTCCTTCTCTTTGCCCTCTTTGCCTTGTTTGATCAAACCTGCTGGCAGGGAGACGAAATGGGTAATAAATGTGCCATCCTCCTTCGTGAATTTGCTTGTGAGGAGAGCCTCAGCAGCGAAACCCCAGGTACTAGACCCGATATTCTTATCTGGTTTGGGCAGACGCACTGTGCCCGCAGAGCCAAGATGGCGAGACACAATATTTGTCGGGGCAGGACCGTGGGGCGCCGTTGGCGAGAAGAGACTAGTAATTGGAGCACTAGGCTCAGTAGGGAAAACGAAATGAAATGTTCTCCAGCTGTACTGGATGGGACCGTCTCCCTTTCTAAGTAACAGAGTAGCTGCAGCCTCTGAGGGTACCGTTGCCTCACCTACTGCGTCTGAGGGTATGGACGCCCCAGTCACTGGATCTGAGGGTAAAGCCATCCCCCTCACTATATCTGAGGATGCGCTCGCTCGACTCGATGCGTCTGAGGGTATGAGTTCCTCGCCCCTTATGTCATCATCTCTGAGTTGGATGCGTTGCACTCCAAAGACACAGAGCCTCATAGCAGGTGTGGGACCAAATCCAGCGTTGGTCGCTGCGTAATCAAAACTCACCGTCGCTCCAGATGACGGTGAAGGAGGAGTCGTGACTATACTCTGGAGCAGTCCAACCACTTCAGGTGGACGACTAAACTGGTAGGAGGTGCAGAAGAAGCCTTTCAGTGGGCCTCGGTCGACACTAGGGTGACTTTCTGTCACTTGCAGCTGGGAACCTGCAAAATTCAGAGTGATCGTCACTTCTTCATCCGGATAAACATTATCATAGAGGAACAGGGTTCCTGTTCCGTTGTCATTATCCGTGTAGCCATAGGCCAGGACCTGATGATTATGCAAGGGAGACAAGGTGGTGCCTATGAGGCAAAGGGGCCAGGGTGTTCCTGAATCGATATGCTGCTTCACCTTCACCCACTCCCCCTTCGTCCTGCTGAGCAAGATATCGGGCCTAGAGAGGACTTTGAGAATAAACCACCACTCAATAGTCGTCGAAGCCGCCCCCCCGCTGAGCATGCTATCCATGAGCCGTTGCCAGATATAGTCTCGGATCCGGCCGCCCTGCAGCGTAGTGTGATCGGGAGGGGTATCACCGAACCCACGCTCAATAATCAGATTGGCCTTGTAATAGTCGAGCGCAGCATATGCCATGCCACCGCAGAGGCCATAACGCTCACTCAGCTGCTTATCAATGACGGACTTCATGGTGCCGATAAACACAGCGATCGCGAGGGGATCTGGTGGGATCAGCGGAACAAGCCCGAAGATAGTTGCCACAACAACACCATCAAAAATCGAGTAGATTTTATCCTTCTCTGCCTGTTCAAATGTCCAGGAGTTCTTAAAAGCGAATCCATCAATATCAGGACGAAAGTCGAGTTTGTTCGTTGTTACCATTATTGTCTCCTTTTTCTGTCACTTGTTACGATAACAAGCTTCGGACCGAGCCAGATGAAGCCGCACGTGAGCGCTCTTCCTCATCACCACATCGGTCATCCAGCGAAACCATTCGCCGCTCACTCGCGGGCGTTTGAACAACGCCACGCTCGAAACCAGCACCAGGCCGCCTTCAGCCGCCCGCACCGCAGTCTCCCGCAACGAACGACCTCCGGCCAAATGTATGAACAATCCCTTGAATGAAAGGAGGAGACACAACAGAAATCCATTAGCTTAAGTTCAGGGAAAACCTGTCCAAACAATGGGGGGAAGCTCACCGTAGAATCTTCATGATTCCGCATGTTGACTCCCTCCTCTCTCCCATGATGTTCTGTGCCCGTAGGCGAAGCAAAACGAATACCAAGAAGAAATCTGTAGCTCGACAAGTCATTGCCATTCATAATTCCTTTTATTTTATTGCTTGTTTTATGCTCTCGATGGGTACGAAGCGTGAGATGAAGGATATCTCTAAATTCAGCAAGCTCGTATTGAAAGAGATACTACCTGTATCGCGAGAGATACAAAGGGATGCCAAGTTGCATGTGGTCGGCAATGATCGTGTTCGCGTCAGTGCCGGGCAGCAACCCATCGACGCCGTCAAAATCATGGACGTGAGGACGAAAGAGGAGTCATTCGTACCACTAACATCGTGCCACTAAGACATAGGTGTGTCGATATGACCCATCGATAGAATAGGAAGCCGATGGATCCGAACCGATCTCAAAATTAATTTTTCAATGAGGTTGGTTCTGCATCGCTGGCTGGCTGATGAACCAACGGCTGAATTGCCCGATAAAGTTCAGCCCGACTTAAAATAAAGTAGAGTGTAGGCGTTTTCATTTAATCAAGTCTTGTTCTTGCAAACCGGTGAGCAATGTTCTGAGTGTCAACTGTCCACGGTGAGCAATCACCACCAACGAAAGGACATGCATCCAGTCGGAGGGACGAGGCCACACCTGCTGGGGCAGCGCCGCCAATGCCGGTTACTACTGCGATAACGACGGTTTCAGGCGCTGCCTTCCGCGGAGGCTGAGGCACATTCCTGCGGCCTAGCCATGAGTCGAACACGCGAGGAGGCCGTATGAAAACTCTGTCACGAACCGTGCTGTGTACCGTCTTGCTCGTCGGCTGCGGGCAAGCGACCACGCCACCGCCCCCCGCCACCGCGCGCTCCGCGCTCGGCGCCAAGCCGCAGGAATACGTCACCATCCCTTCCGGCAAGATCGAGGGGCTGGTGCTCCCGCTCCTGATCGGGACGTACTTCCAGATCGACCAGACCGATGACTCGACCCACGTGGGCCTCATCGACGACGACAAGCAGCAGCCTCAGCCGCTCGTCACGCGTGTGCCCGATTGTGCGACCACAGCCGAGAAGGCCGCCTGCCGCGCGGGCTGCCTTGACGACGACGATCCCAATGTCCTGAAGCAGTGCTGGCAGCGGTGCGCGAAGCTGCCGGACTGCAACGGCGAGGTGAACGTGTTGCCGTTCGGCGGATGGCACGAGGTGCCAGGCAACGGCACGACGGCTGTCGCGGACACGGCCGTGAGCTTCGGCAACAAGCTGTACCTGTTCGGGATCGGGATCGGTGACCACCACCATTACATGAACGTGCTGACCGGCAACGCGTGGAGTGGCTGGACCGCGGTGCCCGGTGGCGGGACCACGCTGCTGCCTGATGCCGCCGTCGCATTCGGCAACAAGCTGTATCTGTTTGGGATCGGGATCAATGATCACCGCCACTACGTCAATACGTTCGACGGTGCGGCGTGGAGTGGCTGGACCGCGGTGCCCGGTGGCGGGACCACGTTGCTGCCTGATGCCGCCGTCGCATTCGGCAACAAGCTGTATCTGTTTGGGATCGGGATCAATGATCACCGCCACTACGTCAATACGTTCGACGGCGCGGCGTGGAGCGGGTGGAACGTGGTCCCAGGCGGCGGCACGACCGTGCTTCCCGATACGGCGACCGTCTACAAGAACATTCTCTACCTGTTCGGGATCGGAATCAACGATTACGCGCACTACATGAACCGCTTCGACGGTGCGACGTGGAGCGGCTGGCACGCGGTGCCCGGAGGTGGCACGACGGGCACATCGGATTCCGTCGTGGTGTACAACGGTCAGCTGTACCTGTTCGCAACCGGCCTTGGTGACCATGGCCATTACGTCAATGCGTTCGACGGGACGAGCTGGAGCGGGTGGACTGCGGTGCCCGGCGGTGGCACGGTCGCGACCGCAGACGCGGCGGTCGTCCACAACAACGGGCTCTACCTGTTCGCGGTCGGCGGCGACCAGCGCCACTACGTCAACGTGACGGGCGGCCCGCCGCGCTACAACCAGGTGTTCCGCAAGGCGACGCACAACTCGTACTGGGTGAATGCGTCGACGGCCAAGGCGGACGCCTTCGCGGCGGGGCCGCAGCAGCGCATACTCGACCAGGCGCTGTTCGAGCACACGCGCGGGTTCGAGATCGACATCCACTACAAGATCGGCCACCCCGGCGAGTTCGACGTCTATCACACCGACAACCAGGATAACTCGACCTGCTACTCGCTCGAGGACTGCCTCGAGCTGATGCGGCGCATCGACTACGTGCTGCCGAACCACGATCCGATCAACTTCATCGTCGAATTCAAGGAGGTCGCGCTGCCGCTGTTCGGCAACCTTGGCGGACAGGACCATCACGCCGAGGATCTCGATCGCGTGCTGTGGGAGCGGCTCGGCTCGAAGATCTACACGCCGCGCGAGTTCCTCGAGCGCTGCCCGCCGGGCTACTCGCTGCGCGACTGCGCGCACGACTACGGCTGGCCGACGACGGACGAGCTCCGCGGCCGGTACATCGTCAACGTGATCGGCAACTACTACCGCAACGACGAATCGTATCGCAGCTACACCGACGAGGGCGGCGGCATCCTCAACCGCGCCGCGTTCCCGCTGCGCAGCATCCTCGATCACAACGACGACACGACCGACAACTGCACCGGCACGTGCGCGACCCGTCGCGCGAACGAGGTGTTCTGGCAGGTCGAGGACGGCAGCAAGCCCGGGCTCGCGGACTTCCTCGCGCACGGTGGCGTGGCTCGGTCGGGCGCGGCGCACATGATCGGCGCGGTGCCGGCGGGTAACTCCGACGACATCGGCAAGATCAGCCAGCAGTCGGTGCTCCAGCTCGGCTACCAGATGGTGATGACCGACTACCCGTGGAACTTCATCGAGGACGAGGCGCTGCGCAACCCGAGCTACGTGCCGTCGGCAGTCGATCGGCCGTCGTTCCAGGCCCACGACGCGATCTTCTCGATGCCGCAGCAGTGGGACCCGTCGCTGCTGCGCGAGCAGGGCGGCCGGATCTTCTTCGACACCGCGATCCGCTACACGCAGCCGGACCGGCTGACCGACGTCGGCATCACCGAGGTCGCGCCCGACAAGACCGGCTACGCCGAGGCGTTCCAGGACGTCACGAGCTCGTCGAGCATGGCGTGGGAGGTGTTCCCGTCGACGACGTCGATCACGCACGGCGCGGGTCCGCGCAACAACGGCGCGCCGGGGACGGGCTGCTTCTTCGCGCGCTCGCTCGACAATCAGAACGAGGTGCGAGTCTGCCGGATCGCGTTGATGAACAGGGGAAGGGATGTCGACGTGCGCGTCACCGTGAAGGACCAGGGCGCGATCGTCTACGACAACACGTCCAACGTTCACAAGAACGTCGTGTCAAATGGCCTCGGTGACGCGTTCCGCGTCGTGCTCACGCAGGGCGACGGACGTACTCAGGTGTCCGTGATGACCGGCAACGTGGTCGCTCCCGATGGCACGATGTGGTGGGTCCAGCACCCGGTCAATGCGGCGCGCGGCACGGCGGCAGCGTTCTACGTCACCGGACGACTCGCACGTCAGGGCCTCTCAGCCGATCACGAGGTCGTGTTCACCGGCACGACGCTCGACGGCCAGCCGGTCACGCTCTCGCAGCTGACGATCTCCGGTGGGCGCATCCGTGATCTGTCGTTCTGCCTCGATGGCTCGTGTCGCCAGTCTGCAGGGACCAGCCACGCGATGACACGTCGCAGCGGCGGCAACGTGTGGATCGGCGTCCATGAGACTGAAGGCCGCGTGTTCGGTCAGTGGCGCACGCTGTATACGACCGATCGGTTCGAGGTCTCGACGAGCGGGCTCGGCCAGTATCCGAGGTACGAGAAGTTCGAGCTGTCGTTGTACCCGAGTGACGGCTACGTCCCGCTGTACCGTTGCGTCGACTGGAGGCGCAATTACCACCAACACTGGCTGTCGACGAACGGCGGTTGCCCGAACCCGAGCACGAAGGAGCCGTTCGCGCTCGGCGCGGGGATCATCGGGTACATCTCGACGACGCAGCAGCCCAACATGCAGCCGCTGTGGCACCTGCGGAAGGGCACGCACAACGCAGGCAGCGCCGACACGCACGACCACTACTTCGCGGTCGGCAATGCCGAGCGCGACATCAAGCGGAACCAAGAACGCTACTCGCTCGTGGGCTTTGCGCCGATCGGGTACGTGTACACGCCTGCGACCTTGCCGTGACGGCCACGCCGTCGGTGTGTGATGGTGACCTCGGTGGCGCATGACCCGGCAATACCGAGCCGCCAGCGGCTGTCCTTCACTCGAATGGCCGCCAAAATCACCTGGCCGCAAAGCTCGCAAGGTCACAGGGATGGGCTTCCCGCTTTTCTTGGGAGTCCAGCAACGAGTGGCGCAATCATAGTTTGGGAACAGGACTGAAATCAATGATTCACAAATATCGACACAGACGCGATATCGATATCCAGCAGTCCTAGCTTCTGCTTTATGTGATAGACGCGCTTTTTGTTGAACCGATAGGAGGAGTACATACGGGTCGGACAAGTTAGGGCCGGATCTTGAATCGTGCATGATGCCGGACAGCAGATTCGATCTTGCCACTCAATACATCAGCAAACACCTTGTTCGCTAGTCACTACGGCGTTTGGGCCAGCAACTGCTCCGTGAGTTTCGCGGCCCGGTCGGTTTTGACCTGAGCGAGGATCGCCCCGGCGGTCTTGGCTTTCACCAGTCTGAGGATTTCGATCGCTTTCCGATCCGGCATCCGTTCGAGGCGCGAGGCGGCGTCCTCGGACGGCATGGATTCGTACATTTTTGCGAGCCGAGCCCGTTGCTCCTGGATCACACGTTCTTTCTCCTTGGCTCGTGGCCCGTCCTCTTTCGCCTGTACGTCCTGCATCCGCTTCTCCAACGCTTCGTTCTGATCCAGCAGTTCCTCAACCTGCCCCCTTACGATCATGAGCCGTTCTTCGTTCTGGCGAATCAATTGCTCGCGCCGGTCAAGATCGCGTTTGCGCTGGTCCAGCATCTCGAGTACTTCACGCGGAGCATCGATCGCCGGTCCTTGCGTCGCAGGCGGGGCAAACAGCTTGATATCATTGTCGTCGGATTCTGCGCTTGGGCCCTCCGCATCCTGCGATTGTGGAGGCGCCCTCTGCTTCAGTTCATTCATCGTCACCGGTTGTGTCTTGTATTTCGGTTCGGAGGAGGCTTGTCCCAGTTGCACCATGATCCAAAAAAGCATCGTCGAACCGACAATCCCAGCAATCATCGTCCAAAGCTGGGCATGCCGGTTTATCCCCGGCACCGTTCTCGCCGCCAGCCCAAGGCCGCCGAGACGGAAATACTGCGTCCAGCCCTTGATGGATCCTGCCCTCATGAGTTGCTCGCTTTTAGAACGGAATACCGACGACTCGCCCCTTCATCCGTGGTCCGCTGTTCCTGACGCTCTGCCTCGGCTCGCTGCACTTCGCGGCGTTTGTCGGCGACAGCATCAAGTAACCTGCGTTCCTGGCTGGCTTCGACAAGAAGCGCCTTGGTCTGCTGCCACGCTTCGACGGCTTGGTCGATCTTGCAACGTACCCGCCGTAGCGTTGCCTGTTGCGAATCTAGACGCCCCTGCCATTCCAGCCAGGCTTCGATCGTCAGCCCTTGCGCTGATTGCCGGTCATAGATGACGACATCCTTCTGAATCTGGGCTTCGATGTCACGACACCGTTCCTCGCTTTGGGCCAGGGTGCGGGTGACCTGCGCCAATTCCAACATCAGACGCTCGACGGTCCGAGCACGCAGCTTCCGCAAGGACTCGAGGCTCATGCTGCCTCTTTCGCCAGCGTCTCAAGTTGCTGCACCGATGAAGGCAGGCCGGCCGGTTGGTCGATGTCCTGCCGCAAATAACCATTGATCGCGTTCTGTGCTTGTACCGCACGGTCGAGCGCGGCGTTCATCCCCGGCTTGTAGGCTCCCAGCAAAACCAGGTCTTCAGATTCGCGGTACCTCGCCACCAATTCGAGGACTGTCCTGGCGGCATCGTAGTGGGTCCGTCCGACGAGATCCCGCATCACACGACTGGTACTCTGGAGGAGATCGATCGCAGGGAAGTGATTGCGCCCGGCCAATGTGCGCGACAAGACAATATGGCCGTCCAAGATCGAGCGAGCGGCATCGGCGATGGGATCGGTGAGGTCATCACCATCGACGAGCACTGTATAGAGTCCGGTAATGGTTCCTGGACCTGGTCCGGTCCCGACCCGTTCCAAGAGTTTCGGCAAGAGAGTAAATACAGAGGGGGTATAGCCCTTGGTCGTCGGAGGTTCCCCGATCGCCAAACCAACCTCCCTCTGACTATAGGCAAGTCGGGTCAGTGAATCCATCAGCAACAAGACCTGTTTCCCCACATCACGGAAGTATTCCGCAATGGTCGTCGCCACCAACGCCGCTCGCAACCGTATGAGCGGCGCTTGATCGGAGGTCGCCACCACCACCACTGAACGTCCGAGGACCTCGGCACCCAGGTCGCGCTCAAGAAATTCGTTGACCTCACGGCCCCGCTCTCCGATGAGGGCGATGACATTGACATCCGCTTTCGTGTACCGGCTGATCATCCCCAGCAGCACACTTTTCCCGACCCCGGAACCGGAAAAGATGCCCATCTTCTGGCCACGACCACAGGTCAGAAATCCATTGATCGCACGGACTCCCAGATCAAGCGGAGCGCATAGACGAGGTCGTTGTAACGGGTTCGGTGCCGCTGCATACAGGGGGTAGCGCTCAGCGGCTATCAGCGCCCCTTTCCCATCCATCGGATTTCCACAGCCGTCCAGCACTCTCCCCAACAAGCCCGGTCCGACGGCGAGATCGGCCACTTGTCCGGACATGGTAATTCGACTTCCCGGCCCGATCCCTTGCATGTCGCCCAGCGGCATGAGGAGGACACGGTCTCCGCGAAATCCCACCACTTCGGCAGGAATCGGCCCTCCAGCCACCTCCCTCGTGATTCGGCAAAGCTCTCCGACAGTCGTCATGGGCCCATACCCTTCCACGACGATCCCAACCGCTTGAGCCACTCTTCCGGACACTTCGATGGGGTCGACGCACTCGATCCGTTTACTAAGACTCATGATGAACCCTGTTCCTCAAGGCATCGCCCAAACGGAACAACTGCGTATCAAGGGAGGCATCAACCAATCGCGTTGCGCTGTGCAAAAGACAGCTGCCTCGTTGGAGGGAAGCCACCGGCTCGATGGTAAGCTTCACTGCAACATTCTGCCCTCCTGTCAGCTCCGCCCGAACCTCCTCAAGTATGGTCGCGTCTGCCGGATGCACTTGTATCACCACGCCATCCGCCTCTTGCACAGCGCTTAGTGCCGTCTTGACCTGCGTCACGATCTGCTCGCGACAGGACTCGGCCGACTCATGAAGTACTTTGGACGCAACCTGAATCGCGAGCGCGATGATTTCCTCCTCGACCGTCTCTCGAAGCGCGGATCGAGCAGCGTCAAACTTTCTGACGGCCTCGATCACGACAGCGAGATCTTGCTGACGCTGCGCTTCGGAATGTCGCCGGCCCTCTGTCAGCCCACGCTCATATTCCATCTGATCGTCATCCCTTCGGGGCGCGCCGTCATCCCCGAATGTCTGGAATGGTACGCTCTGCAGCCGTACCCCGCCGGACCGGACGGCGGCATGCTTCAACACCGTACTCTCGTTGCGCAGCCGATGGAGTTCCAGCGCACGGCGCACAGTAGCCAGCACAGCGTCTTGGTGAAACGGTTTCATCAAGAAATCGACGGCGCCGGCCCGCATCGCCCGGATCGCCAGTTCGACCGAGGCTGCCCCGGTCATCACGATCCCCATCATGCGACTGTCGATCAGCTGTGCCTGTTCCAGAACTGCAATTCCATCTTGGCCCGGGAGTAAGACATCGATAATCAGCAGGGCGGGAACCATCTGCTTCACCATCAAGAGCGCCTCTTGTCCCGAACCCACGACCCGAATTGGGACGCCTTCCGGCCGAAACAGATCGAGGAACAAACTCCGAATCCCCTCGTCATCATCAACGACCAAAACCGTTCCCTGACGTCGCGGAGCGCGTCTATCAGGAACAGCCGACGTTGGGATGGTCATCCCCGTCACTACAGCATCTCCTCTCCGGCGCCTGCGATGACGATACGACCTTCTTCCTCGAGTTTTCGGCAGACTTTCAGGATATTCTGTTGGGCTTTCTCGATATCGGACACCCTGACCGGCCCCTTGGCCTCCATATCTTCTTTCAACATGTCCGCCGCACGACTCGACATGTTCTTGAAGAATTTCTCCTTCACCTCCGGATTGGCGCCGCGGAGAGCCAATGGAAGGTCGTCCTTGCTGATTTCTTTCATCAATTCCTGTAGGCCGCGATCATCGACCTTCACCAGGTCGTCGAAAACGAACATGAGCGCCCGGATCGCGTCCGCCAACGGCTGGCTCTTCTCCGCAATCTTGACCATAATGCCGCCCTCGTTGGCCTTATCCATCCTTGTGAGAATATCGGCCATCACCTCAGGCCCGCCGATGCTCTGTGAACCAGCGCCCTTACTCCCCAGCAACGTCTCCTGCATGCTTTGGCTCAGTTCTTCCAGGATGTCAGGCTGCACCTCCTCCATGGTGGCAAGCCGAAGCGCCACGTCTCCGCGCATCGATTCCGGAAGCCCTGCGAGCACTTTCCCTGCTTGATCACTTTCAAGATGCGCGAGAATGACCGCCGCCGTTTGCGCATGCTCGACCTTCAGCATTTGGACAAGCGTTTTCACATCGACCCATTTCAGCGCCTCCAGCCCCGGATAACTTTTTCGGGTCATCGATTCGATGATCCGCGCCGCCTTTTCCGGACCCAACGCCTTAATGAGGACGATCTTGATGAACTCTTTTCCCTGAAACTGAACCTCACCGGACGCACTGGCGGTCCGAAAATCCGAGATGACCGCATCTTCCTCATCTCGTGAAATGTGGGCCGTGCCGCTCATAAAACTTCCCAGCCGCTTGATTTCTTTGGGGTCAAGTTGTTTCATGACCTGGGCGGCCGCTTCTTCTCCGATGGCACGAAGAAGGATGGCCGCCTTCTGCTCACCCGTCAGGTTCTTCGGCATGGTGATGCGCTAGGTGGGGTTTTTCAGCCATTGCTTCACAACCACGGCGGTCGTGTCCGGATTCTTTCTCGCCATGTCGATGATCTGCGCCCGGTCAGGTCCGCCGGCCAATGAGGCCTCCGCCGTCCCGACCGCGCCGGGCAGCGAAGCGGTCGAGGCTTCGGCCTGCGTCTGCGCCGTCGTCGAACCCAACATCGTCAACAACGGGCGGACAACGAACAAGAGAATCACTGCAAACAGAAGGATTCCGACCGCATAGCGGAGATAGGGCAACCATGACTTGGAGCCTTCCGCCATGGCTTCTGACGTCGTACTCTGCACCTCGTCCGGTTCCGCTCCGAATTGAACGTTGACGACTTGAACCTGATCTTGCCGCTCGGACGAAAAGCCCATCGCTTTCTTGACGATCTCCTCGATCCTTTTCAAATCTTCTTCCGAACGTGGGGTGTATTTGCGCGCGGCAGCCGGCGCATCCGTCGACTGTCCATCACTGATTTTGGCTGCTTCATATATCCCATCGACCAGCACGGCCACGGACAATTGTTTAATGACGCCCACCGGCTCGACGATTTTTGAAACGGTTCGACTGATCTCGTAGTTGACCGTTTCATTTTTCGTGTGACTGTTGCTTGAGCTGGTTTGCGCCGGCTCCTGATCCGTTCCCGGCGGCACGTTCGACTGCACACCCGGCACGCCGCCGCCGACGCCGTTGGTGCCGTTGGCCTTTTCCTGCCCTCGCTGTTCGCTCCTCACCACCTGGCTGTTCGGATCGTACCGTTCCTCCGTCGTCTCGACCTTTCGAAAATCCACCCGGCTGGACACGCGCACCACGGCCTTGTTGACGCCCACGATCCGCTCCACCATCGATTGGATACGCGTTTCCACGTCCTTTTCGACGCTGCGCTGATAGTCGAGCTGTGCATTGGTCAACCCGGAGGTTTCGTCCGTCAGGGTCGTCGACAACATACGGCCGTGCCCATCCACCACGGTCACCTCGCGGGCCTGTAGACCCTCCACACTGCTGGACACCAGATGGATGACCCCTTGCACCTGCGACTGAGTCAACTGTTGTCCGTTGCGCAGGGACAGGATCACGGACGCGCGGGCTTTTTCCTGCTCGTGGGCGAAAAGCCGCCGTTCCGGAATCGCCAGATGAACACGCGCCCGTTCGACTTCCGGCAGCTGTGCGATCGTTCTGGCCAACTCGCCCTGTAACGCGCGCCGATAGTTGAGCTTCTGGACGAATTCGGACATGCCAATCGACGTCCGATCAAAAATCTCAAACCCGACTCCTCCTCCGTGGGGAAGCCCTTGGCTCGCCAGTTGCAGTCGTAGGTCATGGACCTGAGCGCTCGGAACCAACACCGTCGATCCACCGCCCGTTGTTTCGTACGGCACCTTCGTCTCCTTCAGCTTATCGATGATGGCGGCCGCGTCTTCGCTGCTGAGATTCGTGAACAACACCTGCATGTCTGGTTGCTGCGTCCATAGCGCCAGCGCGATGAGACCAGCCACCGATCCCGCCAGAGCGATGAGGATGATCATCCGCTGATTAATGGAGAACTTGGAGAACATTCTAGCCACTCTCCTTCATCGCGCCTGATCGACTCGCAGGCTGCAGTGCTAACGCCAGAATAATTTCAGGATGCTCAAAAAGGCCGTTCAGCAAGGCCGCAGCGAGCGAAGAGGCGAGGCGTACGCTTCGGTACGTTGAGCCTCTGAGCGATGCGAGAACGCTGCTGGCGGGCTTTTTCAGCATCCTGTTAGACCTGCATCCGTTGAATTTCTTCATAAGCCGCCACCAGTTTGTTCCTGATTTGCATCATCAACTGGAAAGACACGTCTGCCTGCTGCAACGCCACCATCGTCCGGTGAATGTCCTGCGTGTCACCCGTCATGAGGGCTTCCACCGCTCGGCCGGCTTCCAGCTGCGTGTCGTTGACCTTTCCGATCGCGGACTTGAGCGTATCCACGAATCCGGAGGCGCCGGCTGTCCCGGCTGACCCGACGCCATGAGCCACATCGGGAATGGGAGCGACACCGGATGTCGGACCGTATATCTGACTCATCATCACCTCCCAATCTCGAGCGCCTTGTTCCACATGGCGCGTGTCGCATTGATCGCCTGGACATTGGCTTCGTACGCGCGCGAAGCGCCGATCATGTTCACCATCTCTTCCATGACATTCACGTTGGGAAGCCGCACGAACCCTTTGGGATCGGCGTCCGGATGATGGGGATCATAAATCAGCTGTCCAGGCTTGGAATCTTCCACCACTCGTGCGACGGAGACCCCTTCGAGCGCATGCGCCGCCGGTCCGATCGCGACTTTGCGAAACGCCTGTTGAAATGAGCCTGGGACCGAGGTCGAACGAAAGACGACATCCCGTCGTTTATACGGACCACCAGTCGGCGTCTTGGTCGATTGGGCATTCGCAAGATTGCTGGCGATCACATTGAGTCGTCGCCGTTGGGCATCCAAACCGGAAACCGATACGGCCAGACTGTCGGACATTTCCATGGTAGGCCTCCTTGGTCGGCTGTCAGCCGGCTTGCCGACAGGGCAAGCTGAACGGCTAGGTGTTATCTCGCATCTCGTATGGCACTCAGTAATCCGTTGAACTTCTTGGCCAGTATCGTCGCAGCTGCGTTGTACTGCATGGCGTTCTCGGACAATTTGGCCATCTCCAACTCGAGATTCACGGAGTTTGCGTCGAGCGGGAGATCGCCGGCGGGGACTTCACTGAGTTTCCCCGTGACTGCCTGAACACCCTGCGGCCCACGAGCGCCGAAATGTCCAGACTGCGTCGCAGCCATGACGATCGGCAGACGTCCCTTGCGGGCCGCCTGTAATTGATCCATAAAGGTCAATTCCGATGCGCGGTAGCCCGGTGTTTCTTCGTTGGCCAAGTTCGAAGCGATCACTCGTTGTCGTGCGCTGCGAAGATCAAGTGTTCGCTCCAAGAGCCGCATCGTTCGATCAAAAATCGTCATGACCCCATGCTCCTTTCCACCAACGTCGTTATACCCTTGCAACCATAATGCCTGTTGGAGCACTGAGGTGACGGCCATGATCGCTGCCACTGGTCATCCCCATCGGTTTTCGCTCCACTCGCCTGCCCTCCCCTGGCCATTACCGTCCGTAGTAAGAACTTGCCGACCGGCAATTCTTGCCTCGTTCACGGCGCAGTGATAGACAATGGTCGTTCAGTCTCCCGATACTCTCGCAGTTTATTTCGTAACGTACGAATGCTGATGCCCAGCTCCTTCGCCGCGTGGGTACGATTGTCCTTCACTCGTGCCAGCGTCTTAAAAATCAACTCCCTCTCCATTTCCCACAGGGATCCGTTCACCGGCTGTTGCGGACGGACAGACTGGACCGGCGTTTCTCCGCTTTGTTCAGCAGGACAGTGTTCGGGAAGGATCGGACCAGACCCTGCCAGCAACACGGCCCGTTCCATGACATTCTCCAGTTCACGGACGTTTCCTTTCCACATCAACCGTTGCAAGTGAGCAGTCGCGCTTTCTGACAGAGCCGGTTGCGCCAGACCATTTCTCAGGGCCGCCTGGCTCACAAAATGCCGCGCGAGCAATGGAATGTCGATCGTCCGTTCACGCAGCGGGGGAACCGTGACCGGAAAGACGTTGAGACGATAGTACAGGTCCTCACGAAAACGTCCTTGCTCGACTTCTCGAAAGAGCGCCCGATTGGTCGTCGCGATCACGCGAATATTGATTGAAACCGGGTCGCGGCCCCCAATCCGATCGACCTCACGTTCCTGCAGCACGCGCAACAACTTGGCTTGGAGGCTCAAGTTCATTTCACTGATTTCGTCCAGGAGCAATGTCCCGGTATGAGCCATCTCAAACTTGCCGATTTTTCTGATCAACGCGCCGGTGAACGCACCGCGCTCGTGGCCGAACAGTTCGCTCTCGAGCAATCCATCAGGCAACGCCGCACAATTGACCGCAATGAACGGGCGATGGGCTCGCGGACTCCGATTATGGATAAACCTGGCCAGCAGCTCTTTTCCTGTGCCGCTCTCCCCCTGAATCAGTACGGTGGCCTGACTAGATGCCACCCCTTCGATGGTGCTGATGAGCCGGATCATGCCTGGGTCTTGGGTTAGAAGAGCCCTGTTGTCCAGGGGATTGGGCGAGTGACCAGCGACGGTTCCTTCTTCTCGTCCCGATTTGAGATTTGCGATGACTCGCTCCAGCACGTCCATTGAGAACGGTTTCAAGAGATACTCGCCGGCACCCAGCTTCATGGCCTCGACGGCGGTTTCTATGGCCCCATAAGCCGTCATCAGAACGATCGTGGCTTGAGGAGCACGCGCCCTGACCTCCTTGATCAATTCAAGCCCGTTCAGACGCGGCATCCGGAGGTCGGTCAGCACCAGCCAGGGACGAAAATGGACAAGCCGTTCGATGGCGTCCATTCCATCAACCGCTCCTTGCACCGAATAGCCGAGCCGCTTGACCGTCTCCATGAGTGCGGTTCGCATCGATGGGTCGTCATCGACGATGAGAATGCGCTCGTTCTCGTCACCACCTTCAGAAAGAGGGCTACTCTTCTCCCGGTCATTCATGAGACCATTCCTCCGCTCACATTACCTCATGCGCGCTTGGGAGAGCGTCGCTGGATTCAGGCTCGCTCCCCATTCGGACTTGCACCTCATGTGGATCTCCGCCCATCGAAGGATGAGGGAGAATGATCGAGCATGCAGTGCCTCGCCCGACCCTGCTCTCGACATCGATCCGTCCTTGGTGTGCTTCGACAATCGAATACACAATCGCCAGGCCAAGACCGGTTCCCTCCGCTTTCGTCGTAAAGAATGGATCGAATATGCGCGAGCGATGGGCCGGGTCGATACCCATGCCTGAATCACGCACGGTCAGCCGAACGGCGGACGTGCCAAGCGTCTCCGGCGGTTCTTGGGAAAGACTGATCTCCAAGACACCTCCATTCGGCATCGCCTGAACCGCATTGACGATCAGGTTCACGAGAACTTGCTTCAGCTGTCCGTCGTGACACCAGATCGAATGGACGTTCCGGCCCATATCCACTCGGATGTCAACCGGCACTCGGGTGAGTGCATGGGCGGCCAACTTGATCGATTCGCCGATCAATGGCTCAGCCAAGTGCCAATCACGAACCATGCGAACGGGTCTGGTGTACAGTAAGAGATTGCCCAGCAAACGATCCATCGACTGAACGGCCTCCGAGATCTGTAGGGCATAACGTTTGGCGGACGACTGTTCGGCCAGATCGCGCTGCAGCATCGACGCGAAAAGCTCCACACTGCCCAAGGGATTCCTGATCTCGTGGGCGATCCGACCGATCAGCTCTCCCATGGCTGCAAGCCGTTCTTTGCGCTGTAGCTGCTCCTCAAGCTGATAGATGCGGGTGATGTCCTGAAACAGAATGAGGTGGCCGGAGCGATCTGAGGAATCGTTGCGGAGCGGAACCCGGCTAATGGAGACGATAGTCTGTCCGATGCGTTGCGGCCGATCGCGCAGACCGAGACCCGCCTCGGCCAATACATCCGTCGCACGACGGTTCCGAAGTTCGATGTCCCTGGCGCCCAGTAACGTCTCGGCGGCGCGGTTGCTGCGACTGATCGTCTCGCCATCGTCCACCACCAACACCCCTGTCGACAAGGACTCAAGAACCCCATCCAGATGCAGGCGCATGGCCTCGTTGTCGCCGAGCTGCCGACGAAGCGCTTCGTTACTCCGTGCCAACTCCAGATCCATCTGTTCCACGCGTGCCGTGAGCGCGCTGTACGACTGCTGCAACGTTTGAGAAGCCTCATCAAAACTTCTGAAGGCGGCGTGCAGCAGTTCACGTTCCTCCGGATGTCCAGCCACGGCATTCGTCATAGCCCCTCTGATCTCCCTGAACGACCGGCCGTCCGCAAACTCGCTTGAAGGAACGACGACAGTCGGTTCAGCATCGGATCGTCCGTGACATTGAGCTCGGCCAGAGCGACGGTGGCGCGGTCGTATTGTTTTAACGCCGTCCAATGTTGGGCGGTTTGCAGCCGCGCCCAATCGGCTTGAGACACGTTCGGTTTCTTTTCCAACACTCCTTGATAGGCGGCGATGGCCCGCTCATGCTGATTCACTCGCGACAAGGTATCCGCATAGGATATGAGCACATCGGACGATGGCGCTGCGCCGGCTCTGAACGCCTCTTCGTAGGCCAGTGCGGACTCATCGAGTTTTTCCAGTTCGCCCAGCGTCTTGGCCAACTGGATATACATGGCTGGTCGTTCAGGATGAACGGGATGACGCAGGAGCCATGTCCGGCACAGATGGAGAAGCCCTTGCAGATCCCGCTGTTGCCGCATGGTATCGATCAGGAGATACACCGCTTCACCTTCGTACTTTCCGAGAGGGAACTGAAACCGGTATCGCTCCAGCACTTTTCTGGCGGCTTGAGGATCCCGCTGATCCAGATAGATCTTTCCAAGTCCGATCAAGACAGATTCGACCAATGCCGACTCGCTGTGCGATTTAATGACTGACTGGTACAGCCGTACCGCCTCCGGCGAGAATCCCAATCGTCGATGAGATTCCGCTATGTCAAGCAACAGAGGAGAACGCGCATAGCGTTGCTCGGCCATTGCCCCGTGCCTATGAAACAGACTGACGACCGTCAGATCGTCTCGCGATGCGATCGCCGCCTCGACCCACGGTGTCAGCAGGGCAGACAGGCGCTCCGAAGCTTTCAAGGACCATGGCTCGTTCTTGTTGGGGGCTCGAAGCGTGATCTCCTTGTAGGTGTGAAGCGCTCGATTCATGTCGCCTGTACCTTCGTATTCTTTGCCGAGGTAATACAGGGCCTCGCTTCCCATCGCATTACCGACTTCTCGAGTCGCGATCTCTTCGAGCAGCGATCGGTAGGAGGCGTCGGTCTGGTCCGGAAGCGGCACATCATGAATCATGGCGCCGACCGTGAGCCCGAGCGAATTGCTGCCGGCCGGCAACATGTTCTCCGCACGAAGCGCAGCGAGCCGGAGTTTGGCCGTCGTCTCCAACGCGCTGGTCGGATAGAGCGAGGGAATCAGAGCATAGACGAACTCAGCAAGCGGCTGTTTGCCACTCGCTCTCAATCCCTCTGCCACATGCAGCAGAGCCGCAGGCGCATAGTCATGGCGAGGATAGAGATCGTAGAAGAGCAACATGAGCTCTCGAGCGGAAGCCGCGTGATGCAGGTTCGCCTGCGTGAGGGCATACCGCTGAAGAGACAACGGATCGCCTCTCAGCAGATGCGGCCACCGTCGATAGCCGATATCGAAGATCGGTTGCGCCTCGGAAAATCGTTGCTCTCTGAACAGCGCATGGGCCAACCCCAACGTCGCTCCTTGGAGCAACAGTTCGTCTTCACTTCCTTTTCGAACGTCGACAAACGCGTGCTCGGCCTCGCTCCATTTCCCCATGGCCATGAACGTGTACCCAAGACCCAACAACGCTCGATTCCTATCGAAGGGAACCGTGACGGAATGGGCCATAGCTTGTTCGTAAAGCGCTTGGGCCTCTTGGAACACGCCTTGCTCAAAATGCAAATCCGCGATCCGCCATCCCGCCCTCCTAGCATTTGACGATTGCGGATGGTCCCGGAGGAGCTTTTTGTACTCCACGATCGCCTCGAACCGGGATTGTCTCGATCCACCCTCACGCAACAAGAGTTCGACCAGGAAGGCTTTCGCCGATGGGACGAGCGGACTTTCAGGATGTTCCTTTACGATCTTCTCAAAGAATCGTTGCGCCTCCGGCCATGCGTTCTTCTTGTACGCTGACCAGCCTTCTTGCCAAGCCAGACCGTCGATCCCAGAAGATAGGCCCTCCTGACGAGGCCCGTCATCCGGCAGCGGTTGGGCGAGCCGTTCACCAGTTACTGGATTCCGGTTTGATGTCGTTCGTTCGGTGGCTGCCGCGATCGAGGTGTTGAGAGGAGAATGGGAAGGGGCCTCCCCGACGGTCGGAGAGAAGAACGACATCCAGGCGGCCAGTGAGAACAGAAATGGACGATATCGTAAACAGCATCGATACACGGCCATAGGGGCTCAGCAAGGCTCATGCCTTGTACCGGTCCAGGAAACTTGCAATAAATCAGGAGAGTTATCGAGAGAAACCGCGAGCCTGAATGGCCCCTGTCAGGATTGGCGTCGGCTAAGGTGATAGGTCGTCAATCTTTTGACTAGAAGGCCGCGGCCATAATGGGATGGTGTCTAGATTGGATCGTGGATCCACACCCTTACGCTTAAGTTTTTCAACCAATGTCGTCCGGTTCAGATGGAGCAGTTGCGCTGCTCGCGAGGTGACACCGTTGGCTTTGCGCAAGGCTTCCATGATGAGATGTTTTTCGTACTGCTCAACTTCTCTGGAAAGGTTGATGCCGTCCTCGCTGAACCGGATGAACTGCTCCGTAAGTTCGGGGCCCGGCGGCCTCCGGCTGATTTTCTCGGGGAGATCTCCAAGAGAAAGAACTCCGTGTTTTTTGAGCACGACCAACCGCTCGACCATGTTCTCTAACTCTCGAATGTTGCCGGGCCAATCGTATTCGGTCAATAGCTGGAGGGCGTCGGCTGCAGGGCCGGAAACCTCGGTGTGCTTGCTTTGATTAAATCGAGTCAGAAAGTGGTCGATCAAGAGCGGAATATCGCTCCGGCGTTCTCGAAGAGGAGGGATGATGATGGGAATCACATTGAGCCGATAGAACAGGTCCTTACGAAATCGCTTTTCCTCGACCAACATTTCCAAATCCTGATTGGTCGCGGCGACGATACGCACATCCACATGAATCGTCCGATTTCCCCCTACTCGTTCGAATTCCCGTTCTTGTAACACCCGCAGGAGCTTCACTTGCAACGGCAGGCTCATTTCGCCGATTTCATCGAGAAAGATGGTGCCTCCATTTGCCAGTTCAAAACGGCCCATCCGCGCATGAGTGGCTCCCGTGAACGCGCCTTTTTCGTGCCCGAAGAGTTCCGACTCCAGCAGGTTTTCCGGAATGGCGCCGCAATTCACCGGGACCAGGGGACGATCCTTTCGCAGACTATTGAAGTGGAGCATGCGAGCCACCAACTCCTTACCGGTGCCGCTCTCGCCTTGAATCATGACCGTACTGTCGCTGTCGGCAACTTTTCGAACGAACTCCATCACTTGTTGGATGGGCTCGCTGGCGCCCACCAGCTGTTCCAACCGATATTGATCACGGACAGCTTTCCGCAAGAGGTGGTTTTCCTGCCGAAGGCGAAGGAACTCCGTCGCCTTCCGAACCACGACCGCCACGGCTTCAAGATCAAACGGCTTGGTAATGAAGTCGAACGCGCCGGACTTCATGGCACGGACCGCTGTTTCAATCGTGCCGAATCCGGTCATCATGATGGGAATGATCTTCGCGTCCAGTTTCGCAAGGCGATCGATGATCTCGAGCCCATCGATATCAGGCAGCTGAAAATCCGTGATCACGACGTGAACCACCGAATTCTTGGCCGCCTGAATGGCCGTCGCACCGTCCTCGGCAGTGGAGACGTTATACTCTTCCTGGATTAGGGCTTCCCGCAGCACATCACGCACGGCAGGATCGTCATCGACAACCAGAACGTGGACTTGACTCATGTTCGATACCATTTGGAATACGAAAGAATGAAACGAACCTAGAATAATGACCCGCGGCACGCAATGCAAGCCGTATCAATAAACCCAGCAATCGATCCTCCTTGGAAGGAGGTACCTTTCTTGACAGGTTCTTCGGCCTATTGGTACTGTGCGAGACGAGGTTTGCACGCGATCTCACAAACGGGCTGGCGTAGCTCAATCGGCAGAGCAGCGGTTTTGTAAACTTTCCGATCTTTCCGCACAAGTCCTTGTCAGAACAGTTGAACACCGCTGTAGGAGCGGAGTTCTGCCGTTTCCCACGCTCAGTTCTGCTCAGTGCAATTCAGCGGAATTTGGGTGAGTTTGCTGTCAAGAGAACACGCCTGGAACACGTAGGGTTAGTACCTAGGTTCTTCGGATGATCACGACGCCTCCTGAACAGTCGTGGGACATGCTCGGCACGCCGTTCCATGTCGTGGTCGCTCTTTTCGCCTGTCTGGTAGGCTTCGCGCCACAGTACGGCGCCGCTCTCCCTGAAGGTCGGTGATCTCCTCGCCACGCCCTTCACGGTCCTGCGCCTCCTGACGCCGCTCAAGATGTCCTATGAAGCCGCGAAGAAACGAGCAGAGCCGTACACGAAGATTGTGGAAGCGCTTCCAGAGATGAGGCGAGACACCATGGAGCTGGTGAAAAAAGCGCTGGGAGAGAAACGACACACATATGTCTTGGTGAATAACCGTAGCGAAGGGAATGCGCCTTTGACGATTCAAGCCCTACGGAATGTCCTCCAAGCAGCGGGGACATGAGGGCTCGCTGTTTCTATTCTGGCTTTTCATGAGAACAGAAATGGGCCCCCTCCGCCAGGCCGGGCTATCCTCACCCACGCGCGATGAAGGACCACTGCCTAACAACCTCAGGGTGAAGGTCGAAACAGAAACAGCGGTACTGGTGGCAGCGTGACCGACTGGCATGATATCGTGGCCAGTCATTTCTTGCCGTATTTTTGGTCGATCCAGTCATTCATAGCATCCTCGACTTCCGAAACCGCCCCAGATGGCAGCTCTATCTCTTCAAACTCATCTTCGATCGACTCCGATGGTGATGGCGGCTTATCGAAATCGAGCTCCTCGACTCCGGGAGGCAACTCCGATTGAACCCGCGGCCGGTACGGCCGGATCTCATCGGCCGGGCCGATACCGAGCTCGGCCATCTCGTCCTGTAGCCGCAGGCTCAGGCTTTGCTGGACGCCAGGGCTCTGTGGCGAGCCGGCGAAGGATTCGGCGATTGTTTTCTGCACATCCGCAGCGCTGGTTGTCTCGTCGGCCTCAGCCAGGTCCTTAAACTCGTCGATCCAATCTTTGTCGGCCATTCGATGGATGGGCTTTTCCTCCAGGTAGGTCAGCGCCTCTTCACCACTGTATCCTGGGATACCCTCGCCAACCGATTGCGGCAGGACATGCATGGCTTCGACCGGCCGACCTTCGGTCAAGGCCCGTGCTAACGGCGAAATCTGCGACTCTAGCTCGGCGGCGCCAGCCAGATCGCCAGCGGCGCGCAATTCCTCGGCCTGCGCTGATAGCTGCTGAGCCTCAGCGCGCAGTAAGTCCTTGGCTTCGGAAGCATCTTCATATTGCACAAAGCTGACTGGCTCACCCAGCGGATTCACCTGTCCTTCCATACCATTAACAAAATCATTGATTTCGGCATCGGTCAGGCCTGCCAGCTCGCCGGTGGGCGCGCCGATTGACGTGACCTGCATACCTGATAGCTGGCCTTCTGCAGATTCCAGGTCCTTCGAGCTCACCGGCATCTGTGGCTCCGAGAATCCGCCCGGCGGTAATTCTGGGCTGGTGGGTAGCTGTTGTTCAACTTCCAAGTTTGCATCCTGCCGCTGAGTTGCCACGAACGCCGCATCCTGCAGCTCGCTGTCCAACTGCGCCTCGTACGCCTGCCCCGTGGTCGCCGTCTCATCCTGCAGCTCGCTGTCCAACTGCGCCTCGTACGCCTGCCCCGTGGTCGCCGTCTCATCCTGCAGCTCGCTGTCCAACTGCGCCTCGTACGCCTGCCCCGTGGTCGCCGTCTCGTCCTGCAGCTCGCTGTCCAACTGCGCCTCGTACGCCTGCCCCGTGGTCGCCGTCTCGTCCTGCAGCTCGCTGTCCAACTGCGCCTCGTACGCCTGCCCCGTGGTCGCCGTCTCATCCTGCAGCTCGCTGTCCAACTGCGCCTCGTACGCCTGCCCCGTGGTCGCCGTCTCATCCTGCAGCTCGCTGTCCAACTGCGCCTCGTACGCCTGCCCCGTGGTCGCCGTCTCGTCCTGCAGCTCGCTGTCCAACTGCGCCTCGTACGCCTGCCCCGTGGTCGCCGTCTCGTCCTGCAGCTCGCTGTCCAACTGCGCCTCGTACGCCTGCCCCGTGGTCGCCGTCTCATCCTGCAGCTCGCTGTCCAACTGCGCCTCGTACGCCTGCCCCGTGGTCGCCGTCTCATCCTGCAGCTCGCTGTCCAACTGCGCCTCGTACGCCTGCCCCGTGGTCGCCGTCTCGTCCTGCAGCTCGCTGTCCAACTGCGCCTCGTACGCCTGCCCCGTGGTCGCCGTCTCATCCTGCAGCTCGCTGTCCAACTGCGCCTCGTACGCCTGCCCCGTGGTCGCCGTCTCATCCTGCAGCTCGCTGTCCAACTGCGCCTCGTACGCCTGCCCCGTGGTCGCCGTCTCGTCCTGCAGCTCGCTGTCCAACTGCGCCTCGTACGCCTGCCCCGTGGTCGCCGTCTCGTCCTGCAGCTCGCGTCCTGTCCAACTGCGCCTCGTACGCCTGCCCCGTGGTCGCCGTCTCATCCTGCAGCTCGCTGTCCAACTGCGCCTCGTACGCCTGCCCCGTGGTCGCCGTCTCATCCTGCAGCTCGCTGTCCAACTGCGCCTCGTACGCCTGCCCCGTGGTCGCCGTCTCGTCCTGCAGCTCGCTGTCCAACTGCGCCTCGTACGCCTGCCCCGTGGTCGCCGTCTCGTCCTGCAGCTCGCTGTCCAACTGCGCCTCGTACGCCTGCCCCGTGGTCGCCGTCTCATCCTGCAGCTCGCTGTCCAACTGCGCCTCGTACGCCTGCCCCGTGGTCTGCGTCGCATCCTGCAGCTCGGTGTCCAGCTGCGCCTCGTAGGCTTGCCCCGTGGTCGCCGTCTCGTCCTGCAGCTCGCTGTCCAACTGCGCCTCGTACGCCTGCCCCGTGGTCTGCGTCGCATCCTGCAGCTCGGTGTCCAGCTGCGCCTCGTAGGCTTGCCCCGTGGTCGCCGTCTCGTCCTGCAGCTCGCTGTCCAACTGCGCCTCGTACGCCTGCCCCGTGGTCGCCGTCTCGTCCTGCAGCTCGCTGTCCAACTGCGCCTCGTACGCCTGCCCCGTGGTCGCCGTCTCATCCTGCAGCTCGCTGTCCAACTGCGCCTCGTACGCCTGCCCCGTGGTCGCCGTCTCGTCCTGCAGCTCGCTGTCCAACTGCGCCTCATCGGCCTGAGCCGTGGTGGACTCCGCGTCCTGCGACGCGGTCTCCAACTGCGTGTCGGATGCCTGTGTCGCTGCCACCGTCTCATCCTGCGACGCGGTCTCCAACTGCGTGTCGGATGCCTGTGTCGCTGCCACCGTCTCGTCCTGCGACGCGGTCTCCAACTGCGTGTCGGATGCCTGTGTCGCTGCCACCGTCTCGTCCTGCGACGCGGTCTCCAACTGCGTGTCGGATGCCTGTGTCGCTGCCACCATCTCGTCCTGCGACGCGGTCTCCAACTGCGTGTCGGATGCCTGTGTCGCTGCCACCATCTCATCCTGCGACGCGGTCTCCAACTGCGTGTCGGATGCCTGTGTCGCTGCCACCATCTCATCCTGCGACGCGGTCTCCAACTGCGTGTCGGATGCCTGTGTCGCTGCCACCATCTCGTCCTGCGACGCGGTCTCCAACTGCGTGTCGGATGCCTGTGTCGCTGCCACCATCTCGTCCTGCGACGCGGTCTCCAACTGCGTGTCGGATGCCTGGCCCACATCAACTACATCTTCCACTGCGGACGGGGAATCATTCTGAGACTGAAGCATGAGATCGTCTTGCATTAGGTCTTGTTGTTCTACTACTGCAGTGTCTTGGTAGGATTGTGACGATTCCTGATATGGCTGTTGATACGTCGAGGTGTCTTGGTACGATTCATATGTCGAGGAAGGTGTAAATTCCTGGTACGGCTGTTGGTAAGTCGAGATGTCTAGACACGATTCTCCGTAATCGTCTGACATGATCAGATCCTCCTAATTGCGACGGAGTTAGCGGTTGTGTTTCACCGCTGTACCACATAGGACAGAACGCAAGGCATCGGTCCATCACAGTGCGGCCATGCCAGTTTCTTTCAATACACTGATATCTAGATCCGCTATCTAGGCTCGCGATCCAACAACGAGCGCGCTCAATCAGGAAACATTTGTGTTTGGTAAAGTCGAGACTCCTAATCCGGCTGCCCCGCACCTCGCGCAGTTGCCTGCCTTACCGAGTGGAATTGGACTGTGAACTGACTTGGAATCCTGGAAGGAAAGGCCAGCTCATTTCATACTCCACCGTTTGATTCTTGCGTCCATGTTGTCAATGAAGCCTGTAACTCTGCTTTCAGCTTGGCATCTGAAGCTATTTCTATTGCGTTACGTATTTTCTCAAGGCCAGCCTCTGGTTTTCCTTTGCGCTTGAGTATTCTGGCCTCGGTTCTTAAACTCCAAGCCAATGCATCGCTATACATGCCCGGATTCTTTTTCCACAATGGCTGACGTATCGATAACGCTTGCCTTCCCCACTCCTGGGCTTGTTCAACCTCATTGAGATCTAACGCTAAACCTGCGAGGTTATTTAAGGTACGAGCCACCTCGGGCAAATAGGAGGAGCTTTCACCAGCCAACGTCCGGTAGGCTGAAAGTGATTCCTTAAACGCTGCCTGTGCGGCCGGCACCCTTTTTTCCTGATGGCAGAGTGAGGCAAACTCACTGTGGGTTTTCGCGACAATCCGAAGAAGTTTATTCTGATCACTAGCGTTTGCAGCTTGCCGATAAGCTCTTTTCGCTCGTTGGCAGGAGTTTGCTAACCTCTTTCGTCGTACTTCCTTGAAGATAACCTCACCACAACTCTTCTTTAATTCATCACGCAGGACGATGATCGCCTGTACGCATTCATCATCCAAGGTACTCTTCTGTGCCCACCTCCAAGCGAACTCTCCATACACACGCCCTATGGCTTCTCGTTTAAGACGATTAGGTGGAATGATCTGCCCAACGTCGCTTTTCTCTTCATTCTTCGCACTTAAGATCTGGCCTAACCACTCGTACATACCTTGTGTAGCAGCGCAATACACGAGCCCTCTACTCACACTGACTTCATTGGCAGTGTCTTCCGCTGCGTTCCCAATCAACCGTTTCCTCCAATTCACCCAAGCTCCCCAACATTGTGAGTCATCGTCTATGAAAAGACCTTCCAGAAAGAGGTACAGCATGTCTTGTTCTTCGGAGGCTGCGCCACTCAGTTTATGGACAAAATTGCATGGTGAGGGACAGAAGCGACAGCCTGAATGTCGATGCAGGTACCGTTGATCCATTGTCGCGACCGCTTTGTTAATCACTCGAAGCTCATCCTGAGTACGATCTCGGGCCTTCGTGTCTTTAACAGGATGAATGCGAACGCGAACAGCTTCTCCGATGCGATCATCATGGACGATGGCAAGACCACGAGACAGGTTATTCAAGTAACGCATCTGTTGTTCGGTAAGGTTGATGCAGCTTCCAGCAGCTTGTCGATCATCTGGAGCGACTAAGCGATGGAGGATTTTCAAGTTGGAGTTCTTCAGCGTTTCAGGAGCCAGTTTTGTTGGAATTTGATCCGCGACGAGGAACCCTTCCCCGTATGCACGCATTTCAGCAAGCATGTCGGTAAACATGGAAACCGCTTTCGCTCGAGGATTTCCCTCTTCACCAGATGCTGGTCCACGAACAGCCTGTAATAACCGATGTGCTTCTTCAACGAGAGTAAGGTGCTGCAGGCGTTCACGTTTTTCAACGGGAAGGAACTCTTGTCGGACTTCCGCATACTCATATAAGAGAACAAATAGCAATGCCATGACAAAAGATTTCTCCTCGTCATCACCTAGATTTCGTAACTCTATAACCGCAGGAGCCTTAAAGAGATCTTCCATTGGTGTCGAGCGTCGTGCATTAAGCGTCAAACCTTTGTTCCCCACCATCAAGCTACGAAGTCTGGATCGAAGGGCGGCGCCTATGTTTCGATGAACCTCCTGCCCGTAATTTTTGCGGGCAAGTACCGTGTCAATTTTGTCATGGAGATCTTCCAACGAAGGAGTGAGCGCGCTGCGGTCATCGAATGTCGATTTGTTGGTGAGAAATGGGTTATGGGAGGTAAATATATTCCACCCCCGGTCTGTATATACTTCGAGCAGAGCTTCTTCCAGCACATAAGACATTCCCGCGAACATAGGGAATGAAGCATTGAAAACTGCCTTTAATAAGTCGATGTGACGGCCCAGAGGGACTCCGGATACGGGGCTAAAAGGGTTCAAACGTAGCGGAAGAGCTGAGTCATCGCCTATCGCATACACGCGAAGTTTCAATCCTTCGATTTGTCCAAGACGACGGTATTCTGCCTTTGCTGGCTCTAAGACTAAAAAGGGAACCCCAAGTTTCGTGTGAGCCTCTAACAGTATCTGCATGCAGGTGTTGGTCTTTCCGTATCCTGTCAAGCCAGTGATAAATACGTGACGGTTCAATGCCGCGGAAGTTATAGTCACAGGTTCGAGATCACGACCTAAATTATCTTGGAGGATGCCTAACGTGATTGAATCATGCGTAGCTGGAGGTACGGAAAGTGCGAAGGTGCCCTGCTCACGCATTGGGAGACCTGGAATTTCTTGTTGGGGTAAATTCACGATAATCGATAATTCCTTGGAGCTAATACAGGTAGCAAGCGAGTTGTAGGTGCTTCCAAGAGGGTGTCCTTGTTCTCCCTTTGCAGGTTGAATGTCAAGAATTTGACCGTGTTCTACGGCACTCCGTACGAGATACGAGGGCAGTTGAATGATCCGCATTGGATCAAGCGAGGTTTCATCACCACTACAAAGACTTCGTAGGGCACCATTGACACTATCAACGACCGCGTCATGTTCCCCTACAACGTAGACCGCCGTGCGCCACCATCCTCCGTTTTTTGCGGTTTGGAGTCGTGAAATGTATTGCTGAAGCAACTGCTCGCACGCCTCAGCATTGGCGTCCAAAAGCTCCATACTGCCGGACTCTTGCCAGCTCTTTCCAATCTGTGAAGAAGTGCTCTCCGTTTTGAAATTCAGGACATTCGCTAACGAGGAGGATAGCAGGGGGAGTGCTGCAGCAAGCCCGCCTATCAACGAAAAGCCTGCCAGACTTGCTAATCGCGTAGGGAGCATGGTGGCGAGGTAAGCTTGCTGTGGATTTGCTCGTTCTTGTATCCCTTTGTTCTGACTCTCGTTTTCTCCTTTCATCTGAGAAATAGTTCGTCTGGTGTACATATGAACATCGCTTTTAAGACGACGGCAGATGTCCAGCGTGGTGTCTGTGACTTGTGAGTCCAGAGGTTCAGCCACGATGAGCAACGCATAGCGTTGGTCGCCGATCGCTTTAACCAACCTGTCAACGCTTTGAAACGATCCACCTCCTGCGTTACCACGGCCAGAAGGGATACCAGTAATGAGAGATAATGTTGAGGCCCGTTGTAAAAATCCCATCATATCCGGGAAATTATGATCATCGAGCCTTACTGCTCGATCCATCTGAAGCCCTAAGAAATGTGCCTTGAACGCGCTCTCTTGTCGCGATAAGTAGTCCTCTGTTGAATGAGCCCCAGCGCCGATCATGCGCCGTCCACCGAGGTAAATATGGTGACGCACTCCATCTCCGTATAAGGCCATGACGAGCGCATGCCCGGGATCATGACAGGCAGTGAGAACGTGTGGCATGGAATGAGTCCAGCCTCCCTCATGTTGTGGGCGGCCCAGACTCGTGACTTCTCTAAGAAGAGGACGTGCTGTGTCCCCCGGCCGTGCTTCGATACGCCAACTTGAGGCATCAAAAGCTGACAAATAGCGCCGCTCGAGTGACGACACCAACAAAAGCGGCAACACTTCGCCAAATGATCGCATCGCCACATCAGCCTGAGACATCGACGACGAAGTGGACAATGCAGCGGGCCGAGCTTCACTCATTTGCGTTTCCCTTTCTCGAAGTGTTTTTCAGTCCACTTTGCCTTTTCCATGGAGGAAGCACCGGTGGGCGATCAGGCAAACCGGAAGCCTTTGGCGCAGATTCAGCGGTCGATACGTCAAGGCTACGGATTGGAGTTTGAGGTTGTGCTTGTGCAACCGGATATTCACCAAGTAAAGGCCAATAGGTCGCCCCACGTGCGACATCTTCCAATGGATTTGAGCTCTGCCATATTGGAGATTGAGTTTGGCATGCAGCAACACAGTGCCGTACGAAAGGCCAAATTGCCCCTATTCCTCCAATTACTGTGAGATCACGCGAAAATTGTCCTCCCAGAGACCTCATGGATTCCTGGATCACGGTTGAGAGACTTGACTGCAGATCGACGACTTCTGGCCACTCTAGACAGGTATGTAGGGACAATCTTGGCACTGAATACATACGCTCGCGAAACGGGCCGGTCCATTCTATTTCTTGATCAGTATTTGATTGTCCGAGTCTCATAACAAATTCGATCGTGGCATCGTGGAGGACAAGGTCATTTCCCGGTGGAAGAGGTTCTTTGAAACGACTGTGTATTTCTTCCAACATCCTCCTCAACCACGAAGCTGATCCAATTCCTGGAAGGGTAATCGAAGGCCCAGACTCGCTGATGCTAAACAAATGATCGGTTTTACCTTTTACACGATACGAACGGACCTCGGTTACAGTTTCACCAACTGCGACAACTGTAACGTCCTTGCCTTCACCGGAATACTGTTCCCAAATCCAACGACTCAACAGTGCATCAACTGCAAGCATGCACTTTGCATCTTCAAAGCCTACGCTTTGACACAGCGCCTCAAGACGTGGTGCGGAGTCCGTATAGTCACTAGTCTGTATGGCCGCCACAAGTCTATAGCCTTCTTTCGCAGTTGGCTCCACTTGCCCTAAATAAGAAAAACAACGTTGATACAGTCCCTTCCAGAATAGAGATGGCCCTGGCTCCGTCAGCCAAAGGTCATCCTTCGACATACTACCGCTTAGCAGTTTTGGGCCTCGGTTATTAACGGCACGACTCGCCCATAAGCCATCAGGATCCGCGGCATTTGGCACTAGAGTTCGGAGCCCGTCTCCCACGGACTTTGGTAGACAATTTAGTGCGACTCCTTCTCGCAAGAAAACTACTGATGAGGACCGCTGATAGTCGATTCCGAATGTATTCATTGCTGTGCGTTTCCTTTTCAGAAGATATCCAATTACTCACTCATCGTCTTTTGTCCTTTTCGAGAAGCATTTCAGCTTAAGCTCAGATTGCCTGCAGAACGTGCGGCATGGCCATCTCAAGCGCATGAAGTTGAGCGATGACTCGCTGCCTTGCCTTGTCGAGATCTGCAAGACCCTTCCCCTTTTCAGTTCGGCGACGCTGGTTAAGTTCCATCATTTCCTGAATGTTTTTTTCAGCAGCTTCTATCGTTACTACCACTTCTCTTGAGATTTCCACCTCAATCTGCTTGAAGAGCTTTCCTACTTCTTGGTTTATTTGGCTTCTCGTCTTCGTAGGCATCGAGAGGAGTCCCTTCTCGATCTCTTCCCAAACCTTTGTCTTAATCCGGTCCTCCAGGCCCATCGACCCTGCAGCAAGGGCTGCAAGAACCGCTGGGATAAGGACCAGTGGATTGAGAAGCCCCACTGCCCCAAATCCAATGTGATGAAGAAAAGCGACGGCAACCATTTTGCCAGCAAGGGCACCGGCGATCGCGCGGAATTTCGTTCCACCTGCGGCTAAGAACCCAGACAGTTTATATTCAGGTAGCAACCCAACCACTTTTGAGATGACACGGTCCTCCAAGCTGCCTAGGCTATTCACACCACCATCGCTAGGAATTTTTCCTGTAAGGGAAATGTGAATCTGGATCATGGCCTGGTCGATTGCTGCTACTTCCTTACGAATGTCCTCAAATAATTTATTGATGATTGGAGTCAGTGTCATCTGCACCCCAGGAAGCTCCGGCGGGTTTTCTGCCCACAGTTTGACTTGTTCAGCAACAATCACATTGCAGAGCTCCAGCGTTTCCTCGATTGCTGGCTGTGGTCGAAAGGCAAGCTTGACCCTCTCGGTTATGGACTTCATTGAGGCAAGCGGCCGAGCTTTGAGTTCATTAGGCATGTCCCGACCGAGCCTGGCAATTAGCTCCTCGAAACTAGCGGATAATTCCCGTTCGCACTCTAGACGCCGATGCTCGAAAAAGTTTGGCAATTTCTCCTGTCGGGCACGTATGGAAGTTAGCTGTGGTTGAATTAGTTGAGATGCGTGTTCAATCTGTTGTTCATCTGTCTGCAGAGTGCATTTCCGTTGTTCGATCATTTGTGCGATGCTTGTAGCCAAGATGTGTGTCCTACTCAGAAACTCCTCGAGGTGAGTTGGCTGCCGATCATAAAGGAGGAACTTAGCCAAGCGTGTTTCAAGCAATTTCAGACCAGAAACATCTACCCTTGAGCTAACATCAGAAAATGTGTCTTCGTCGTGATTGAGCATGTTTACGAAATAGATATCTAATGCTGTGAACTCACCTATGCTCTGACCGGTGTATTCCGGCCCACCCCTCAACTCTCTTACAAGTCGATTCCACGCTGCTTTCTTCAATTCTTCCACCGGTGGTGCATCGTTCGGTACATTGACAACAGTGAACACATGAGGCCCACGACCTAAGAGTTTGAAATCCATGAACGGCTGACTGTCGGACTCAGCAAAGTCTTCAGCCCGGCATACGAAAATGGCAGCGTCAGCTTGCTTGATTACCTCAGAAATAGCAGGCTTGGCTTGTAATGCACCGCCCGTCTCTGGTGTATCAATCAGCGTTACACCCGCTTGACAAAGCTCTAAAGGCAATCCCAGTTCAATCTCTCGAGTATGCTTAAGAAACTTGTCCATCTCCTCTTCATTCATAGATCCAGTTAATTGCCCAAAATACAACGAGAGTGACCACTCCTGGTACTTCTCATCCAATCCCCATGCCACTACGTACGGTTTCTCTGCATAGCGGATACGTGTTACGGTCGAAGGACAGGAATAGCGACAACCTAACGAAGCAGTTGTTCTAGAATCCAGCTCCGCCACAGGGCGGGTTATTCTGCCCGCTAAAGCATTGAGGAGCGCGGATTTACCGCTCTTAGAGCCGCCGAGAACGATAAGAGTAAAGGCGTCGGAGTTGAGCCTATCATGTACGTCGCTCAGATCTTCTGCAGTTTCTGTCATCTTTAACTCAACGGCGACCGCCCTCAATGAATTCAGAACGCCTCCTATCTGTTTCAGTATGGACTCTCGTGCTGATCTGAGTTCTTCCTTCAGTGGCATATTAATGTTCCTCCTTATTAGGGCAACTCCTTCTTCTCAGCTCAGCCTTCCCCGTTGCCCCCATTCAGATCGTCTGTACCAACTGCTGGGGTACTATGACAAACTTATTACACCACTACGGCCAGATCGCCTTTTGCAAACGTTGCGATGGCACTATCTGAATCGGCAGCCGCTACCGTCCCCTGATACTGGAATCCTCTTGATACCAAATTCTGTTCTCTCCAATCATTGCCGTTGATACCAAACACAACGCCAATTCCAATGCTGACAATGAAATAGCTGATGGTCCAAAGTAGATCTGGAAGTACGACAGGCCCGATGATGAGAAATGAGAACCATGCCACCAAAGAACCAGCACCTAATACCCACATCTGCTTGGCCAATGCCCAGAAAATATTAAAACAACAGGCTGGCCAAGACCATCCTTGCTTCACTACTTCCATCATGCCGAATGAGTGTTTAAAAATTTTGAACTTCTTCATTGGACACCTCCTATTAAGAACGTATTAAGTGTGGGTTGAACTGGCTCCTCATCTGACACTCCTGACCCTCTCGCAAACACTGCCTCCTATTCCTTCTTACCTCGCACTTCTTCGCCAGAGAAACACGGGTGTTTATTGAACCCCCCTAGCGGAAATGAACGTACGCGGATTGTGTTAATTGGAACAATGACTCTGCTCACATAAGGCAACCCTTTGGTCAACAAATCGGCAACAATCAGTCCCTTCGTTCATACAGGATGGGATATTCAGCATTACCGATGAGCAACTACTCTTCACGAATTGCTCCGTAGATTCGCTCATACCGCTCGATCGACTCTTCTAATAGTCGAAGAAGGGCACTAGCGTGGGCAGGGCTCGTAACGATTCGTGTGTGCACCTGCCGTTCCTCCACCACTGCAAAGGCTTGCCCAAAGTCGACGATGAACTCGGCGCCGTTGTGGCCAATCTCAAAATAGTTCGCATACCGTGCTGCCAATCCCCCATTGCTGCGTACGTCTGATGATTCTGCTTCCATGAACCCTCATCTCACTTTCCGAACGGCTCACGAACTCTCTTGCGATCACATGCGAGTGCATAAAGCAGAATGCGTGCCCGACTTGTCGAAATGTGCTCTTGTTACGTAACTACATGAAAGAGCTGCGCATTCGTGCGCCAGCTACAGACTGAGGGAGAAATCTAGTGGAGAACACGATGTGACAGCAGAAAGTGACAGGTTCAGTGGCTCGAAGAATGAGAGCAAGGGCGTATTGTTCGCGCAATAGCAGAAATGCTGGCAATACTGGAATAGCCAACAGCCGCTCACTGCTGTCACAATCACTGTCACACCTCTGTCACAGCGTTAGGTCGGCGTGACAGAGGTAACGGAAGATAATTGATGCGTTGGTAGATAATCTGTGCGGACTGCTGGAGCAACCGGTGCGGTGGGATTTGAGACTGCTCAGTATGCCGAGATGATTCGCGAGATGGTCGCGCTGAATGACGAGACCACCAATATGAAAGGAGTTCTGAAGCGCTACGTTGAAGCGGCGTTAGACCCTCGACGCCTTCTTGAGCCCGTACCAGCCCCTCCCCCTCTCTGGGCTGAAGACTGACAGCATCCACCGAGCAGAAATAGAAGTGACAGAGTCAGATGACTTGCATGCCGATCCCCTTGACCTTGTCAGCCATCGACTTGCCGTCACCAGTAGCTAGAACGACGAAGGTTTCGCCTGGGTAGCGGATGTGGGACGTCAGGGTACGCATGAGGTCATGCTGCTCTGATGGGCCCGTAAACCCCTCAAGTTCTACTGCCAGCACATAGCAGGGCTGTGTCGGGACGGCCGTCGCTTTCTCGCACATCCAGGCATGGTGGACCTGTTCGACCTGGCGTAACTGACTTTGGAGTTGAGCAAGCTGTTCCGGAGAGGAATTTGTGGGTTTGAGCGTGTCAGTGGCTGAGAGCGTGGCCCGCTCTCGATAGGTTGCAACCTGGGTGTCGTAATGCGCCTCTGCGCGAAGGGTCCATTCTTCTGCTAACGGTTTGTCGCCTATGCGCATCGCGTACGACCCGACGATCTGACAGGCTGCGCCGACTAAACGAAATTCTTCAGTCGCGCGAGTGAGGTACTGAAGGCCTGTTCTGTCCTGTTTGCTGAGGAGCAGCCGTCCGATTGCGAGGTCGGCGGCGCGATCCTGTGGGTAGTCCGCTTGATATTGTCGATAGGCCGGTAATGGATCAAACGTGGGATCGAGGTGCTCTTTCATGGCGATCACATTCCAGCGTTCATCTTGTGACAGACTCGACGGGTCTTTGCGTTCAAGGTCAGTCAGCGTTGCCTTCAGGGTCTGGGTCTGCGAGGAGCGTTGTGCCCACATCTCTTCATGGGTCTGAACCCACTGACGATCGAATTCCGTCAGAAGCGATGGGAGGATAGGAAACAGCCACGCTTCAGCGGCAAGAGGTTTCGGCGTACTGACGAGCTCTGCACCAGCGTGTAATGCCTTCAACCGGTCGGCTAAGGACGGATGAGTATCGGCGTAGTTGGTTTCCCTTTTCAGACACTGTGTGACGAGCGCTCGGCCATCAGGCTGATCGAGCCGGCGTTGTGCCGCATAGATCGCATAGTCTGACCAGGGTGTGCGTGGCACCTGTGGGTCATAATCGGCCCGCTTGAAGAAGGGGTCCCAGTACCGCTCAGCATCAAAGTGGGGAACGGTTGAGATAGCCACGAGTGCGGATCCGACCGCCTGTGGAGAGGTCAGGGATGCTGCGGCCGCATCGGCCTCGTATTCGTTTGCTCGAGCCAGAGCAAAACTAGAGGCACTAAAGTAGGGCGCATACCAATAAAAGAAGCGAGCCAAGAGCCCGCTTGCCCAGGAATCCGCATGCTGAAATGCCGTCACGATCCGAAACCAGGACAAGCGAACGCGATAAATCCAGGCTCCGAACCGACTATGGTTGCCGGAGAGATGGCCGATCTCATGGGCGAGTACTGCACGAACCTGTTCCGGCGACAGCATAAAGAGTAGAGGAAGGCCCACCACCAAATAGTTGCGGTGCCATCCAAAGATTCCCAGACGAGGGATTTGGGCAATACTCACATTGGCATCGTTTACGATGAGGACGCGATGAATCCGGGGAGCCTTCATGCGGCAACACAAATCGGCGAGTTGCTCAAAGAGAAGCGGGCAGTCCTGTTTGGTCATGCGGCGTCCTGTGGGAGCATCAATCCGCACCCACAACGCACGCATGAGAATGAATCCAATGGCCGGCACGGCAAGGAGCAATTTGGCTTTCACCAGCAAGACCCACAGATACCCCGAGAGAAGCGCCCAGACACAGAACGAGCCGATCAAAAGCAGCACCGCCAACGTTCCAACAATTACCGCATACCCAAGCCCAGCCAGAAGAGCGATCTTCACCCGATACCAGGAAAGACTCGAGGCCATCGCCCGTTCAGCCTCACGGGCAAGCGCCTCGAAGTGTTCTCGTTGTGCGGTCGTGGAAAGTGGCTGTACGGCAGTGCTCATATCAGGTCCCCACAAAAAGGTTGGACTTCTGTGACATCGCTCCCGCACAAGGGCGTTCGATCCCGTATTGCGCGATCTTGCGGTATACCGTCATCCTGGCCCAGTCGAGTTGCTCTGCGGTCTTACTGATATTCCAATGAGTCGCGGCAAGTGCCGACACAAGCCGCTCTCGTTCTTGGAACGGCTTACTCTGAACGCGGGAGAATGTCGTTTGATAGTGCCCGGGAAGGTCCTTGAACCCGATTATGGCAGACCGGATGGTCAGCAGGGTCGATTCCAGGAGATTCTTGAGTTCTCGCACATTACCCGGCCAGTCGTACTCCAATAAAGAATCGTGCAGATCAGCGTCTAGGCCAACCACCTGTCTGCCCATTTGGGCGTTCAGGACAGTCAAGAAGTGTGCAATCAAGCCAGGGATATCCTCCTTGCGCTCACGAAGAGGAGGGAGATGCACTCTTGCGATGTTGAGTCGATAGAACAAGTCGCTGCGGAACTTGGCCTGTCCCACCAGTTCTTCAAGGCGCTGATTCGTCGCCGCCACCACTCGAACGTCGACCGAATGCGAGTGGGCTGAACCGAGACGTTGGACTTTTCCATTTTCGAGGACACGCAGGATTTTGGACTGAGCCGTCAGCGGCATCTCGCCGATTTCATCCAGAAAGATCGTGCCTCCGCTCGCCTCTGCGAATAGACCTGCGCGTCTCATACTGGCCCCTGTGAACACCCCCTTCTCGTAGCCGAAGATCTCGCTTTCAAACAGGGTTTCCGGTATCGCAGCGCAGTTCACACTGATAAAGGGATGTTTGGCGCGCGGACTATGCTCATGCACCATCGCCGCCGCCAGTTCCTTCCCGGTTCCGGTTTCTCCGGTAATCAGGACATGGGAGTTAAATCCAGCAACTTCGGTGAGATACTCGCGTACAGCAGTCATTCGAGAACTCTCTCCAATCATATTTCCCTCGCTGAGCTTAGATCCGCCTTCGAACCCCGCCAATTATCGTGACCTTGGCCGCAACGCCCATGATGATTTTTCTAATGCCACGGTGGTCCTATCCCTTACTCATAGGTCAGATTGGGAGGAGAAACTTGAATATGTTCAGTTTAATTGCACGGTCAGTGCCACATAGCGAAGCAAGCAAGACCCTTGCATTTACTCGGAATTGGGCCGTGCTGAGGAGACAAGGATATTTCAACTGCGTTAAAAAGAATTCAACACTGCATCATTTGGGATTACCCAGTTGGGTATTAGTGAGAGCCTTGTCGACCTCTTCACGCTGATGCCTAACCAAAGCTATGGAACTTCGACGAGATTCGCTTCTCTCCATACAGGCTCGGACGATACCGTGAGAGTCAGCGAAAATTTGGAAATGATGCTGAGCTGGGCGGGGTGATGGGGCTCGATGCGGTCCAACTGCCATGCTAGGGGTGTTGGCAGAAACTGATACACTCCAGCTGCCAGTCAGCTGCCACGAGAGATTTTGAATTTGGTCAGCAGCTTGGTCAGATGGCCCCTGGTAATGCCGAGATCCGTTGCCGTCTTCGTCTGGTTCCCTCCATTGTCACGCAATTTCTCCTCTATGATCGATTTTTGGAAGGCGCTTGTCCTCTCCTTGAATAAGCCAGTACCCGTCTCTTCGTCGCTTTCCGCAACTGACTCTGAAGGTGACACAGAAAGGGAGGCATCCCATGAAAAGTGTTCAGGCTCAAGGGTATCTTGAGTACATCGCATGAGGGCACCAGCCAGCACGTTCATTAATTCGCGGATATTGCCAGGCCAAGGGTATCGCTGGAGTGCATCTAGAGCGGCGTGGCTAATCTTGCAGCGTCTGTTCACTCCTAGCCGACCTGGTTGAGCGAGGAAGTGCTCGACGAAGTTCGGTACATCTTCCATGCGCTCACGCAAAGGTGGCAAACAAATCCGAACCGGCGTGAGACGGTAGTAGAGGTCTTCACGGAACCGTTTATTCTTGATTTCCTCTCGTAGGTCCTTATTGGTCGCCGCGAGGACCCGCACATTGACCGAGATCTCCTTGGTCCCGCCCACTCGCCTCAATGTCTTTTCTTGTAGTACGCGCAGCACCTTAGCCTGAGCGGGGAGACTCATGTCACCGATTTCGTCTAGGAATATGGTCCCACCATCAGCTTGTTCGAACTGGCCACGCTTCATCGATGTGGCTCCGGTAAACGCGCCCTTCTCATGGCCGAACAGCTCGCTCTCAATCAATGTGTCTGGAAATGCCGCACAGTTTACCGGAACGAATGGTCCCGCTAAACGGGAACTCCCCCGATGAATGGCACGGGCGAACACTTCCTTGCCCGTCCCCGTCTCCCCAAGCAACAGGACAGTGAGGTCTGTGTCCGCGGCCTTTTTCGCCTCCTCAACCTGTTCAAGCATCTTCTTGTTGATTGAGGCAATCGGTAGAAATTGGTTATCGACTTCTCTGCGAAGCGTGCTGTAACGACGATGGCGAACAACGCTCTGCAAAGCCTTATCAATCACGACTGATAAGTGCGCCGCGGTGTAAGGCTTGGGGATGAAATCAAATGCACCGAGCTGCATCGCTTGCACAACCGTGGGAATACTCCCAACGACCGTCAAGATAATAATCACAGGAGGTGTCTGGCTACTGGGTGGTTCTGATCCTTCCCCTCCTTTGCTGCTGCCCACAGCACCCATTTTGGTTTGCCGAAGGATCTCCATTCCCCGAATATCTGGAAGCTCCAAGTCTAAAATTACAATTTCGGGCTGTTCCTGTTTGATCAGCTCCAGCCCCTTTTGGCCGGTGGTTGCCGTTAAGGTATCATGACCCATATAGCTCAATCGTTCCTCAAGCGGCTGTAAAACCGTGAGGTCATCGTCAATGATCAGTATTCGCGCTGGCATCTGGCTCTACCTTATTGATGAATGGATATTTCCGTTGAAATGCCCCTGAGAATCTTCGATGGAACACATTTAATACGGATCTAAATGAGAACGCCCTGGGTGGGCTGGATATACGGGTCAGCTTTATTACTCAAACACATTAAGGGGCATGTGACAATGAGGATGATTGGTTCATGGGAAGCGTAACAAAGAATGAACTCCCGACCCCAACTGTACTCTCTACTCCGACCTTACCTCCATGAAGTTCAACTAAACGTTTTACAATGGCCAACCCGAGGCCGGATCCTGGGATTGTTCCCATAGTCGATGCTCCACGGAAGAACTTCTCAAATACCTTGGGAATATCGTCTGGCACGATCCCGCAACCAGAGTCCGTGACGCGTACTTCGGCATATCCCTCGCTTTGGATCTTGCTCAGGACTTGAACGTGTCCGCCAGGAGGAGTGAACTTCACGGCATTCTCCAATAGGTTCGTCAGAATCTGTATCAGCATATATCGATCTGCCTCAAGTAAGATGGCGTCATCGAGCTGGAATGTTTCGAACGTGATCGCTTTCTCTCGCATGGTTTCACGTAAGCTGTCAGCCACTGCACCGACAAGCTTCTGGAGATCAATCCATTCGGGTCGAAGCACCGGCGTGTCTGACTCTATTTGAGCAAGGTAAAGAAGGGCTTCCCTCATCTTCATCACACGGTCAACGCCGGAAAGAATTTCTGCCAATCTCTCAGCTTGTTTCTCGTTAATTGGGCCAAACAGACCTTGCAGCACATTTTCAGCATGCGAGTGGATCGACGCCATCGGTTGACGAAGGTCATGGGAAACTGCATGTAAAAGTTCCGATCGTATCTGATCCAACTTTTTCAGCTGCTCATTGGCAACCCCAAGCTGCACGGTACGTTCCAACACCTTCTGCTCAAGGTTCGCGTTCATTTGCTCAATGTGGTGATAGGCAGTGACACTATCGATCGCGATGGCTAATTGACTAGCAAATGTCGTCATGATCTCGACATCATCGTGGCTCAGACTATTTGGCTGGGCGCGGTCAACAGTCAAAGAACCGAGAACGCCGTTCTGGGTTTTAAGCGGCACTGCCACAAATGATTGACTGCCAATCTTCAATGCCAGTTCTCTATGTAAAGGATGGAGCCGTTCGAGTAACTCCTGAGAGTTCTGGACTAATACCGACAGACCACGAAGAAGAACTGTGCCTTCGATCGTCAATGGATCGGTTACGGGAATCTCAAGCTTCCGAACAAACGTGGTAAGCTCATCCGTCACTCCTACAATCCTGGCATCATGGGAGAGCTTGCGGGTCTCGTCAAAGAAGCACATCATGACGCGGTCATACGAAAGTTTGTGCCTGAGGATCTCTAAGGCATCTTGAAGAAGAGCTTCCGAGTCTTTTAGAGAAGTAAAGCGTATACTGGCCTCGTGAAGCGTCACCAAGTAATTGACTTTTCGCTGCAACTCCACAACGGTCTGCTGTAGCTCAACGTTGGAGGCTTCCAGTTCTTCGTGGCGAGTCTTGAGCGAGGAGGTTTGCTCCTCAATCACGCGCTCACGATGGACGATTTCGTTTTGTAGTACACGGCGTGCCACCTGTTCGACTACCTGCGTTCCAACCCACCGACGAGTTGGCTCCTTCCACGAGACCTCCCATTCACAGTAATCGTCACCGTTCGTCATGCACTTGCGTTCTACAATAGCCGCTGGTTCAAGGCCGTGAACTTTTTGTGGAACGATTGACACCCCCACTTTGATGGCATTACACCAAATCTTGGCGCACGCACGACGATATGGTCCGAATTGGTTTAAGGCTCGCTCCATGAGACTCAGGCGAAGAATGGCGCTCCCCTCGGTCACTACTATTCCTTCAAGGTCATAAGAATTCTTAGCATAGTGTTTTATCCATCGTGTTGCTCCCTTGTAGATACTCAGTACGGAAAATGGTCGCATAAGGGTTTGGACCAGCGGGGGAATAAGCTTGCTGCGTCCCATGTTGAACTGAAAGTCGTGGTCGCCTGACAGCTCAACACAAAACTCCACCAGATATGCTGTGAACTCATTTGAGTAGCTGGCCCATGGATTTCTTAAAAGCCTTGGTGTGACGTGGTAGGACCGATCAGGGATACGCTCGTTTAAACGCTGTACTAACACAGTCACTACTTCCTCACCTGCTTGGTTCCCTTGCGTCTGAGTGACGTATTCCTCCAGGTGCTCGACATTCGACTTGATGGATACTCCGGCCATGTCTTTGATGACTGCACCATCGATATTCTTACCGAATGGCCTATACAGCATCACTGGACGGTCGAGAATTCGACAAGTCGGTGGGAATAAATCTTCAAGTGCCCTAGCGGCACATGGACTCTCTGAGTCTGCCAGTCTACCGACCATGGGTTCTCCACCGTAAGATCTCAAAAGACCGACTTTTGTATCTGAGACCAGTCAATTTCAGAAATTCATCCGAATATTCATCACACCAGCATGGAGGAGCGTCTCCCACGTGCCGTTCACGACGGGCAGGATATTATTTGTGACAGTACGCGACTCGCAAATCTGATTCTTGTAGGCGAGATCAAGTCCAACACCCTTTATGCTTACAGGGCCCACGAGTGGGTTCTGGCACTTGATGAACCCAAGGAAATTTCCTTTTCCTTTGCAATGAAATCCTAGCCCCACGGAGAAGGAATTGTAGTTGGCGTCTGGAACGGCCGGTTCAAACGTCCGTTCCGGCACTGGAGTTTGTGAACGAATATATCCGAACCGTGCAGTAATGTCCCACTCAGGGAGAATGGACGGACGAATCCATTTATATTCGGTGCCGGTGCGGATAATGAATACTCCATTCCAATTGCGAGGCTTTGGCTGTACCGTTCCGTTGCTCAACCTAAGATCGACTTGCTTGAAGCTATGCCAGTTGGCGTAATCGACATCGACCTCGAGTTTCCACTCTCGGCTCTCATCGCGTATCGGCCAATAGGCCACTGCGCCTGTCACGATTTCGGGAAGGGTCAAATCTACCTCGGCATCCGCAAGTCGCACTCCGTTTCTGAGAAGCTCTCCTTGTAGATTGAGTGTGGTCTGGCTCCGATACACAAATGCCAAGTTCAGGCGAGGCTGCCCCTCAGTACGCCATGGAGTTAGGAGCAGTCCAACATTGTAGGCGAATGCAGTATCTTTCGCATTCAACTCGAGATCGGTGTTTGGAGGAACAATCGAATGACTTTGCAGGGCTCCCGCCCCGGCCAAACTGGTAAATGTATAGATATCCACACCCCCGCCAATCGAGAGGTAGTCATTGACTCGATACGCGAGGGTTGCTTTGATATCGAGTAAGGGCAGCGTAGCGTCGGTATTCAAAGCCCTGAAGGGAACATCCCTAGGATAATTGATGATCAGCCCATACGGGGAATTAAGGCCTAGTCCGATACTCAGATTTTTGAAGAACGCGTTGCCTACATGGGACAAATTGGCCGTAACATAGAAATTCATCGGTGGTGGGACCGCAATCGCACCATCCAGGTTTGCCCTGTAGCTCGTGTTGTTGGCACTCGTGAAGTCGTAATGCCCGCCGACCAGCATGATACCACCGTAGAATTGAACACCAGGCAGCTGGGTCATTCCTGCAGGATTATAGTGCACCGCTGATGGGTCGTCCGCCTGCGCGGCAAAGGCCGTCCCTTGACCGGATGCGGCCGCGCCTTGATCGAGGACACGAAAGGCCTCACCATGAGACAAGGATGGCGTCCCACAGCTCACGAACAGCGCGATGAGAAGCCATCTCTGGCCTCGAAAGGGTTTTACCATCAAGGACATGGGATGGTAGGCTTTCAGAGGTCATATTCGAGGTAGAGGTGTTCCGGAACATGATCGAAAGGGTTAAATGGATCGTCATTGGCTCTGCGAAGATTCTTAAATGCCAGGAAATGCATGAAGACCTCATGGATGACGATTGTAATCAGATGCTGCCCCATGCATTTATGAGAGCTATAACCGAAGAAAAGGTAGTCCCCAGGATTACGGCCCACTTGGAAGACTGTTGGATCTTTAAATGGCCCCTCTTTATCAAACATGGCAGTCATGGTTGAGGCAAATACCATTGTTCCTTCCTTGATCGTCAGCTTTGTCGGTGTTCCGGCAGCAATCGTCACGTCCTTCCGACACTTCCGGTAGAGGACGTGACTCATGGGATTGAATCGCATCGCTTCAAGCACATATCTGAGAACAAGATCCCGGTTTCCTCCTGTTGCGGCATCATGCACTTCTTGCAATTCCTTTGGCCGACGAATGAGCTGGTCGACCGTGCGAGCAATAGTTTTCAAGGTGGGGTCGACCAATCCGACCAGGAGCCCCATGATATTCCGCTTCGCAAAGTCTCGGACGAGATCCGGTTCCCTCTTCTGGATTGCTATCAGTTCCTCCAAAACGGAATTTGGAGAGCCGCCTGATCGGGCAAGTTGCTGAATGAGCCCATCCAAATAGGAACTCATCCCAGCAACTGCCAGGTCTGCGTTGCGTTGGAATACCGTGTCTTTTTGAAGGTTATGAAAGGTATCTTTGTAGATGTCCCGGAGCCATTTCTTGAGGATGGCCTGGTCCGGTCCAGGCACTCCGAAAAAGTGATCGGCAAGCTCGATCGGTACACGCCAGGCGAGATCTTCAATAACATCAATCCGTGGCTGCTTCGTCTTGATATCCGCGAAGACCGTATCCAGTATAGTTGAGAGAAGGCTACCGAGCTTTGGAATTGTGGCTTTGATTGCAGCTGCTATACAAGTCTGCTCTTTCTGATAAAACGGATCGTCTGGGTTTCTCCCCAAAATAAACGGACCGCGTGGAGGCCTTGGAGAGTCCGGGTCCTTTTTGACTTCCATTTTCTGGTTATATAATTCGACGGTCATATCTGGGTTTGTGAGAACTTCGCAAACATCGGCGTATTTCGTCACAATCATCGTCGGCATCATGTCACCTGGGTACCCCGGAGCCGTGAACCGGCCATTTGGTTCCTTGTGAAGTAGTTCCTGTAAGGTCTCATATGGAGAGTGATTCAGCCATTCTTGAATGAGACCTCTCTGAGCCCGTGCTCGTGCACGAGGATCAGTTATGGTGGTCGTAGTCAGATCAAAGGCTTCCTTAAATGAGGAGAACCTCCTTGTGGCCAACGCCTTCAAGGCTGTCTTGCTCGGCAGAAAAAAGTATTCTCCACCTTTGGTGGTGACAAATTCAGGAAGGTTCAGGGCCCATGGAAGTCTGGTCGCAGCGGGAACGGTGAATTTGCGGCGATCCTCCACATGAGAGGGCTTGGACGAGGAGACATCTCTCCTGTCACAGTTGCTCCCCATCAACGGATCGCGTTCATTCTTATCCAGCTGGAAGAAATCTCCATCATTGATCCAATGGCGTTGGACAAACTCGAATTGACGTGCAATATCGGCGACCAAGGCGACGAACATCAGACCACGCTCTTTTTTAATGTCGTCCTGTGTTGGCTCTTCGAGTAGTTCCGGTCCATAGGGAAGGCTCCGTCTGATCATCCGATGTCTCGTGCTAATTGGCTCAATCACAGGCTTGCCATCTTTTCCTGGATGCCAATCACGAGGATTCATTCTCCGAATATGGGCACCGATTGGACATCCCGCACCGTCACCATCCTCATCGTAGTTAAATGCATTGATCTTGTCATTGGTGGCAAATGAGGGATCGTCCTTATCAGGAGAACTGACCACAGGGCATCCACTTGGCCAACGTCCAACCATGAGGGCCATGAGCCGGTCTCGGTGTTCTCTGCGCTTTATTATGAGGAGCTGTCTTTTTTTTGGATCCTCCTTCTCGACCTCCACTTTTCCAAATACATACTCTGCCCTTGCTTCGATTTCCTCCCTGAACAATGCGACCTTTTGAGATAGCTTCCGTAGCACTAAATAGGTGCCGTTCTTGCTGAGCCCATGAGGTACGAGCGGTTGAGGAATGCGGTTCAGCTCATCCTCATGTCCCAGAATGAATTCACCGGTCTTCAGAGGCTTAGGTCCATCTATTGTCCTTTTTCCACCGTGAGGTTGAATCGGATCCCCCATCCGCTCCTCCATGCCTTCGATCCAGGGCTGGCTAATGCCGTCACGAAACCCAAAATGCTCTTTGTCTCCCGGAAGTCCTGTCGCTTTCTCTTGCCCCAGCAAACTCACCCCCGACTTCTCTAAGGCCTCTCTGGACACCAGCGGTATCATTTGGGACTCAAGCGATTTTATGAGATCCTTGCAGTCCGTCTCCTTGTCCCCCTGTACGAGAACCATAATGTGGAGTTGTGGGGTTCCCAGAGGGCTGTCCCAATTCTTAGGCTCGCTCGAGCCAAAATCGCAGAGGATAGGAGCACGCTCTGTCATCCCTTGCTGAAATTCGACGGGGAAACTCTTCAGAGATGCTTGTGGGAGGCCAAGGGCTTTCAACCCTTGAAATGTGAGCGCCACATTCAACCACGTGCGCAGCTTCTCTTGCTTTGATCGGACGTGATCTTCCGTTGTAATTCTTTCGGAGATTGTGCCTAACCATTGCCGTGCTTTTTCAAGAAGATCGACGCGATAGAAGAGATAGGTAGCGGCCTTCGCACCGTACCCAGTCAGAATGTTACCTTGAATGTCCGGTAAATCATCGTTCGTTATCATGCTTCGTTCCCCTTCAAGCCTTTGTCGGTCTCTTGTGTAGGAGCAGCCAAACGCTTTAAAAAAGCTCGGATGTCATTCCTTGCCTTTTCTAAGCCCTCGACTGAGTTAACATACTGTGATTTACCCAATGCGTCTCTCGCCGCTTGATTGACAACACAATACTCTTTCAATTCACGGGCAAACTCGCTCATAGCCTCTAGGTGGCTGTGAATGAAGGCTTCGGTTTCTTTCTTCCAATAGAGCGCTCGTTTAATCTCTTTGACAGTATGTCGCGGATACGCCGAATAGTAATACTCAGCTTGCACTATGTGCTCCTTCACATACTCAATGAAAGGACCAAGCGGTCTGGCCCCAGGCCAGCCCACGCATTGTGAGAAAATGGTGTTGAGAGGGACTTCATCCCGCTCGGCAAACTCTGCCAGATAATCCTCCAGATTCCCGTCGTAGTTGCTCGTAAAGAGGAGGCGAGTTCCTCCGTCGAGAATGACCCACCGTGCATAGTGAATAGTTTCGATAATATTAAGAGGACCGGGATTTCCTTTTTCTTCGTCTTTCTTTTTGGCTTGAAAAATCTGCCGAAGGATCTCTGCTCCGCCTGGGATGAGAGGAGCAATAGCCGTGAGTTCGGTCACATTGTTGGCGAGTTGAATACCCTGTTGTGGGAGATGTGGCATCGGTATCCTCCAGACGGTAGGGAACTTGATCAACGGAGAACGGGGCCAATCTAAATGACCAACGGGTGTTCTCTCGACTCTGGTCTAACCCATATTTCGCCCTGAAATTATAGAAGAAAACCAATTCCCTGTTTTCTTGACCCATTGATCGTAGTGTTCATATTCGCTCTTCAACATCAGTTCGAGGTCGGGCCGATTGGTTTGGAGCCAGTCCAAGGCTGCCTTCCAGCCGATGGCTTTTGCTACGGTCCGGTCCTTCAAATAAAGGTTATGGTTAAAGGGAGTACTTCGCAGTATGAAATGCCAGGGATTCCACCATTGACCCACGCTAATCTCTTTGTCGTGGTACACGGCATTTTGATATGTCTCATTGAGTCCTCTGAGCGGATAACCCACTATGTCTTGAGGATCGTAAAAATTGATCCATCGCCCGTTTTGGTCCTGCATCGTGATGGTTTTCGTAAAGCTGTCTGTCTCAGATCCATATCGCAGTTTGTACAGTGCTAGGGGCGAACCTAAGGACATCATGTTTGCTAAACGAAGCTGAGGGGGCCACCATCTTGTTCTTTTCACCAACGCGTCATACAGGATGTCCGATGCTATGACAGCGCCAAGACTGTGGCCGACAACTGTCAATAACACGGGGCTCTGCGGAGTGGCAGCTTTTGCAAAAAGCTCCTTGGCGCAGGCCTCAAACGCTTGGTAGATCTTGTCATGTATAAGTCGGTACTTATTCGCACCTGGCGATCCGATATAGGCGATGATATCCCCCTGAAAATTGACCACCAGCTTTCTGAAAAAAGTCATGTATTTGAGGCGGCGGAGCAGCGACATCGGGCTCTTGGCCAACTCTGTTTTGGAAATGCTCCTCGTTTTCATCAAAGGGAACACGGTATCCCAAAGGAGGTCCTGGTCCTCTTGCGTGACTCGATACCAGAGCGCTTCACAGAAGTGGATAGCATCTTCTGGCGGCTTGTTAGACGAAATCCTAAGAACTGTATTCGCAAACTCGGATTTAATCTTGCCCTGAAGCCACTCACTAAAACCATCACACTTGTCCCCAATTCCGTGAATGACGACAATGTAGTGTGGAATGTGACCGGTCATCTGAGTTAACGAGCTTGAAATCATTGCACCATAATGCTGATAGGGTTACGACCCAAGTTGAACGGATGCTCGTAATACTCCTACCCGCAACAATTTGCAATCGAGGTATAAGCAGTAGGTGTGTGAATGAGATGAAGGCGGTGTATCCTCGCGGGTGACCAAACCCAACCGGCTGAGATGCTCAGCCAGAGAGGAGGACAACACCGCCATGGAGAAGCAGAGCACAAAGGTTCCTGAAGCGTCAAGTATGAGGTGGGAGAATTTGGAAACCTGGGTCCGTAACCACGTGCAAGGATTTATCCAGCAGGTGCTGGAGCAGGAAGTCAGTGAGTTCTTGGGGCGTCAGAAATCGCAGCGTCGGTCTCCGCTCGATGAGCGCGGCTATCGGAATGGCTATGGGAAGCCCCGTCGCTTGACCCTGAGCTGTGGCACGGTCACGGTACAACGGCCGCGGGTGCGGGACACGGAAGCCCGGTTTGTCAGTCAGGTGTTACCGTTGTTCAAGCGCAAGAGCACGACGATCGAGGAGGTCGTCCCGGAGCTCTATCTGCATGGGCTGGCCCTGGGGGACTTTGAGCTGGCGCTGCGGGGGCTGTTAGGGGAGGGAGCGCCGCTGTCGGGCTCGACCGTGGCGCGGCTCTAAGGAGAAATGGCATGAAGAGTTAGCCCTCTGGCAAACCCGACGCGTGGATGACCTGGAAGTCGTGTATTGCTGGGTCGACGGGATCTACGTGAAGGCCGGGTTGGAGAAGGAGAAGGCCGCACTGCTCGTGGTCCTGGCGGCGTTGAGCGATGGGCGGAAGGTGGTATTAGCAGTCACGCCGGGGTATCGGGAATCTACCGAGAGTTGGGGCGCGGTGCTTCGCGATCTGCGGGAGCGCGGGTTGCGGCCGCCACAGCTCGTGGTCGGCGATGGGCATCTGGGGATCTGGAAGGCGTTGCGTCAAGTCTATCCTGAAGCCGAGGAGCAACGCTGTTGGAATCACAAGATCATCAATGTGCTCGATAAGCTCCCGAAACGGCAACAAGTCGCGGGCACGGCGCTGCTCCGACAGATTCCGGCAGCGCCGACACGCCGGGAGGCGGAGCGACGGCGCGACCAGTTTGTGGCCTGGTGCGGACAGCACGGCGATGCCGACGCGGCCAAGTGTCTCATGGCGGATTGGGAGCGGCTGGTGGCCTTCTACCGATTCCCGCAGCCGCACTGGCAACATCTGCGGACGTCGAATCCCATCGAATCGCCGTTTGCTGCGGCCCGCTTGCGGACAGATGCAGCGAAGCGCTTCAAACTGGTCAAGAACGCGACGGTGGTAATCTGGAAGATGCTCTTGGTGGCAGAGCACGTCTTCCGTCGCGTGAAACATCCGGGGCTCATGCCGCTGGTCTATCGAGGAGTCCGATTTGCGGATGGTAAGCAGGTGCACACGGAGGTCGCCGCCTGATTCTCTTTACACACCTATTGACAGGACTTCTTTGCAATCCTAGTGAAGGACCTTTTCTACTTCCCTACGCGATCTTGTCGTCCCCATCTTCTGGGGATAAGTTTGTGAGCAAGTCGAGCGATACGCAAGCGTCACCGCAAAGCAAGGACAGGTCAGCATGTTGCCTATTTTCTAGGCGTCCGCTTTATCAGAAGCAGACCACCAGTAGTGGTAGGAACTTGGAATCTTCAATGTGTCGACATGGGCAATCTGCCCAAAAGAACAATCGACGGTAGATGCGACGGGGCTTTCGCTGTCGCCTCACAACGGCCAGCCCTGATCTGCAAAGCTATAGAGACGGTCGTCACCGAGAATGAGATGGTCGAGTAGCCTGATGCCCAGTACGTCTCCGGCTTCCCGCAGTCGTGTAGTGAGCGTCCGATCTTCAGGGCTCGGCGTGGGATCGCGTGAAGTAGGGACGGGAGCGTCATACACATCTTCCAATGCGCGATTTCTCCCATCCCTCTTCCCGAACCGGACGTGCGAGTTTCCCCGCATCCGGCTCTCCATTCGACGATTATGAGCCAGCCCTGAAGCCATGCGCCATGTGATGGTGCGTCCGGCATAAGTTCTCCAGATCCTTCACCGCCCAGGACTTGAGTCCCTTCTTGTGATGAACCTGTAGATCGTTCTGGTCCTTGCAGACGATGCACGCAAAACCGTCCCGCTTGAGCACCTTGAGCCGGCGCGTATGCCAGTCCTCAGGAACGTTCCGGTTTTCATCGAGACCTCTGACGGTTCGATAGATGGCCGGATCAGGTCCCTTGAAGGCCTCCGGAGTGTGGTGCTCAGGATCATCAACGAGGTACGGGTGAGCAAAGCCGGCCCGACCCTTCGCGTAGTATCGTGAGCGCTTGAGCTCCTTTGGCGACGGGAGCCATTGATGGATTTCAATGCCTTCCGTTCTGGCAACCCACCGTTGCCGCCGTAAAATGGTGCGTGATTTATCCGTGATGAGTTGCACTTTCCGGCTACCCTTGTATTTGGCCAGCAGCCAAGCGTGGTACCGGTGCCATGCATACCGACTGATCGCCTCCAGATCCGTGTGTAGGGAGGTGTGCTTGTAGTACGCACACCAGCCCCGGACGACCTGATTGAGCTGCATCATTTTGGTACCCTCATCGTAAAGCGTTTGATTTCTGCCTGTCAGGCTTTTGATCTTGGCTTTGACGTGCTGAACACTTTTCCGAGTGGGTCTGAGATGCACCACCCAGCGTCCTTCCGGGTTGACTCTCCGAACCGTGAAGCCCAGAAAGTCATAGCCCTTGTTGACATGTGTAATCAGGGTCTTTTCTTCCGACAAGGTGAGTTTGAGTTCACCTTCCAGAAACGCCTTGATGGCCGCCTTGGTCTGCCGAACGCCTTCGATGCCGTCATTGCTGACAACCACGAAGTCATCGGCATATCGGACCATGGCATAGCTGCCCTGCCCCGATAACCGTGCCTTCCGTCTCTCAGACTGCGGCACCTGCCATTTCTGCACCGCCCATTTGTCAAACTCGTTGAGGTAGACATTCGCCAGCAGCGGCGAGATGATCCCGCCCTGCGGCACCCCTTCACGGGTTGTGGCAAACAGGTGATCGTCCATGACGCCCGCTCTGAGAAACCGATGGATCAGGCTCAAAAGCTTCCGGTCCGCGATACGTTTCTTGAGTAACCGCAGGAGTATTCGATGATTCACGGTATCGAAATAGCTCTTGAGATCGCCCTCGATCACGTAGTAGTGCTTCATGCTGGTATTCGCCAGTGGCATCAGCACTGCAATCGCGTCCATCGTGCATCGTCCTTTCCTGAAGCCAAACGAATAGGGTTGAAAATCGCTCTCGTAGATCGGGTCCAGTGCCATCCTGATGCCTTCCTGAACGATCCGGTCACGTAGGGCCGGAATGCCCAGCGGCCGTTTCTTTCCGTTGGCTTTCGGGATGTGGACACGTCGTACCGGGAGTGGCTGGTACGTGCCGCGCTTCAGTTGCTCGATGAGCATGACCATTTGGGTTTCATAATGGTCTTTGAAGTAGTCGCGGGTTGTCCCATCAACCCCGTCCGTTTGACTCCCCGGTCGGGACAATACGGCGGAGGCCGCGTGATGAATCCAGGGTTCCCAGTGTAGAAGGTCATACAGACGGTCAAATCTGTATTCCGGATCATCAGTGGCTTTGACGGCTAGTGTTCGCTGCTTTTGGGCAATCTTCGATCGTGGCATTACCGCCAATCTCCTGCTTAGTTTGCATTGAACCTACACTTCATCGAACTGCCTCCCTTCGCCATGCGGCTGGCTTTCCCAACCTCGGACTACTATGGAGGCTCCGCTCCCTGTCCGCATGCGGGTTCAGGCCCCCTCATCTCGTTGCCGAGACAGCGGCACAGGGTTCCCAAGTTCACATAAGTAACGTCTGCACCTTGCCGTAGACTCTGACTGTACCCCTTGCCCGGCGCGTTGCCGTGCTCGCTCCCGGGGAATCGACCTGTACTGTTTGGAGTGGCCGATTCCTGTCCCTCAGAGACAGCCCCATCCATCCGAGATGTGACTTCCGGCAGCTCCGCCCTGTCCCTACCTTCATAACGGGCGGTCCAACCTTCGAGGCGTTGAACGTCAGTTTCTTTCGTAGTCATAGCAAGACTCTGGCTGGCAGCTCTCGGCGTCGTAGGGGACGCTTCAGCCACGTTGTCGAGAAGGCTTCACACCGCCATCCGCCTAATGGACGACGGCATGCTTCTCTCGCCATCAAATAACTCCCGTATTTGAACAACTGAGTTGCACTTTACTTATGCGCTTCTTGGCGCACCGGAGGGGTGGTTATGAACGGCCAAAATCGCACAGGCGTTGAGGAGGATGGCCGGTTTGAAGACTTCACGAGGGTGCACAATGCTAAGCGTGAGCGACCCGATCGAGACGATGTTCACGCCGATGCTGGCGTTCTTGGCATCGAGACAACAGACGAGAAACTGCTCGCGATCGAGACCAGCAAAGCATGGACGCAGCGCAGCAGCCGCGGCAGCGGAATCACGAAGCAGACCGCAGGGAGCGGTGTGACCGCCCTCAGACACGAGCGTGATACGGTACCTCGGAATAAAGCGTGGAACGTTGAGTTGCTTGACGGATTGTTTGGCCATGATGGCACCTCCTGCATGTTGAACGAACTGGCGCTTTCGCAGAAACCGAAGCGCCAGGACAGGTCAACGGAGGTGACAGGGCGAGGACTGCCGAAGAAGCACGGGCGGATGAGCGTTCAGCGGCGGCCGTGACAGATCTGTGCTGGCGCGGACGCTGCGTCAGGCGATCAGTGCGCGGCTGGCCAGCGTCCATCCATGGCAGAACAATTCCGATGGACCGACGAGGACAGCAGATTCGGCGCAAGACTCGTTCGAAAGACCACGCGAGTAGCTCAAAGCTGCTTTGCCTGCGGGGTGACGTGACCCGGCAATCATCTGTCGCTGTTGACAAATGTCAAATGACGTTTTACAGTCACAGCGGTGATTCGAAGTTTCCGGCATAAGGGCTTGCGGCTTCTGTTCGAGCACGACGAGGGGAGGAAGCTCAAGGCTGATCAGCTCGACCGGCTGCGATTGATCCTCTCAGCGCTCAACGCCGCAGAAACGGTTGAGGATATGAATCAACCGACCTTTCGCCTGCATCCGTTGAAGGGAAATCGCAAGGGTTCGTGGGCTGTCACTGTTCGGGCGAACTGGCGGGTCACCTTTCGGTTCACTCAAGGACATGCGTACGATGTGGATGTAGAGGACTATCATTGAGAGGCCATCCATAATGATGAAGAATCCTGTCCACCCTGGGAAATTGGTCGCAGCCAATCTCGAGGAATTAGGCCTGAGCGTGGCGGCCGCCGCCAAGGCGATGAAGGTGACGAGGCAACAGCTATACAACGTCATCCGGGGGAAGAGTGCCGTCTCACCGGATATGGCCTTGCGGTTTGAAAAGGCGTTCGGCGGTGGCGCGGCGATGTGGTTGGGGATGCAGGCGGCCTATGATCTCGCGCAGGCGCGAAAAGATCAACGCAAAGTCAGGATCCGACGGCTTGCGGAACATCGGCTAGGGGTTGCGTCGTAATCACGGGCCAGTGACGAGACCGGTGCAGCCGAGCCAGGACATGCAAAGACCGGCGCAGCGGATCAGGCCCGAGCGAGCACGCCCAGATCGAGTCGAGGAACACCCGGGCCGGCGAATGCTGGAGAAAGGGCAAGCACACACATTCCACCGGGACAGAGGCAGCCACGCACGGACAGAGGATGACCTTACTCTCTCGCACTGATCGCACGAGCGTTCCAGTGACACAACGCGGTGTGGAAGAGGACGTTGTACAGGCCGCCAGTAAGCTTGGAAAATAGCTCCAGGGAAACACGCCCGGAACACTTGACCCCAAGGCCGAGAGTCTGTAAAAGTGTAACTCATTCAAATCATTGGGATGCTGGCGTAGCTCAATCGGCAGAGCAGCGGTTTTGTAAACCGCAGGTTGGAGGTTCGATTCCTCTCGCCAGCTCCAAACCAAGCTCGCTCGATCCGGAGCGCTCCCAATCTGCGCGACGGAATAAACGCCTCCTGTGAATCCATTTCTATTGTTCGACCAGGAACCCGTATGATTAGCAGACGGCGAGAGTTATGATTCAGAGCCGAGCGGCGACGGATGGACGATTCGACTTCTCCGGCCTTGCCCCGGCCCAGAGATCCACCAACTCAAACAGATTCTCAGCCGATCAGCCACTCGTAGAATTGAAAGGATGTCTGTGACCTTCACGATGGATACGATGATTCGCCTGCTCCGCATTGCCAACATCGCGATGCTGTTGTTGTACGTACTAGGAACTATCGTCCGAGTTTCAACAGAAATCAGCAGACTATCGAAGGGAGGTTTCGCACCGCTGACTGCTTTCCTCATCGTCGCGTTGCTTGTGTTTGTGCTTCACGTTCTTTCGCTGTCTTACGCCTGGCGTGGGTTAGGTTCAACAAGTACACTAAGGGTTGTGCAGACCGCATGGCGCCTGAACATAATCTTGGTCCTGTTCAGTTTGTACCAGATCGTCACTTCTCTGCTGGACAAGACGGAAGATTTTCTTTCAAACCCTCCCTTCACCATCTTGGTCATACTCAATGTCGTTGCCCTGGCAAAGCGCAAATCCATGTTGAAAGCAACGCCGGCCGCCCCTCCAGGAGGAGGCATTTCACCAGCCGAGTGAAGATCGCTACATCCCGTTCCTGTGCTACAAGCCGAATAGGGAACCTCATCCCGCCCTACTGTGATGGATAGCTATCGATCGGAATCATTAAATGGGCATAGGGCGTTCCGGCCCACATGACCCACGGTCCACCGTTTTTTGAATCAGTCGGCACATTTTTCAACATCTGCCGATCCGGCAAGAGAATCATCAGATGCGCACCGAGTCCTTCCACCCAATCATCTCCGGGCTTCGACTCACCGGCATAGGGGTCCGTATTGCTCGCCGGCCTGTCACCTTGCAACATATAGGCAATGCCGACTTGGGTAATGACAGGATCCTGCTTGTTCTGCTTCGCCTCCATGAAGGTGAGCCAAGGTTCGTTCATGCAAATCGGATCCGTGCCCGGCGTCTCAGGATTGTCGGGCATGCAGGTCCATCCATTACCGCCTCTGCGAACCACGCGCCCATCGCGGCTTATGATCGTTGCGTGTTTTGACAAAGACGACGGTGCGGCCCGTTCAGCCTCGGTCGATTCGGCTGCCTGACGGACCACGTCACGGCGCGCCCCTCCCTCAGCGAAAACCAACGAGGATGATAGTCCGGCGACCACGGCCAAGATCAACGCTCCGGCCTGCACAATCATGTCTGTTCCCTCTCGCGGCATACCTACCTCTCCTTTCTCTCTGGAACGTAACGCCAGCGATCGATCTCCTAAGTGCTCCAAGAGTGGGAGTACAATGGAAAAGGCACGGCACGACGGACCCGGGCCACAGACTTATAGGAGATGGGGGGCAGGCACGGGGCTGTCCGAAACACAAAGGACCGCGTCACCTGAGACGCAGCTCCTTCATTATTCTACCTATACTGCTTCCCAGCTCGAAGGGGCCGGGATCTATCGGTTCGCCTCGGTCATATTCGCTTCGCTTTCGAGCTCATCTATCTCCGAATCCGGCTTTCCACCTTTCGTGGTCGACGGATGAAGACCATATTTCCTTAGCATCTTGTAGAAGTCGGCTCGGTACCGCCCGGCGAACTGTGCAGCACGAGAGATATTTCCGCTCGTCAATTGGAGAACATTTTTCAAATAGGTCCGCTCGAAATCTTCTTTGGCCTCTGTCAGCGGCTTGAGGGGCGAATCTGGGGCCACAGTGACCGCCGGCAGCAAATCCGGCGTGAGCATATCTTGCCGCGACATCACCACGGCCTTTTCAACTACGTTTTCCAACTCGCGCACGTTGCCCGGCCAGGAATTGACCATAAGCCGATGAAGCGCGGCGGGGGTGAATCCCTTCACCTCCTTGTTGGCCCGCTTCACGCTGAGCTTGAGGAAGTGTTGAGCCAACAACGGGATATCGTCCCGCCGCTCCCGCAGGGGTGGAATGAACAGAGGAACCACTGAGATTCGATAGTAGAGATCATTACGGAACGTCCCGTTCTTCACCGCCTCGCCGAGGTCCTTATTGGTCGCTGCAATGATGCGAACGTCCACCTTGACCGAGGTCTCCGACCCCACTTCTCGAACCTCTCGTTCCTGTACGGCACGCAACAATTTGACCTGCATGGACAACGGCATCTCCCCGATCTCGTCGAGGAACAGCGTGCCCCCGTTGGCCAATTGAAACAATCCGCGCTTCGCGCCAAGGGCGCTCGTGAAGGCGCCCTTCACATGCCCGAACAACTCGCTCTCGAACAGCGTTTCGGGTATGGCGGCGCAGTTGACCGCCACAAAAGGCCCCTTCCCACGCCGACTGTTCGTATGGATGACGCGCGCCATCACCTCTTTGCCGGTTCCGGTTTCGCCGAACAGCAAAATCGTCGCATCTGAATCGGCTACTTGCGCGATTTGCTGGAAGAGCCGTTGCATCGCCGGACTCCGCGCCACGACATTTTCGAGTCCGTACAGCTCTTTGACCAGCGACTTGAGCCGCTGAATCTCTCGGCCCATTCGCTGTTGCGCGAGCGCTTTCTCAATCGTGGCTTTCAGCTCTTTGTCATCAAACGGCTTCGTTAGGTACCCGAAAGCTCCTCGTTGCATCGCCTCGACAGCATTTGGAATGCTCCCATGCGCCGTCAGGATGATGACCGGAAGACCCGGATGGCTTCTGAGTAGTTCTTCGGTCACGTCCAACCCATCTTCCCCGCGAAGACGCAGATCGGTGATCGCTAAATCAAACATCGTTTTCTTCGCCTCTCCGACCGCGTCCTTCCCCGTGGTACAAGGTGTGACACCAAACCCCATCGCGGACAGCCGCATTTTCAACAAATGCAACAGCCCCTCATCATCGTCGACTACGAGAATGTTTTCTTGCTCCATAAGCACCATCCCTTCTAAGAATCGTTACGGTGTCGTTTCATGGCCGGGAACCGGAACGGTGGGCAATGGCGGACGTATCGGGCGCACCTTTTCCCGCATCTCCTGATCAATTCGTTTCAGCGCCTCAAGTTGCGTAGACAGCTCCTCAATCTTTCTATCCCGCTCTGCAAGCTGTTTTTGCAGATTTTGAACCGTAATGGCTGAATCTTTCGTGGCCGAATCTTTCTTCGACGATAACGTCCCAATCTTTTGATCTCGTTGGGCGAGTTCACGTTGCAATACTTCAACGGTCTGAGAATCGCCGTCCTTCGATGAGCGAATTTGTTGAATGGCCCTCTGTTGACCAAGCAAATCTCGCACCAGGCGATCTGCAACGAGCGCTGAGGATGAACTAGCCTTCGCGAGGGCTGGTGCTGTAAGCACCGCTTCCGGCCAGGATTTAGGTCCGGGAGTAGAAGGTTCATGCAGCAACTGAAGCCAAGCCTTACTCGACTCCGCCAGTTGGCTCTGTGGAGCGACGGCCACGACTTTTTCAAAATATTTTTCAGCCACTTCGCGACTTTCATAGAGCCCGAGTAATGCCCGCGTAAAATACACATGGTCGCAGGAGTTCGATGTTCCACATTTTGAGGCCACACCTTCTTGCTTCTTTGCAAGCGTCTGAAAAACTTCGAGATCGCGAGACTCCACAAAAAAGTAGGGATGAGAACGGGGTGGTGGCGTTGTCCAGGCCGCACAGCCTGTCAACAAGTAGATAGAACTGATGATGATAATGGAGGCTCTTGTCAGCGACATCGCTCTTCTGGTCACACTTGTCCTACCTTCTCCGGCCTTGCCAACCGTAGGATAAACCGTACAGTCGCCCCCTTGCCTTTCTCACTTTCAATCCAAATTCTCCCACCGTGAGCTTCAACGACGTTCTTCACCAATGCCAACCCCAATCCGCTCCCTTCCGTATGCCTCGCCTTCATGCGGCCTTGAACAAAACGCTCGAACACATGGGGGAGGTCCTCTGCGGCGATCCCAGGTCCCGTATCGGAAACAGCCACCTCGAGGGCACCGGCTTGTGAGTCTGGCTTCATCTGAACCTTCACCACACCCCCCTCAGGGCTGAATTTCAGAGCGTTTGACAGTAAATTGTCGAGCACTTGTTCCAAGCGGGAGGCATCAGCCTTGACCCACGTCCGTTCCCCGATGCTATCCAGCATAAGTTGCACATGTTTGGAGTCCGCCAACAGACGCACCTTGTTCATGGAGATTTCGGCGATTCGGTGGAGTTCCACCGGGACAATGCGATACTCCATCATCCCGGCTTCCATTTTTGATAAATCCAGAATCGTGGAAATCAGATGGATCAGCCGCTTGCTGCTGTCGGCCATAATCCGAAGGATTGTTCGCTGCTCCTGTACCAGCGGACCTGGAATCTCATCGAGCAGGAGGTGCGTGCCTTCTTGAATGGAGGCCATGGGGGTACGCAATTCGTGAGACACGTGCGCGAGGAACTCCGTTTTCATATCGTCTATGTCCTGCAGCTTTTTGCCCATCCAATTCACGGTATCAACCAACTCGCGCAACTCCGCAGGAGCTTTGATTTGAAGGGATGCCCCGAGGTTTCCTTGCCCGATCTGTTTGATGTGCCCCTGCAGCTGCCGGAGCGGACGCAAAATCGTATAGCTGGCAATACCGGCAAGCCCCAACCCGAATACCAGCGCCACCAGGACAAGTTGCTCGGTGACGGCCTCCGCTTGGGCGGCGCTTGCTCGGGATTCCGTCACCCCGACATTCACTCGAGCCTCGTGTAAATCGACGTAGCCCTGAATCGAAGCAGACATCCGATCCATCAGACTATCGCGTCGGTTTTCGTACTCGGGAGTAGGCTGACGAATCTTCCCCTTGGCGATCTGCGATTCATCCTGAAACAGCTTCAGCTGCTCCTTCAGCAGCTCGTCTGTCTCTTGGAGCAGCTTCAGCCCCTGCGGAGAGCTTTCCTGATCCCGTAGCAATTGAAGACTGCGCTTAAACTCATCCACCTCCTCGGTCAGACTCGTCAGAAAGGTGTGATCTCTGGTTGCAAGATATTTCTTTTCACTATTCAATTGAGCATAGAGCGAAGCCAACAGTCTCTTCGCAGATTCAGCAGCTGGATAATGGTAGGACGTCATCTGGGTACTCATTGCCGTCAACTGCCGAAGCTGAAGGAGGGCGTAAATATTGACTCCTCCCATGACCGTAATAATGACGAGGGAGGTCATCACCAACCGCCAAAAGATCGAAAGTTCCACGAGTCTGTACCTTCTCCACGCCACATAAGTGAAGGAACAAGCTCACGTGTAGGCTAACCCATACACTATTTCATGTCCGATCACAAGCCAGGGCCTATCAACGGCCTAAGAAGCGTCTCAAACTGATACAGGTGTACAAGTAATGAACCAAGTCGTGGTGACAGCCTATCCTGACTTCACCCCTACTGCCTGGCACCAAACTGGTGAGAAAATAGACGTTGCCGTCTGGAGGACCCATGAAGCGAGGCAAAAAGGTGGCCGCGAAACAGCAAAATCGCCATGGCCACAGGCGGAGTCAGGAGTAGCAGAATAATCCCTTGCCCTTCGGAATCCAAGCCCACATAGGATAACCACCCCCCGATCGCGGTGAGCGGCAGCATGAGGATTTGGAAAAAGTCGAGGCCCGCTCCCCGACCCACACGGCCGGACAGCGTAAAAAATTCCTGCAGCCCGCTCGGCGAAAGCACCACCGGCAAGATGAGAATCGCGAAGGGGAGGAACCACTCGACCCAATGCTCCAACACAAACTCATAGGAAGTCTTGAACACGTTGAGCGTTGAATCATGGCGGACTTGATAAATCACCTCCGGCGCCGGATTCAAGAGGATGAAGACCAGAAGCAGAAACGCCGACAAGAGAAACTGCCCGTATGGATTCGCTTGCATCCCCATATCGAGCAGCATCGTCGGCAGCCACAGCACGAATCCCACGCCGATCACGTCCCAGAAATAATGCCCGAAGCTCTCGGTCACATCCCTGAGTTGAATGGACCTCGCTCCACTGAGAGACTGCTCGATCAGCCGGAGAGTCGCGCCCACCAACAACGCGTTGACGATGCCGAGTATGAACCCGCCTCCTATTCCGAATGGAGCGGCGATCCGTGAGGTTCCCAAAAACAGGATGGCGAATACAATGAGCGCCACCACGGTCAGCCAGCTTCGAGCGAACGAACGCCCCGTCGCATACAGGACATGCCGGTACAGCTGAAGCGTGGCTGAAACAAGGTTGACCATGCCGCTGCGTACCCTAATCGGGATTGAGCCAGAGGTCAAGAACTAGTCGCGCATGGAAACGGAAAAATGGATTCCATGGATTCTTGGTTGACTTGCCCCGACCTGATGATTATCACATGTTTCATCAACACGTATCTCTTCAGGAGTGAGTCACCATGGACATGAACCGAATGACGATCAAGTTGCAAGAGGCACTCCAGTCCGCCTCTGCCCATGCGCAGCGAAGAAGCCATCAGGGCATCGATGTCGAGCACGTGCTGTTGGCGCTGCTCGACCAGGAAGGTGGAACGACCCCGGCGCTGCTCGAAGGGGCCGGTCTTGCCCTACCTGCGGTTCGGCAAGCGGTCGAACAAGCCCTGGCAAAGCTGCCGCAAGTGCAAGGTTCCGGGGCGGCTCCCGGTCAAATGCACATCGCCACCCGTCTGACTCAGGTCCTCAACCGTGCGGAGGACGAACAGAAATCGCTCAAGGACGACTTTCTCAGCGTCGAGCATGTGCTATTGGCCATGGTTCAAGAAGGAGGAGTGCTCAAGAAACTGGGACTCACCAGAGACCGTCTCTTGTCCGGATTGCAACAGGTGCGCGGCAATCAGCGCGTCACCAGTCAGGATCCGGAAAGTACCTACCAGTCGCTGGTGAAATACGGGCGTGATCTAACTCAATTGGCCGGACAAGGCAAGCTCGACCCCGTCATCGGTCGTGACGACGAAATCAGGCGTGTGATTCAGATTCTCTCACGTCGAACGAAGAACAACCCGGTGCTCATCGGCGAACCGGGGGTCGGAAAAACCGCGATCGTGGAAGGGCTGGCAATTCGTATCGTCAAAGGGGATGTTCCCGAAAGTCTCAAACAGAAGAAGCTCTTCGCATTGGACATGGGCTCGCTTGTCGCCGGAGCCAAGTTTCGCGGTGAGTTCGAAGAGCGGCTCAAAGCGGTATTAAAAGAAATTCAATCCTCCCAAGGTCAGATTCTGCTGTTCATCGACGAATTGCATACGGTCGTCGGGGCCGGGGCGGCCGAAGGCGCGATGGACGCGGCCAACCTGTTGAAGCCGATGCTGGCGAGGGGCGAATTGCACCTCATCGGCGCCACGACGCTCGACGAGTACCGGAAACACATCGAAAAAGATGCCGCTTTGGAACGTCGCTTCCAGACGGTCCTGGTTGACCAGCCGTCCGTGGAGAACACCATTTCCATTTTGCGCGGCCTCAAAGAGCGGTATGAAGTCCACCATGGCGTGCGGATCAAGGATAGCGCCCTGGTCGCGGCGGCGAAATTGTCGCATCGCTACATTTCCGATCGGTTTCTTCCGGATAAAGCCATCGACTTGGTCGATGAGGCCGCCGCGCGGCTCAGGACGGAAATCGACAGCCTTCCGGCTGAGCTGGATGAGGTCTCACGCAAGGTGCTTCAGCTGGAAATTGAACGGGAAGCCTTGAAAAAAGAAACGGACCCGGCGAGCATCGCCCGCTTGGCCGCTATCGAGACCGAGCTGAACGAAAAGCAACGCGACCTGCAGGCCCTGAAAACCAGGTGGGAATCGGAAAAGACCTCCGTCGCACGCCTTCGCAAAACCCGTGAGGCGATCGAAGAGGTCAAACTGAAGATCGATCAAGCCGAACGGGCTTATGACCTCAATCGGGTGGCTGAGCTGCGGTACGGAGACCTGCCTCGACTCGAGCGGGAGTTGGAACTGGAACAACAGCAGTTAGGGGAAAAACAGGACGAGACAAGACTCCTGAAGGAAGAGGTGGATGAAGACGAGATTGCCGCCGTGGTCAGTCGGTGGACCGGTATTCCCGTCTCCCGTTTGCTCGAAGGGGAAACCGACAAACTGTTGAAACTCGAGGAACTGTTGCATCAACGTGTCGTGGGCCAAGATGAAGGCGTGCGAGCCGTCGCGGACGCGGTGCTTCGTGCCAGGTCGGGAATCAAAGATCCCAATCGTCCGATCGGTTCATTTCTGTTCCTCGGCCCAACCGGTGTCGGGAAAACAGAATTGGCCCGTGCGTTGGCCGCAATTTTGTTCGACGACGAAGGAAACCTGATCAGAATCGACATGTCAGAATATATGGAAAAGCACACGGTCGCCCGCCTCATCGGCGCGCCTCCCGGCTACATCGGGTACGAAGAGGGAGGGCAACTCACCGAAGCTGTTCGACGGCGCCCATTTTCGGTGATCTTGTTCGATGAGATCGAAAAGGCGCACCACGATGTCTTCAATGTTCTATTGCAAGTGCTGGACGATGGACGACTCACCGATTCACAAGGCCGCACGGTCGACTTCAAGAATACCGTGTTGATCATGACGTCCAACATCGGCAGCCCGCACATTCTCGAAGCGCAACAACGGGGCGCGTCGTATGAGGAGGTCAGAACGGTCGTCATGGGCGAACTGCGCCAACATTTTCGCCCTGAGTTCTTGAACCGGGTCGATGAACTCGTGGTGTTCCATCCACTCGGCACCGAACACTTGATCAAGATCGCGGACATTCAGCTGGAGCGTCTCCGCAATCGATTGGCTGAACGGCGGATCACCCTGACACTCAGCCCAGCCTCGCTCAGGCACCTGGGGGAACGTGGTTACGATCCGGTCTATGGAGCACGGCCCCTCAAGCGCCTCATTCAGCAGGAATTGGACACACCGATCGCACGATTGCTGGTCAAGGGAGAGTTGCGGGATGGCGAAACGGCGTCGGTGGATATGAAAAACGGGGACCTGGTCGTGGTGCCGACAACGACCGCGCAGGCGTCTTCGCCTAACCGATAGACACAACGCCTCCGTCGGCATCTTGAGTAAGCCCGCTCCTCTGCTGCTTGTCAAGCTTCCACTCCGTCGGCGACACATGCAGCAGGCGGCCTTTCATCGTATGAAACTCTCCTCGCGACAAAGACACCACGTCGGAGGCCTTCACTTCGACATGAAGAAGAATTTTGCCGGACTCAGATTCTTTCATCGCCACGCTTTGGTTCGTCTTCGTTAATTCATAGGCGCGCCGTTCGTTGAACATCATGGTGCTGTCCACCACCTTCGCCAGCATTCGGCCGTTCGCGTCAAACAGTGCAAACGTCACCAGGAGATTCCCGGTTGAAGAATGTCGAGCCAGTTGGATTTGCGGCACACCTTCGACTTCAATGGTGCCGTTAGAATTGCGGTAGAGATTGGAGCCGATTTCAATATCCATGTTCCTTGCGCCTCAATGTGGTAATCGTTCAGCCGTCCTTTGTATCCCTGAAGCCCGCCCATTTTCAATCCTATCCCACAACTATCTTGCTAGACAGGTCGATCGCTTGTGACCAGCCTGGTGGTTTGTTACACTCAGCTCAGCCGATGCGAGGCAATGATGGTCGCCCCCGTTATACAAACGAAGCGCTGGACCCGCCTGGAATACGACCGTATGGCTGAGGTGGGGATTTTCAGTCAGGATGATCGCGTCCAATTAATTGAGGGTGATATCCTCACGATGACTCCCCAAAACAGTCCACAGGCATCAGCCATCGGAAAAACAGAACGGGCCCTCGAACGGCTCTTCGGATCCAACGTGTGGGTGCGAGTGCAAATGCCGCTCATCGTCGACCCTGATTCAGAACCGGAACCGGACCTGGCGGTCGTTTCTGGAACGCCTGACGACTACCGAGACGAACACCCACGGTCGGCGTTGCTTGTCGTCGAAGTGTCCGATACCACCATTTCATTGGACCGAGACCGCGAACGCGCCATTTACGCCCGCGCCGGCATCCGAGAATACTGGATCGTCAACCTCGCCGAACGTTGTCTGGAAGTGTACCGAGATCCGGTGGTTGTTCCCGGCCAAGCAAGTGTGTACGGGTCATCCCAGAAGCTCGCTCCTTCCGACCGCATCGCTCCGCTCGCCGCCACCACAGCTACAGTCGTCGTCGCCGATTTGCTGCCGTAAGGTCAAATTGTAACCTGCCCTCGCGCTCGACGCCGGTTTTCGTGCGATCGCCATTGCTGACTCGGTAACGCTGTGGACGATCTGACTGATGTGGCGGCTAACCCATCCCTCACTCCTTCGGCGGCGTGCAGTGGGATTCCCCGCGTTCACGCTCTTTGCACAGCCGGTACCGGAGCTGCTCCGCCCAAAACGCCAAGGTTTGATGAACATCGTCCCAGGAGTCGAATGAATGAGCATCTAGATGCCGCTTGCCGACTCGCCGGTCGGCGGAAGCGCCAAGTACTTCTCCCGTTTGAGCATCCACAATCTTCCCCTCAATGCTGGCCTCCCCAACGAAGAGCGGCTTTCCGGTCCCTAGGTCCTTCAGGAACGAGGCAGCGGCAAGGTAATTCATCGGAGCGGGGATCGTGGACACGGCGCGCAGGACGACATACGACTGATCAGCCCGCGTGATGGCCGCCTGAATGCGCAGGGTATTCGGCCCCGGCACGGAAACCATCTCGTAATCTTTCGACAAACTCTCGTACATCAGGCCGTACAACATATCAGCCACCGCCTGGAGCTCCTTCTGTGGAGCGGTCTTATGCTCCTCAGCCGGTGGCCCCCACATGGTCACCGGTTCCAAGAGCATCTTCTTGTACGTCCCGCGTGGGATGAGAGCCACGCGCGGGCTCTTGTACACCAGTAGCGCCTCTCCCTCCTTGCCTTTCTGCATCAGTGGGTACAGATCGCCAAGAAAGCCTGATTGTTCCATCGACCTCGCTTGCTTGGTCGAGGCACATCCGACCAGCAGGGCCACCATGATGAGCAATACGACACGGGACGATGCAACCATCAGACACCTCCCTAACTGATGACGATGATCCTGGGCAATGTTTTTTGCTGACGCAGTCGGCTAATCTTTCCTTGAAACTCTCCTACCTATTACGCCGATGATGATGGTGCCGACAGCGCGGCCGCTGCTGGAGCCGGCGTGTCACGCCCCACCGGGACGAATACCAACATCGACCGCACCTGACCGCTGAACTCCTCTCGCAGCAATCGAAGAAACTCCTGCACCAGCGGCCCATACTCTCGCTGCATCACGTCCCCTTTCTTTCCTCATGCAATCCACCGCATCGACGGCCGCCGGTTTCACAATGTCGGCATTGTAGCGAATGTGCCGAGGGATTAACAGAACAGAGGCAGGCTCAATGTGGACAAAACAAGTGGCCTTGCATGCGTATGGTCTTACGACCTCGAGTGTACTTCGTCAGACATGGGTATCCGACCCCTTTGGATTGTCCGCTGCACCACTGCCTGCAATGTCGCTTCATCCAGAGAGCGTTGATCGGTCATGTCTCTGCCGCCTAGCCCCTCACGGCTTATTCTTCACATATTCTTCCAACCGGCGTCCAACGCCGACGATCGTCAGCCCCACGACCTCCTTGGCTTGCTCATCGTATCGAACGACGACCCCTTCCCTGATATCAAGGCCCACGGCGGCCTTCGGCTTGCCGAAGCTCAGGTAGAGCGTATCGGCGTCGTCATTGTAGTCCCAATCCAGAGGCACATCTTTTCGTTCGAACACCTTCACAGCTTCCATATGATCCTCCTCCAGACGGCTGGACGACTTGTGAAATACGCGGTTACCACAAAACCATCACCATCGCTCAATTCTCGATACATGACAGCACAAGCTTTCTGGGACAGCGGCGTTTTCGGATACGACTTTACCGCAATCAGCGTCTCGCTGTCCCCTTCTTGAACGTAGTCCGGCTGATTCACTGTTTCCAGAATGCGGTCTTGTTGATCTGCCATTTCAGGATGGCGCGCGGCAATATGGCCAAACCGCTCAGGAGTGAGGCGAATGGGAACACCCGAAACAGAACGGATAATCTTCAACGCAGGCCGCCTTCCCGACAAATAACGACAGCCACTCTCATGCCACCACTTCGCCGCACAACACCTCTGCCTGTTCCAGTACAGTCTGCGTCGCCTTTTCTTGCTTATCCGGCGGATATCCATACTTGCGGAGAATACGTTTCCCAATGACGCGCAGCTGAGCGCGGACGTTCTCCCGAACCGTCCAGTCGATCGTCACATTTTTACGCACCGCTTCAGCCACTTCGCGCGCGATGGCCCGTAGCGTCTCATCCCCAAGTATCTTTACTGCACTGTCGTTGGTTTCGAGCGCATCATAAAACGCCATCTCTTCCTCGGACAGACCAAGCCGTTCCCCTCGTTCATGGGCTCGCCGCATATCCTTGGCCAAGCCGATCATTTCCTCGATCACCTGCGCGGCCTCAATTGCTCGGTTCTGATACTTCCTCACCACCTGCTCCAACATTTCTGCAAAGGACTTTGCCTGCACCACATTCTTGCGAGATCGCACCTTGATTTCTCTGCTTAGCAACTTCCGTAACAGTTCGACAGCTAAGTTCTTCTGCGGCATGCCGCGCACTTCGGCGAGAAACTCATCAGAGAGGATAGAGAGATCCGGCTTCTTGAGCCCGGCAGCAGCAAAGATGTCTACGATCTTGTCGGACACCACGGCCTTTGAAATGATCTGGCGAATGGCATGGTCGAGCTCTTCATCAGTCCTCTGCTCGCCCGGTGTGCTCTTCGCCAGCACCGCACGCACAGCCTGGAAGAATCCGACATCATCCCGAATCCGGAAGGACTCCTCATGTGGCACGGCTAACACAAAGGCCTGCGAAAGCTCCGTCACGGCACGGAGGAGCCGTGTCTTACCATCTGGCTGCTTCAAAATATGCTCTTGCGCAGCAGGAGCCGCTCTTGCGGCTTGCCGGTCATCCAGAGCGACCAGTCAAACGCCCTCACTAGGCCGGCAGGCGTGTTGTATGAACCGAAGAGGCCTCGACAGATTTCATACTTCTCCAGCATCACCGCGACAGCCTCTGCCTGGTCAATCGCCGTCTTCCCCGTCCCACCGCTTTCTGTGTAGGTCGCAAGAGCTTGTTTCAGTTCGTCGGCAAGGCCAAGGTAGTCCACGACCAATCCACCAGGCTTATCCTTGAACACGCGATTCACTCGCGCAATGGTCTGCATCAGCCCATGCCCACGCATCGGCTTATCGATGTACATCGTATGGAGACTCGGCGCGTCAAAACCAGTCAGCCACATGTCACGAACGATGACGAGCCTGAACGGGTCCTTGGGAGCACGGAACCGGAGCGCCATGTCTTCTCGGCGTTTTTTATTCCGGATATGGCCCTGCCATTCGATCGGATCGGACGCCGAGCCGGTCATGATCACCTTCATCGATCCTTGGTCATCCGCATCGGCATGCCATCGTGGACGCAGGGCAGCGATCTCTCGATAGAGCTCCACGCAAATCCGTCGGCTCATACAGACCACCATCGCCTTCCCATCCATCGCCCCAAGGCGGTCTTCGAAGTGATCCACGAGGTCCCGCGCGATCAATTTGATCCGATTCTCCGACCCCACCACTGCTTCCAGCTGCGCCCACTTGGTTTTGAGCTTCTCCTTGCGTTCGACTTCTTCCCCCTCGGTCGCCTCTTCAAACTTGGGGTCGATCTTTGGCCGCTCGGACGCCTTCAGTTCGAGCTTCGCAAGCCGGCTCTCGTAGTAGATGGGAACGGTCGCCTTATCGATGACCGCCCGCTGGATATCGTAGATGCTGATGTAGTCGCCAAAGACCGCTCTGGTGTTGGCATCGGTCTTCTCGATCGGCGTTCCGGTGAAACCGATGAACGAAGCATTCGGTAGCGCATCCCGCATATGGCGGGCAAAGCCATCGATGAAGTCATACTGGCTCCGATAGGCTTCATCCGCGATCACGACGATGTTGCGTCGATCAGACAAGACTGGCATGCGCCAGTCTCCCTCACCCTCCGCTTCGCTCCCTCCTCTCCCACTGGGAGAGGGCTGGGGTGAGGGTGCCGCCGAAGGCGGCATGAACTTCTGAATGGTGGTAAACACCACGCCTCCAGAAGCCACGCTCAACTTTGCGCGCAAGTCAGCCCGGTCGGTTGCCTGAACTGGGTCCTGCCGGAGCAGGTCGCGGCACCGAGCGAAGGTGCCGAAGAGTTGATCGTCTAGGTCATTGCGATCGGTGAGCACCACGATGGTGGGGTTCGCCATCGTCGGATGGAGGATGACTCGCCCCGCATAGAAGGCCATCGTCAGGCTCTTCCCCGATCCCTGTGTGTGCCAGACCACACCAACCCCTCGATCCCCAGGTTCACCACCTGGCTGATGCCCAGACTGGTATTGACCTAACGGCTCAGCAGCTCGATGCTCTGCCGCATGTCGAGCAGCCCGCAAGGTTTCCTCGACCGCCACATTCACCGCGTGGAACTGGTGATAGCCCGCCATCTTCTTAGTGAGCTTTCCCTGGCCCTCGTCCTCGAAGACGATAAAATGGCGCACAAGGTCCAGAAACCGTCGTTTTTCAAAGACTCCCTCCAGGACCACTTGCAGCTCAGACATCGTGGGAGCCGCGTCCTGACCCCCCGCAATCGTTCGCCAGGGCTTAAACCATTCCTTCCCAGCCCCAAGAGTCCCAATGCGAGACTGCACTCCATCAGAAATGATCAGCGCTGCATTGGTAGAGAAGAAGGAGGGAATCTGTGCTTGATAGGTTTGGAGCTGCTGATAGGCACTCCAAATCGTGGCGTCTTCGTCCGCTGGGTTCTTGAGCTCGATCACCGCCAGCGGCAGCCCATTCACGAACAGCACCACGTCCGGCCGTCTTGTATGCTGACCTTCTGACACCGTGAACTGATTCACGGCGAGCCAGTCGTTGTTGTCGGGCCTGTCGAAGTCGATGACCCGGGCCTGAGCCCCGGCAATCGAGCCGCCTGCCTGCCGCGTCCGCCCAGCAGCGATCTCTCTCTTCAGCCATGTACGACCGTAACCGGTCTTGAGCCATTTCTCACGCTCCACAGCGGCTTTGCGCGATGCATGCTCTTCGTAGTGCTCCAGATGGACGGGCCTGTGTTTGCGTGTATGATCTGCGGCAGTGCCGGCAAGGTGCTGATGCCAACGTTGCTCTAGATTTTCCGTCTGGCCGATATAGATGCTTTCATCGGTGCAGCGGATTGCATAGACGAAAAAATGGCCTGGGCGCGGCGCAGGCAGGTCCTTGCGGCGATACTCAACAGTGATCCCATCGACCAACAGTCGATGCACTGCGCGGTTACGCTCCACGAGTAAGGACGCATCCATGCGCGTGAGTTTACGGAATGCATCTTCCAGCGCCTCGGACGGCAGGTCGGGGTTAAGGCGCACCAGAGCCTGGCGCAGGCGGCCTTCCAGCACCACATCGCGGTAGTTCGGGTCGCTGCGCTCCGCGGCGGGTTCACCCGCGGCGATGTCCGGCCCGTGCAGCACCCGGTAGCCCAGCACTTCGAACCAGCTGAGGGCTGCATCTTCGACAACGGACTCGGTGAATGCAGTCATCGCATCTCCGGTAGCTTCGATGCCTGGCTGAGCGGCACCTGGAGAAACGCGCGCACTTCGCGCACCACGACTTCCAGGGGCGGTCCTTCCAGACGATTCTTAGCGAGAAATGCGTTCCACTGAGCCTGCTTGACCTTGTCATGGGCGAACTGATCCTCCAGCCCCAACAACATGCTCGCCGGTAACGACGTGCGACGCCTTTCGAACGTTGCACGAATCGCCTCGGACAGAACGCGCGGGTCGATGGCACCTCCGCGCGCAAGCGCCAGCAGATCAAAATAATCTTTCATCCGGCTGTTGGCTATGCCGAGAGTTGCGATCGCCTCAAGCTTTTCTGCAATCACCGTCTCGCGCGGATACACCTTCAATCGCGGCGCGGGGAGATCATCGAGCAGCGTCGGATACAGCGCCTCTTCCGGCCCCGGTGTGACCGCGTCGCCATAGCCAACGTCGAGCTGCACCGGACAGCGGGCATTCTTCAACCTGCCCGTGAGCGTGACCCGTAATCCTACGTAGCGCGCATCTTCCCGGATCTCACGGACCCGCATCGAAGCCGGCTCATAGCTCATGCCGTCCGGCACGTCGATCGCGCACGCCTCGCGAACCATGGATTCCAACGCGTCTTGATCCGCCGGTTCGAACCCCAGGAAATCCGCATCGCGCGTCGGTCGATGCGGTACGTCGAACCACAAGTCGAAGAGCAGTGCGCCCTTGAGCCACAGCCTGTCGCGTGCGGGGGTGCAGGAAAGCCGGTAGAGGAAGCGCTCGATGCCGTAACGGGTAAGCACCTCCTGGAAGATCTCGCCGCGCGCCTTCGCGCGGGAGGAAAGCCGCGCATGGATGGAGGCGGCAAGGTCTGCCTTCACGCGGTCGCCTCCAGGTACGGGCGCATCACATTGGCAACACGGTTCACCTTCGCGCAGAGCCACAGCTCGTCGGCCGTCGCCTTTCGTTCGCGCAACACTTCCCTGAGCGCATCGAGCGCGACGTCGAGCCCGACCTTGTTCCGGAATTTGAAACAATCCGCCACCGTCTTCGCCGGGCTGGTAATCCGCAGCGCCACACCTTCCGCTTTTCTCACATCCACACCGTACCGCAGCGAGGCTTCGGAAAAGCGCACGGTCCGCAGCGGCGGATAGTCGAGGCGGGGTGGATGATCTTTGTTCGCGATGGCGATCCACACCTCGAACGGCGATTGCGTCGTAATCTCGTGGAAGCGCAGCGCGGTGAGCAGGCAGAACACGACGTTAGGCGCTCGCTTTGCCACGGTAACGAGTGCGCTGTGTTCGGTCCCCTGATAGTCCGCCGGCGCATACAGCCCGCGCCCGATCCGTTGCAGCTTTCCCGCCGACACCAGCCGCGCAATCTGCATGCGTGTGATCCCAGCCTGCTCCAGCTCGCGCGCGCGCGGCGCCTACCTTGCGAAGCGCCTTCCTCAGACGATCTTCCATGGATCTCACCATCACATCATGTTACATAGTTGCGGTAGTTAACGACAACTACCGCAAAAAAGAAACGGTCGTACAGCGATAACCGGTCCATGCAGCTCCTGGTAGCCCAAGCCTTCGAGCCAGGCGAGGGCGGCGGATTCGACGATGGATTCGGTCAAGCCTGCCATAGGCCCTTGAACGGGGGCGGTTCACGAATCGCCCCTACCGCCTGCGGGTTCTCGCGATCTTCCTCCCAATGGGCGGGATTGCCGACGATGTATCGGCGAATGTGGATGAGAGCTTCCTCGCTGCGGACGATGTGCTCGTAGTAGTTGCGCTGCCAGACCGGAACACCAGGGGAGTTGTGCATTGTATTGAGACGTTTGGTGGAGACGGTTTTGAATGCCCCGATCAATCGCCCGATGGGTTTACGGTTCTCTGTAGGGGCGGTTCGCGAACCACCCCTACCGTCCGGCCCCGTCAGAATGATGATGCCGTGCAGGTGATTTGGCATCACCACCCATTCATCCAAATCAACATGAGGATATCGGGCAGACAGCCACAGCCACGAATCCGCCACCACCTGCCCACATTCATTGAGCCGCATCTGGCCATCGACGACGTTGCCAAACAGACAGGCCCGATTCTGTGTGCACATCGTCACGAAGTACGCACCGGCTTGTGCATAGTCGTAGCCCTTCAGTCGAATGGACCGACGATGGTGCCTGCCGTGATTCATCGTCATCACATTCTTCCCTTTATGAACCCATCACCCGTCCAATGGATTTACGATTCTGTGTAGGGGCGGTTCGTGAACCGCCCCTACCATCAGACCCTGTATGAATCATGATTCCGGGCAGTTGATTCACATCCTCTCTCCATGAACCTCCCTGCATCCTTCACCCGCAGCTCCCCCGAAATGAGCTTGGGCAGCAGCGTATCGCGCAAGGCAGTGAGGGTGCGCGAATCTCGCCGACATTCGAGAGTTCGCGCAAGCAGAGTTTCAGACATGCGATCGAACGCTACGACAATGGACGAAGGTGGAAAGACTACTGGGACGTTGAGAATGGACTCGACTTGCGCTCGCTGATGGCTCTTCGACGTTCCTGTTACAAGACTCTCAATCTGCTGGCGAAACAACGGCGTGCGTGCGAGGCAATAGACAAAGCCTCTCGTGAACGGAGATCTCCCGCGAAGGACCAGAAACTCCGTTGAGCACACTGCTCGGTCGGTCGGGCTTACGTCAACGAGCCACACCCGCTCGATCTCGGGATTGAGCTTGGAAAGCAAGACGACGCCCGCTGGCACACGAGACTTCTGGCTCTTGATGCCCTCGCCGTATTCAGTCTTGGGGCTTTGCCCCTCGTCAAAGGCCGGAAGACTGAAGTGGTAGAAGAGCACATCCGGCGACAGAAGAGGATTCTCCTGATCCTTTAAATGATCCACCACGTCACCGAAATGACCAACCGCCCACCCCCTTGGAATCTCCCCTAGTTCGGAGTCTTCGAAGGAATCGGGGAACAATCGGTCGAGATCCTCGACCGAACCCTCACCCTGACCCTCTCCCAGTGGGAGAGGGTGTGGAGACGTGGGCCGAACGCCCTCGGCGATGGCCCGAAGCACGGACTCTGGATCGTCCAGCAGCTGCTGATTCGGAAACTGCAAAACGGTGAACTCCTGGGCCTTCATCCACGCATCACGCTTGTGATCCTTTTTTCGCTTTTCGGCATGGATGCCACCGTCCAGTTCGATGACCAGCCGATGTTCGTGGCAATAGAAGTCGGCGATGTAGTCTCCCATCTGGTGTTGACGCCGAAACTTCAAACCCATCAATTGTCTGTCGCGGACCAATTCCCAGAAGATAATTTCCGCAGGTGTCTGCTTCTTTCGCAAGGCTCGCGCTGCCTCAACCAGCCCTGCAAAGGCATACCCACAACGATAATGATTGCTCCCCTCGCCCTTTGGGAGAGGGGCTGGGGGTGAGGGTTGATTTCGAGCGCGGGCGGCGTTTCGCCGCACCGGATCGAAATCAACGAACCACGACTTGAAGAGCGACCGCGCCATCGCCTCCAGCGTCTCGTTCATCTTCCGGTTCAGCTCAATCTTGTCGTCCAGCGTGCCGAGGATGTGGGCGATGGCGCGTTGTTCATCCGGAGGCGGAACCTGAACTTCAATCGGATAGATGAAGTTCCTGTTCAGGGACGGCTGTGCACTACCAGAGTTGAAGCAACTGAAGTCGAGTGCCTTTAGGAAGTAGTAGGCAAAGCGCGGGCTGTTCTCCCCAAAATCTGTGACGTAGAGACCAGTGTTGTGTGGCCAGAAGTCCTTTTCGCAGTAATGCACTTGTCCGAACGATGCACCACTTCGCCCGATGACAATCCCCGGACCTTTCGCCAGCGCTGTGTCATGAAAGCCGTTCTGTCCGGCGGCGCCCATGACGGGAACTGTGCCGGGCCTGCGCTCGGCGTCGGTCAGGTCGTGACCCCGCTGCAGGGTCACAAACCCTCCAAGCGTCGTATCGCGCCACTCACTCGCCATACCCAAACTCCTTCAGGTTAGCTCCAATCGCGGCATCGAGTTTCGCTCCCTCAGCTTGCTGCTCGCGCAAGGTCGCGATCAGCCGCTTCATCTTCTCCTCGAACGGCTCGGCATCATCTTCGGCAGCTTCAGCGCCGACGTAGCGACCTGGCGTGAGCACGTGACCGTGTTTACGGATGTCGTCGAGTTTCGCCGCCTTACAGAAACCAGGGATGCCCGAATATGGAATTGGATTCCCGCTTTCGCGGGAATGACGATCGAAGGAGTCGCCGCGCCAAGCATGATACGTCCCGGCAATCTTGGCGATGTCGGCATCGGTCAGCTCCCGGTGCACACGGTCCACCATGGTGCCGAGCTTGCGCGCGTCGATGAACAATACCTCGCCCCGTCGGTCTCGGTATCCCTCACCCCTAGCCCCTCTCTCACTGGGAGAGGGTGGCCGAAGGCCAGGTGAGGGTTGCCCACGCTTATCGCGAGCAATGAACCAGAGACAAACAGGAATCTGTGTCGAGTAAAACAATTGGCCCGGCAGCGCCACCATGCAGTCTACGAGGTCGGCTTCAATGATGGCTTTGCGGATCTCACCCTCGCCCGACTGATTCGATGACATTGATCCGTTGGCGAGCACGAAACCGGCAATCCCGGTGGGAGCCAGATGATGGATGAAGTGCTGTACCCAGGCGTAGTTGGCATTGCCCGTAGGCGGCGTGCCGTAGACCCAGCGCTTGTCATCTTTCAACAGCTCGCCGCGCCAGTCGCTGTCGTTAAAGGGCGGATTGGCGAGCACGTAGTCGGCTTTGAGATCTGGGTGTTTGTCGTTGTGGAAAGTGTCGCCGTGCGCGATCTGCGCGTCGATGCCACGGATGGCAAGGTTCATCTTGGCCAGCCGCCATGTGGTGTAGTTGGACTCCTGACCATAGATGGAGATGTCACCGAGCTTGCCGCTGTGCGCCTCGATGAACTTTTCGCTGCTGACGAACATGCCACCCGACCCGCAGCAGGGGTCATAGACACGGCCCTTGTATGGAGCCAGCATTTCAACGAGCACGCGGACGACTCTGGAAGGCGTATAGAACTGTCCGCCCTTTTTGCCTTCGGCGCTGGCGAATTGCGCAAGAAAGTATTCGTAGACCCGACCCAGAATATCTTTGGCCCGATCCGCCGGACTGCCGAGGCCGATATCGCTGACCAGATTGATGAGCTGGCCAAGCCGCTGCTTGTCGAGCCCTGGCCTGGCATAATCTTTTGGGAGAACTCCCTTGAGCGACGGGTTATCCCGCTCGATGGCGCTCATCGCATCGTCGACGATCGTTCCGATGGTCGGTTGCGGAGCACTCGCCTTGAGATGTGACCACCGCGCTTCCTTCGGTACCCAGAAAATACTCGCGGCTTTGTATTCGTCTGGATCTTTCGGGTCTGCACCCTGTTTCTTTTGCGCCTCAAGCTCGGCATGTTTCGCTTCGAACGCATCCGAGATGTACTTGAGGAAGATCAGGCCGAGCACGACATGCTTATACTCCGCTGCGTCCATATTGTTTCGCAACGCATCGGCCGCGGCCCAGAGCTTTGCTTCAAGTCCTGCTGATTCGCCGTTCTTAGCTTTCGCTGATTCCATCTTCGCTTTCGACATGCCCTACTCTCCGATTGATTAGAAGGAAAGCTTACAATAAGACTCCTAGATAAATCGGCGGGAGCTTACCCTTTTCCATTTAGGAAATCACGCCCTCAGTCGTTAGAACCCAATGGCTTACGGCCGATGAGAGACCCGATAAGCGTCACCCGTCAATACCATGCGCTTTAAGCGCGAATTGGGTAATGACACCTCGCCCACCAGATCACCCACCGTGCGCAAATGGTCTTCAAGATGGTGGATCGCAAACGACCCGTCTGCGTTCCGGCGCACATGAGCCGCATGAGACTGGCAATGTTCTTCCAGAATGCGGGTCCTCATCTCAGGCTCCCTCGACGAATCCCACCCTCCACCGGCCCAGCCACCCTTCGGAGTTCTCCGTATTTGCCGGATTGCTCCACATCCTCATCGGTTCCCCCACATCCGTACACCTCGCTCTTGTTCAGCCACAGATTCCTCGCGATGTTCTTGACACAGAGCCGACACCCAATGTAATTACTCCGTAGCCACATCGTCTTGAATGGGGCCTTGTCCATGAAAACCAAGATCGTACCCATCGGCAACTCTCAGGGTATCCGCATCCCAAAATCCGTTCTCCAGCAGTGTCATCTGGACGGTCCCGTGGAGATCGAGATCCAGGGCAATCAACTGGTGGTACGTTCCACATCACGGCCCCGTAGCGGATGGGACGAGGCCTTTCGCGCCATGCACAAGACCGGCGACGATCGACTCCTCGACCAAGAGCGCTCCTCCCCTTCGCAATGGGATCGCGATGAATGGCAATGGTAGTCCGTCGCTTCGAGGTCTATCTCATTCGCCTCGATCCGACCCAAGGCCGAGAAATTCGAAAGACCCGTCCTTGCCTGATCATCTCGCCCGATGAAATGAATCGGCACATCGACACGGTGATCGTGGCACCTATGACGACCAAAGGGCGCCCGTATCCGACTCGCGTGCCTGTTCGCTTTCACCGCAAGACGGGGCAGATTGTGTTGGATCAACTTCGCACCGTGGATAAAGCTCGCCTGATCAAGCGCATGGGCGCGATCGACCAAGCTGCCGCCGACCGCGTGCTGGCTCTCCTCGCGGAACTGTTTGCCCCCTAATCTGCTGCGTTGCACCTGATCATCTCCCATTCTGATTCCCACGTATCCCTCCCGCCAACGGTTCGTTGGAGGGTAGACCATGTTGAAGCGAACGGTTCCACAGTGATGCCTCTAGGCTTGCTGGTTGCTGCGGATTTCATCTCAAACTCCATTCACCCACTAGGCAGAGGCACTTGATGACTGCGCGCAACTGGTCTTCCAGTTCATGAATCGCAAACGACCCGTCGTCGTTTCGCCGCACATGAGCAAGCCAGTCTGTCATGTTTGGATCACGAAGCAAGATTGGGAATCCAACAAGGATTCTCGTTGGTAGACGGGCCAGATCATACAACCGCCCTTTCGTGCCGGGAAGAAGCAAACGTCGGAGTTGTACTTATTGGCCAGAGTTCCCACATTGCCCGGACCACACTCGCCCGCCGGCTTTGCCTTTTCTCTTGCTTCCTGTACAATCGCGCCATGGCCTTCGATCCCGCCAATCCGCCTATCTGGCTACGCAAACTCCATGCGAGCGCCGCTCAGATCAATCCCACAGACTATCCCGTTTCCGCAACCGAGGGCATCCTCGCCGTTTGTCGTCTGTCGAGCGCCCAACATCGCTGGATATCGGCCCTCCGTGGCGCCATAGAGGAATCCGATTGCACTCACCCGGTTATCCCTCACTCCTAATTCATGTCATGACTCAACCCGAGGGTTTTCAAAACGACTACCTCGCGGTAGTGGAGTTAGCCCATCGCGCCCTGTCCTCAACAGAAGCGCCCTACTGTGTCATCGGAGCGTTAGCCCTTGGTGTCTGGGGAACTCCACGTGCCACGTACGATGTCGACTTTCTTATCCTCGCTCAATGCAACGATCCCCAACCGTTCCTCAGTCTGCTGAGTACAGCCGGATTTGCGATCAACAAGCCATGGCACGATGCCAATCCGATGGCTCGTGAAGTCGTCCTACGACTCGCGCATCCCACTGCCCCTCATTTTCCCGTTGACCTGGTCTTTTCGCTGAGCCCATTTGATCGCGCGGTGCTCGATCGGCGACGAGCTGTCGATTTTCATGGCTTGACGATCTGGATGAGCTCGCCAGAAGATCTCGTTCTCTTGAAATTGCGAGCGAGCCGACCACGAGACTTTGACGACGTGATCAGCATCGTCAAGAACTCGCGCCTGCAGATGGATCTTCCCTACCTCTGGAACTGGGCGGAGCGGCTTGGACTTCAGGGCGAATTGCAGTATGTCTTCCATGCAGCCAACGCCGAGAGGTGACCGGTCGATCCGTGTCGGCTCCAGCCTCACCATGCTCCGGTCCTCCGACCGCCGCTTCCATCGAGCGGCGCGAACGGCACCGCGGGGTTGAACTTGTTCACTGGGTTCAGTGGATTATCCGGATTGTAATGGTTCACGGGGTTGAACGGATTGTTGGGGTTGTATTGGTTGATCGGGTTGACCGGATTGCCGGGATCATGTTTGTTCACCAGATTAAACGGATTGTCCGGCCGACTCGAGCGCTTTCAGATCGCGCCTCACGGTTCGGGCATGGCGGGTATAGTCGGCGGGCAGCCGCTTGGGCAGTTCATCCAGCGTCACACCGCGCGGCGATTCCAGCAATCGAAGCACATGCCACTACCTGGTTACTTGGTCGTTGCGCGGCATCGATGAGTCTGTCGATCTGTCCGAAGAACACAGCACTCAGAGGGGATAGACTTTCCTTCGTATCACAAGCAGGCAATAGGCACGAAGGTATTTGTCGATTTGCGAGCGCAGGGCATAAACCGGATCGTGGAAAATCTGTACGGAGGCGAAGAGGCAGGTATGGTTAAGACTTCTTAATCCGATTCAGAATCAACGCGACACAGCCGCCCAACAATCCTCCGCCCATGATGGTCGTCAGCACCTCGACGAGTTTCAGCTCCCAGACGGACCCTTGAGCCTGCATGACCTCTCTGATGCCGCCTTGCACCATGATGACGGCCAGAGCCATCGTCGCTCCCACGACAAACCACCAGAGAAACACTTTTACCGATGCCACTGATGCCTCACACGTCAGGATTGCGATCGAATGAACGGTATTGAATAGCCTCCGCGATGTGGATGGCCTCAATGTTGTCAGAGTCAGCTAAGTCGGCAATGGTACGGGCGACGCGCAGGATGCGACCATGCGCCCGCGCCGACAGTCTGAGTCTGGTCATCGCTTGTTCGAGCAAGTCTTGGGCTGGTTGACCCAGGCCACAATACCGCTTTACCATCCGCGGCTTCAACTGGCCATTCGTGTAGATGCCGTCGCTTCGGTACCGCCGTCGTTGACGCTCGCGGGCCGCCACGACACGCGATCTGATCGCAGTCGATCCTTCGGGAGCAGGGAGTTCGGTGCGTAGTTCGCGCACCGGAACAGGCGGCACATCCAGGTGAATATCCAGCCGATCGAGCAGCGGCCCGGAGAGTTTCGCGCGATACCGACGAATCTGAGTGCCGGTACAAATACAGGGTCTGGTTCGATCCCCATAATATCCGCAAGGACAAGGATTCATCGCGGCAATCAACATGAATCGGGCAGGATATTTCAGAGTTCCGCTCGCTCTGGTCAAGATCATATGTCCGTCTTCCAACGGTTGCCGCAATCCCTCAAGCACACCTCGTTTGAACTCAGGGGACTCATCCAAAAACAGTACGCCGTTATGCGCAAGTGACACCTCCCCAGGCTTGGGAACGGTGCCTCCTCCCACCAGCCCGGCATCAGAGATACTGTGATGAGGAGCTCGGAACGGTCGTACAGCCAGCAACGGCCGATCGGGAGTCAGTTGTCCGGCTACGCTATGCACGCGCGTCGTTTCAATCGCCTCTTGCAATTCCAACAACGGAAGGATCGAGGGAAGTCGCCGTGCCAACATCGTCTTGCCGGAACCAGGAGGACCGACCATCAGCACGTTGTGTCCGCCGGCAGCCGCAATTTCGAGTGCACGCTTCGCATGCTCCTGCCCTCGAACGTCTGAATAGTCGTCGTCCTCCGTCGTCCTGGCTGATTCCAGCAAGTCTTGGTTCGAGCAAGTTGGAACAATGAGTTGGCTTCCCTTAAGAAACTCCACGGCCTCCGGAAGACTCCGGATCGGATAGGCGCTCACTCCTTCTATCAGCGCTGCTTCGGGGCCGTTATCGGCGGGCAGTAACAACTCGTATCCGGACCGGCAAGAGAGCGCAAACGACAAGGCTCCGGTGATCGATTTCACCCGACCGTCCAGAGAGAGTTCTCCGATCAAGACACGCTTGTCCAGCATGGCCTGAGGGATGACATCTTCGGCGACGAGAATCCCGACGGCGATGGCGAGATCGAGCCCCGAGCCCTCCTTTTTCACGCCGGCAGGAGCCAGATTCACGGTAATTCGTTTGGCAGGAAAGTGAAACCCGGTGTTTTTCAGCGCGGAGCGCACACGGTCTCGACTTTCCTTGACGGTCGCGTCAGGCAACCCGACAACCGAGAACTGCGGCAGGCCGCCGGCGATATCGACCTCCACATCAACGAGATGGGCATCCAGCCCGACGAGGGCCGCGCTCGTAACCTTGGCAAGCATGAAAATACTGCCTTTCCTACTCTAGACCGCGGCCAAACCGGGCGATTATAGGAAGTCTCTCAGGGGGTTTCAATAGAGTAACCGACTGCCGGATCTTCTCTAGCACCATTCTCACCGACTCTGTATAATCCCCGCCCATGTGCCTCTGGTTTCGCCCGGAGGGAGCCATCGCTTCGAATCGGTCACGATCCAACCGGACGCCTTACCCGCTCTTCGCCTCCATTCCGCTATCTATACTGATTTTTTTCGTCGTGACCAGTATTTCTCCATCCTCCGCGGAGAGCCGAATCCACGGGATTCAGGCTCAACACGCAAGAAGCGCCTCCCCCTTTGTTGGGTCGGCCATGGCCGTCCTCGCCACCCTTGAACAGGCGAGCGTGCTCCCACCGGAAGGCACCAAAGAAGCCGACCGCGTCATCAGGTCCGTAATCCAGTTCCAATCCGCGTTCAGTAAGAGCACCGATGCGTCGGTACAGGGTTTTCTGCGCGATGCCCTCACCAACAAATACGGCGAGGAAGCCACTCCCCTTCTCGAACGATTTCGCGCAAACGGATGGACCGCTGAAATATTGGAAGCGCTCGCGGACGCGGACCAGCGCACCTCTGCGGAAGAGCTGGAGCGGCTGGCAACCGGTCTTGGACAATTCAACCTATCGGTCGATGATTTCGAGCGATTCATGCAGCTCGTACGAGAGGGCCGGTCGGCGCTCACCGCGCGAGGACAAAGGTTTGAAGAGGTCTATGATCACCATCGAAAGGCAATGCCCGGGGCAGCGGGACGGTGAATCGACTGGCTCGTGAGGCGTGTCTTGCATCTCGCAACCACGACAAAGATATGACCGTTCTGAATCTGATTACGCATGACCCGCGCCTCGCGGCGAAGCGGGTTTTACGAACGTCCGAACCTACAAGGAGGGACACGTGGCAACAAGAGCCTACATTCTCATTAAAGTGAAAGCGGGAAAGACCAAGGACGTGGTCGGCGCGCTGAAACAAATACCCGGCGTGGAACAGGCTCACTCCTGTTTCGGCCGTCCAGACATTTTTGTCTTTATCAGCGTCCAGGATGAACGGGCGCTTTCCGATGTCGTCATCACGAAGATCCATGCCATCGACGGTGTCGAAGAGACGGATACTCACATCGTCGCTGAACCTTAGTGTGTAATGGGAAGGGTGACCGGCTTGCCGCCTGCTTGGGCCGACCGGTAACAGGCTTCGGCGATTTCCACGGCACGACACCCATCCTCCCCCGTGATGGGCATCGAGCAATTGTTTCGTACCGCCTGCAAAAAGGCGGTGAGAGCGGCAAGGACCGTCTGGGACGGAGGAGGGTCGGCGTGCATCGTCTCGACGCCGGCATCATCCACACAGCGAATTCGACGCTGAATCCAGTCGGCCTCCACGCGCCCCTTCGAACCGATCCATATCGCTCGACCGGCACGTGCCCCCAAAACTCGGGTGACTTCTATTCGGCAGGTCGTCCCCCCGATCGTGGTGAGATCAACCGAGGCTCTCGTTTCCGGCGCATGCGGGGGCTGCCGGTCCATCGTGCAACGCACGTCTTGCACCTCTTCACCGGTCATGAACCGAACCAGATCAAGCATGTGAACTCCGATTTCCAGCAGCGCACCCCGCCCCCCATAACCAGCGACATGATCGGGAGCTGTTTGTCGTAGCTCAATGTTGAACACTAGGTTCAATTGTTGCGAACCCCCGATACAGGGCTGGAGCATCTTCATGTGCTGGATCGTATTGTCGAATCGGAGGGTCTGCGCCGTCATCAGGGGCACATCAGCTCCACGGGCTAGGGCGACCATCGCATAGGCATCGGACGAAGTGGTCCCCAACGGTTTCTCAATCAGCATGGGTTTGCGGGCCTGGACCGCCAACCGACAGATCTCCAGGGCAAATATGGGAGGAGTGACGACAATGGCCACGTCGACCATGGGGTCGGCGATCAGCGACAGGGCCTCCCCATAGATCTTGACCGGCGGGGCTCCAGGTACATCGAACCCTTGCTCAGGATGTCGCCGGCAGACTGCGCTCAGAACAGCCGTCGGGAGGTCGCGCACGATGTGCTGCGCATAACGAAGCCCATGCCTGCCCACCCCGATCAACCCGACGCCGATGCGACCCTGATTCACGAGTCCCTCACAACTGATTCAGAGTAAAACGGAAGCATCGATCAGTCAACGCCGCTCATTTGACATTCCCGCAAGCGGCTTCATATAGTAACGCATGTTGAGTGCGATTCCCCTCCGATAAGACATTCCCGTCATGCCTACGACACACCGCGCCCTTTTTTCGTTAGAACAGATCGGAACAGGAACCGCGCGTTTCTCAAGCGGCGTGCCGATCCCTACGCGCACCGATCAAATGGTCGATCCCTACTTCAAGACCAAGGTGCCGAAGGAGCACCAAATCGATAGTCTCTTATTCTGGCCGCAACCACCGGGGACCTATCCAGGGCTCATCCTGCTGCATGATCGGTGGGGATTGACCGGCCAGATCAAGGATGTCGGCGCCCGCCTGGCCTGTGAAGGGTATGCAGTGATCATTCCGAATCTCTATGGACGGTTGGGAGGAATGGTCACCGCCGACGATGACGTCGCGGCCGCTCTGCTGGAACGTCAGAACGACGCCCATGTCATGACGGATATCAATTCCTGCTGTGAGTATCTCAATACACGCCACTTCACGAAGGGGAATATCCATGGAGTCGTGGGCTATGGAATGGGGGGATCCTATGCGCTCCGTTTCGCTTGCCATCGGAAACGGCTTCGCGCGGCCGTCTCGTACTACGGCAAGGCGGTCACTCCCAAAACATTGATGAAAGATCTTTTTTCACCGGTGCTGTATCACCAAGCAGGAAAGGACACCTGGGCCACGCAGGACGACGTCGAACAATTGCGCGGCGCAGCGGCCGAATTTGCCAAGCGAGTTGAGATTCATCTCTATCCCGATGCATCTTACGCCTTCTGTAATGACATGAAGCCACAGGCCTATGACCCCGACAGTTCGGCCATCGCCTGGGAGCGAACTGCGAGCTTCTTGAAATCTTGCCTTCAAGGAACATGACCCGACGTAGACCGCCTCTTCGTTTTCAGACTCGCACAGATGTTGATGGTTCGAAAACCTCCGGCCATCGACGAGGTCGCAGCCGGTGTCGTCCTACGATGACCGGTTTCTTCCTGTTCGTGGGGCTGTCAATTCTCACGCTGTCACCCACATTCGCTGAAGAACGAACGTCCCCGACGTTGCTGGCCCAACAAGTCGTTCAGCGTGCCGACCAGTTCGCTCCGATCGATTCGGACGAGAAAGCCATGACCCTATTCACCACCGCCGTCGGCCCTGCTCTCGGCCTGAAAGATGCGGCAGGAATACTGGGGGCTAAACGTCTCCCAAGCAAAATGGTCAATGAGCTGAAGTTGGCTGAATTGTCCCAGTCGGTCTATGAGTTGATGGCGGCGCTGGCTACATGGCAGTTGGCCAATCCAATCCGTCAGGCTGTGGAGCCATCCGCTGTCCTGCTTCCACCTGCTGCTGCACGACAAGAGTGGTTGCGCGCTCGCAGTCGAAGCGCAGCGCTTTCAGATTTGCTCCGCATCACCCAGGAGGACCAGACCCTTCGAGCCTCTCAACCAACACCCGGTCCTCACAATACAGAACTTCTGTTGGCAGCCGAGCGCACGGCATTTGAATCCAGCCAACAGGCCATCGCCGCTTGGTGGGAAATCTATGGCTGGAAGGACCGCATTAGGCAGACGAAAGGCCGGGCTCGCCTCTGTGGGACTTGGCAGTGGACCATTCACAATCACCAGCACCACGAAGAGCAGAAAAACACGCTGGTCTTTCCTCCCGATGGACAGGTCCCGTCCACTATTCCCGCACTGTCGGAAATGATCATTCTTGGCGACAGCATTTACTTGCGCTGGGAGCAGAACGGGCACATGCAAGAAGACAGTTTACTGTTCATCAAGGACAATACGAAGATCGAAGGGTCTTTTGTGAACAACATGGGAGGATGGGGAGCCATCAGCGGCAAGCGTACGGCGGCCTGCAAGCCCTAGGCAGGATGTTGAAAAAGTCCTCCAGCTTCGTTCTCACGTCGCTCAGAGGCTCAACGTACCGAAGCGTACGCCTCGCCGCTTCGCTTGCTGCGGCCTTGCTGGAAGGCCTTTTTGAACATCTTGCTCGTCTTTGTTAACAGATTCTCCCACGCCAGGCGCGCCAAGCCAGCAAGCCCCAGCCGACAATGAATAACGTGCCTCCAATCGGTGTCACAGCTCCGAGCCAGCGCACTCCCAACAACGACACGCCATAGAGACTCCCGGAGAACAAGAGCGTCCCGGCCAGAAACATCCACCCGGCTTTGACTGCTCCGGCATCGCGCCAGCTGCGAGCAGCAAACCCGCTCAAGATCATGCCGAAGGCGTGATACATCTGGTACCGGGTCGCTGTCTCGTAGACGGCCAGCATCGGCTGATCCAACATGTCCTTCAGCATATGGGCCCCGAAGGCGCCGGCTGCGACGCCAACTCCGGCGCTGATACAACCGATACACAGTACCCACCGAGACGATGCCTCGCCATCCATCCTGTCCGGCTCCCTGAACCACCGGTTGCGGAACGGTCGGATCATACGCGATCCAGGCCGAATACTCCATCGCATGAAAGAGTTCGGACAACACGCGAGATCAGGATCCATTCTCTACCAGGAAAAACCTTTCCGCGCTCCTCATGCCTCATTTCCAAAATCAGCCTTTGATTCTTGCTTCTGACTCCTGTATGGTGAGCTTTTATTGCTCTTGAAACCACTCCGAAAGAGGATCATCATGTGGGACAAAAAGCGAGGCGAGATGGACCCGGATAACGGAAATTTTACCGTTTTAGGGAAGGATGTCACATTTAAAGGCATCGTCCACTTTCACAGTACCGTTCAACTCGATAGTGCCATCGAAGGAGAAATCCACGCCAAAGGAATGTTGGTCATCGGCGAAAATGCGGTGGTCCGTGGTTCGATTATCGCCGAGACTGTTGTGAGCAGAGGAAAGATCCATGGCAACGTGAGTGCCACCAGCAAGATTCAACTGCTCAAGTCCGCCGTCCTGCTCGGGGATGTCTCCTCTCCGTCGTTTTCAATGGAAGAAGGTGCGTTCTTCAAAGGATCGATCGACATGGGTTCCCATCCGGTGGTCGATGAACTGCAACAATCGACCATGGTCCTACCAGATTTTTCACATCGACTCAGTTCATCGCGACCTGTGCTGATTGAAAGTGAACGAGGGAACTGACGCTCCCGCTTGGCCATCTTGCTGGATCAAACCCTCGCCTCGCCGACGATTCCGAAGACCTCCTCGACCTCGTGGCCTTTATCATCACATTCCCCATGCCGATGGAAATAGGTCGCACGCTTCTCTGTGTCGAAAAGGGAGTGATTGGAAGCTTCGGATTAGGCGATCGATCAACGGCTTCGCGACGGCAGCCCAGCTGCAGCCATCGGTAACAGCAACCTCCATCTCTCCTCTTTTCACCTCCACCTCCCTTCTGTAAGATACCCACCCTCGGTTGGCCGCCAACCGGAAGAGGGCTCGATGGCTCGAAGCGCTGCATTCCGTTCATTCACTCGATTGATGGCGACGGCCATGTTGGCCGAGAGTCGAGGGTGTTCGAATGCCGATGCTGCCGGAACGCTCCAAGAAGCCACTCAGGCCAAGTTTTCTCCCACGATTTCCCGACGCCAATTTCTGCTCGGCGCTGGGGTGACCGGCGCAACCTTCGCTCTCGGAACGATCACGGGGTTTCCGCTCCGCATCGCCGATGCCAAGCCACTCCCCTCCTCCCTCTCCATCGGTATCGTCGGTGCAGGGCTTGCCGGATTGGCTTGCGCCGATACACTCAAGGCCCGCGGCATCTGGACTTCCATCTACGACGCAGCCACGCGGACCGGCGGCCGCTGTTGGTCGTTACGAGGCTTCTTCCCTGGTCAGGTCGCAGAACGAGGCGGCGAGCTCATCGACAATTCGCACAAGACTATGCTGGGCTACGCCAAACGATTCGGCCTGGCTCTGGAAGATGTGAATAAACAGCCAGGCGAGGTCTTCTACCATTTCCTGGGACAACGGTATTCAGAGGGCGCGATTGTGGCCGAATTTCGTGATTTCGTATCGGTGATGCGGAGGGACCTCAATCGCCTGTCCCGAGAAGTCACGGCCCGCTCTCACACACCCGATGATGTGGCACTGGACCGTACGGATCTGCTGGCCTATCTGGAAGGGCGGAACGGAGCCGGAGTCCCAGCTGGCCCCTTGGCCAAGGCAGCCATTGTGGCAGCCTATGAGGCAGAATATGGACTTGCCGCAACAGAACAGAGCTGCCTAAATTTTCTCTTATTCATTCACGCCGACAACCGTTCGACCTTCACCCCGTTCGGCGGCAGCGACGAACGCTATCATCTGCTGGACGGCAACGCCCGCATCGTCGAAGGACTGACTCAGAACCTCGCCGGTCAGCTCACATATGACAGCCGGCTGGTGCGCGTCCGTCGCCTGAGCGACAGCCGCATCGAACTGACGTTCCAGCTAGGCAGCCGCACCGTTGCCAAGACGCACGATATCGCCGTGCTGGCCATCCCCTTTACCATGCTCCGCCAGGTGGATCTGGATGAAGGCCTCGAACTCCCTCCCGCGCAACGCGCCACGATTCAAGGACTCGGCTACGGCACCAATGCCAAGTTGATGATCGGCTTTTCCAGTCGACCGTGGCGCGGGTTGGGAGGGAACGGAACTGTCTATGCCGATCTTGCGAATGTACAGACGACATGGGAAACCAATCCGTCACGGGGCACAGAGACCAGAGGCATACTGACCGACTATTCCAGCGGTGCTCGAGGTGCAGGTTTGAACCAGCATATGGTCCAAACAGAAGCTCGGCGATTCTTGCAAGACTTGAATCTCGTCTACCCTGGAGCGCTCGGAGCTGCGCCCCTGGTGCAGGGACAGTACCTCGCGCATCTTGAACATTGGCCGGCGAATCCTCTGATGAAAGGCAGCTACACTTGTTACCGTCCCGGCCAATTTACGACCATGGGTGGTCTCGAAGGTGTTCCGGCAGGCAATTTGTTCTTTGCCGGCGAGCACACCAACTCGTTCTACGAATGGCAGGGATTCATGGAAGGGGCAGCACTTTCCGGTATAGCCGCTGCCCAATCCATCCTGGCCACAGTCAAGACTCGTTGATGTCTGTTCTGTGATTCCGTGGCTTGGTGCCCTAGCTCATGCCTCCATCCAATCAGGCAAGAGGTCGAAGTCGAACCTCTAAAGACATGTTCCGCATCCTACCGCTTGGCGACTCTGCCATCACGATCGAATTCGGCAACCAGATCGATCCGTTGATCAACGCACACGCCATCTCATTTGGAGAGACGGTCGCCGATCAAGGGTGGGGCGGCATCCTGGACATCGTGCCCACTTATCGGTCAGTCACCGTTTTTTTCGATCCACTTCAGTGGAGTTTGCCTGTAATGACCCGGAAACTACGCAGACTGCCTCGACCCAGTCCAAACGAAACGGGATCGAACGGCACCGCCCATGAAGTCCCTGTCTTGTATGGTGGGGAATGGGGACCTGATTTGGAGGAGGTCGCAGCATTCGCCGGGCTGCGACCGGCAGATGCGATCGCATTGCACACATCGATGCCCTATCGTGTCTATATGCTCGGGTTCAGTCCTGGTTTTCCTTATTTAGGTCCGATCCCTGAACGTTTGGCCATGCCTCGCCGCTCGACTCCTCGTGCGAAAGTGCCAGCTGGATCCGTCGGCATTGCCGACCGCCAAACCGGCATCTATCCCAGCGCTACACCTGGTGGATGGCGACTGATCGGCCGTACACCGCTCGTCATCTATCGCAAGACCGGAGTGACTCCCTTCCTATTGAAGCCAGGCGACCTGGTCCAATTCAGACCCATCAACCGGAACGAGTTCGATCGTCTGCGCCATGAGACACAGGATGACGACCATTGATTTGAACAGCGACATGGGTGAGTACGACAGCGAGGAGTTCCTGGCACTCGAAGCCCAACTTATGCCGCTGATCACCTCGGTGAATATCGCTTGTGGCGTACATGCCGGCAATCCCACGCTCATGCGCCGCACCGCCAGGTTAGCCGCGCAGCACGGAGCTGCAATCGGAGCACATCCAGGTTTTCCTGACGCCGAGGGTTTCGGACGGCGTGACTACCAGGTCTCTCCGCTGCAAGTCGAATCACTGGTGACCTCACAACTGAAGATGCTTGTCGACGTGCTGGCATTGGATCATCTGACCGTCACCCACGTGAAGCTTCATGGCGCGCTCTATAACTTGGCGTCGAGAGATCAGACAATCGCAGATGCCGTTGCGCAAGCAATCGCCTCGTTCAACCGACACCTCTTCCTCTTCGTCCTTGCCGGATCAGTCTTGGTTGAGAGTGGAAAGAGTACCGGTTTGACCATCGTTCAGGAAGCCTTTGCCGACCGAGCGTACCGATCGGACGGTTCATTAGTGCCACGCTCTCAACCAGACGCTCTCCTCAAGACCGAACAGCAAGTTTGTCGGCAACTGCGCCAGATCCTGTCAGGCTATGTCACGAGCATTGAGGGTCAACGCGTCGCCCTGCATGCCGAAAGTCTGTGCATTCACGCCGACACACCGCAGGCAGTTGAATTCGTCCGGCTCGTCCGAAACGAGATCGAATCAGCGGGCATCGGCATCGCCCCGGTATCCATCGCGAAATGAATCGGCCATCGACCCACATCATCGTGGTCAAAGACAGGTAGCTCTACAGAGCGCAAGACCTGGGGCGATACGGCGATCAGCAATGCGGCGAGTCCGCCCGCCATACCAAGCTTCGCTTGAGCCGCCGCGTTCGATCGCGTCGCGACGGAGAGGTCTGTTGCCTTCGACTCCGCATGTTGGCTTGTCACAGCGGCGAATCCACGATGGTAGCAGAAGTGCTCACGCATAATATGGGCTAGTTGAGCAAGAGCGGGTTGCGCCTCAAAAAGGCCCTGATCTCGCCGGCTGGAATCAGAGCCAGCGGCCGAGTGTGCCCGCTCCAGTTAGCCCTTCTCACAGAATCCTGCGACATCGCTCCTCGGCAGCTTCCTTTCTCGCAACACCGTAGCCCATCCGGGCTTGCCGTGTTGCACCTGGAGTTAGAACTCAAGGTTTTCATCAATGTGCTTCCAAGTACGGTACGGGAAAATGGTGGTTCGGTCCGCCTGTCGTTCCGAGGAGGTACCATGTATCCATTCAGATACTCCCTGAATCGAAAGAGATTCACTTATGAGGCTTTTACGTACGAGGCAGCAGCGCAATGCCCGAGAATTCTCACGGACTCATCGTGGTCCGCTCCTTGCTGAATGAGTAAGCACTGAGCTGCGGAATTCGACGAACATGTGGCCGAGATACCAGGCTGATCACCTTTGGGATCAGCCTGAGCATCAAGACCTGACTGAAAGCTTGAGTCTCCATGGTCAATAACTTATTCCTTTGAAAGGATCTCTTCATGAAGTCTCTAGCGCCCTATCTCTTCCTCCTTATCACGCTTCTGCTGGCGGCGTGCTCTAATCAACACATCATTACCGGTGAACCTCTGGTCTACGGGATTGGCCCTCCCAATCAAGGGCAGATGCTCGACCGCGATACGACAGACACGACGAACACTACATCGGTGACTCCACACAAGGGTGAAATCATCTCCCTGGTTCTCAATAACGCCTTCATCAAGTATCTGAAGGAAGTCGGCAGCCCCCACGTGCTGGTCTATGCTCAAGTTTTTGACGATGGCACAGACAATGTCGACACCGCTGTGACAAAGGTGCTCTATAACGAGAGAAATTCACCAGCGGGTGTGAACTTGGGCTTAGCTGATCGTGTACTCTACGGACCGACTCCGTTCAAAGGCTTTCCCCTACGGATCAAACTGGCAATTGTGGAGCTTGATAAAGAGGAGAAGGAGTTAGCTTCAAAGATCATTGATACTGTGGGCACAACCGCAGCCGCTGCAAAGCCTGAAGCAGCGCCAGCCATCGTAGTCGCAGTGGACATTGCCAAGGCCATCAACGCCATGAACGAAGACGATTTCGAATTGCGCTTTGATATGACCTTATACCCTGTAAGTGCCATCGGCAAGGCTTCCACAGGCAATGACGCCCTCGACAAGGTCCATGAGCCTGTTCAGCGCCATGATAAAACCGTGACCATGGTATCACCTTTGCGCACAGGATCCTATGCCATCATGAAACGTGAATTGGAAGAGCGATTCACCACATGGAAGCGGTTCAGCAAATTGATGGATGCACCCCGCCCGGAAGCCAGTGTCTTCGATATGGACTATTCACAAGAGTACTTCATTGCAGAATACATTGGTGTCGATGGAAAAAAATACTATGCGAACGAAATCTTGCGCTACGAAGGGGGCTATCTCTATCGCATCATCACCGAGATCAAGGATGCGGAGTCGGGAAGCGTTAAGGATCGCGCTCTGGTCCGACTTCGGACAGGCCCCAACCGCACTGTCGACTTTTCCATCGCAACAGGCATTCGCCAGCGGTTCACCGATCGCACCCATGTAGTGCTTTCCATAGTAACCGGCCTACCCCTTGGGTTAGAACCAGAGGCACTCAAGGCCGCCTCTGAGCGCGAGGTCCGCCAATTGACCAGGTTACTGGATAATCCGTCCCACGCCTCTCTCAGTCAACGGATTGGTCCGGAAGTGGACGCTATAGCAGCATCTCTCAAATCTGTACTTGAACAGCGACGCATAGCGGCAGAAGCAACGCGTCGTGTCGGTCGCGACCCTTCGTTCAGAACATCGCCGGATTATGCACTGTTCTGGTCACAACAGATTGCCCTACTCACTGACCCCAAGGACTCAGTGCCTCGCCGAAACGCCGAAGCAAAGAACGCCGCTATTCTCGAAACGTTGGCCGAGATCATTGTGAACTTGCCGATCCTTAGTGCCTCTAACCCCGCTCAAATGGATGCTCTACATAAGCTCACGTCCACCGATCTGGAAAAGATGGAAGGTAGTCCAGGCATCTTCCGATTAACACACCAAGGCAAGACTAAATTTCGATAAGAGGAGGCTTTACCATGGGGAAGAAAGGTTCTGGGTTGAAAGCGGGTGGAGGTCCTATTGTGCCGCGAGCCGGTGGCGGTGTCATCATTTCTCGCGCAGGAGGTGGTCCCATCACTCAGCGTGGCACAAGCTCAACAATCATCCCTAGAGTCAGGGGTGGTGGCATTATTCTTAGGGCCGGTGGTGGCCCTGTCATCCCCCGCTCAGGTCGGCGTCAATTTGCCGGCGGGTGGCAAGCCGACATCCCAGACTTTCGTGACCAGGCACTAGATACAGACGAGTTCCGGCAACCATTAGAAAGAGCGAACGCACTTCTGGTCTCGAAATCTTCGGCCAAGATTCCGAGTCGGATAGATAACCGGCAATATTGCTCACCGATAGAAGACCAAGATACTCTCGGCTCCTGTACCGCACATGCCGTAGTCGCCATGCTGGAATACATGATGCGACGTGGCCTCGGTGAACACACCGACCTCTCTCGCCTCTTCCTATATAGGGTCACCCGCCGCCTTCTAGGCTGGACCGGAGACACTGGTGCCCACATTCGGACTACGATCAAGGCTGCGGCAGGTTTTGGTGTGCCCCCTGAACAATATTGCCCCTATGACATTAGTCGCTATGAAGACGAGCCAGACGCATTTCTTTATAGTTATGCGGATAACTTTAGGGCGATCAAATATGCGCGCCTCGACCCTTACAATGCCACAGGCAAACAGACGTTGGATGCGGTCAAACGCGCACTGGCAGCTGGTTTTGTGGTGAGCTTTGGGTTCCCGGTTTACAGCTCTATGACAGAATCGCCATATGTGCCCTATCCTACGACTAAGGACAAGTTGCAAGGCGGCCATGCCATCCTGGCTGTGGGTTATGACGACAACCTCGTGATTGAAGACAATGTTGGTAAGACGACGAATGAAGGTTGCCTAATCTTTCGAAACTCTTGGGGCGATAAATGGGGTGAGAATGGCTACGGTTACCTGCCCTACGAATACGTCGAGGACGCACTAGCCGTAGATTTCTGGACAGTATATAGATCCGAATGGCTTGCGGATGGAATGTTTTCATGATCCAGACGCTCTGACACTGAAGTCCAATATATGAATGAGTGCTTATACCGGAGGAAATATGAGCATGCGGAGCGCCAGATTATCTCTGCCTCTAGCAGGCTGCGGAAAAACTCTTGCGTTCCCCTATCTCCCTGGGGTAGTACATAGAAATAACTAGGATATTGGCAGGGAGGTTCAGGATGCGCGGTCAGGATAGCCAACAAGCTGGGCTGCTCAGTTATCTGTCGCCGGAGGAGCGTGTCCCGGCGACGCACCCGTTGCGGCCCATTCGGCAGTCTGTGGACACCGCGCTGACGGCATTGTCCCCCAAGCTGGAGCAGCTCTATGCCCGGACTGGTCGTCCCTCGATTGCCCCAGAGAGACTGCTGCGAGCCCTCTTGCTGCAGGTGCTCTACCGCCTCCGCAGTGAGCGGCTCTTGATGGAGGAGTTGCAGTACAACCTGCTGTTCCGCTGGTTTGTCGGGCTGGATCTGGACGCGCCGGTGTGGGACGTGACGGTCTTCACCAAGAACCGGGACCGTTTGTTGGAGGGCGAAATGGCCATGGCATTCTTCAAGCAGGTCTTGGCCCAAGCCAAGGCCCAGGGCCTCTTGTCCGATGAACACTTCACGGTGGATGGGACGCTGATCGAGGCCTGGGCGGGCCAGAAGAGCTTCAAGAAGACGGCGGAGCCGGCACCGACCCCGCCAGCGGATGACCCGGGCAATCCCAGCGTGGACTTCCGGGGCGAGCGGCGGACCAACGCGACGCACGCCTCGACGACCGACCCGGAGGCCCGGCTGTATAAGAAGGCGGCGGGCCAGGAGGCGAAGTTGTGTTTTCTGGGCCATGGGCTGATGGAAAACCGCCACGGCTTGGTCGTCAACGCCACGGTGACGCGGGCGACGGGGACGGCGGAGCGGGAGGCGGCGCTGGCCTTGGTGGATGCGCAGGCGCCCACCGGACGCATCACGCTGGGGGGCGATAAGAACTCTGACTGTCAAGGGTCATCCAAATTGCCCCAGTTATGGTCATCGAAAATTCCCCACCCCGTTAGGTTGTCGTTGACGCTTCTTCGACCCGCACAAGTCCGGCTTTGAGTTTCTCCTTCAGCCGGTAGGAATGGCCCCGGATGTTGATGGTGATCGCGTGGTGGAGCACCCGATCCAGGATCGCAGTCGCCAGCACCCGGTCGCCAAACACCTCGCCCCAAGCCCCGAAACTCTGGTTACTGGTCAAAATCATCGGCCCCTTCTCATAGCGGCGTGAGATGAGCTGAAAGAACAAGTTGGCCCCGGTGCGGTCAATGGGCAGATAGCCGATCTCATCAATGATCAGCAACCGGGGAATGGTATAGAGCTTCAGCTTGTCCTCCAGCCGATTCTCCGTGAGCGCCCGAGTCAGCGTAGCGATCATGGCGGCGGCTGTCGTGAACAACACCCGATAGCCCTGGGCAATGGCTTGCAGCCCTAGCCCGATGGCCAGGTGGCTTTTGCCCACACCGGGCGGCCCCAAGATCACGACATTCTCGCCGTGCTCGATGAAGTGGCAGGTCGCCACCTGCTGAATCTGCTTCTTATCCAACGAAGGCTGGTAGCTGAAGTCGAAGACCTCCAGACTCTTGACGAATGGAAATCGCGCCAAACTCGTCCGCATCGCAATGTTCTTCGCGGTCTTGGACGCGACTTCTTCGCCGAGCACCTGGTCGAGGAAGTCGGCATAGGGCAGCTCCTTGACGGCCGCTTCTTGTAAGAGGGCCTCCAGCCGCTCCCGACTCTTCAAGAGCCGTAGGCGCGTGAGTTGGTCACGGAGCCGTTCCAGTTGCGCCGCGTTCATGGCCGCCCCTCCTGCGACGCCGTGCGCTCACACACCGCCTCGTACCAGGCCAGATCCCGCACTTCGACCTCCGGCAAGGCATCGGGGCGAGGGGACCGATCGCTCACCGTGGACCGACGGTGGCGGGCGAGACGCGCACTGGCTCCAGGGCCGTGCTCGGGCTGGATTCGGAATTGGTGCTGGCCCGGGAGCACCGGGTGCGTCGCGATCTCTTGGTCACGGTGAAAGATGTGGACCGTGTCCCCCCGTCGTTGCACTTCAACCCGCTGACCAATGAGCCGGAAGGGCACGGAGTAGCGGTTCGTCGCCAGGCTGACCAAATAGTCCTCGGCCACGATCCGTGAGACGCGCGCCTCCTGCTGGAAGGCGCGCTGGTCCGCCAGCGGGACCAGGTGGTTGCGTTCTCGCGCAAACCGGACGAGTGGCTCCTCATGCGTCGTGCCATGGATGCGGCGGTCGGCAATTGTCGCGGTCCATTCGTCAAGTTGGGTTTGAAAGTCCACCAGATCGACAAACGTTCGTCCCGGCAGAAAGTTCCGTTTCAGATATTTCACGCCGGATTCGACCTTACCCTTGGTCTGGGCCCGATAGGGCCGACACACGCGCGGCTCAAAGCCCCAATAGTCGGCGAAGGCTTTGAAGGTGGGATTCCAGAGCCGCCGCCCCGTCTCATCCGCATAACAGACGGTTCGCGGTCGGTCATACAGATGCTCTCGCGTGTGGCCACCGAAATGCGCAAAAGCCCGTTCATGGGCCTCGAGAAACTGCGCCAGCCGCTCATCGGCACAGGCGTAATAGAACCCACGTCGGCTGAACCCCAACGTCAACACGAACACGTGCACCACCGTCGGGCCGGCGCGGAAGGGCACGGTGGCTTGGCCCCAATCAATCTGACTCTGCTGGCCCGGCGGTGTCTCAAAGCGGAGGAGGGCCCGCTCCGCCTGCAGCTGACCCTCACGCAGCGGCGCCACCCCTCGCTTCACCGTCTCATAACTGCCGATGTACTCGTGGCTCGCTCGCAGTTCCTGATAGAGAATCCGCGCCGAATAATTAACCTGCGACGCACGGGTCCGCACAAAGTCGGCATGGGCGGTCAGCAGCGTCTCCGTCATCGCCGCTCGGCGATAGGGTTGCCACGTCGTCTGCTGCAGACTGCGCCGCACGGTCTTCCGATCCAGGTCCAACCGCCGCGCAATCCCTGAAATGGATCCCCGCTCTTCATGACGCAACCGTCGAATCTCCGCCCACCGCTCTTGATCCACCATACATACCTCCCGAGTGTGGTCTACCTGGGACGGTATGATCGTTGTCTCCTTGCTATCGTCAAGTTCCATCACATCCCTCCTTCGGTGAGAGGGTGGGGAGAATTCATTGACCACATCTGGGGATTATTGCATGACCGCTGACACTCTGACACGGCCGCGTTCGTGGACGCGTTGCGGGAGCGACAGGTCACGCCTCATGTGGCGCAACACAAGGCGGGGCGGACAAGTGCCATCGACGGCCGGACCACGCGGCACCCCGGCTATGCCGTCAGTCAACAGAAGCGCACACGCGTGGAAGAAGTCTTCGGCTGGTTGAAGACCGTCGGCTTAATGCGCAAGGTCAAACTGCATGGCGTCCAACGAGTCGGCTGGCTGTTCACCTTCGCCGTGGCGGCGTACAACCTGGTGCGAATGCGCAATCTCATGGAGGTCGCGACATGAGCCGACACGGGTCCACCGCATGCCGCGTGGCCCACAGCGAGCGTCCACGGTGGGACACTCCCTCACGGATGCGCGGCGATGGCTCGGGCAAGTGGATTTGGGGGCATCGGTCTCATTCAATCCGGGTTTTTCCGCAGCCTGCTAGTGTTTCCCAATTATTATGTCCGGAGAACTCTGGTGGATCGCGATGGAGAAGCAGCACCGGTGGAAATTTGGCCACTATCTAGACTGACCAGTCCGCTAACGCCAAAGTCGCAGAGAGGAGCAGGTACCTGAAACACCGCCGGTGTTCCTGAAGTCAATAGCATGCCTGACACCAAATGTACAAATAAATGGAAGGCCTACCGTTCCGCACAAGTTCGGAAGAAAAGAGATCATAGTGCAAGGGCGGAGGATAAAATCTTGTCGTTCTTTCACTTGATTGACTTGCGGAAAGCGCTTAGTTACAGTACTCGCCAATTAAACCGGTCGCCCTATCCAAATGATAAATATCTCGTCACATTAGTCCACCTTAGCAACGTGCATGGAGCAGGTTCATGCCGTACCGACTGATATTCTCCGAGCCTGACGAGCATGGAACAAAGGCGATAGGGGAAAATGTTTTTCTCGACAATCTATCCAGAGATTTCAAAGTCTATCTCCTTTATTTTTCAGGCGCCGTACCGGACGAAGAACTCGAAGCCAGGCTTAGGAGTTTGGGCAACGCCACGGGAAACAACCTGTTTGTGAACATCGGCAGGTTGTCCGATCCGAACTACAAATCGATTCAGAAGAAGTTTGGGATAAAGCCTCTGCCCGTCTTGGTAATGACCGGCATCGAGGAGTTGGCTTCCGCAAGATCCGAAGCCGCGACCGCCTATGTCCGTCTGGACAGCAAAGCCTTGCTTCATTCTCCTGATGCCACGATCGAATGCGTGCAGAGATTATTCAATCTCTATATCGGTGGGAAAATTGCCGACGCAATGCGAGAAGGTAAGCGTGATCAATTTCTGGCTCGATTGAAACAGATCGTCCTCGCTCCCTTGAAGGGTATTAAAGCCTTTGTCGCCGAGCGCGATATTTCCGTTTCCGTAATCGATGGCACTCTCAGACTGCAGCGTGGCGAAGCACAATCGATAAGGTCCAATGCTTGAAGGCACGCGTCGCGCCGTTATTGTTGGAATCAATAAGTACAAGAACCCGGGCATCCCGGAGTTGATGGGTGCGGAGAATGATGCTCGGGAACTGTATGAGCGTCTTGGCAATCGCGACATCGGCAACTTCCAGATTGCAGAGGATCACTATTTGCCCGGTGATGAAGCGACGGCCCAGCGCATCCGCAAAGCCATCAGCGACGTTTTCTGGAATACCGATGATCCTTGCGATCTTGCGCTTTTCTATTTTTCTGGGCATGGCCTGGTTTACGGCGGTGACGAAGGCTACATCGCCCCCTACGATTTTTCCAAAACAGACCCTTTCGTTTGTGGTGTGAGCATTCCGGAATTCAAGCGTGTGGTATCCAGGTCTACTGCCAGTTCGGTGATTATTATTCTGGATTGTTGCTATAGCGGTGTGGCAACAAAAGGCGAAAAGGCCATCGCGGACTACAGAACCGCGTATGAATCCACCTTGGAAACCCTGTCCGGGGAGGGCCGAATCATTTTTGCCTCAAGCAGCCCTGACCAAACATCTAGGGAAATCATCCAGCGACACATCAATGAAGAGGAGCCTCATGCTCACGGGGCATTTTCATACCACCTGATACAGGGACTTGACGGCAGTGCGTCCGACGAGGCAGGTGTCATCAACCTGCGGATGCTGGAGACCCATCTCGAAACACAGTTCAAGTACAATCAAAAGCAAACCCCCAGGTTCTTCAGGGAAAGCAGCAATCTCGGAGCAATACAGATTGCCGTCGCAACCGAGAAATACAACCGAAACATGCGCGACAAGATCGAGAACGCGCTGGATAACCTCGCGCGAAAGGACTTTGCGGGATTGTTTCGAGCTGTGAAGGATGTCGACAGCTTGTTAAACGTGAATGGGAAGCACAAGGAGGGTCTCGCCCTTAGGACGAACTGCCAAACGAGCCTGGATGCTTATAAAAGTCAGATGCAAAAATGGCTCTCAGATAATATTCTCGATCTTAATGGTCAGCTCCGATTCGTGTACAACGAGCTTGATAGCCTCGTAGACAGGCTTGACTTCGCTGTGACGGCTAAACTGGAAGGCCGGGATGGGACCTTGATTACATTGCTCAGCCGAGCTGTAACTTCGGAAATAACCAAAGAACAGTTCGTGACCAAGTGCAGGCCCTACGACAACACCGAGAGCCGGCAGCAGACCATCAGCCGTTCAGCGGCCGCAGGCTAATGTTGTCCTGGTTGGGATCGACTTTTCATGGCGTTTAACGAGAAAGCTGACCAGTTAGTGCAGCAAGGCAATGTTCATTTCGAGAAGAAGGAATGGACTGAAGCTCAGCGCTACTACGACGAAGCCATTATTATTGACCCCGATAACTTTGATGCCTGGTACAACAAGGGGCTTGTGTTTTCGCGCCTTGAAAACTATGAAGAAGCGCTCAAGAACTATGGCCGTGCTGCGGAAATGCGCCCGGCTGAACCCGATGTCTGGTTGGCCAGAGGCGATGCGTTCATCAAGTTGAGCAAACCGAATGAAGCGCTCAAGTCCTACGAGAAAGCTCTCGAAATCGATTCGCATGCACCAAACGCGTTGCACGGGAAAGCGATAGCGCTGCATAACCTGGGACAGTACGACAAAGCGATAACCTTTTACGATAAGCTGCTCACCACTGAGCCTGGCAACAAGTATGCGTGGCGGAACAAAGGACTTATCTTCTCGAATCTCAAGAAATATGAAGAATCGCTTGAGTTCTACGACAAGTCCATCGCTATTGATCCTGAGTATGCGCCAGTATGGGATGACAAAGCAGCTGCCCTGTATGCCCTCGAACGATCTGATGATGCGATCCGATGCAGTGATGTGGCCATTCGCATCGACCCCAAACGATCATCGTCCTGGATCAGAAAGGGTGACACGCTTTTTCAAAAGAAGGATTATCCCGGCGCATTGGAGTGTTATGAAGTCGTTGCCAATATCGATCAGAGTAATGTGTGGGCCTGGAGCAGTAAGGGCAATGAGTTACTGTCATTAGACCTAGATCAGGCACTGGTTTACTTTAATCGCGCGATTGCGAAAAACCCTGCATGGGCTTGGGCCTGGGAGGGTAAAGGATCGGCCTTGAGGAAATTGAACCGCCACCAGGAGGCGATCACAGCCTACGACAAAGCTATCGAACTGGACACAAACTATGCCGAGGCATGGCTGCATAAGGGCGATCTACTCTTCGAGTTCAAAAAATATGATGCGGCCATCGAACAATATCGAAAACTTACGGAGATTGATGCCAATTACGGTTGGATATGGATTGCCAAAGGCAATGCCCTGTTCGGGCTGACCCAGTACCAAGAGGCCATTAAATTGTATGACGAGGCGCTCAAGCATGATGGCAAGAATGTTGAGGCTTGGGGGAATCGTGGAGCTTGTTACGAGAACCTAGACAAGGTTGACGAGGCCAGAAACAGTTATGGCAAAGCCATCGCCTTGAAACCGGATTATTCCTGGGCCCTTTTGAGTCAGGGGAACCTTTTTTTCAACAAGGAGAAGAAATACGACAAGGCGATCGAGTTTTACGATAGGGCGCTTGAGGCGTCCAATAATGAAGAGGTCTGGGCCGCATCTAACAAGGCCGTTGCGCTTGCTAAGTTGGGTAAAGAGAAAGAGTCGCAGGAGCAACATCGCAGGACTATTCGGCTTGCCGAAGCCGTAATCGCAAAGAATTCGGATGACGTAGAAGCCTGGGCCGTCAAAGGTATCAGCTTAATGAGACTGAGGGAATTGGACGCTGCCGAATTCAGTTTCAAAGAGGCTGTGCGGATCAACCCTGAACACATCAATGCCCTAACTTACTTTTCGGAGTTCTACTCTGACTACAAGTTGGATTTTGCCGAAGGACTGAAGCGGTTGCAGAAGTTGAACAAGATCGAGAATAGCGTGAGCGCAAAAACCAATCTGGTTGAAATTCTGCTCAAGACGGGCCACTTTGACCAGGCAAGGACGCACGCCTTTCAAGCCTTGGAACATGCACAGATCTCGCAGCCTTATGCTTGTGTGCTGCGTTTTTTCGTTGCTGCATCATTTCTACTCGATCCGAGTCATTCAGATAATACGCAGCTCGATAATTTTTTGAACTACTATAGGGATGTGAATCCAAAAATCGGACCAGAAGACTGGACTTTCAGGGGGTTGATTTACGCTATTCAGAACTCGGAAGTGGCTCCGCATGCCAAATTCTTGCTGCTGACCATGATCGATTTCATACAGGGCCGGATCGACAGTCAAACACTTTCCTTTTTCCGAGAACCGCAAACAACCATTGGGGTCACACACCATCAGAGCGTCGAGTCTCTAGATGCGTGAACTCTCAGGATCCAAATTTCTTGACCGCTTCCGCTGCACTGTCGTCGACGATCTCACTCTGTGCAACCATCAACTGGATGGCTAACCGAACATTCTGCCTGCCTTCGTGGTCACCGAAATGGGAAGACATACTGGTGCCCTACGCGAAGTGGGTCACAATTAACCCTTCATCACTAATTCCAGGAGGTGCAACATGACTAACGGAATCTCACTTCATATCGGATTGAACTCGGTTTCTGCAGCCGCCTATGGCGGCTGGAGTGGGAAACTAAACGCCTGTGAGGCGGATGCAAACGACATGGAAGCACTCGCAAAGAACCGAGGCTTCGGAACCACTAAGCTACTAACGAGAGCCGGAACGCGAGACAACGTGCTGCCCGTCATCAAATCTGCTGCAAGCAAACTCGTGTCTGGAGATATCTTTTTCCTCACGTACTCTGGCCACGGCGGCCAACTCCCCGACCTGAATGGCGACGAAGATGACAATCAAGATGAGACCTGGTGCCTTTACGACGGCGAGTTAGTCGATGACGAACTGAATTCGGCCCTATGCGCTTTCAAGTCCGGCGTTCGCGTCCTAGTACTATCCGACAGTTGCCATAGCGGCACTGCAACGAGAGCTATTGAGAGGAAGGCCGACAATACCACGTTTGACGCGGCTGCGCAGGTGCTGCGTAATGCTGACGGTGTCGCCATTCGTATGATGCCGGCGGCGTACCTGCTGGGGGCTTATTACGCACAGAAGAAGGCTTACGACAAGGTCCTAATGAGACCGGCACCTTCAGCACCAAGAGCCTCGGTGCTGCTGATCTCAGGCTGTCAGGACAATCAGACGTCTCTAGATGGCAACTTCAACGGCCTCTTCACTGGAACCCTCAAGAGCGTTTGGGGAGACGGAACATTCGAGGGTTCCTACAGGGCATTGCACAAGGCGATCGTCACGAAGATGCCCGAGAGCCAAAGACCGGCTTTCTTCCAGAGCGGCGCGTCGAACCCGAAGTTCATCGCGCAGACGCCGTTCACGGTCTGACACCGTTTGGGGTGGCGATCGGAAAATGTGGAGTGGGGGCTTGAACCGTGCATCACCCAGAACTCTGAGCACCTGAAATGAGGGTCAGGGCTTGTTCCGTGTCTCACCAAATTATGACACTGCGGGTGTTCGAAGCACATAACCAGATGTACCCCTGCTACCATTTCGCACTGTACAGAAGGAACGGACCGTCATATCACCGACACTAAGCGGGATTGAATGAAAGTCTACGGTGACGGGTAGACGAGCGGATTGCGGGTACTTCCCCTTGTTCCTGACGGTCTTATTCCTCGATTTCCATCCGGATTCGCGCGACTCCTGATGAAGCAAAGGCAAAATGCGAGGCTGCTGTTGATCTCGTTGGCTCGCCCCGCTAGGATGGCCACCTTCGATGTGGCCCAAGCTTTGGAAGACAAGAGCGACGATGGTGATCCTGACCGTGTCTCTTGCCGGCTGTGCGACCGGACGCTATACGTCGCTGGGCGAGGCGGAGAAGGATGAGATCGAGCAGCTCCAGGAGACCGTCTATCGGGTGGAATACCGGGTGAGCGCCTTCACCTCGCAAGAACAGCTTGACCGCTATCTGCGTCGACGCTGCGCGGAGCTGACCCTCCGCGAGGGGTATGACTTTTTTCACCTGGCTCAGCGCGCCGACGTACTTGGCTACTCGCGTCGGACGGCTATGACGGTGACGCTGTACAAAGGTCAAAAGCCCGTCGGGGTTGCGAACCTCTACGACGCCAAGGACGTGTTGGCCGAGGCCTCATTTGCTCTGAAGTCCAACTAAGGAGGTCATCTGGAAGGCAGGCTCACTTCCACCCCACCGCCTCACAGCGGCAGCGGGCATGGAAAGCATCGGGATCTCCACCCCACGTCAGCAGAGCGTTCTGCATGGCAGTGAGCTCCGACTCGGTCGCCCACTGTTCCTCCAGAATCAGCTTACGATGCTGTTCGAGAAAAACACCGCCGAAGTAACGACTGAAGCCTGCGGTCATCTTCGGTGTGCCAAAGACATCGGACGACGCCGAGGCGACTATGTTCTGAAATCCGACTTCGCGCAATAGCCTGCGCTGTTTTCGGCCGAACCGTACATCGCCGCCGTTGTATTCGATCACCCGCATCGTCAACTTCCACAATCGCTCGACATCCTCATGGAATGGATAATACACATCGCCGTCGAAATCCGCATCGCGTAGGCCGATGACCCCTCCCGGCTTGAGAACGCGCCACAGTTCCCGCAAGGCCTTCATCGGCTCGGCGAGATGATACAGAACGGCGTGAGCCAGGACCGCGTCGAAGGTTTCGTCCTCGAACGGAAGTGCATACAGACTGGCATGCTGGAACTCGATGTTCCCGATCCCACGCTGTTGCGCCTCTCGGCGGCCCATGTCGAGCTGGCGGGCTTCAATATCAACTCCAACAACTCGTCCCTGCGGGACCAATGCCGCAAGTGTGACCGTGATTCCGCCCGGCCCACATCCACAATCCAACACATGCATGGCGGGAGTGAGATACGGCACAAAAAACGAGGCCTCGCGAGTCGCGCTTCGCATGGCCAGTCCTCGCAACACCAACGGATCGTAGCCCGCTGAATAGGTTTCGTGTTGCGTCAAGGCCATGTTGCCGATTGAATCAGTGCCATGTCAGGCAAGTTCGTCGAGATAGCTCATAAACTGATGATCCTCCAGCGATGCGCCAAGCCGCTCGCACACTCGCTTCAACAAGTCGGTCCCTCGTTCACTAGAGAAGTCGAGCATGCCAGCGGCAATCACCCATGTCGTCAACGGAGCGCCGAGCCCGACCTGAACGTCACGGCGGAGGTCTCTAGTCGAATACCCTTCCACGCCGTTCGCTTTCAGTGTCTCATGATACAACCCCAGCAGCGACTCCTCCAGAGTCCGACGCTGCTCCACCGACAGTGAACCTGATAGAAAATAGGCAAGGTCGCGCGGGCCGCGAGAGCGCCGTACCACCTGCCAATCAAATACGGTCACGCCTCGTCCCTCGCCTGTGTGGGCAAATGCCAAATTGTCGGCTCGGAAGTCGCCGTGCGTGAGTGTCTGAGGACCAGTTGAGCACTGTTGAGAATATTCCGGAAAAACCAACGCGAATCTTCGTGCGGCTTCACGTAAACCTGGCGTCAGAAATCCAGCGCACCGTTGTTCGAAGCGGGGCAACATCGCCTGGTAAATAGCCGCTCTTGCCTGAGCCTCATCGGTCAGGGCACGCAACCATGAGAGGGAGTTAAGGAGAGGGGCGCCCCAATAGTGAGCATGCAAGAGACCGAGCTGCCTCACAGCAATCTGAGCGTCCGTTGCGGAACAACCAGTGAGATTGTCGCCGAACTCCACCGAATTGAGATCTTCCAGCAACAGCACACTTGCACTCGTGCCTTCGTCATACCGACTCAGGTACGGACGGGGCACGCGTATAGGGAAGGCCGGCTGCAGAGCCACGTCTCGATAAAAACCTGCCTCGATCTCGTAGATTCCCACTCTGCGCAGTTGCTGCCTGACAGCGGGATCCGCTGAGGACAATTTGACAAAGACGGTGGCGGGAGCGCTGCTTTCTGGCGCATCATACGCGACCTGAAGGCGGGCTGTTTGCCCGACAAACCCATTGCCTCCGGCAACCGGCGTCACAGTGATCCCCACCACTGCGGCCCGGTCGAGCACGCCGGCACGCCGCAGCATCGTCGTGAGCCAAGCCGTGGTGATAGACTCCGGCGTCGAAGGAATTGAGAGATCATCTTCCTGCATGAGGCGGAGACTAACACACAGGGACATCCATTTCAAAATGGACCTATCACAGGATGTGCGGCCGAACAGACAAGGGGGCCTTGCACCGGTCCTCGGACGCGGGCAATCTTCCGCTGGTTTGCTTCACGGTATGCACGTCAGGAACTGCAACACATTGCACCGGAAATGCGAGACGGGCAAACCACGGCTCTCGTGCTTACGAACCATCATCACCACGCTACTTCTGTTTCAGGCAGGCTGTGGAGCAACACAGTTGGGGATGTGCGCGCCGCACACAAAAGAAGAAGGTGCGCCTGCTCGGAATTGGGTCGAGTGTTTCGGCGAACCCTTCTCGCATGGAAGGATCACCCATTCGGTGTTCTGTCTGAATGACGGTACCGGCAAGCCTCCGGTGCTTCTGCTCCATGAGTTGACCGGCCTGTCTCCTGGGACACTGGCCTACGCCGAGGAACTCTCGAAGGACTTCACTATATATGCGCCGCTGCTATTCGGCGAGAAAGGCAAGTTTTCCCTTACGAAGGGCTTGTCGGCCTATTGGTTCCGAGGATCAATGGAGTTTTTCCCCGGCGGTGAATGGGGCGTCCCCTCTCAGCGAAGCGCTCCCATCGTAAACTGGCTGCGAGGGGTGGTGCAGAAGCTCGGAGAACGGCATACGCAACAGTCCATCGGCATCATTGGCAACTGTCTGACCGGCTCGATCCCTGTCGCCCTGCTTGATCACCCACGGGTCGCTGCCGTGGTGGTGGCGCAGCCTGCCCTCCCCCTCCGTTTCTGGTGGTACACGGATGCCGACCACAAGTCTCTTGGTATTTCTCCAGAAGATATCGCTCACGCTGAACGCAGCAGGGCCAAGATTTTCGGATTGAGGTTCCAAACTGACTGCATCTCGCATCCCGATAAAATGAACACGTTGCGGAAGCGTTTCCCTGACCGGTTTCGATTCGATGGAGAAATCGAGTATCGGATGAACGGAAAGCCGGCCAAGGCTCACAGCACATTGGTCGGTTCGTGGAGAGAGCAAGGCGAGGCGGGACAGCCTTCGCGAGACGCGCGCGAAAAGGTTCGAGATTTTCTCTTGAAGGAACTCAGTGAGTCTGCGCCGCGCGGATGAACAGCTGCGCGACGGCAAACCACAGGACGATCCCACCAGGCGTCGCGTTCGCGTGGGTTTGATGGGCCATCAGTGGGAAATGCAATAGACGCAAGGATCGAAAGGCTTCGTCCACGTCCGGCTGCCTCGAGTTGTCACCGGTCGTTTCATTGACTCTCCTCGACCCAGGTGCTAGATTCCAACCGCCTTCGTGAAGTGTGACCCTTGTACGATCTGAAATATCTGCGCGAAAACCTCGACCATATCCGCACCTCTCTCGGACGACGCGGGAACGATGTTCCGTGGGCTGATCTCCAAACATTGAGCGAAGAACGGCGAGCGGTTACGACGAAGGTCGAGCAATTGAGGTACGAGCTCAATAAGGGCTCGGAAGAGGTTGCTCGCCTGCGTCGAGCCAAAGAACCGGCTGAAGAAGCCATGGCGGCGATGAAGCGACTGGGTGATCGCATCAAGGACAGCGAGGGAACACTCCGAACAGTCGAGGAGGCGCTGAGTGACCTTGCGCTTCGCATCCCCAATCTCCCACATGCCTCGGTCCCGGTAGGGGCTGATGCATCAGAAAACGTCGAGGTCCGTCGATGGGGTACCATACCGTCTTTTTCAAGCCCTCCCAAACCTCATTGGGAAATCGGAGAGAACCTCGGAATCTTGGATTTCGATCGAGCCGCGAAGATTGCAGGAGCCAGGTTTTCCGTCCTGACCGGGGCAGGTGCTAGGCTGGAACGAGCGCTGATCAACTACATGCTTGATCTACACACAACCCAACATGGATATCGAGAGGTGATTCCTCCTTTCATGGTGAATCGTTCATCGATGACGGGAACCGGTCAGCTTCCCAAGTTCGAAGAAGATCTCTTTCGTATGAAGGACGAAGACTATTTCTTGATCCCGACCGCAGAAGTGCCGGTGACGAACCTGCATCGTGAGGAGATCCTAGGTGGAGACCACTTACCGCTCCGCTACACAGCCTATACTCCTTGCTTCAGACGAGAGGCAGGGTCATATGGAAAGGACACGAGAGGACTCATTCGGCTTCACCAATTCAACAAAGTAGAGCTTGTGTCATTTACGACACCGGATCGTTCGTACGAAGAGCTGGAGCGGCTGACGGGCCATGCCGAATCGATCTTGCAGGGATTGAACCTTCCCTATCGCGTTATCACACTCTGTACCGGTGATATGGGATTTTCTGCGGCGAAGACCTATGACCTTGAGGTGTGGCTGCCGTCTCAGCAACAATACCGGGAGATTTCGTCCTGTAGTAATTTCGAATCTTTTCAAGCCAGGCGAGCGAGCATCAAGTATCGCCCAACCGGGGGAAAGAAAGAGGCAAAGACGGACTTTGTGCACACGCTCAATGGTTCCGGACTGGCCGTCGGGCGAACCTTGGTGGCCATCTTGGAAAATTTCCAGCAGCCTGACGGCTCGGTTGAGATACCTTCGGTGCTGAGGCCGTATATGGGAGGAATGGAACGGATAGAAAAGGGATAGAATTCTAATGTGGTATTATCCTGTCGCGCTCAATCGTAAGCGCTCCAGGTCGAACAAGTTCTGTTTGGAGGGGTGACGGAGCGGCCGAACGTGCCGGTCTTGAAAACCGGAGATGGGGTAACTCATCCGCGAGTTCAAATCTCGCCCCCTCCGCCATATATCAATTGAGTGATTCAGAATCTATAGGACTTTCTCACACAAGACCCTCTAGTGCCACCGCTTGAAAAGAAGGGCGAGCTGCCGACGGGGAAGTCGTTAGATAAGGGCTAACAGCAAATGACCCAGGCGGTGACTTATAAGGGGTTCACCATTCAACCTGCGCCTCGGCAGCTCGTCGATACCGGCCAATGGGAATTGAATGTCTTCATTTCATGGGCGGTTGACGACGAGGAGGACAGTCGGCATTTCGTGAAGACTGGTCGGTATGCGACGGAGGCCGAAGCCACGGCCCAATGCCTTGTCTATGGCCAACTAATCATTGATGGCAAGATTCCCGGCTCCTCGGTGGGATAAAGCAGACGTGTGGGTCGGCGTGGCGCCACCGAAAGGCAAGTGACCACCACACGAATCTTGTCTTGGCCGAACCTCCAAAATCGCTAGAGCTGCGAAAGGTATTTTCGTAAACTTTTCTTTCACACTCACCTATGGAGCACTCTATGGGCAGTGATAAATGTGGCATTGATCCAAATACAATTCAGACCATACGAGAATGTCTCGAAAAACACTTTGTAGACATCAAGTTCAATCAGAATATCAGACCGACGTTTGGCTTTCACCACAGCGTCGAGAAGCAGTCTTGGCACTTGATCTTTAATGAACAGTTTTTAGCCGACCACACGTCTAGCGAAGAGTTGCAGCATTTCGTAGAAAACAAGGTGATCCCGAAGGTCCTCAAGAATCCCGGTAAGCGCATTCAGATTTCGAAGTTGGGAGACATCACCGTCGAAGAGAAAAATCTTTCGTAGCTTTCTGCAGAGGGACAGAGGCCCGCTCACGGCTGTTCATGCATTCGATGCGAGCCACCACCACTTTCCGGTTCTACGATCTTCAGCTATACTTCTTCTGTGAATTCATCTCAACGTGACAACGGCAAGCCCTCCTCTCTCGAAACTGTGCTCCGGCTTCAGGGTCTTTTCCGTCATCGCTTGCATCCGCTTGGCGTCTCTCCTCTCCAAGCAAGTATGTTGCTCTATCTTGACCGGCATCCTCAATGCGAGGTGATGGAGATCGCCGCGGCGCTCTGTCTTCAGAATCTCTCAACGGTCAAGGCCGTCCAGCTTATTCAGAGACAGGGATGGATACGCAAGCCACGGGTCAACTCGAATAGGCAGATCGTCAAGCTGCAGCTCAGTGCAAAAGGCACGGCCCTCGCCCGGAAGATCAAAGCGAATATAGCAGTAACCGACAAACTTTTTGCTCTAACCGACAGCCGCAAAGCCGCCTAAGCATTTCTGGATGTTGCCATCACTCAAGCCTATCTTATAACGCTGTTCATGTAGTACCCCCCTGGGTTAAAGCGTGATAGACAGAAGGAATGGATGTACCTGCAGAGGTCGGTCAGTGACGGCTTCATGTGCGCAGGCTGTCAGTTGACTCTCGCCTCTCCTCCACGTAGGGTTTCTCCGTCTCCGATCGAGCGGCACCTGTTCCCATTAGGGCACCTTCGCCATGGATTGGTTAGTGCTGATCGCCTTGCTTGTTGTACTCGTCATTGGTGGCGTGGGCGCTTTCGCGTGGCATAGATTCGCCGGCAAGATCAGACGCGAGTTTCAAGCCTATCAACCGGCTCTTCGCATCACCAACATGTCGGCGATGAACGCAGGAGAGATGGTCACATTGACACCTGAGGTGGAAAACATGGGCCATGGAGCAGCCCATGATTGCATCGTCCAATTGGCAGGATGGGAGGGGCGGTTTTCGATCCAACTCATTCATCCCAAAGGCCATCGAGATCAACGCCGCTTGGTTCCTATCGTCCTGAGCCAAGATCAGCCGATCCGCGCGAAATTGTTGAGCCGAGGCTATCTTCGATTAGCCTATCGCGACCGCTGGGAACAACGGTATGAATGTTGGTACCCGGTCGTCCAGGTCAAGAACGTCAACACTTCGCTCTATGATATTCAGATCGACCTTGCTCACCCGGAACTGACAGAGCCCCATCCATCGTTTAGAGACATGCGGAGGCTACTTCGCAGAACTCATGCGCATGAGGCCTCATCTTGAGCCCTTGCATTCTGGGTTCCTGAACCGTACCATTTTATTATCAAAGGGCGACCGTGCCTCTTGAGGAGCCCTGTAAGACTTCGCCGGGCCTTCCGACTGAGAGGCATCACACTACCGAGGAAGGAGAATTCCCATGCCGCCTACTATTCAGATCGATTCCATCGTTAAGGTCACGAAAACGGATGACGAATGGAAAAAACAGCTCCCGGCTGCCGCCTATCGTGTCTTGCGGCACGAAGATACGGAGAGAGCGTTCGTCAACCCACTGCATGAGAATCATCAAGCAGGGGTCTATTATTGCGCCGGTTGCGACCTGCCGCTCTTTTCATCCGAGCACAAGTTCGACAGCCGTACCGGTTGGCCAAGCTTCTGGCAACCGATCGATCCACGCGTGATCGAGACCCGAACCGATTTCAAACTCTTCATGCCCAGAACAGAAGTCCATTGTGCGCGATGTGAGGGCCACCAAGGCCACGTGTTTAAGGATGGGCCGAGGCCCACCGGTCTCCGTTACTGCATCAATGGCGTGGCCTTGAGATTTGTGGCCGGCTGATTGTTGCGGGTCGTTACTCTCCCCTCACGACCAAAGGACTCCGGCGTTCCAACACACGTAGACTGCTGCGGTCGAGCACATCTGGCACTCCTCAACTTATTCACGGTACAATCGCGGTCCCAGGACCATTGAGGCAACGTTGCGATGTTCTCACGAGTACTACCCTACACATTTCTCGGACTGGCTCCCTTGCTTCTTTCATGCAGCGAGTCATCCAGTCTGTTCGGGTCAAAATCATCCCCTTGTTCCTTAGTGACCGCTGTAGACGCGGAAGGGGCGCTCGGGGAGCCGGTTCAGGACGGGACGCTGACCGATCCGACAACCTGTATCTTCAAAGCCAAGCGTAATGAGGGAAATTCCGTCACGGTCCAGCTTGATGAATCACCCGGGAAGGAACGGCGGACATGGTTCAATAAAGAGCGTCTGCGCCGTGACAGCCAGCTCATTCCCGGCCTGGGCGACGGAGCGGTGAGAATTGACTCCTCTCCGACTTTGTCTAGACTGACCTTCATGCACAAAGACGCATTCGTGACCGTGATTGTTGCTTCAACCCGACAGAAACAGCTCGGTGAGTCTGTCACTCAGTTGGGAAGGACGGTTGCAGCCCGGTACGGAGCATCCTCAACAGCGACTCTCCCTCCCTCAGCCACAACCGCAGCCTCAGTCTCCAACTCAACCCACATACCCAGCCGCGGAGCCCACACTGAGCCCGTCGCTTCGCCGGCCCCGGTGACGCTGGCGCATACACTCTCCACCCCTTCTGATAGCCAGGCCGGGCCCAAAAGAACTGCATCGTTTGACCCGACAAACCTAGTAGGAACCTGGCACGCGCATGTCACACGGGGTACGACACAGCATGACATGCTCCTCATCATTCAGCCCAATCTGAAGTGGTCGCTCTCATCGATGATGCAGTTTGACGGCATCTTGAACGCTGAAGCAGGCCTGTGGTCACTCGAGCGGGCGAACACGTTTAAGGGCCTTGGATGGAAAGGGACGTACCGCAAGACGATCCCGAATTCGTTCGCCAGCACCGGCAGTGTTCAAGCGACCTGGAAGAGACTCTCAATCGATCAAAACCCAACGCTCATCCCAGCCGAGCTATGGAAACTCAGACGCGAAGCCACCAGCGTGCCGGTCTTCCAACTCAAGACGGTCGATCCTGACCTCGTTGGCCAATGGGAGGGATCAGGCACTTATGCCGGAGGTTCCGCCACCTTCGTGTGGGCCATCAAGCCTTCCGCCGCGACCGACCTGCTGATTGTCGATACGTTCCGCGGGACCGTGCAAACCAAAGAGGGCATTCCCCAGCTCCGACCTGTCCAAAAGCAGCAACAACGCGTCAGCATCATCGCCTTCCATGACCACGGATTTACCACGAGCGATGGGAAGACCAACCTTCGATGGACCAAAGTGCTTCCTGAACCGACAGAGGACCATCAGCTTTAGCCCCATCGTTGGTCGCATGGATCAGGAAAGGATGCTCTCTCATGGCAGACACACAAGCTCGCATCGGCTTCGTCGGAGTCGGTCGAATGGGCGCCAATATGGCCCGCCGATTGAAAGAAGGAGGATACCTCATCGCGGCTGTTCAGGACCGCCATACCGACGTGTCGGAATCCTTGTCACAAGAGCTGAGTTCGGAAGCGGCCAGATCACCGGCACGTGTTGCTGAGATATCGGATATCGTCATTACCGTCGTATCGGATGACGATGCGATGCGTGAGATTTACGCAGAGCAGGACCCGACCGGGCTAATGGCTCATGCGACAAACCGGCTATTCATCAACTGTGCGACTCTCACCCCGGCTCTCCACATCGACCTTGAACAGGCGGTCGAACGGCGTGGTGGTGCGACTCTTGAAGCATGCATGGCGAGCAGCATAACCCAAGCGCGCGAGGGCACCCTGCATCTGATGTGCGGAGGCAAGCAGGACGTGTTCTATCGGGCTCTCCCCCTGCTGGAGACCCTCGGCGCGAAGGTCCGATATGTCGGCCCGGCCGGAGAGGCGGCAAAAGTCAAGGCGCTCGTCAACATGGTGATGAACAGCAACACCGCCGCGTTGGCCGAAGGGTTAGGACTGGGGGCAGCGCTGGGGATCGACCTGACTCTTCTGCGTGAGGTATTCAGCCAGACCGGAGCGGCTTCGAGGGTATTGGAAACAGACGGAGAGGATATGCAGCTACGTACCCACGACTGTTACTTTTCGGCAGCCCATGCCGCGAAAGACTCGGCCATCGCGCTCGACTTGGCCAAACTGGTCGGCCTCTCCCTACCACTCGCACAGGCAACGTTGAATCAATATCGCCGATTGATTGAATTGGGTAAAGGTGACCTGGATAAATCAGCCGTTGCTGAATTGACGTTCCTTGACAGAAATCCTTCTCGGCTCCTGACGTAAATCGGTTACAGAAAGAACTGTCGAACCTGCTCCTCGGATACACAACCGACGAGCAGATCGCCGTCTGGAGACACGAGGAGGGGAACTCCATTTTGACCTGTCGCATGCCAAGCAGTTTCCCACTTCTGTGCGATGACTTGGTTCTGCCCATCACTGTCTTCAGCAAAATCTTCTCCCGCCAACTGCTTCAAAATCAGCGGATCAGAAATGTCTCGCCCATCGCACCAGAAAGCACGGTAGGTTTGCCGAACAAAGTCCATCCCCTTCCGTAGATCCTCTCGTAGGAGCCCAACCGCCTGTTCGATCGCCGGCAGAGTATTCGGTTTCCCAGGCGGCAACGCGATCGGCAATCCCGGTGCCAACCGCTGCACCATCGCGACCTCGTGCCGCAACTCGGCCCCCAAGGAGCCGCTCCAGGGCTTCATAGGGCGAGGCAACTGCGGTGCGTGTTGTACTCCACGCCACTCACACCGGTCGATCAAACTCAAGTCGTGCAGCCGTTCGTGCAGCGCGTAACAGAAGGGACAGTTGAAGTCGCCATAGAGAAGAAATCGATCGGAAGCGGAACCGGTATTCATGCGCCCACTGTACCGAAGTAGCTCGGCAGAGTCCACCGCTATCGAACAGGCGGGGTATTGGGGTGCTCTCTGGAATCAACAATCGGCGTGCCGTAACAACTCCTGGAGATTTGCGCGGAGCGCCGACAATGTCAACGGCTTGGTCATAACTTTATCCATCCCGGCCTGACGACACTTCTGGGCATCCTCGTCGGATGCATGACCGGTAAGGGCCATGATAGGCAGGTGGTTCAACGTCCCTTCCTCGCGACGACGAACTTCCCTGGCGGCTTCATAACCATCCATCTCGGGCATCTCACAGTCCATCAATACGACGTCATAGGCCGTTCGGGTGATGGCCTCCACCGCTTCGCAGCCTGTACGGGCAACTTCGACCTGACAGCCAAGCTTTTGTAGAAACTTACAGGCGACAACTTGATTGATTTCATTATCGTCCGCGACCAGGACACGCAGCGGCTCCAGCGGTTCGCCCGCACCGCGTTGACCCGCGCCCAGGGAAGATACTGCGGGATCTCGATGAATGGCCGGAAGGAGGTTGGTGGTATAGACGAACGTACTGCCATGACCGAACCAGCTGTCGACAGTGATGGTCCCTCCCATCAACTCGACGAGTTGACGACAGATCATGAGACCAAGGCCTGTTCCCCCAAATCGTCTCGCGGTCGATAGATCAGCTTGTACATAGGCCTTAAACAGCTGGGCTTGTTGCTCTGGGGTCAACCCGATGCCCGTATCTTGTACGCTCCACTGCAGAAACACGGTCCCCGAGCTCTCCTGCCGTTTCGTCCTCAGCGACACCGCAATGGTGACCCCTCCATGCTTTGTGAACTTGATCGCATTCCCGACGAGATTGAAGAGGATCTGTCTCAGCCGGATCGGATCGCCTCGAAGCTCTTCCGGAACATCGGCATCAATCTTCACCGAAATAGTAAGACCTTTTTGGGCAGCCAACCCCTCCGCCAATGTCGTGACGTCGCGGATCAGCGCGCGCAGATTGACATCGGCCACCTCCAGAGTCATCTTGCCGGCTTCGATCTTTGAAAAGTCGAGAATGTCGTTCACCAGCGCCAACAATGCCTCTCCGGAGCGATGCATCGTCTCGATCAGCTCCCGCTGCTGATCGGTGAGCGAGGAGTCCTTGAGGAGTTGCGTGCATCCCAGCACCCCGTTCATCGGGGTCCGAAGCTCATGGCTCATCGTGGCGAGAAAGATTCCCTTCGCTCGGGCTGACTCTTCGGCTGCCTCTTTCGCACGGCGCAAGACCACATCCGAGGTGATATCAAGTCCATACGCACGGACCAACGCTAGCTCTTTCAAAGGGAAAAACGACCAGGCAATAACTCGATCCGCCACGGCATGTTCCACCCGCAACAGCGCGGAATTGTTCACGAGGCACTCCTGCAGCATTGTTGATAGAGTTGGCGGGAACATCACTTCGATACCGGCTTCAAGAAGTCCACATTCTCCCATCAAGTTCAGCATACCGGTGTTGGCATAGAGCATGACACCCATCGAGTCAAATTCCACGATAGGATTCGGCGCATCCTCGGCCAACCGTGCAGCGCGATCGACATCCCGCTGAATCTCCATCGCGTCGGTCACGTCGCGTACAACCACCAGGCCACCCACGTGTACGCTTTGCTGCATTCTCGGCCAGAACGACAGTGACAACTCGAACCGGCTCCCATCCTCTCGATTCCAAAACTGGGAAGGGATCACGACATGCTCGCCGGTATTCACCATCCGAGTGAACGGGCACTGAGCTACCTCACTCTCGCCTGGCGTCAGGCATCCAATAAGGTCGTGAAACCCCAGTCCGATCACGTCTCGCATTCTGCCGACAAGTTGTTTGGCGACAGGATTGAGAAATAGGATTCGACCTTCTTGGTCCGTAATAAAGATCGCTTCTGTCGAAGTCTCGAGAATGAGGGAGACATCCTCTCGGGTCGACAGCCAAGCCAGCGAACCACTGGAAGGATACTCGGGAATGGGTGCGGCAGGAACCGTCATCCGTTGACCTGCATCACTATTGCTCCACCGACACAATGCACTCGGTCCATCAGCCCTACCTTATCGGTACCTAGGTGTGTTTTCTGAATTGCTGAACTTGGCAAGGTCATGCCGCAGGCGACCAAACGCGGCCACCACTCGTGGTCATATGCGAACCATCCACTGTACCGTAAAGGCTCGATTCTGCCGGTTCGTGGCGGTCGTCCGCAGTTGCCGCAGATCGATCTCTCCTACACTTGAACCACATCAGATGCTCAAGTCATAGGTCAAACGGCCGATACAGTTTTCGACAGGGTGAAAAAGGCAAACCACCCGAGAGGGTGGGACGCAAAGCCAAGGGACCTTAACAGGGACGGAACATGTTCCAGGGTCAGCCTAGCTGCCACACAACCGATGACCTGACCGATCGAGGTTTCCCTCCCGCTCCCCTGGTGCTTTCCGCTACATTCCAGCCTCACCAGAATGGAGGTGCCGCATGATTTCCGCCATCCATACAGCTCTCTCGGCCCTGACTGCCTTCGGCAAGCAGATTGAGGTCGTGGCCCACAATGTTGCCAACGTCAATACCGACGGCTTCAAAAAATCCAGAACAGAGTTCGTCGAAATCCCAAGCGGTGGGGTCCTCCCTGTTGTTGAGAAAGACGACTCATCCGGTCCAAGCGTTCTTCGTGACACAGGCGGCAATCAAACCATGGTTGAGCTCTCGAATGTGGATCTGGGCGAGGAAGTGGTGCAGAAAATCGTGGCTCAACGCAGCTTTCAAGCGAATCTCCAGACCTTGCAAACAGGAGATACCTTACTCGGCAGCATCCTGGATACAAAGAAATAGCTAACTACGGCCATTCCTCACACGCCACCCAGTCGCATCCCCGAAAACGCCGGCTACATTTGGAATTGGCCGATGTCAATTGTCGTGTACCGCCTCTGCAGATCGGTCGGCTTTTCACCTTTCTGAGACGTAGCATTCCCGTCGATCCGTATGTTATGCCGAAACCATGGCTTGCCCCCGTATTTTGTTGGTGATTCCTCCCTTGACTCAACTGAATACCCCCTACCCATCCACCGCCTATCTAACTGGGTTTCTTCAGTCTCGTGGAATTGAGGCAGCGCAAGCCGACTTGGGCATCGAGATGGCGTTGCGCCTATTCAGCCCCGAGGGGATCCGAACTGTCTTTCGACAACTTCGCGGCCGGGAGGGTTCCCTCCCCAAGGAAGCCCTCGGCATGATGAGGAACGAACAGACCTACGTGAAAATGATCGGACCGGTCATCGCCTTCTTACAGAGCAAAACTCCTGAAATCGCCGCTCGCTTGATTCGACCAGGAGTGTTGCCCCAGGGCCCGCGATTCCGGGGGCGCCGGAAATTCGCACGTTCTGTATCAGTGCCTGATAGAGCCAAACAATGGGCGACATTCTTCCTCGAAGATCTCGCCGATTTGGTGCAAGCCACCATTACACCGCACTTCGCCTTGAGCCGATACGCAGAACATATCGGGCGCAGCGCCTCATCGTTTGACCAAATCGTGACCGCCTTGGATGAGCCACCGAGTCTGACTGATGAATGGCTCCTGGATGCATTCTGGGAACACGTCAACCGCGTCAACCCATCGCTGGTTGGTCTCTCCATACCGTTTCCAGGTAATCTCTATGGAGCGTTCCTCATTGCTAAGGCGATCAAAAAGTATCGTTCTGATCTGCCTGTGGCCATCGGCGGCGGCTATGTGAACACGGAATTGCGCCGGGTTACCGACCCTCGTGTGTTTGATTATGTCGACTTCATGACGTTCGACGACGGTGAACGGCCCCTCCTCTCCTTAATTGAACATATTTCCGGCTCGCGCCCCCGCAGATCTTTGTGCCGCACGATGTATCGCCATCGCGATCGCGTCGTCTATGCCGATGACCCCTTGTCACGTGACTTCACGATGAACGACATCGGTTGTCCAACCTACCGCGGGCTGTCACTGGATCGTTACCTGACCATTCTCGACAGTACCAATCCAATGCATCGCCTCTGGTCTGAGGGGCATTGGAATAAACTGACCGTGGCACACGGCTGCTATTGGAAACAATGTACGTTCTGCGATATAGGGCTCACCTATATTGGTCGCTACGAGATGACTCCGACCGAGCGGCTCATCCAGCAAATCGAACAACTCGTCGCAGAGACGGGCCGGAGAGGGTTTCACTTCGTTGATGAGGCAGCACCACCATCAGCATTGAAGTCACTGGCCCTTGCCCTCTTGGAGCGACGGATCGATATCACCTGGTGGGGGAACATCCGTTTTGAGACTGCTTTTTCGCGGGACCTTTGCCGCCTTCTCTCCGCCTCCGGTTGTATCGCGGTGACGGCGGGTCTTGAGGCAGCCTCAGACCGGCTCCTGGATAGTATGAAGAAAGGCATTACCGTCGATCAGACCGCGCTGGTCGCCGCCGGGTTCAAAGAAGCCGGCATCCTGATCCATGCCTACCTCATGTATGGTTGTCCATCGGAAACGATTCAGGAAACCATCGACTCACTTGAACGAGTCCGTCAGCTTGTCTCGGCAGATCTCCTTCAATCGGCCTTTTGGCATCGTTTTACCGTCACCGCTCACAGCCCGGTGGGGCTGGATCCCACTGCTCATAGTGTACGGGTTCTCGGGCCGGAATTTCGAGGCTTCGCGGAGAATGACCTCTTGCATCACGATGATAAAGGGGAAGCGCCGACCTGGCTCGGTGAAGGGCTGCGACGATCGCTCCTGAATTACCTTGAACGACGGGGACTCGATCTCGATGTTCGTCAGTGGTTCGATGACGAGGTCCCGCGCCCTCATGTACCTCACACATGGCTGAGACGAGTGCTCACCAAGCGGCCGATCGATGATCATTCAGACTTAGAACGGCGTGTGGTCTGGGTGGGTGGAGCGGTGGCTTGTAAGCAGATCGGAAAGAAGGCAACCGTCACTATCACCGGTTCCAGACAGGATCACAGCATCTCTCTGCGGGAACCAGAAGCCCGGTGGTTGGAGCGAGTGATCAGAGATGCCACCCCGCAACAGGCATTTCAGACCTATCCCCATATGCGGGAGGCCGGTAACTCGTTTCCTGGGATGCTGTCGGACTTCAACATCTTCCTGCGCAGCCCTTCGTGGAAAAAGGTCCGCGACGCGGGCCTCGTGCTTGTATAACGCTCCGGTACTTCTACCCACCCACCGACAGCCAAACGCAGACTCTACTGTATCCGTGTGGCGAGGAGGGGGATGTCATCGAAAGCCAGCGATGATCTTTTCCTGCCCGATACGTTTGAGTGAACAATATCGCTAGCAGGTCAACCAGCGAGATCGGGAGAGGGTATGTTCTGGTAGGCGAACGGGGCAGAAGGCGCTTCAGCACCTTCTGCCGGTCCAGCTGGAAACAATTCGACGTTTACCGATTCGGCTGCGGAGTATAGCGCAAATAGGGCTTCACGGTCTTGAATCCCTTGGGGAAGAGATCCTTCGCTTCGGCATCACTCACCGCCGGAGTGATGATGCAATCTTCGCCGTCCTTCCAATTCACCGGGGTAGCGACCTTGTACTTCGATGTCAGTTGGAGTGAATCGATCACCCTCACCAGCTCATCGAAGTTCCGGCCGCAGGAGGCGGGATACGTCAAGGTGAGCTTGACCTTCTTGTCAGGACCGATAATAAAGACCGAGCGCACCGTCATATTGTCGATGGCGTTGGGATGGATCATATCGTACAGCGTGGCGACCTTCTTGTCCGGATCGGCGATGATGGGATAATTCACCGTCGTTCTTTGAGTTTCGTTGATGTCGTTGATCCAACCCTTGTGCGAATCCATGGGATCAACGCTGACCGCCATGACCTTCACCCCCCGCTTCTTGAACTCGGGCGAAATCTTAGCCATCGTCCCCAGCTCAGTCGTACAAACCGGGGTATAGTCCTTGGGATGTGAAAAGAGAACGCCCCAACTGTTACCCAGCCACTCGTGAAAATTGACCGTCCCTTCGGTCGTTTCTGCAGTAAAGTTCGGGGCATCGTCGCCCAATCGTATAGCCATGGGATACCTCCTTGTCTCGCGATCACCTACGACAAAATTCTACTGTCTGCCTACAATACTGCGTCCAAATGAACAAGTTCAAGAGGTCGCCTGTGAAGCCCTAGGGCTTTCAGCCGTGGCTCCCTCGTAGGCGGGTGAATCTGATCGTCAGCGCGGGGTTGTCGACCTGCCCGGATGAACCTGACCTGCGTCGTCGGCCTCGGCCAGATCCGACTCCAACTGTCCCGCAGTCAGGAGGACGCCACAAAGCTCCGCAGAAACACTATTGACAAAGCCACCCGGCTCATAAGATAAGGCTCACGCCGGGAGCAGACTTTCGTCACATCCGGAGGACATAACAAGGAAACCCATAAGATGGGAGCCAATACTCTCCAAATGCTCACCAATCGTGCGGGACAGACGGGTGCCTTTGGCCAAGGCAGCGGCGAGATACAGTGGACCAATGTGACCTACAGAGGAATTGCGTACAAATACCCTCCCGCGCACTGAGTGAGCCTCATGTAGCATTCGAAAAAGCTCGGGGGATCGTACGGTAGGTACCTCATATGGCAACTCAACCCAGTTATCGTGCCGGGCTGTGGCTCCTGTGTAGCCTGTTGAGCGTGACGCTCGGCTGTGAGTATGTGCGTCCAACCATGAATGCGCCGCTTGCCCGATGGGATGTCAACTACGGCTATCGTTCGACCAACCTGCCTCCCTCCAAGACCGGCAGCTCGGACAGCTTGTTTATCATCGCCTCGTTTTCCGGTGGTGGCACAAGGGCCTCGGCACTCTCCTATGGCGTGCTTCGGGAATTGGCTCGGACACCGATCCGATGGGAAGGCAGAACCGAACGACTGGTCGATGAACTGAACGTCATTACGGCTCTCTCGGGCGGGAGCTTCACGGCAGCCTATTATGCGCTCTATGGCGATCGTATTTTCCACGACTTCGAATCCCGCTTTCTCCGAAAGAACTGGGAGCACGAGCTGCGTGCGAGGATTTTTCGCTCGCCCCATAACTGGCTTCGCCTGTGGTCGCCCTACTTCGGTCGCGCACACATCTTTTCTGAACTGTTGGATGAGGCCCTCTTCGACGGCCACACCTTCGGTGACCTGGTTTCACGCCATCAGCGGCCGATCGTCTTTCTCCATGCGTCCGACATGGCCACGCTCTCGCGGTTTGAGTTCAACCAGCGACAGTTCGATCTGATCTGCTCCGACCTGAACCAACTACCGCTTTCCGTGGCGACGGCGTCCTCGAGCGCCCTACCCATGATCCTCAGCCCGATCTCGATGAAGAACTACGCCGGGCAATGCGGTTTTGAGCCCCCGGCCCGCTTTACGGAAGTGCGAAAGACCACGTGGGGCCGCCGGCGGGCAACCGAACTCAGGTCGTACCTGGATGCAGATAAGCGTCCCTATGTCCATCTATTGGATGGCGGACTGTCCGACAATGTCGGCATGCGTAGTGTGCTGGAAACGACGGCACTGGTCGGAGACCTTGAGTCCTACTTCCAACTGCTCGGCGTCAAGCACATCAAAAAGCTCGTCTATCTGATGGTCAGCGCCGAGACTGCCCCGAATGTGAACCAGTATACGTTGAACGAAATTCCGGATCTCTGGCGGGTGGGCAGCGCTCTGGTCGATATTCCGATCAATCGCTATTCCACCGACACATTCGAACTCATGAGCCAGGCCGTGACGCAATGGCGGGCGCAATTACACCGCCGCCCGCCAACCGCTTCGAGCGTGTTCGCGCATGATGCCGACATCTATTTCATCAATGTCAGCCTGATGGAATTGGAGGATGTTGAGGAGCATGCCCGGCTCATGAGCATTCCCACCAACCTCGCATTGACCGATGACCAGCTCGATCATCTCCTGTCGGCGGCGTCCAAGCTCCTCAGAGATGACAAGGAATTTCAGCGACTCCTCCGCGACCTCGAAGCGGAAGCGGCAGCCGCTCCGTTGCCGCGGCGGGCACTGGACCACGCGACCGGTGAGAACCGGCGGTCTTTTTAGCCATCCCATAAGCGATCCGTATTTGAAGTTCCTCGCCTTTCCAAGTTGACAACTGAGATTAGGATTTCCATTCCTGCTTAACTCAAGCTTCTCGCCTCTTCTGCCGATAGGAGGTTCAGCAACCCATTTCAACGGAGCCGAACATGGCCGGCGCGGACAGATCGCATACAAAACTGCATATCTCAAAGGAGCCGATGTACCTCATGCTGCGTGAAGGCTGCGTCAAGGAGTTCAACGCCAAGAAAGCCTCCGGAGAACAATGTGATCTTCGGGGAAGCGATCTGCGCGGTCTTGACCTTCGCGGCTTGGATGCCGACGGGCTGGATTTCAGCGACTGCTATTTTCGGCAGTCCGATCTCCGAGGCCTCGACTTGAGCAAGGCCAACTTGGATGGAGCCAGTATCAATGCCTGCAAAATTTCCGGCGCTCTCTTCCCCAAGGAACTGAACGCCTCTGAGATTGAGCTGTCTCTTCTCCACGGGACGCGGATGCGGTACAGCGCGAAGTAACCGGGTTTGGAACCACGATAGACCCTCAGGGCATCTCATCAGAGATTGACGCTGGTCGATCCTGCGACCCGGCAGAGAGCGACAACTGAGTCCGCACCTTCTCATGACCGGACTCAGCAACGCCCGGATCGAGAACAGCGACTCGTTCCTCTGTGAGCTTTCCCCCTTCCAGAATATGGTGACGGATCGCCTCAGCGCGTTGGTGGGCCAGCGTCTCCAATTCACTCGGGGAAATTTGAATGGCCGACGCGAGTTGTTGCTTCATTTCCGCCACCGTCGGCTGCGCGGATGTGGCTGATGGATCAGGCATGGGGAGTTTCGCAAACAGTTTCTCCACAAGCCGTTGCTCCTCTTTCGGCGACAGCGCTTCTTGATCGGGCTTCTTCCCGCCGTTCATTACAAAAAGCTGATCTTGAAGTTTCATCGTTTGAAGCACGGCCACATCCAGAGTCGAATCGGTCGTTCCCTTGATATCGAGCCGGAGCCCCGGTCGCTCATCCAACGCCTTCGCGAGTGCGTCGAGCTTTGTCAGTTCACTGTCCGCCAGCGAGGCGTTTCCCGGTGGGAATTCGATCACTTGAAGATCTTCCTCGCTACCGCCGGGCACGAGCTTACCCATTAACGCAAGCGGCGAAGCGACGACCTTGCCAAGCAGATTGAGCAACGTCGAAATGACCGCTTTCCCATATTTGAAATCCGGATCGTTGAGATCGCCGCGAATCGGCATATCGATTTCGATGAGGCCCTTCCGATCTTTGAGGAGCGCCACAATCAACGGAACTGGTAGCGACGTGGCGTCCGTGCTATTCGTCGTCTCACCGAACGTCAGTTGATCGACCTGCACAAGATTTTCCGCTTCCAACACTTTTTGCGATACCTTGTACTTCAAATCGAGCGACAATTTTCCCTTCGACAATCCATAGCCCACATACTTACCGATGTACGGCCCGGCCTGCGTTAAATCCACCCCGTCAAGGGACACTTTGAGATCGGTGAAGGCATCTTCGCTCAGTGGGTTGATCTTTCCGACTATCTTTAAGGGAGCCGCTCTTCCAACTTTGCCTCTCAGGTTGACGTCGGCTTTCTGCAGGTGCTTCGACGACAGTCCTTTGATGGTTCCGCCGAACTCCGTGAGGCTGGTTCTCACCTGTGGTTCCACAGACATATCCTGAAACGTTGCGGCCAATTTGCCTACCTTGACCTGGTCGATGGTAACCGGCGCAGGATCGCCTGTCTTAGCTTGCGTTTTCTCCCCCTCAGATTCTTTTTGACCCGCCGCCTGATCGCCAGGCGGAGGTGTGACAACGAGACGCGAGAGATTAAGTCGGCCTTCGGAATCCACCACCATGTGGAGGGACGGCTCTTGCCAGACAATTTCTCCAAGCTTCACCGCCGTCGGCTCCACATCCAGCGCGATGCGGTTCAGGCTCAACGCCTTCCAGGTGAGAACATTGTCGAGGTCTGTACGATCCGCGATCGCCAGTTGATTCACCCCCAGATTTCCTTGAAATCGCATCAACGGTTCGTTCGCATGTTCCTTGGAGAAATGCATCGATCCGGCGAGATCGACCGCCCCCTTCTGCACATCGGCATTCAGGAACCGATCCAGATAGGGTTGGAAGGGGCGGATTTCGATATGTTTCAGATTCAGCTCTGTATCCGCAGCCGGAGGTGCAAGTCCGACCTTCCCCTTCACAGCGATGGAGCCGGTCTCATTCAGCTTCAACGACAGGTCGATGGGGAACGACTTTTTGAACGGGATCTGAATACCCTTTACGGTGACATTCATCGCATCGACGTCCACATGTCCAGGACGTGCAAGGGTTCGGTCTTCAAAGACGGCTCCATAGTTTCGCAACGCGACCTCAGCCACCGTGATCGACCAAGGCTTGCCGGGCTTGGCTCGCTCGCTCTTTGCGGCTACGGCCTTTTCCGCTGTGCCACCTTCTTCACCGACAGGCGTGAACAGCGGTTGGAAATTGACGATCCCGCCTGGATCCATCCAGGCCTCGAACCGCGCATCGGCTGAATGCACCTTAGCGATATCGAGGGTCTGCTTTTGCAAATCCAGCTGAATCCCCTCCACATCAAATGCCGGCACGCTGACAACCGGATCAATCCCATCCCGTTCCACGATAGCGAGATTCTGAATCGACACCGTTCCATCCTTAACCGTTGCCTGAGGAGCCTGACCGCGGAGGTCAAAGTGATACGAGGCGGATAAGCCCAGTACGCCCTGCGGAACATCGAACTGAAACTGATCGCGTACAGCTTGATACAACGTCCGCAGCCTGATTCCAGATAAACTCAACTTGCCGTCGGACTCTACCGGCTCCAGCGAGAAGGTCCCCTCCCAGGCCACTTTTCCGTCCTTTCCAATTTCGGCCTTGAAGGCATAGGCATTCTCGCTACCTTGGCTTGGAACGGTACTGAAGTCACGCAGTACGATCTGAAAGGGGACAATATCGATCAGGACCGGCCTTGGTTTGGAATCATCGCGGTAATCCAGGATGCCTTGAGTGATCTCCAGCAGCTCGATCTCCACCGGCATTATTCTTTTTGGTTCCCCCGATGGTGGAGCCGGTGGTTGTGTAGTTTCATCCTGCGGTGGAACCAACGACATCAGATTCATCTTCCCCTCAGGGCTCACCCTGGGCGCCAGGAACGGCATGACAAGACGGATTTCGTCGAACGCGACTTTTTGAAAGAACAGCGTGGTCGCGCGCAGATTCACAAACAGTTCCTCAAAACCCAGCATCGCCGTTTGGTTCTGCTCCCGCACTTCCAGACCGGTCAGTCGAATGGAGAGCGCAAAAGGATTGAAGGCGGCCTCGCGAAGAACGACAGGGTGATTGATCTGATCCGAGACCTTGGGAACGACGTAGGATTTAATCAGATAGGGAAGTAGAACAAATCCAACAAGCGAGTAGAAAGCACTCAGTCCCACCAACGTCCCTACCAGGACTCGCGGTCGGAGGATTCGGCGCATCAAATATCAGACCCTTCGAAGACACAAGGAAAATTAAGTCGTGATCAAACTATAGGGGACACGAACGTAAAATGTCTACTGGAAGATCCAGACCGAGGCATGGAATTTACTAAGGAATATGACCTTCTGATGGCAACAGCCAAGGCAGTGTTCGGGAAATTGCCTTAGCACGATAAGGAGCACGTGGTACGAGCGAAGTCGGAAACTCAGATCACTGGAGGAATTTATCCCGTCGCCACAATAGAAGAATAGGCTCCGGGTCGAGCAAGGGGAGAGAGCAGACGACACTGTAGGTGTTTATCCGCCAGCAACAATGAAGAGACGCTCCGCCTGGTGAGCCGGCGGTACACACGAAGTGCGGTTTGGTGCGCCCGGCTGGAATCGAACCAGCGACCCTCAGCTTAGAAGGCTGATGCTCTATCCGACTGAGCTACGGGCGCATGCAAATATTTCAACTACTTGGAAGAATGACCCTCAACGGCCATGTCGCTTGGTGTTATTAGGGTGTTAACGTCAAGGTACTTTTGCACCTTCACAGCAGCATCCGTCAAGTCTTTCTCTTCGATTGAATTGTATCGCTTCCACATCTTCTCAGACTTGTGACCAACAATCTTCATCGCGGTTGCTGTATCCACACCGGCGCGTCGTAGGTTTGTCGATGCACAATGACGGAGATCATGGAATCTAAAGTCAGTTATTCCGGCATCTCTCAACGCGGTCCTGAAGGATCGGCTGATACGTTGAAGCGGTCGGCCCTTGTAGGTGAACACGTGGTTGTTGGTCAGACTGCGAATTTTGGCCAAGCGTTGGAGGGTTGACCGAACGTCTGCGGTCATGGGAATACGCCTCCCGGTTTTGGTCTTGGTGTCTTGGCTTCGAAGGCTGATGAATCCCCGACGGAGATCAACACGGTCCCACGTCAGAGACACAATCTCCCCGAACCGTTGGCCGAGTTGATAGGCCGTCAGGAGAACCGGGCGGAGGTGTGGCTTCGCGGCCTGATGTAACCGACCCCATTCTTCTTCCGTGAGCACCCGATCCCGTTCGTTCTGGGGGTTGGGTATCTCGACTCTGGACGCGGGGTTGGCCTGGAGCAGTCCCCGCTTGATCGCCATGTTCAGGCAGTGTTTCAACGCAATGTGATCATGGTTGATTGTCTGTGTACTCGCCTTAATTCCGTTGGGTTTCGTGCGTTGATTGCGGAAGGCTTCTACATCCTGAGGCTTGATCTCGGACAGGATCTTCTGACCGAAGAACGGGATGAGGTGAGTGTCGATACTGTAGGCTCGTCCCACGAAGGAACGAAGTCCTCGGACGGTTTCCAGCTCCAAGTAAGCCTTCGCCCATTCTTTGAAGAGGATCGGCTTGGCTTGTTCGGTCTTCTCGTGGCCGAGGAGGAGTCGTGTCCTGATGGTGGCTTCCATCTCCTTGGCAACAGTCTTATTGAGACACCCCACCTTCCAGCGTTTCCAACGGGCACCACGTACACCACTCGCGAGGACCAATGATTTTCCGTCCACACTTTCGATCACCGGAAACTCTACATAGTAACTATCGCGCCGCTTAGTGAGTCCCATGGCTGTCTCTCCGTGGTGTGATCGTATGCTGATCGATCCAGGCATCCAGCTGAGTTTTCTTAAATTTCACCAGCCGTCCGATTTTGACGTACCCCAGTTTCCTCGCGGAGACCCATCCGTACAGGGTCAATTTGGATATGCCTAAATACTTCGCGGCTTCATCCATTGTCAAAAGGTTATTCATGGCGCTTCAGCAGCCCTTTTCTTCATGCACAACACATTTGGTGGATCGAACCAACCGACATACCTACACAGCTCTTGCGAGTGGCACTTATGAGAGGGTTCAGAATTTATGACCATACCGAAAAGGTAGGGGTGGCCGTGGGTCGGATACGCCCGAATCCCGGGGCAATCATCTGGATTCGCAGCAAGGCGGAGTGTCGC